>NZ_CP133782.1:3342500-4010000 GCF_034351645.1 Pseudomonas sp. DC1.2 | reverse complement strand
AATGCCGACAGCGGGACGTTGAACTGTTCGCGTACTTGGGCGTACTGGCCGGTGACCAGGCTGGTGAACTTGGCCGCACCAGTGCCGACAGCGGGCAGCGAAATCGACCGGCCCACCGACAGGCAGTTCATCAGCATCATCCAACCCTTGCCGAGCATCTCCTGGCCGCCAATCAAGAACTCCAACGGGATGAACACGTCCTTGCCGGAGTTCGGACCGTTCATGAAGGCTGCGCCCAACGGCATGTGACGGCGACCTATTTCAACCCCGACGGTATCGGTCGGGATGAGCGCCAGGCTGATGCCCAAGTCTTCCTTGTCGCCCAGCAGGTGTTCCGGGTCGTAGGCCTTGAACGCAAGGCCTAGCAGCGTGGCCACCGGGCCAAGCGTGATATAGCGTTTTTCCCAGTTCAGGCGCAGGCCGAGGGTTTCCTTACCGTCCCATTCGCCTTTGCAGATGACTCCGGTATCCGGCATTGCCCCTGCATCGGAGCCAGCCAGCGGGCCGGTCAATGCAAAGCACGGAATATCGTCGCCTCGGGCCAGTCGAGGCAGGTAGTGGTTACGCTGTTCATCGGTGCCGTAATGCAGCAGCAGTTCGGCTGGGCCGAGGGAGTTGGGGACCATTACGGTGGACGCGAGATCGCCACTGCGGGTCGCCAGTTTCATTGCCACCTGGGAGTGGGCATAGGCTGAAAAGCCCTTTCCGCCAAATTCCTTGGGAATGATCAGGGCGAAGAAACCATGCTCCTTGATGTGCGTCCATGCTTCCGGCGGCAGGTCCATGGCTTGGCCAATCTGCCAGTCGCTGACCATGGCGCAGAGTTCTTCGGTCGGGCCGTCAATAAAAGCCTGTTCCTCGTCGCTCAGTTGCACTTTTGGGTAGGACAGCAGTTTGTTCCAGTCCGGCCGCCCGCTGAACAGCTCGCCGTCCCACCACACCGTGCCGGCATCGATGGCATCGCGCTCGGTTTGCGACATCGGTGGCAGGGTCTTCTGAAACCAACTGAACAGTGGCGCGCTGAAAAACTTACGGCGCAGGTCGGGCAGCAGTAGAGGGGTTGCGACTGCAGCGATCAATACCCAAAAAATCAGTAGCAGCCAGCCTGGTGCATGGCTGAAGGCGCCCATTGCCACAACATAAACGGCAACAATGCCCAAGGCTGGTAGCGGTGCGGTGCGGCGGTGGGCCAACCAGGCGATTCCGATGACCAGAACCAGTATCCACAACAACAGCATATTTAATCCTCCGTGAAACCAGGGCAAAACCAACTTTCAGAGCTTAGACGGCATCCGCGAAACTGGGTGGTCAGAGCAATGTGATTGAAATCGTGGGAAACCTTGGATGGGTTTTGTAAGACCTGTTGGCAACAGGTCTCGGAAATCGTTCGTTGAGCAAGCTGTAAAGCGCCGATGTTTGGCCGAAACGTCGTTATCTCTGTGCTAAAGCTGTCGCTAGACTCGAAGCTTCTCCAGGAGACTATCCTCATGCGCGAGTATCTTAGACCCGGCCGCTTCATCAATAGTGACCATCCGGCTGTGGTGGAGTTCGCCGAAAAACATCGCGGCGTAGGTCATGATCCGCTTGAGCAAGCGATAAATCTCTATTACGCCGTGCGCGAGGCCGTGCGTTACAACCCTTACACTTTCAGTCGCGATTCCGAAACCTTGTGCGCAAGTTACGCGCTGGAAAAGGGCGAGAGCTATTGCGTGCCCAAAGCCACGCTACTAGCTGCCTGCGCGCGGCATTGCGGTATCCCTGCACGCATTGGCCTGGCGGATGTGCGCAATCACCTGTCGACCCCGCGCTTGCTCGAATTGCTCAAAAGTGACGTGTTTGCCATGCACGGCTATACCGAGTTGTATCTGAATGAGCGATGGGTCAAAGCCACGCCGGCGTTCAATCAAAAGCTCTGTGAGTTATTCAACGTCGCGCCCTTGGAGTTCGATGGGCTGAACGACAGCGTTTTTCACCCGTTCAACCGCGACGGAGAACAGTTGATGGAGTATCTGGTGGACCACGGTCATTTCACCGATGTGCCTGAGGTGTTCTTTTTTGAGCACTTGCAAAAGTGCTATCCGCATCTGTTCGGTGAGCAACTGCCGACCTTGTTGGGTGATATGCAGAGCGATTTGAGTCGCGCCTGATCCGGCGTATGCTGCCTGCGCATTTATCCAAATAGAGGCGGTCATGCTGAAGATCTGGGGTCGGAAAAATTCGTCGAATGTCAGAAAACCTTTGTGGGCCGCCGAGGAGCTGGGCCTTGCGTATGAGGCCATTGATGCCGGCGGTGCCTTCGGTGTCGTCGACACACCGCAGTACCGAGCGATGAACCCCAATGGTCGCGTTCCCGTGATCGAGGATGACGGTTTTGTGTTGTGGGAGTCGAATGCCATCGTGCGTTATCTGATGGCTCGTCATGCCAACGCAACGGCCTGGTATCCAATTGACTTGCAGGCACGGGCTGCTGCCGACAAATGGATGGATTGGACTTCTTCAAGTTTTGCCGGCCCGTTTCGCAACGTATTTTGGGGCGTGTTACGCACCCCGAAGGAGCAACAGGACTGGACAGCCATCAATGCGGCTATCAAGGAGTGTGACGGCTTGCTGTCGATGGTCGATCAGGCACTCGCTTCCAAGTCGTACCTGTCGGGCGACGATATCGGCATGGGTGACATTCCCTTGGGCTGCTTCATTTATGCCTGGTTCGAAATGCCGATCGAACGAGCGCCGCAACCTCATATCGAGGCTTGGTATGCCCGCCTGAAACAGCGTCCTGCGTATCAGAAAGCAGTCATGACCGCGTTGACTTAATACTCACTATCGACACACTTGACTGTACTTGTGTGGCGGCGACAAGCACCATCGCACTCTTGCGCCGTGGTTGTATTGTCCGCCGCCCGCCCTTACTTATTCTTTTCCTCCCTTCTTGGTGCGTAAATCCGATATGAGTTCCGCTCTGTCCATCCGGCAGCTAACCAAAACTTACGGCAACGGTTTCCAGGCATTGAGTGGTATCGATCTGGATGTTGCCGAAGGTGATTTTTTCGCCTTGCTCGGCCCCAACGGTGCCGGCAAATCCACCACCATCGGCATTCTTTCCACGCTGGTTAACAAGACCAGCGGCACGGTTAATATCTTTGGCCACGACCTGGACAAGAACCCGGCAGCGCTCAAACGCTGCATCGGTGTGGTGCCTCAGGAATTTAATTTCAACCAGTTTGAAAAGACTTTCGACATTGTCGTGACGCAGGCCGGTTACTACGGCATCCCGGCAAAAATCGCTAAGGAACGCGCCGAGCAGTACCTGACCCAGCTCGGTCTGTGGGATAAGCGCGATGTACCGTCTCGTTCGCTGTCCGGCGGTATGAAACGTCGCCTGATGATCGCGCGCGCGCTGGTTCACGAGCCTCGTCTGCTAATCCTTGACGAACCCACCGCTGGAGTAGACATCGAACTGCGTCGTTCGATGTGGACCTTTCTTACCGAGCTCAACCAGAAAGGCATCACGATTATCCTCACTACCCATTACCTGGAAGAGGCTGAGCAGTTGTGCCGCAACATCGGCATCATCGACCATGGCACGATCGTCGAGAACACCAGCATGAAGCAGTTGCTTAGCCAACTGCATGTGGAAACTTTCCTGCTCGATATCAAAAACGATCTGAGCGTCGCGCCGCAACTGCTCGGTTATCCGACCCGTTTGCTTGATAGCCACACGCTGGAAGTTCAGGTGGACAAGGCCATGGGGATCACGGCGCTGTTCACCCAGTTGGCGCAGCAGCAGATCGAAGTATTGAGTCTGCGTAACAAAACTAATCGCCTCGAGGAGTTGTTCGTGTCTCTGGTGGAGAAAAATCTGTCGAAGGTGGCGGTATGAGTTCCGAACTGCAACCCAACCTCGTTGCCCTCAATACCATCGTTTACCGCGAGGTCCGGCGCTTTACCCGGATCTGGCCGCAGACCCTGCTGCCGCCAGCGATCACCATGGTTTTGTACTTCGTGATCTTCGGCAACCTGATCGGTAAGCAGATTGGTGGCATGGGTGGCTTCACGTACATGGAGTACATCGTGCCGGGGCTGATCATGATGTCGGTGATCACCAACTCATACGGCAACGTGGTGTCGAGTTTCTTCGGCAGCAAGTTCCAGCGCTCCATCGAGGAGTTGATGGTCTCGCCGGTGTCGCCGCATACGATTTTGATTGGCTACACCCTGGGCGGTGTGCTTCGCGGGCTGATGGTCGGTGTCATTGTCACTCTGCTGTCGCTGTTCTTCACCGATTTGCAGGTGCATCATCTGGGCGTGACCATTCTGGTGGTTGTACTGACGGCGACGATCTTCTCGCTGCTGGGCTTCATCAACGCCGTGTTTGCGCGTAACTTCGATGACATCTCGATCATCCCCACGTTTGTGCTGACACCGCTGACGTACCTCGGCGGGGTGTTCTATTCGATCACCTTGCTGCCGCCGTTCTGGCAGACCGTATCGCTGGCCAACCCAGTGCTGCACATGGTCAATGCCTTCCGCTACGGCATTCTTGGCGTTTCGGACATCAAAATCAGCGTCGCTATTACGTTCATGCTAGTGGCGACGGTGGTGTTGTACGTTGGATGCGCACGGCTGCTGGTGAGTGGGCGCGGGATGCGTACCTGATCGAGACGGCGTCAGCTCCAGGCACCGTATAAAAACGGCCTCCCCAAAAGGGAGGCCGTTTTGCGTTTCTACAGCCGTTTTTTTTTGCGCCGCTTCCACTGCCGGGCCACCCACCAGCGCCAATACATCATCACCACGCAGTAGGCGAGGGCGCCCAGTACCAGCCCCGTCACCACCGACCCCAGCAGAAACGGTTGCCACAGCGTCGAAAGTTCGCCACTGATCCACTCCCAGGTCAGCGTTTCTGGCAGTTGCCGGGTGGGCACGTCCATTAGCCAGGCCCCTGCCTGATACGTGCAAAAGAACACCGCCGGCATGGTGATCGGGTTGGTCAGCCAGACCAGACTCACGGCGATGGGCAGGTTGCCTCGAACCATAATGGCGAGGAAAGCCGCGACCAGCATCTGCAACGGAATGGGTAGAAACGCCGCGAACAGACCCACCGCCATGGCACGGGCGACAGAATGACGATTGAGGTGCCAGAGGTTAGGGTCATGCAGCAGGGTTCCGAGAAAGCGTAAGGATTTGTGTTCCCTGATGCTGGTCGGGTCTGGCATGTAACGTTTGAATAGGCGCCGGGGCATAAGGCTTCTCGGTCGGTTCAGGCGGCAAGTATGTCTGGATTCTATAAACCACCCATTCAGACTTTGTGACAATTAATAACGACACCTGTACGCAGAGAAGGCTATGCCTAGGAGGGGACTCTCAAGGACGGACTTATGCGCACAGGGATGGTCGCGCTGGGGCTGGGGCTTTTGGCGTTGTGTTTTTTACCGGCATTGCCGCCGACAGGTTTGTGGCTATTGATGCCCGTAGTGGGTTTGATGCTGCTGCCATTCAGGACTTATCCGTTAGCGTTTTTTTTGTTCGGCTTCAGTTGGGCGTGTGCGAGTGCGCAGTGGGCGGTGAATGATCGTTTGCACGCAGACCTCGATGGCGAGACTCGTTGGGTTGAGGGGCGAGTCATCGGGTTGCCGCAGAACAATGACGCGGTGGTGCGTTTCGAACTGGCCGACGCTCGGTCACGCCATGGCGCGTTGCCGTCGTTGATGCGTCTGGCGTGGTATGGCGGGCCGCCGGTCAACAGTGGCGAACGTTGGCGGTTGGCGGTGAAGTTGAAGCGTCCGGCGGGACTGCTCAACCCCCATGCCTTCGATTATGACGCCTGGCTGCTGGCGCAACGCGTCGGTGCTACCGGGACGGTCAAGGATGGCCAGCGTTTGAGTCAAGCCCAATGGGCCTGGCGCGACAGCGTCCGGCAGCGTTTGCTCAGCGTCGATGCTCAGGGGCGAACAGGCGCACTGGCCGCGTTGGTGCTCGGGGACGGTGCGGGGCTAAGTCGCGAGGACTGGCAGGTGCTGCAAGACACCGGGACGGTGCATCTGCTGGTTATTTCCGGACAGCACATCGGTTTGCTGGCCGGGATGGTTTACGTGCTAATTGCCGGGCTGGCTCGTTACGGCCTATGGCCGAAGCGTTTGCCCTGGCTCCCGTGGGCCTGTGGTCTGGCATTTTCGGCGGCGCTCGGTTACGGCCTGTTGGCCGGTTTCGAGACCCCGGTACGACGAGCCTGCGTGATGATCGGCCTGTTGCTGTTGTGGCGTTTGCGGTTTCGGCACCTGGGCGCCTGGTGGCCGTTGTTGCTGGCGCTCAATGGCGTGTTGCTGCTGGATCCGTTGGCGAGCCTGCTGCCGGGTTTCTGGTTGTCCTTCGCGGCGGTGGCCCTGCTGATTTTTACCTTCAGCGGTCGGCTGGGGCCCTGGCGCTGGTGGCAAACCTGGACCCGCGCGCAATGGCTGATGGCCCTCGGCTTGTTTCCGCTGTTAATGGTGCTGGGGCTTCCGGTCAGCCTCAGCGGTCCGTTGGCTAATCTGCTGGCGGTGCCCTGGATCAGTCTTACGGTACTGCCGCCCGCTTTGTTGGGGACGTTGCTGCTACCCATACCTTATGTCGGGGAAGGATTGCTGTGGTTGGCCGGGGGGCTGATCGATGTTCTGTTCAAAGGCCTCGCGTTAATGGCCGGTCAATTGCCTGCGTGGATGCCTGTGGCGATTCCTATTGGGGTGTGGGGGCTGGGTGCGCTGGGGGCCTTTCTTCTATTGCTCCCCAGTGGTACGCCGTTGCGCCCACTGGGTTGGCCGATGTTATTGCTACTGGTGTTCCCGCCCAGGGAACCGTTACCGGATGGATTGGCCGAGGTATGGCAGATGGACGTTGGCCAGGGGCTAGCGATTCTGGTGCGCACACGGCATCACACGCTGCTGTATGACACCGGCCCGCGTTTTGGTGATTTTGATCTGGGTGAGCGTGTCGTGTTGCCGTCTTTGCGCAAGCTGGGAGTGCAATCAATCGATCTGATGTTAGTCAGTCACGCCGATGCCGATCACGCTGGCGGCGCGCGGGCGGTCGCCAAGGGGCTGCCGGTGAAGCGAGTGCTCAGCGGTGATCCCCTGGCGTTGCCCATCGAGTTACACGCCAAGGCTTGCGAGAGTGGTGAGCAGTGGACCTGGGATGGGGTGAGGTTTGAACTTTGGCAATGGTCTTCAGCCACCGAAAGTAATCAGAAATCCTGTGTGCTACAGATCGATGCCAAGGGTGAGCGATTGTTATTGACCGGCGACATCGATACCAGCGCCGAACGCGCGCTGCTGGACAGTCCGCTGGCAGTCAGCACCGACTGGTTGCAGGCGCCGCACCACGGCAGTCGCAGTTCATCATCCGCCGCGCTGCTGAACGGGCTCCAGCCCAAAGCAGTGCTGATTTCCCGAGGTCATGGAAATGCCTTCGGGCATCCCCATCCGATGGTTATGGCGCGCTATCGCAAGCGAGGCATGCGCATCTACGACAGCGTCGAGCAGGGCGCCATCCAACTGCAATTGGGGACGTTCAAACCGCCCCGGACCCTGCGTCAACAACGACGTTTCTGGCGCGATACTCCTGCGCAAAACAAATAACCAGGAGTTATTACAGGCGGACGGGATACCACATCACGGTCTTCGGTGCGCCACCCCCCTATGTTAGAGTGGCGCACTTTTTCGAGGGGACTGTCACTGTGTGGGAATTGGTCAAATCCGGCGGCTGGATGATGCTGCCGATCATTCTGAGTTCCATCGCGGCCATGGCGATCGTCGCCGAACGTCTGTGGACCCTGCGCGCCAGTCGCGTGACCCCGGCGCACTTGCTCGGGCAAGTGTGGGTCTGGATCAAGGACAAACAACTTAATAAGGAAAAGCTCAAGGAACTGCGCGCCAACTCCCCGTTGGGCGAGATCCTGGCTGCGGGCCTGGCCAACTCCAAACATGGTCGCGAGATTATGAAGGAGTGCATCGAAGAGGCCGCTGCCCGCGTGATTCACGAACTTGAGCGCTATATCAACGCCTTGGGCACTATTGCCGCCATGGCCCCGTTGCTCGGTTTGCTGGGGACGGTGCTGGGCATGATCGATATTTTCAGTGCATTCATGGGCTCGGGCATGACCACCAATGCCGCGGTGCTCGCGGGGGGTATTTCCAAGGCGCTGATTACCACCGCTGCGGGCCTGATGGTGGGTATTCCGTCGGTGTTTTTTCACCGTTTCCTGCAACGCCGGATCGATGAGCTGGTGGTGGGTATGGAGCAGGAAGCGATCAAACTGGTCGAGGTGGTGCAGGGTGACCGTGACGTGGACCTGGCCGAGGGCAAAGCGTGAAATTCCGCCGCAAGCAACGGGAGAATGTGGACATCAACCTCGCGTCGCTGATCGACGTGGTGTTCATCCTGCTGCTGTTTTTCGTGGTTACCACCACGTTTACTCGTGAAACCCAGTTACGTGTTGATCTGCCGGAGGCGGTGAGTGGCTCGCCAGATGAAGATCAGCAGCTCAAGCAACTGGACATCGCCATCAGTGCTGAAGGGGTCTTTTCGGTTAACAACCAGTTGTTGCCGAAGAACGACCTCGCCAGTTTGATGGATGCGTTGCAGAAAGAGTCCAACGGAGACACTCATATGCCGTTGTCTATTAGTGCTGACGGCAAGACTCAGCACCAGGCAGTGATCACGGCGATGGACGCCGCCGGTAAGCTGGGGTTCAGCCACCTGCGCATGACCACTGTCGAGGCGGCGCCGGCGCACTGATGGCCATGTCTGATCGATTGCTCGCCGCCTGGTATGACGGTCATCCGGCCCTGAGACTGCTGCGGCCGCTTGAGTGGTTGTATCGGCGTGTTGTCACCGCCAAACGCAATCGCTTTTTAGCGGGGGAAGGCGAGATCTTTCAACCGTCGGTGCCGCTGATCGTCGTCGGCAACATCACCGTAGGCGGTACTGGCAAGACGCCGTTGATTCTGTGGATGATCCAGCACTGCCAGCGCCGCGGCTTGCGGGTTGGCGTGGTGAGCCGCGGTTATGGCGCCAAACCGCCGCAACTGCCATGGCGGGTCGAGGTCGATCAGAGCGCCGGGGTTGTCGGCGATGAGCCACTGCTGATCGTTCAGCGGACGGGCGTGCCCTTGATGATCGATCCTGAGCGCAGCCGTGCCGTCAAAGCGTTGCTGGCGAGCGAACCGCTGGACCTGATCCTGTCCGATGACGGCCTGCAGCATTACCGGCTGGCGCGGGACCTGGAGCTGGTGTTGATTGACGCAGCTCGTGGCCTGGGCAACAAACGTTGCTTGCCCGCCGGGCCTTTGCGTGAACCGCTCGAACGGCTGCAAAGCGTGGATGCGGTGTTGTTCAACGGCGCGAGTGCTGACCATGAGGGCGGTTTTTGTTTTGCACTGCAGCCCTCCGCATTGGTCAATCTGCAAAGCGGCGAGCGTCGTCCCCTCGACCACTTTGCCGTTGGACAAGCGCTGCACGCGGTCGCCGGGATCGGTAACCCACAGCGTTTCTTCACGACCCTCCAGACGCTACACTGGCAGCCGGTCCCGCATGCGTTTGCCGATCACGCCGAATACAGCGTTCAGGCCTTGAATTTCAAACCGTCATTGCCGTTGGTCATGACGGAAAAAGACGCGGTGAAGTGCCGTGCCTTCGCCGCCCCCGATTGGTGGTACCTGGCGGTTGATGCGGTGCCTTCGCCGGCCTTTGTGGCCTGGTTCGATACCCAGTTGATGCGCCTGTTGCCGGCTCGTCTTTTGCCTTAACTCAGTTTTATCCAGGGAATGCTCATGGACACCAAATTGCTCGATATTCTCGCTTGCCCGGTCTGCAAAGGTCCGCTCAAGCTCAGCGCCGACAAAACGGAGCTGATCAGCAAGGGCGCCGGCCTGGCCTACCCGATTCGCGATGGCATCCCGGTGATGCTCGAAACCGAAGCGCGTACCCTGACCACCGACGAGCGTCTGGATAAATGACCACAGCCTTTACCGTTGTCATTCCATCGCGTTACGCCTCTACCCGCCTGCCGGGCAAGCCACTGCTACTGATCGCGGGTAAGCCGATGATTCAGCACGTCTGGGAACAGGCCAGCAAAAGTAGCGCTAAGCGTGTGGTCGTCGCCACTGACGATGCGCGCATCGTCGAGGCCTGCAAGGGGTTTGGCGCCGAAGTGGTGCTGACCCGCGAAGACCATAATTCCGGCACCGACCGTTTGGCCGAGGTGGCCGCAAAACTTGGTCTGGCGCCCGACGCCATCGTGGTCAACGTCCAGGGCGACGAGCCGCTGATCCCGCCGAGCGTGATCGATCAAGTCGCTGCCAACCTGGCCGCCCACACCGAAGCAAGCATGGCCACGCTGGCTGAGCCGATCGAGGACGTGGAAACCTTGTTCAATCCCAACGTGGTCAAGGTCGTTAGCGACCTCAATGGTCTGGCGCTGACCTTCAGCCGTTCCACGTTGCCGTGGGCCCGCGATGCGTTCGCCAAGAACCGCGACCAGCTGCCGGAAGGCGTGCCGTACCGTCGCCACATTGGCATCTATGCCTACCGCGCCGGTTTTTTGCATGACTTCGTCAGCTGGGGCCCTTGCTGGCTGGAAAACACCGAATCTCTGGAACAGTTGCGTGCTCTGTGGCACGGCGTGCGGATTCACGTTGCCGACGCACTGATCGCCCCTCCAACCGGCGTCGATACCGTCGAAGACCTTGAGCGCGTTCGTCGCCTGCTGGAGGCCTGATGCGGGTTCTGTTCGTCTGCCTGGGTAATATTTGTCGCTCGCCCACGGCCGAAGGGGTGCTGCGACAGAAACTGCGTGACGCGGGGCTGGCCGATCAAATCGAAGTCGCTTCCGCCGGCACGGGTGACTGGCACGTGGGCAATGCGCCGGACAAGCGTAGCCAAGCGGCGGCCAAGCGGCGCGGTTACGATCTGTCCGCCCAGCGCGCCCAGCAAGTGAGTCGCGCCGATTTCGCGACCTATGATCTGATTTTAGCGATGGATAACAGCAACCTGCGCCACCTCAAGGGTTTGCAGCCTGCTCAGGGTAAGGCTGAGCTGGACTTGTTCCTGCGCCGCTACGAGTCGGAACTCGATGAAGTGCCGGACCCTTACCACGACGGTGATCAGGGTTTTGAGCACGTGCTGGATTTGATCGAACGCGCCAGTGACCTGCTGGTGATCGAGTTGAAGGGACGGTTATGAGTTTGCACATACAACCGGGAGTCTCCCTAAAACCGTTCAACAGTTTTGGTGTTGACGTTTTTGCGCAGCTGTTTGCCGAAGCCCACAGCGATGCGCAAGTGCGCGAAGCGCTGGCTTATGCCGTCACGAACGCGTTGCCGTTGTTGGTGATTGGCGGCGGCAGCAACTTGCTGCTGACCGCGGATATTCAGGCGCTGGTGCTGCGGATGGCGACACGCGGTATTCGTCTGTTGAGCGATGACGGCAGCCATGTCGTGATTGAAGCTGAGGCGGGGGAGTCTTGGCATCCGTTTGTGCAACACACCCTGGCCCAAGGCTTGGCAGGCCTGGAAAATCTTAGCCTGATTCCCGGGACGGTCGGTGCGGCGCCGATGCAGAACATTGGGGCTTATGGCGTGGAGATCAAAGATGTGTTCGCGGGCCTCACTGCGCTGGATCGGCAGAGCGGTGCGCTACGTGATTTCACCTTACAAGAATGCAATTTTTCCTACCGCGACAGCCTGTTCAAACAGGAGCCGGGGCGCTGGTTGATTCTGCGGGTACGTTTCAATCTCCATCGGACCGCGCACCTTCATCTGGAATACGGCCCTGTGCGTCAGCGTCTTAGCGAACAAGGCATCGACCACCCGACGCCCGGTGATGTCAGCCAGGCGATTTGCAGTATTCGCCGTGAAAAACTGCCTGATCCGTCGGTGCTCGGCAACGCCGGCAGCTTTTTCAAGAACCCTTTGGTGTCTGCAGCGCGGGTTGCGCAGCTCAAAGTGCAATACCCCGATCTGGTGGCTTACGCGCAACCTGACGGGCAAATGAAACTGGCCGCCGGTTGGCTGATCGAACGTGCCGGTTGGAAAGGTTTTCGTGACGGCGACGCCGGCGTTCATACGTTGCAGGCGCTGGTATTGGTCAACTACGGCGCCGCGACGGGCCTACAGTTGCTGAACCTGGCGCAGCGCATTCAGAAAGACATTTCACAACGATTCAATGTGGATCTGGAAATGGAGCCTAATCGTTATTGAAGCTAAGTCTTAAGGCTGACTTAAAAGCCCTGCACATCTTCAATTGTGCAGGGCTTTTTTGTTAATGCTGGGTTAACTTAGCTGCCTAACGATGCAAACATTTGCACCATCGAAGGCCCGATACAGACGTTGTTGTCTGTGTAAGAGAGCCCATTAGCCTGAGCCGATCTGCATTAACCCTCCGCCAATTCCGGTGGCAGATTGCTCGACCCCTACTCTAAATACCTGTGCGGGCGTGCCCATGATTACCCTGAAACTCAACGGTCAAGACCATCAACTCGACGTCACGTCAGACATGCCGCTGCTCTGGGCAATCCGCGACGTGGCAGGTTACAACGGCACTAAATTCGGATGCGGCATGGGCCTATGTGGCGCCTGCACCATCCATATCGACGGTTTGCCTGCACGCAGTTGCATCACGCCCATCGGCTCGGTGGTCGGTAAAAACGTCAACACCATCGACAACTTGCACGCTGATCCGGTGGGTCAAATCGTCCAGCAAGCTTGGCTCGACACCGCCGTGGCACAGTGTGGTTTCTGTCAGGGCGGGCAAATCATGTCCGCCACTGCACTGCTCAAAATCAATCCCAACCCCAGCGATGAGCAAATAGAAGAAGCGATGGTCGGCAATATTTGCCGTTGTGGCACCTACAACCGCATCAAGACTGCAATCCGCCAAGCCTCCACCCACCTGACGGAGGCCAAGGCATGAGCCAATTACCGAATGATTTCGCCCTGAGCAACTTGAGTAATCCCGGTCGTCGCGGGTTCCTCAAAGGCGTCGGAGCCACCGGTGCGCTGGTGCTCGCCGCAAGTTGGGGTTGGCAGGATGTGTTCGCCGAAGACAAACCCAAGAAATTCGGCGCCGATGGCATGCCCAACGGCTGGATCGACGATCCGAAGGTTTACATCAGCATCGCCGCCGACGGCACGGTGACCGTGGTGTGCAACCGTTCTGAAATGGGCCAGGGCATACGCACCAGCCTGAGCATGGTGGTGGCCGATGAACTGGACGCCGATTGGGCGCTGGTCAAAGTGCAACAGGCGCCGGGTGATGAAGTGCGCTTCGGCAACCAAGACACCGACGGCTCGCGCAGCATGCGCCATTGGTACGAACCGATGCGCCGCTGCGGTGCTGCCGCGCGAACCCTGCTCGAACAAGCTGCCGCTGACCAATGGAAAGTGCCGCTTGGCGAATGCCATGCGCAACTGCACAAGGTCATTCACCAGCCCACTGGTCGTGAACTGGGTTACGGCGCGTTAGCCGCCGCTGCCGGCGCGCTGCCGGTGCCGGCCCGTGAAAGTCTGCGGCTCAAGCAACCGTCAGAGTTCCGCTACATCGGCAAGGAAGGTGTGCGCGCGGTCGACGGTGCCGACATCGTCAATGGACGCGCAGTCTTCGGTGCCGATGTCCATTTCGACGGCATGCTCTACGCCACCATTGCCAGGCCAGCGGTCTATGGCGGCAAGGTCAAATCCTTTGATGACAGTGCGGCGATGAAAGTCCCCGGTGTGATCAAGGTCTTACAGATCGAAAGCCGTCCGCTGCCCTCGGAGTTTCAACCGCTGGGCGGTGTAGCCGTAGTGGCCAGCAACACTTGGGCCGCGATCAAGGGCCGCGAAGCGCTGAACATCGAATGGGATGACGGCGCTAACGCCCGCTACGATTCGCTTGCCTACCGCAAAGAGTTGGAAGCCGCCGCTCTCAAGCCAGGCAAAGTGGTGCGCAACACCGGTGATATCGACAAGGCCCTTAGCAGCGCTGGCAGCACGCTCGAGGCGTCATACTATTTGCCGCATCTGGCTCAGTCGCCGATGGAGCCGATGGTTGCCATTGCTCGCTTCAAGGACGGCGTGTGCGAAGCGTGGGCGCCAAGCCAGGCTCCGCAAGTTACTCGCGAACGAATCAGCGAGCGCCTCGGTTTACCGTTCGATAACGTCACCGTCAACGTCACTTTGCTGGGCGGCGGTTTCGGGCGTAAATCCAAGCCGGATTTCATCATCGAAGCGGCCATTCTTGCCAAAGAATTCCCCGGCAAGGCCGTGCGCGTGCAGTGGACCCGTGAAGACGACATCCACTGCTCTTATTTTCACACCGTGTCCGCCGAGTATCTGAAGGCCAGCCTGAACAAGGACGGCATGCCGTCCGGCTGGTTGCACCGTACCGTTGCGCCGAGTATCACTGCGTTGTTTGCTCCGGGCATGAACCACGAAGCCGCGTTTGAGCTGGGTATGGGCTTCACCAACATGGCCTACGCGATTCCCAACGTGCGCCTGGAAAATCCGCAAGCGACGGTCCACACCCGGGTCGGCTGGTATCGCTCGGTGTCGAACATTCCTCATGGTTTCGCCATTCAGACCTTCGTCGATGAGTTGGCTCATAAGGCCGGTCAGGATCCGCTCAAGTATCAGATCAAACTGCTCGGCCCGGACCGTCAGATTGATCCTCGCACCTTGAGTGAAGAGTGGAACTACGGCGAGTCTCCCGAGCGCTATCCGATCGATACCGCTCGCATGCGCACCGTGCTGGAAACCGCCGCCAAGGCTGCCGGGTGGGGCCGCAAGTTACCCAAGGGGCGAGGCTTGGGGCTGGCGGTGCATTACAGCTTCGTCACCTATGTGGCAGCGGTGATCGAAGTCGAAGTCAAAGACGACGGCACGTTGATCGTACACAAGGCTGATATCGCTGTGGATTGCGGCCCGCAGATCAATCCCGAACGTATCCGCTCGCAGTTCGAAGGCGCCTGTGTGATGGGGATCGGTAACGCGGTACTTGGAGAGATCAGCTTCAAGGATGGCAAAGTCCAGCAGGACAATTTCCACATGTACGAAGTGGCGCGCATGTCTCTGGCACCAAAAGAGGTCGCTGTGCATCTGGTCACGCCGCCGGGCACTGTGCCGTTGGGCGGTGTCGGTGAACCGGGTGTGCCGCCGATTGCGCCAGCGTTGTGCAACGCGATCTTCGCTGCCACCGGCAAACGTATTCGCAGCCTGCCAGTTCGCTATCAGTTGCAGGGTTGGCAGAAGGCGGAGGCCTGATGGACAGCGTCGATCTGAACGTCCTGCGCAGCGTGCTTGAATGGCGCCGTGCCGGTCAGCGAGTGGTGTTGTACAGCGTGGTTCAGACCTGGGGGACCGCGCCTCGGGCGCCGGGTGCCATGTTGGCCTTGCGTGAAGACGGCGTGGTGATTGGCTCTGTATCGGGTGGCTGTGTCGAGGATGATCTGATTGCGCGGCTGCACGATGGGCGTATTCCAGTCGATGGGCCGCCCGTGCAATTGATCACTTACGGTGTCACTCGTGAGGAGGCGGCGCGGTTCGGTCTGCCGTGTGGTGGCACGTTGCGCCTGACCGAGGAGCGTGTCGGCGATCCGGAGTGGGTGGCTGAGTTGCTGGCGCGCTGTGAGGCGCATGAAATCGTCGCGAGGTCGCTGGATCTTGCCACCGGTCACGTGGTTTTGCAGCCATCAAACAAGACCGACACGCTGAGTTTTGATGGCGAAACGTTGCGCGCCATTTACGGTCCACGCTGGCGCTTGCTGTTGATCGGCGCCGGGCAGCTTTCCCGTTATGTCGCTGAAATGGCCCGGTTGCTGGATTTTGAAGTGCTGATCTGCGACCCGCGTACTGAGTTCGTTTACGGCTGGGAAGAGCAGCATGGCCGTTTCGTTTCAGGCATGCCGGACGAGGCGGTGCTGAATATCCAAACCGACGAACGCACGGCCATCGTCGCCTTGACTCACGACCCACGCTTGGATGACATGGCGCTGCTCACGGCGCTGGACTCCAAGGCGTTTTATGTCGGGGCACTGGGGTCGCGGGTCAACAGCCTGAAGCGTCGGGACAACCTGGCTCAATTGGGCTTGTCGCAACAGGCCATCGACCGGCTGCATGGTCCGATCGGTCTGCACATCGGTAGCCACACCCCGGCGGAGATTGCGTTGTCGCTGTTGGCGGAAATCGTAGCGATCAAGAATGGCGTTGAACTGAAGCAGAAAAAGCCGTTATCGGTGGCCCAATGAGTGAGGCCATTGGCATCGTCGTGCTGGCGGCGGGGCAGGGCAGTCGGTTTCGGCAGGTGGCGGGTGCCGAAAAGGACAAGTTACTGGCCGACTGTAACGGTCGCGACAGTGGTGTGCGGTCGGTCATCGAGCAGGTGCTGTTTGGTTTGCCGTCGTCCTTTGAGCGGCGCGTACTGGTCACTACCGAGGATCGCCTGCAAGTGATTCGCATGGCCCAGGCGTATGGATACGAAGTCGTGCTGATTGAGTCCACGGGCATGGGCGACACCATTGCGGCAGGTGTTGCCGCGTGTTCGCAGCTTGATGGCTGGCTGATTGTGCTGGGGGACATGCCGTTCATTCTGCCGTCGAGTATCGAGCGGGTGGCGGCTGGGATTGCGGACGATTGCATCAGCGTGCCGGTGTACCAGGGCGAATGTGGGCATCCAGTTGGGTTCGGACGCAGCTTTGGCCCTGGGTTGATGGGGTTGTCGGGTGATCGTGGGGCCAAGCCCTTGTTCGCTCAGTCGAGGGTGGTCAAGGTGACGCTGGACGATCCTGGCGTTTTGTGGGACGTAGATGTGCCTGAGGCGTTGATCTTTAAGTAGGCGTTGTTGGACGATTTCTGATTGCGAGCACGTTGTTCCTGGATTGGCATTGTTGGCCGGCGCTATACCTCTTGGAAGCTTGCTCTAGAGTGAAGGCAATTCGGTCTATGGGATAAACAGACAGACATAAAAAGGCCCCGCCTGGATCACCAGGCGGGGCTTTTTATTAGCCGATGGAATCAGACGAGGGGTTTAGGCTCGTGCTCTTTTTCCAGGGCTTGCTCATGTTGCTCTACCTCTTCCTGAACGGAGCGTGGTGCTTCGTGAATCACCGCGTCAGCCGGTTCGGCAGTGACTTCGGCCGCGGGGGCAGGTGCTGCCTCGACCACTTCAGCGACGGCCGCTGCTGGCTCGACAGCAGCAGGTGCCGCGGCGGCAGCCAGTGCAGCTTCCTTCGCTTCGCGCTGGCGACGACGTACTTCACGCGGGTCGTTCGGCGCACGGCCATTTTCGGTCAAGGCACTGACCGGGGCGGCTTCGACGACTGGCGCAATCACTTCGGCTGCAACCGGTGCTTCAACCACCGGAGCTGGCTCAGCAGCAACAACGGGTTCGGCGATGATCGCTGGCGCCACCGGAGTTTCAACAACCGTAGCTTCAACGACTGGCGCTGGTGCTTCGATCACTGGCTCGGCGGCGGCTGGCTCGGCAACCCAGTTGAACGCGGTTTGCTCTTCACGCACTTCGCGCACAGTTTCAGTCACTGTTTCGCTAACAGTTTCTACAACCGGTTCGGCGACAATCATTGGCTCAGCGACGACAGCAGGCTCTGCAACAGCTTGAACTTCAGGCTGTGCTTCACGAACCGGCGCCACTTCAACTTCGGGAGCGGCTGGAGCTTCTACCGGAGTAGTTGCTTCAACAACTGGCGCTTCTACCGGGGCAGTTTCCTGCACGGCAGCGGTGGCGCGTTCGGCCTGCTCGTGAGCCTGGGCTTCAGCCGGTGCGCTGATCACGGTGCTGGCAACGGCTGCTGTTACAGCCAGGCCAGCGGCCAGATCGGCAGCGCTTGGCGCTTCGTTGCTTTCGCTGGCTTCGCCTTCGGCGGATTCGGATTCTTCCGAACCTTCGATCACGTTGCCGTTGGCATCACGTTGACGCTCGCGACGGTTGCTGCGACGACGCTGGCCACGGGAGCGGCGGCGTGGACGATCGCCTTCGGCGTTGTCCTGGCCATCGTCCTGCAACTGCTCTTCGTTGGTGGTCAGCTCTTCTTCTTCTGTTACGGCAGCAGCGGCTTGTTCGGCACGCGGTTGACGTTCTTCACGCGGTGCGCGTGGTGCGCGTTCTTCGCGTGGCTGGCGTGCTGGACGCTCTTCAGCGGCGGCGACAGCAGTCGCAGCAACTGGAGCAGCCGGAGCATCCAGTGGTTCGCGCAATTCACGAACCGGACGCTCTTCGCGATCGCCACGTGGTTTGCGATCTTCACGTGGAGCGCGCGGCGCACGTTCTTCACGAGAGGCGCGTGGAGCGCGCTCTTCGCGAGCAACGACTGGAGTGCTGGTCTCTTCACGGGCTTCGCGTGGTTGGCGCTCTTCGCGTGGTGCGCGTTCTTCACGCGGAGCACGTTCCTCGCGAGGCTTGCGTTCTTCATCGCGGCGACCATTACGGTTGCGGCTCTGTTGACGACCATTACGACGCTCTTCGTTACGGGCCGGACGCTCTGTGGCTGGCTTCTCAACAACAACCGGCGCGACAGGCTCTTCCTTGGTAGCGAACAGGCTGACCAGCGACTTCACCAGGCCTTTGAACAGGCTAGGCTCTGGCACGGCAGCCGGTGCAGCAACCGGGGCAGGCGCGGCAACTTCGGTCGGAACCGGAGCATTGGCACGTACCGGCGCAGTCTTGACCGCAGCTTCCTGGCGAACCAGGGTACGGGTCGCGGCGGCTGGCTGGACTTCTTCTACTTCAGCGGCAGCGGCAGCGATTTCGTAGCTGGACTGATTGACGTGCGCTTCCGGGCTGTCATCGCGCAGACGCTGAACTTCGAAGTGCGGCGTTTCGAGGTGATCGTTCGGCAGGATGACGATGCGGGCGCGAGTGCGCAGTTCGATCTTGGTGATCGAGTTGCGTTTTTCGTTAAGCAAGAATGCAGCGACCGGGATCGGCACTTGGGCGCGCACTTCGGCGGTGCGGTCTTTCAGTGCTTCTTCTTCAATCAAGCGCAGAATCGCCAGAGACAGCGATTCAACGTCACGGATAATGCCGGTGCCGTTGCAGCGCGGGCAAACGATGCCGCTGCTTTCGCCGAGCGATGGACGCAGACGCTGACGCGACATTTCCAGAAGGCCGAAGCGCGAGATGCGACCGACTTGCACGCGAGCGCGGTCGGCCTCCAGGCATTCGCGGACTTTCTCTTCCACGGCGCGCTGGTTTTTGGCAGGGGTCATGTCGATGAAGTCGATGACGATCAGGCCGCCGATGTCGCGCAGGCGCAACTGACGGGCGATTTCTTCGGCAGCTTCAAGGTTGGTCTGCAGGGCGGTTTCTTCGATGTCGCTGCCTTTGGTAGCGCGCGCCGAGTTGATGTCGATGGACACCAGTGCTTCGGTTGGATCGATAACGATGGAACCACCGGAAGGCAGTTCGACGACGCGCTGGAAGGCGGTCTCAATCTGGCTTTCGATCTGGAAACGGTTGAACAGCGGAACGCTGTCTTCGTACAGCTTGATCTTGCTGGCGTACTGCGGCATTACCTGGCGAATGAAGGTCAGGGCTTCGTCCTGGGCTTCAACGCTGTCGATCAACACTTCGCCAATGTCCTGGCGCAGGTAATCGCGGATAGCGCGGATGATCACGTTGCTTTCCTGGTAGATCAGGAATGGCGCGGAACGGTCCAGCGAAGCTTCTTTGATCGCGGTCCAGAGCTGCAGCAGGTAGTCGAGGTCCCATTGCATTTCTTCGCTGCTGCGGCCAAGGCCGGCAGTGCGGACGATCAGGCCCATGTCGGCTGGTGCTACCAGACCATTCAGGGCTTCACGCAACTCATTGCGCTCTTCGCCTTCAATGCGACGGGAGATGCCGCCGGCACGCGGGTTGTTCGGCATCAGGACGAGGTAACGACCGGCCAGGCTGATGAAGGTGGTCAGGGCTGCGCCCTTGTTGCCACGTTCTTCTTTTTCTACCTGAACAATGACTTCCTGGCCTTCGGTCAAGACGTCCTTAATGTTCACGCGGCCTTCAGGGGCTTTCTTGAAGTATTCGCGGGAGATTTCTTTGAGGGGCAGGAAGCCGTGGCGCTCAGAGCCGAAATCGACAAAGGCAGCCTCAAGGCTTGGTTCGATGCGAGTAATCCGGCCTTTATAGATGTTGGCCTTCTTCTGCTCGCGTGCACCGGATTCGATGTCCAGGTCGTAGAGGCGTTGGCCATCTACCAGTGCAACACGCAACTCTTCGGGTTGAGTTGCGTTAATCAGCATTCTTTTCATGTAGTACCGTCGGTTTCCGGGCTGCCGGAAACGGCGTTCGGCACACACGACTTCTCACGGTCGGTGTCAGGTGCGTCAGGAGTGTGGTTGGACACTCCAGTGTCTAGCGAGGTCCGGCCAATGTGGGCCGGCATCGCGACGTACGCGTCCTGCTTGCTGTGGCTACTTAAGCACTCAGTCAGGAGGAGGAATCAACCAGCGGCTGTGGACGAGATGAAGCGTCTTGATAAAGCCTATTGCTACACAGTCCAGCGGTTGTGCATCTCCACCCTACACGTATCCCTGATAATTCGGGTGCTGCCGCGCGCAGAATCCGCAGCGGGTTGGCATTTACCGTGAACTCCGAAAGGGGAGGTCACGCATCATGGCTAATTTAGGCGTTGTTTCCGAAGCGTTCGCTCGGGGTCATTCGCAGCTGACTGCACTTTGTGAACTGGCCATGAATATTGGCTCGCAAGGCGAGTGAAAACTCTGCTTTGCCGCTTGATTCAGGCCTCATGTCACCTGCGCTCGTTACACCTGCAAACTCCACCGTTACGTAGCGAAAGCCCCGTAGGACGGCCTCGCGTCCTGGTGAATTGCGTTGGTCAGGGCCGGTTTTTGACCGTTAGTCCGCTGTCCAGGCCGCTTTTGGCGGGTTTCGCGACTATAGCAGCAATGATTAAGTGCTTCAATTCCATAAAAAATTGTTATCATCCGCGCCATGACGACTACAGCCCCTCCGACCCCAGCCGTACAACTGCTGGAGGTCTCGCCGGAATATGCCGGCCAGCGCATTGATAACTTCCTTCTCGCCCGGCTCAAGGGTGTGCCCAAGACCTTGATTTACCGCATTTTGCGCAAGGGCGAAGTGCGCGTTAACAAGGGACGGATCAAACCCGAATATAAGCTGCAAGCGGGCGATATCGTGCGCGTGCCGCCGGTTCGCGTGCCTGAGCGCGACGAGCCTGTGCCGTTGGCGCAGGGTCTTTTGCAGCGCCTCGAAGCCTCGATTGTCTTCGAAGACAAAGCGCTGATTGTGATCAACAAACCTTGCGGAATTGCGGTTCATGGTGGCAGTGGCTTGACCTACGGCGTGATCGAAGCTTTTCGTCAGTTGCGTCCAGATTGCAAAGAGCTCGAACTGGTTCACCGCCTCGACCGTGATACTTCCGGCCTTCTGATGATTGCCAAAAAGCGCAGTATGTTGCGTCATTTGCACACGGCGTTGCGTGGCGATGGCATCGATAAGCGTTATATGGCGTTGGTGCGCGGTAACTGGGCGGCGTCAATAAAACAAGTTCGTGCGCCGCTGGGCAAGAGCAATCTGCGCTCTGGCGAGCGCATGGTTGAGGTCGACGAGGAAGAGGGTAAGGAGTCTGTGACCGTGTTTAAGGTCCTGCGGCGCTTCGGCGACTTTGCCACCCTGATCGAAGCCAAGCCGATCACCGGACGGACTCACCAGATTCGCGTTCACACGCTGCACGCTGGGCACTGTATTGCTGGCGACACCAAGTATGGCGATGACGATTTCAGCAAGGAAATTCGTGACTTGGGCGGAAAGCGTTTGTTCTTGCACGCCTACATGCTGACCGTGCCGCTGCCTGATGGTGGAGAGTTGAAGTTGCAGGCGCCGGTGGATGATATGTGGGCTAAAACCGTGGAGCGCCTGAGTGCACCCATCTGAATACAAATTGCTGATCTTTGACTGGGACGGCACGCTGGCTGACTCCATTGGCCGGATTGTCGAGGCCATGCACGTTGCGTCCCAGCGTTCCGGGTTTCAGTTGTGCGATGATTTTGCAGTCAAAGGCATTATCGGGCTGGGGTTGCCGGAGGCGATCCGCACGTTGTACCCGCAGATCAGTCACGCTGAGCTGGTCAGGTTCCGTGAACACTACGCCGATCACTACATTGCGTCCGAGGCGGTGCCTTCCCCGCTGTTTGAGGGTGTTGTCGAGTCGATGGCGGCGTTTCGTGCTGACGGTTATCACCTGGCGGTCGCGACCGGCAAAGCGCGTCGTGGGCTGGACCGGGTGTTGAAGGCGCACGGTTGGGAAAATTATTTTGATATCACCTGTGCTGCTGATGAAACTGCCAGTAAACCTGACCCTCTTATGCTTGAGCAGATTCTGGCGCATTGCGATGTGCGTCCGGAGCACGCGCTGATGGTTGGGGATTCGTCCTTCGATCTACAGATGGCGCGCAACGCTGGCATGGATTCTGTGGCGGTCAGCTATGGCGCCCAATCTATAGAGGCGCTGAAGTTGTTCGAGCCGCGACTGTCGATTGATCGTTTTTCAGAATTGCGCGCCTGGCTACGTCAGGCTTAATACGTTTTTGCTGGGGTGGATGGTATGACCGACGAATGGAAAGCGCCTGCCAAGGCAAGCGCTGAAGGCGGTGACGAGAAGAGCTGGAAGCTGCTGGAAAAAACGCTGCTGGCTGGCGTGCAGGAGCAGCGCCGCTCACGTCGCTGGGGGATTTTCTTCAAGCTGCTGACGTTTGTGTACCTGTTTGTCGCGTTGGTGATGTTTACGCCGCTGATGGACATGGAAAAAAGCGCCACTCGCGGTTCCGGCTATACCGCGCTGATCAACGTGACCGGTGTGATTGCCGATAAAGAGTCGGCGAGCGCCGACAATATCGTTGGCAGTCTGCGTTCGGCTTTCGAAGATACCAAGGTCAAGGGCGTGATTCTGCGCATCAACAGCCCGGGTGGCAGTCCGGTGCAGTCGGGTTATGTGTATGACGAGATTGTTCGTTTGCGCGCTCTGCACCCTCAGGTCAAGGTTTATGCGGTGATTTCCGATCTGGGCGCTTCTGGTGCTTATTACATTGCGAGTGCGGCAGACCAAATCTACGCCGACAAGGCCAGCCTGGTGGGTTCGATTGGTGTGACGGCGGCCGGTTACGGGTTTGTCGGGACCATGGAGAAGCTAGGGGTTGAGCGTCGCACCTACACCTCGGGCGAGCACAAGTCGTTCCTTGATCCGTTTCAGCCGCAGAAGCCTGATGAAACTCAATTCTGGCAGGGTGTGCTTGATACCACCCACCAGCAATTCATTAATAGCGTGAAGAAGGGGCGTGGCGATCGCCTCAAGGATAAGGAACATCCTGAGTTGTTCTCCGGGTTGGTCTGGTCGGGTGAGCAGGCCTTGCCGCTCGGCTTGATCGACGGTCTGGGTAATGCCAGTTCAGTCGCTCGTGATGTGATTGGCGAAAAAGAATTGGTCGACTTTACTGTTCAGGAATCAACGTTCGATCGCTTCTCGAAAAAGCTTGGCGCGAGTGTGGCTGAGCAGTTGGCGATGTGGATGGGTTTTCAGGGGCCAGCATTGCGCTGACTTGCCGGAGGCTTTAGAGAACCGGCCTTTGTGCCGGTTTTTCCGTTTAAGGGATTTGCACGCCTTCGGCCAGTAGCATGTCGATCAGTCGAATTAGCGGCAGGCCGATCAGGGCGGTGGCGTCAGGGCCCTCTGTGCGTTGAAACAGGCTCACCCCCAAACCTTCGGCTTTGAAGCTGCCAGCGCAGTCGTAGGGCGTTTCGGTGCGCAGGTAGCGTTCGATGTGAGCGGTGTCGAGTGCGCGCATGTGTACCGTGAAAGGTACGCAGTCGACTTGGCAGTGGCCGGTCTGGCTATTCAGTAGTGCAAGGCCGGTCAGGAAAGTCACGCTGGTGCCGCTTGATGCGAGCAATTGCTCGCGGGCGTTTTCGAAGGTGTGAGGTTTGCCGATAATCCTGTCGCCGAGCACCGCAACTTGATCCGATCCGATGATCAGATGGGCGGGATGGCTATCGGCAAGTGCCTTGGCTTTTTCTTGGGCGAGGCGTTTTACCAGATCAATGGCCGACTCGCCGGGGCGATGACTTTCGTCGATATCGGGTGAGCTGTACGTGAACGACAGCTGTAGGCGAGCCAGTAATTGGCGGCGATATACCGAGCTTGAAGCGAGTAATAAGGGCAGCATGCGCAACTCCAAAAGGCAGGCTCGAATTCTAGCGGGGCTTCCAAGTGGCGCACAGGGCTGAATTTCCTTTGACATGGCTGGGTGCATCCCTATAATGCTGCGCCTATGTTGAATGACCCGATTCCACCTCACGTTGACCCGCGCAAATTGGCTGATCGCGGCACCACCCTTCAAGGGGAAGTGCTCCTGGCCGATTTGAAGAGACTCTGCGACCCGCTTTCCGACACTGTCGGTACGGTGCAGGCTAAATTCGTTTTTGAACGAGATGAACGTAAATCTGTGGTCATCCACAGCTTTATCGACACCGAGGTCAAAATGGTTTGCCAGCGTTGTCTTGAGCTGGTCACCCTGCCGATCCACAGCGAATGCAGTTATGCTGTGGTGAAAGAGGGTGCGAATACCCAGTCGTTGCCGAAAGGTTATGACGTGCTGGAACTGGGCGAAGATCCTTTGGATCTGCAGTCACTGATCGAGGAGGAGCTTTTGCTTGCCTTGCCCATTGTGCCTGCTCATCATCCGGAAGAATGCCAGCAGCCGGCGGGTCTCGATGAGCCCGAACCGAGCGAGAACGAGATAACGCGGTCCAACCCGTTCAGTGTATTGGCGCAGTTAAAGCGTGACCCAAACGTTTAGGAGTTAATCAATTATGGCTGTTCAGCAGAACAAAAAATCCCGCTCTGCCCGTGACATGCGTCGTTCGCACGACGCCCTTACGGCTAGCACTCTGTCTGTAGAAAAAACCACAGGTGAAATTCACCTGCGTCACCACGTATCGCCAGAAGGCGTATACCGTGGTCGCAAAGTGATCGATAAAGGCGCTGACGAGTAATTACTTGTCCGCTTCGATCATCGCGATTGACGCAATGGGCGGGGACTTCGGTCCCCGCAACATTGTTCAGGCCAGCCTCGCTTGTCTGTCTGCTACGCCCTCGTTGCATCTGACCCTTGTCGGTCAACCCTCTCTATTAGAAGAATTGCTCTATGGCCAATCGGCTGTGGATCGTGCTCGGCTGTCGATTGTGCCGGCGACCGAAGTTATTACCATGGACGAAAAACCAGCCCAGGCTTTGCGTGGCAAGCCTGATTCGTCGATGCGCGTTGCGCTTGAGCTGCTGCGTGACGGTAAGGTCCAGGCCTGTGTCAGTGCGGGTAATACCGGTGCGTTGATGGCGTTGTCGAGGTTTGTGCTCAAAACCTTGCCGGGTATCGATAGGCCGGCGATGGTTGCGGCTATTCCAACCCAGACGGGTTATTGCCAGTTGCTCGACCTGGGCGCCAATGTCGATTGCAGTGCCGAGCATCTGTTGCAGTTCGCAATCATGGGCTCGGTGGCGGCGGAAACCCTGGGCATTGTTCGTCCCCGTGTGGCGCTGTTGAACATCGGCACTGAAGACATCAAGGGCAATCAGCAGGTCAAGCTGGCTGCAACCTTGTTGCAAAGTGCCCGTGGTATTAACTACATCGGTTTTGTCGAAGGTGACGGTCTGTACCGTGGTGAGGCGGATGTGGTGGTGTGTGACGGCTTTGTCGGTAACATTCTGCTCAAGTCCAGCGAGGGGCTGGCGACCATGATTGCCGGGCGCATCGAAGCCTTGTTCAAGAAAAACCTCGCTTCGCGCGTGGTTGGCGCGCTGGCGCTGCCAATGATGAGGCGCCTCCAGGCGGATCTGGCGCCGGCGCGACACAACGGCGCAAGCTTTTTAGGTTTGCAAGGCATCGTGGTGAAAAGTCATGGTTCCGCTGGCGTTCAAGGTTTCCAGAGTGCGATTTCGCGAGCCCTGATCGAGATCCAGGAAAACCTCCCGCAGCGGCTTCACGGTCGTCTGGAGGATTTGTTGCCTTAGGCGTTTTCGTCGGACAATGCTTAAATGTGACCGCTCAGTTCAATTGGCCATCCAACTGTCAGTTTCTTGCGTCCCCAAGGCGGGACGTCAATTCACCGACGACAAGATCATTAGGGGCTTGTTACATGTCTGCTTCCCTCGCATTCGTCTTTCCAGGACAGGGTTCGCAGTCCCTCGGCATGCTGGCCGAGTTGGGCGCGCAACATCCGGTGGTCCTCGAAACATTTAAAGAAGCTTCCGATGCTCTGGGTTACGACCTTTGGGCGTTGACCCAGCAAGGGCCGGAAGAGCAACTCAACCAAACCGATAAAACCCAGCCTGCCATTCTGACCGCCTCGATCGCCCTGTGGCGTCTGTGGCTGG
Source organism: Pseudomonas sp. DC1.2 (assembly GCF_034351645.1). Taxonomy (NCBI): domain Bacteria; kingdom Pseudomonadati; phylum Pseudomonadota; class Gammaproteobacteria; order Pseudomonadales; family Pseudomonadaceae; genus Pseudomonas; species Pseudomonas sp. DC1.2. The sequence continues at coordinate 3,983,575 of NZ_CP133782.1, read as the reverse complement.
CCGAAGGTGGTGCGCGTCCGGCTTATGTTGCCGGTCACAGTCTGGGCGAATACAGCGCCTTGGTTGCGGCGGGCAGCCTGAGTCTTGGCGACGCGGTGAAACTGGTAGAGCGTCGTGGTCAGTTGATGCAGGAAGCCGTTCCGGCGGGGCAGGGCGGCATGGCCGCTATCCTCGGTCTGGACGATGCTGACGTCCTGGCCGCCTGTGCTGAGGCAGCGCAAGGCGAGGTGGTCAGTGCGGTCAATTTCAACTCTCCGGGCCAAGTCGTTATCGCGGGTGCCAAGGCGGCGGTCGAGCGTGCCATTGAGGGCTGCAAAGCGCGAGGTGCCAAGCGCGCCATGCCCTTGCCGGTCAGCGTTCCATCTCACTGTGAGTTGATGCGTCCTGCTGCGGAGCGTTTTGCCGATTCAATCGCTGCCATTAACTGGCAAGCGCCGCAGATTCCAGTCGTGCAAAACGTCAGTGCTGGCGTGCCGGCGGACTTGGAAACCCTCAAGCGCGATCTGCTTGAGCAACTCTATAAGCCTGTGCGCTGGGTCGAATCTGTTCAGGTTCTCGCGGCCAAGGGCGCGACGCAATTGGTCGAGTGTGGCCCAGGCAAAGTCCTGGCCGGTCTGAACAAGCGCTGCGCCGAAGGCGTGTCGACTTCCAATCTTAATACCCCAGACGCTTTCGCTGCCGCCCGCGCAGCGTTGGCCTGAACCAGGAGAAGCTTGCATGAGTCTGCAAGGTAAAGTTGCATTGGTCACCGGCGCGAGCCGTGGCATCGGCCAGGCTATTGCTCTGGAGCTGGGTCGTCAGGGCGCCATCGTTATTGGCACCGCTACCTCTGCCTCAGGTGCCGAGAAAATCGCCGCTACCCTGAAAGAACAGGGTATCGAAGGCACGGGGCTGGAACTCAATGTCACGAGTGACGAGTCCGTGGCAGCGGTGTTGGCGAGCATCCAGGCACAATTCGGGGCGCCGGCGATCCTGGTCAACAATGCCGGTATCACCCGCGATAACCTGATGATGCGCATGAAAGATGACGAATGGCATGATGTCGTCGATACCAACTTGAACAGTCTGTTCCGCCTGTCCAAGGGTGTTTTGCGTGGTATGACCAAGGCCCGTTGGGGACGAATTATCAGTATTGGCTCGGTAGTGGGTGCCATGGGCAACGCAGGCCAAGTAAACTACGCCGCCGCCAAGGCCGGCCTGGAAGGTTTCAGCCGTGCATTGGCGCGTGAGGTCGGTTCGCGTTCCATTACGGTAAACTCGGTGGCCCCAGGGTTCATCGACACCGATATGACCCGCGAACTGCCCGAGGCGCAGCGTGAAGCCTTGCAAACGCAGATTCCGCTGGGCCGTCTGGGGCAAGCTCAAGAGATCGCATCGGTGGTCGCTTTTCTTGCATCCGACGGTGCGGCATACGTTACTGGGGCTACAATCCCGGTAAACGGCGGGATGTACATGAGTTAAATGTGACGGATCGCTTCAAAAAAATGTCATACGAGCTGTCTAAAATCCGTTATAAAGCTGCAATCTATTTATAGGCAGAGGGTCGCAGGGTTTGAGGAGTGAAGCTTTCAGTTGAAAAGCTGAAAAGTCTTTCTATACACTTACCCACCGGCCAGCTGCCTGAATTTGTCCATTAGGAGTGAAAACAAGGTATGAGCACCATCGAAGAGCGCGTCAAGAAAATCGTTGCTGAGCAACTGGGTGTTAAAGACGAAGAAGTGGTTAACACTGCTTCCTTCGTTGAAGACCTAGGTGCCGACTCCCTTGACACCGTTGAGCTGGTGATGGCTCTGGAAGAGGAATTCGAGACCGAAATCCCTGACGAAGAAGCTGAGAAGATCACTACTGTACAAGCTGCAATCGATTACGTTACTAACCACCAGGCTTAATAGCTTGTAATCGTTGCTTGCTGTCATGGAAAAACCGCACTGCCATCATGGCGTGCGGTTTTTTCTTTAGGTCTGATGCAAAATCGTCATTTGAAAAAGGAGAGTGCTGTGTCGCGTAGACGCGTCGTAGTCACCGGTATGGGTATGTTGTCGCCACTGGGCACGGATGTGCCGAGCAGTTGGCAGGGCATTCTGGCTGGCCGCAGTGGCATTGGTCTGATCGAACACACCGACCTTTCTGCCTATTCCACCCGTTTTGGCGGCTCGGTAAAGGGCTTCAATGTCGAGGAATACCTGTCGGTCAAGGAGGCTCGAAAGCTCGACCTGTTTATTCAATACGGTCTGGCCGCAGGGTTTCAGGCGGTGCGTAATTCCGGTCTGGAAGTCACTGACGCCAACCGTGAGCGCATTGGCGTGGCGATGGGGTCGGGTATTGGCGGTTTGACCAATATCGAGGAAACCGCCCGCACGCTGCATGATTCTGGCCCCCGTCGAATTTCACCGTTCTTCGTGCCTGGCTCGATCATCAATATGATTTCCGGTTTCCTGTCCATCCACTTGGGGGCACAGGGACCTAACTACGCCATCTCCACCGCGTGTACCACCGGTACGCACTGTATTGGCATGGCAGCCCGCAACATCATGTACGACGAAGCTGACGTAATGATTGCCGGCGGCGCCGAGATGGCGGCTTGCGGTTTGGGCATGGGGGGCTTTGGTGCCTCCCGCGCGTTGTCTACCCGTAACGACGAGCCCACCCGCGCCAGCCGTCCGTGGGACAAGGGGCGTGATGGTTTTGTACTCTCCGACGGCGCTGGTGCGCTGGTGCTCGAAGAGCTGGAGCATGCCAAGGCTCGCGGCGCGACTATTTACGCCGAGCTGATTGGTTTCGGCACCAGTGGCGATGCCTACCACATGACGTCGCCACCGGCCGATGGTGCCGGTGCTGCGCGCTGCATCACCAATGCTTTGCGCGACGCCAGGATCAATGGCGATCAAGTCCAATACGTCAATGCTCACGGTACATCGACCTCGGCGGGTGACCTCGCCGAATCCTGTGCAATCAAGTCGGTGTTTGGTGATCACGCTTACAAGCTGGCGGTCAGTTCGACGAAGTCAATGACCGGCCACCTGTTGGGTGCGGCGGGCGCGGTCGAGGCTATCTTCAGTGTGCTGGCGATCAACAGTCAGGTTGCTCCCGCGACCATCAATCTGGATGAGCCGGACGAAGGTTGCGACCTCGACTTCGTGCCGCATACCGCGCGCAACATGGCTATTGATGTGGTGTTGTCCAACTCCTTCGGGTTTGGCGGAACCAACGGCTCGCTGGTGTTTCGTCGGTTCGCAGGCTGATGGACAGCTGGGTCGACGGTCAGCCAGCCGACGCTTTGTCGCTGAAGGATCGCGGCCTGGCTTACGGTGATGGTCTGTTCGAGACGATTGCTGTGCGCGACGGTTCTCCAGTGCTGCTGGAGCGTCATTTGCAGCGCTTGGCGTTAGGCTGCAAACGATTGGCGATCAATGTCGATTGGGTGGCGTTAGGCGCTGAGCTGCAGGCCTATGCCCAAAATATGGGTGCAGGGGTGCTCAAACTTATCGTCACTCGCGGCGATAGTCTGCGCGGTTACGCGCCCGACCCATCGGCGGCGGCCCGACGCATTTTTATCGGTAATCCCCCTGCGCTTTATCCTCCTGACAACGCTGAGCAAGGCGTGCGCCTTTTCCCTTGTGCGACACGGCTTTCCCATCAGCCATTGCTTGCGGGCCTCAAGCATCTGAATCGTCTGGAGCAGGTCATCGCACGCTCCGAATGGCGGGATTGCGATCATGCCGAAGGTTTGATGCTGGATCAGGCCGGGCGCGTCATCGAGGGCGTTTACAGTAATTTATTCCTGGTGCGCAACGGTGTGCTGACCACCGCCGATCTCAAGCGCTGCGGTGTGGCTGGTGTCATGCGCGCTGAATTATTGTTTCAAGCCGAGTCATCGGGAATTACCACGCAAATCACCGACATTACCCTTGAACAGCTGCAATGGGCCGATGAAGTTTTTGTTTGCAACAGCGTGTATGGCGTTTGGCCGGTGCGCGCCTATGCAGCACTGAGCTGGCCGGTTGGCCCGCTCACCCGTAAACTCCAAGTCATTGCCCGCGCGCTACTGGATGCTTGATACGTGAGACGTAAACTCTTGCTGCTGCTGGAAACCGGCCTGGTTCTGGCCGGATTACTGTTAGGCGCTTCGGACTGGAAAATTCATTCGGCGTTGGAACAGTCGCTGAATATCACCCAGGAAGAACTGCTGGACGTGTCCAAAGGCTCAACGCCGATTGGCACCTTCATCCGACTTGAAAGCGACGGTGTGATCAAGGACGCCTTCTGGTTACGCCTTTATTGGCGCTTCAATCTGGCAGGCACGCCGATCCATAGTGGTGAATACCGCATGCTTCCCGGCATGACCGTGGAGGGTCTGATCGGTCTGTGGAAGCGTGGTGAAGTGGTCCAGTACAACGTGACTCTGGTCGAGGGCTGGAATTTTCATCAGGTCCGTGCAGCGCTGGCCAAGGATGACAAGCTCAAACAAACACTGAGCGGTTTGAGCGACAGTCAGGTGATGGATAAGCTCGGCCATGCCGGGGTTTTCCCGGAGGGGCGCTTCTTTCCGGACACCTACAGCTTTGTGCGTGGCATGTCCGACGCTGAACTGCTGAAGAAGGCCTACGATCGCCTCGATGAAGTGCTCGTCAAAGAGTGGGACAAGCGTGCCGCAGACGTGCCGTACACCGAGCCCTATCAAGCGTTGATCATGGCCTCGTTGGTAGAGAAAGAGACAGGCGTGCCGCAGGAGCGTGGGCAAATCGCCGGCGTTTTTGTGAGGCGGCTGGCGATGGGCATGTTGCTGCAAACTGACCCGACGGTGATTTATGGTCTGGGTGATCGTTATCAGGGCAAATTGACCCGCGCGCATCTCAAGGAAGCGACGCCGTATAACACCTACGTAATTTCAGGGTTGCCGCCGACGCCGATTGCGATGGTCGGCCGCGAGGCGATCCATGCGGCACTCAATCCGGTGGCGGGCAACAGTCTGTATTTTGTGGCGCGAGGCGATGGTAGCCATGTGTTCTCCGATGACCTCGACGCTCACAATACGGCGGTACGCGAGTTTCAGCTGAAACGCCGTGCCGATTACCGCTCAAGCCCTGCCCCGGCCAATACGCCCGTGGTGCCGCAAGCCAAGGCAGCGATTCCAGCGGCGTCCCCGGACACGGCACCCGATATGCTGCCGCAGGTGCCAGCGCAAGAACCTGCGCCCGCACCTTCGTCAGCCCCGGAAACTTCGCCGCCCGTTGCGCCGAAAGACGCCGCGCCCGCACCCGTGCCGCAAAGCCCGCAATGACTCTGACTAAGGACTGCCTGTGACTGGCTTGTTTATTACCCTGGAAGGCCCGGAAGGCGCTGGCAAGAGTACCAACCGCGAATACCTGGCCGAGCGCCTCCGCGCCGCCGGTATCGAGGTGCTGCTGACTCGCGAGCCCGGTGGTACGCCATTGGCCGAGCGCATCCGCGAAGTCCTGTTGGCGCCGGTGGACGAAGTCATGAACCCCGACACCGAGTTGTTGCTGGTGTTTGCCGCTCGCGCCCAGCATCTGGCCGAGGTGATCCGTCCTGCGCTGGCGCGTGGCGCGGTCGTGTTGTGTGACCGTTTTACCGACTCGACTTACGCCTATCAGGGGGGCGGTCGCGGTTTGTCCCTGGCGCGCATCGCAACGCTGGAATCGTTCGTCCAGGGCGACTTGCGCCCGGACCTGACGCTGATTTTCGATTTGCCGGTGGAAGTGGGCCTGGCTCGCGCCAGTGCGCGCGGTCGCCTGGATCGCTTCGAGCTTGAGGGGCGCGCCTTTTTCGATGCTGTGCGCAGTGCGTTCTTGACGCGCGCTGAGGCTGATCCCGCGCGTTACGTGCGGGTGGACGCCGCCCAGCCTCTGCCGCAGGTTCAGCGGTCGCTGGATGCCTTGCTGCCGCGTCTGCTGGAGTTGGCTCGTGGCTGAAGCGTATCCGTGGCAGGACAGTCTCTGGCAGCATCTGGCCGGTCGTGCGCAGCATGCCCATGCCTATTTGCTCCATGGCCCGGCCGGGATCGGCAAGCGTGCGCTGGCGGAGCGACTGATGGCCAACTTGCTGTGCAAGCATCCGGACGCTGCTCATGAGGCCTGTGGGCAGTGCAAATCCTGTCTGTTGCTCAGGGCCGGAAGCCATCCCGACAATTACATTCTGGAACCGGAAGAAGCCGATAAGGCGATCAAGGTCGATCAGGTACGTGACTTGGTCAGCTTCGTGGTTCAGACCGCGCAGATGGGCGGTCGCAAAGTAGTCTTGATCGAGCCGGTGGAGTCGATGAACATCAACGCCGCCAATGCCTTGCTCAAGAGCCTTGAAGAGCCTTCCGGCGATACCGTTCTGCTGTTGGTCAGTCACCAGACCAGCCGTTTGCTGCCGACCCTAAAGAGTCGTTGTGTGCAGCAGGCCTGTCCGCTGCCGAGCGAGGCAATGAGCCTTGACTGGCTGGCCAGTGCGTTGCCGGATTGCTCGCAAGAAGAGCGTGTTGAGCTGCTGACCTTGGCGGCTGGTTCGCCGCTGGCCGCTGTCAAATTGCAGGCTCAGGGCGTGCGCGAACAACGTGCGAACGTTGTTGAGGGCGTGAAAAAGTTACTTAAGCAACAGCAGTCGCCCACGCAGTTAGCCGAAGAGTGGAAGTCCATTCCGATGTTGCTGTTGTTCGATTGGTTTTGTGATTGGTCGAGCCTGATCCTGCGTTATCAATTGACCCAGGACGAAGCAGGGCTGGGGCTGGCAGATATGCGCAAGGTGATTCAATACCTGGCACAAAAAACCGCGCAGGACAAAGTCTTGAATATTCAGGACTGGATCCTCGCCCAGCGGCAGAAAGTCATGAGCAAGGCCAACCTGAATCCGGCGCTCTTGCTGGAAGCGCTCTTGGTGCAGTGGGTGTCCTTGCCTACCCACAAATGATCGTCTGAGCCTAAACTCTGATCATCCGCAATGGAGGTGAGCATGAATGAACCCGTCAATCCGGGGCCGCGCAATGGCATTTTGTCCTTGACCATCAAGGACAAATCAGTGCTTTACGCCGCTTACATGCCGTTCATCAAAAACGGTGGCCTGTTCATCCCGACCAACAAGAGCTACAAGTTGGGCGACGAGGTGTTCATGCTGCTGAGCCTGATGGACGAGGCCGAGAAAATCCCCGTCGCCGGCAAAGTTGCCTGGATTACGCCCAAAGGTGCTCAAGGTAACCGTGCGGCTGGCGTCGGTGTGCAGTTCAATGACGGTGACAACACCGCCCGCAGTCGCATCGAAACCCACTTGGCCGGAGCCCTGAAGTCCGACCGTCCCACTCATACGATGTAAGTAGCCGCCCTTTTTATGCTCGTAGATTCCCATTGTCACCTTGACCGCCTCGATCTCGCCGCCCATGACGGCTCTCTGGATGCTGCCCTGGATGCGGCGCGCGCGCGTGGCGTCGGGCATTTCCTGTGCATCGGGGTCAGCGTGGAAAATGCCGCCGACGTCAAAGCGCTGGCCGAGCGGTATGAGGACGTCGATTGTTCCGTCGGCGTTCACCCGCTGGATGTACAGCCGGGCGCCGCGCCAGCGTTGGACTGGCTGTTGCGTGAGCTGGATCACCCGCGGGTGGTGGCAATCGGAGAAACAGGCCTGGACTACCACTACGAGCCAGAAGCTGCCGAATTGCAGCAGGCGTCGTTTCGTCTGCACTTGCAGGCGGCTCAGCAGACTGGCAAACCGGTGATCATCCACACCCGTGGCGCCAGGGCCGATACTTTGGCCCTGCTGCGTGAGGCGGCGCTGCCGCAGGCCGGTGTGTTGCATTGTTTCACCGAAGATTGGGACATGGCCAAGGCTGCGCTGGACATGGGGTATTACATTTCCCTGTCCGGGATTGTCACGTTTCGCAATGCCGATGCCTTGCGTGATGTCGCTAGCAAGGTACCCGCTGATCGTTTGTTGGTGGAGACTGACTCACCGTACCTGGCGCCGATTCCGTACCGTGGCAAGCCGAACCTGCCGCAGTACGTGCGTGAAGTGGCGGAGTTCCTGGCGATGTTGCGCGGTGAGTCCTACGAGCGCTTTGCCGAGCAGACGACAGAGAACTTCAAGCGATTGTTTTCATTGGCACATGTGAAAGGTTGAATCGCAGGCAAAAAAAACCCGGGTTCTGGGGGGTGAATCCGGGTTAAGACCATTAGGAGTAAAACAAAGGCACGCGGTCCCTCGGTACCTTTGTCGGCGCGACACTTGGGGGAGATGCTTCGCCGACAGTTCAAGTATTGATCAGTATCGCGGCGAGTCCAGTTTAGCCGCCGTGGTTTTTAAACATATTTGGAATACGGCCGCTTCGGTTGAGTTCTCATCAAGCGCCGAGCCTGCGCGATTTCATCAAGAAACACAGATATGCTCGGATGATCCGTGCATTTTTGCGCAAGTTAGGCATAATACGCGGCTTCGAATTTTGACCCCTACAGACCTTTTCTTATGCATAAAGAACCTCGTAAGGTCCGTGAGTTTCGTCGCCGCGAGCAAGAAATTCTCGATACCGCGCTCAAGCTGTTCCTCGACCAAGGTGAAGACAGTGTCACCGTTGAGATGATTGCTGATGCCGTCGGTATCGGCAAAGGCACGATCTATAAGCACTTCAAATCCAAGGCGGAGATCTACCTGCGCCTGATGCTCGATTACGAGCGTGATTTGAACGAGTTGCTGCATTCGGCTGATGTCGATAAGGACAAGGAGGCGCTGTCCCGGGCCTACTTCGAATTCCGCATGCGTGACCCGCAACGCTACCGCTTGTTTGATCGCCTGGAAGAGAAGGTGGTCAAAGGTAATCAGGTGCCGGAGATGGTCGAGGAACTGCACAAGATCCGTGCCTCGAACTTCGAACGCCTGACCCTGCTGATCAAAGGCAGGATCAGCGAAGGCAAGCTTGAAGACGTGCCGCCCTATTTCCATTACTGCGCGTCCTGGGCGCTGGTGCATGGCGCCGTGGCGCTATATCACTCGCCGTTCTGGAGCAATGTGCTGGAAGATCAGGAAGGTTTCTTCCAGTTCCTGATGGACATTGGCGTGCGCATGGGCAACAAGCGCAAGCGCGATACCGATACGCCCAGCAGCTGAATCCCTACAGTTCGCATCATTGCGCCATGATTTCGCTACATGACGCAGTACCGCAGTAATATACTCGGGCTTAGGCCTTGCCAAAACTTGATTTGTGAGTCAAGTTTTGGCGGTCCGAAACTTATTCTGCCGGAGTGATTCATGATCGTTGACCGTCAAGGCAGGCGTTTTCGTAATTTGCGAATCAGCCTGACCTCAGCCTGCAATTACGCCTGTACCTACTGTGTGCCTGACGGCAAGCGGCTGGTGGCTGCGCAGGATGAATTGTCGGCCGAGGCCATGGCGCGTGGGGTCGCGTATTTGATCGAAGCCGCCGGTATCGAGCGTTTGCGCATCACCGGCGGCGAACCGCTGGTTAGTCCCAAACTCGAGGCTTTCATGACCGCGGTCGGCCAGATGGGGCTTGATGACATTAGCCTGACCACCAACGGTCAGTTACTGGCGAAAAAGCTACCGCTACTGTTAGCTGCCGGTATCCGGCGCATCAACGTTTCCCTCGATACCCTGGACGCCAGTGGGTTCCGTAGCATCGCTCGTGGCGGCGATCTGGCTACCGTGCTTGATGGTATGGACCAGGCCGCTGCTGCCGGCATCAAGATCAAGATCAACATGGTGCCCTTGCGCGGGCAGAACCTTGATCAGGTCATGCCGTTGCTCGATTACTGTCTGGCGCGAGGTTATGAGCTGCGCTTCATTGAGTTGATGCGCATGGGCCACCTGGCCAGTGACTCCAACGCCTTTCTGCAGCAGTTTGTTAGCCTTCAGCAATTGCTGAGCCTGATTGGTGAGCGCTACGAATACCTGCAAGCTGATGCCCCGGTGGATGCCACCGCGGTGCGTTACGAGATTCCGGGGCAGGGGCATTTCGGTGTGATTGCCAATGAAAGTGTGCCGTTTTGCCGGACGTGCTCGCGGCTGCGGCTGTCGTCCACGGGATGGCTGCATGGCTGCCTGTCGTCGAGTAATCGCCACTATGTCGGCGATCTGCTCGACAAACCGCGTCACCAAGCGCTGCCGGCTTTGCAGCGACTGCTGGTGAAAGCGCTGGGGGACAAGCAGGAAGTGGCGTTCTCCGGTGGTGCGACCATCATGAAAATTATCGGCGGCTGATAGCCCCTCTCCGCGATCTGGCTCTTTCCCACCTTTCATCTTTGGACGCGAGCCTGTTCGCGAAAGCGGCCTATAAAATCCTGATGTTCATGAGCTGGCGTGGAAGCTGCATCTAACGCCCATTCGCCGGTTTTCCGTCACCGGTCTTTGGAGGGTAGGATGCGTAGCCTGGTTTTGCTGCTGGCCGTTTTGGCACTTGGCGGCTGCATGAATGTCAGTGATATGGGCGAAGGCGTTCGCTACCACATGAGTGACGCGGGTCTGCTGGATCACAGTGACAGCCGTCGGGTGAACAACTTCCGCATTCAGGCTGACTCGTTCATCTACATCGCTCAAGGTGCTTTCGCGCCGCCGGGCAGTGCCTATCCGCGCCCCAACGTGGTGGCTGAAGAGGCCTTCAACGGCTTTATCGAATATTTCCCGATGGTCCGCCGCGCCCGTGCGCCAGAAGGCCTCGATGTCGCCATGGGCGAGGCTCGTGCTGCCGGCGCGCATTACCTGCTCTACACGCGCTTTGCCAAGGCCGATGACCGTATCGGCAACTCGGACGAGTGGCTCGACCAGGAGGCGGTGGATCGTCTAGGTCTGGACAGCGGCGTGATTCAGATCATGTTGATCGAGACCAGCACTCAGTATCTGATCGATACTGCACGGATCAAGAGTCGTGGCGGTTTACTGACGTTCCACGACACCAAGCCAGAAGACTTGCTGGGCCCGCCGCTTGCGCAATACGCGCGCAGCCTGCTTGGGCTCAGCGACCAGTAATTCCAAGGAGAGCGTCATGAGTGGCCCGCAAAAAGCCAACGATCTGTTGGGGCAAATCCCCAAAACCAAAGGCTTGCCCCCGGTCCACTTGTGGAACCCGGATTTCTGCGGCGACATCGACATGCGCATTGCCCGGGACGGAACCTGGTATTACCAGGGCACGCCGATCGGGCGCAAGCCGATGGTCAAGCTGTTCTCCACCATCATGCGCCGCGACGGTGATGATTATTTCCTGATTACCCCGGTGGAGAAAGTCGGCATCAAGGTCGATGACGCGCCGTTTGTGGCGATTGCCGTCGACGTCGAAGGCGAGGGCGAAGCCCAGGTCTTACGCTTTACCACCAATGTTGATGAGATCGCCGAGGCGGGTGTCGAACATCCTATTCGCGTGATGATTGATCCGGTGACCGAGGAGCCTGCGCCTTACGTGCATGTGCGCACGAACCTCGAGGCGCTGATCCACCGCAATGTGTTCTATCAACTGGTAGCGCTGGCGGTCACGCGTGAGCTCGATGGTCAGCGATGGCTTGGCGTTTGGAGCGGCGGCGAGTTCTTTCCTATTGGTCTTGAGCCCTAGCCCATCAAGAATGCGCGAGCGTGTGTTTGCTCGCACATGTGCGGCATGTGTCCTTAAAATCAAATTGACACTCAATCGTATGATGATTAGCGTGGACTTCCATCGCGAACGGCTTGTTGCCGTCCCTGCATTGAGGTTTTCATGTCCAGCAGCTTTCACGCGTCGACTGTCGATTGGCTAGGTGGCTGGATTGCCGCCGGCCAGGTTAAACCCGGGCAGACACTCAAGGTTGAAGCTGACCTGGGCGAGCAGCTTGGCGTCAGCCGTACCGTCATCCGCGAAGCGATCAAGACGCTGGTCGCCAAAGGCCTGCTCGAAGTCGGGCCAAAGGTGGGGACGCGGGTGCTGCCGGTCAGGCGCTGGAACCTCTTCGACCCGCAAGTCGTCGGTTGGCTATCGCGCAATGGCTTGCCGGAAAACTTTGTCGACGACCTGCTCGACCTGCGTCGCACTATTGAACCGATGGCCGTGCGCTGGGCTTGCGAGCGCGCAACGGTCGAGCAGGTGCAGGCCATCCGCCAAGCCTATAACGCCCTGGAACGTGCCGTGGACAGCGGCGTTGATTACAACCGCGCCGATCAGCTCTTCCACGAATGCATCCTCGCCGCCAGTCACAATCAATTCATCGAGCAAATGGTCCCGGCCCTCGGCGCGCTGCTAGCGGTTTCCTTTGAAGTGTCTGCGGCAGATCCGGACGAGTTACGCCGCACGCTGCCGATTCACCAAGACATGGCCGACGCCATCGCCGCCCGTGATGCGGCGCGGGGCGTGTGTGCCTGCATGACCCTGATTGACAATGCGGACCTTGCGATCAAGCGTTTCTACCCACAAGTCATGGCCGACAAAAAAGCCAGCTGATCATGCGAACTTTGTGGGGGCGGACTTGCTCCCATCGTCAGTCAAGAATATTAAAGGAGGCCTCATGTCGTGGACCGCAGTGACCGGGCACCGAGCACAGCTCGGTGAAGGCCCGTTCTGGGATGTGCCGATGCAGGCGTTGTACTGGGTCGACATCGCCGGTAAGCAAGTGCTCAGGCTGATCGGCGCCAACGTGCAGATCTGGCAGATGCCGGAGCATGTCAGCGCCTTCATCCCTTGCGAGCGCGGCGATGCGCTCGTGACCATGAGCAGCGGCGTCTATCGGCTCGACCTTGACTCGCCGGGTCTGGAGCCAGGACTGACGTTGCTCTGCGTGGCTGACCCACAGCCCGCCAATCGCCCCAACGAAGCCCGGTGCGATGGCTTGGGCCGGCTTTGGCTGGGCACGATGCAGAACAACATCGGCGAGTACGGCGATGACTTGCCCGTCCTGCAGCGTTCGGGGGGGCTGTTTCGCATTGATCCCGACGCCAGGGTAACGCCCTTGCTCCGTGGGCTGGGAATTCCCAATACGTTGCTCTGGAGCGATGACGGAACGACGTTGTACCTCGCCGACAGTCTTGATGCCACGCTGTATCAGCACTTCATTCGTACCGACGGCAGCCTTGAACCGGCACACACCTGGTTCGGGCCGCATGAGCGCGGCGTCCCCGACGGTTCGGCCATGGACGCTGAAGGTTATGTCTGGAATGCCCGCTGGGACGGCAGTTGTCTGCTTCGGCTGGCGCCTGACGGTCAGGTTGACCGAGTCATCGAGCTGCCAGTCAGCCGCCCCACCAGTTGTGTGTTCGGCGGCGAAGACCTGAAAACCTTGTACATCACCAGCGCCGCGAGCCCGCTCGCTCATCCTTTGGACGGGGCGGTGTTATCGATTGAGGTCGATGTGCCTGGAAAAGTCTGTAGGCGCTTTGCGGGTTAAATCCCAATATATGAGATGTAAAATTATATATTGAGATTATTTGTTCCTCCGGTTTATAGTCGGCTCCATCAGTTACACGCACTCACACTTAAAAAAACAAAACAGGTGAAGTGATGCAGCGATATTCCACGGTACTCCTTCACGGAGTCAGTGCTTCAGGCCGCTTCGGCGCCCAAGCGTTTTCGCGCCTGCCGGCCTATTCCCAAATGCCCAGTGACCGGACATCGACAGATGCCCGGTTTTCGTCGTCCCTGCAAAAGGAGTCTTGATCCATGGCTGAACCTCTTTCCTTGCCACCGGTGCCCGAGCCGCCGAAGGGCGAACGACTGAAAAACAAAGTCGTGCTGCTGACCGGCGCGGCTCAAGGCATCGGCGAAGCAATCGTCGCGACCTTCGCCTCTCAGCAAGCCAAGCTGATCATCAGCGATATTCAGGCCGAAAAAGTCGAAAAAGTCGCTGCTCAGTGGCGTGACAAAGGTTTTGATGTTCAAGCGATCAAGGCGGATGTGTCCGACCAGCAAGATCTGCACGCCATGGCCAGATTGGCTATTGAGCGCCATGGCCGGATTGATGTGCTGGTCAACTGCGCCGGGGTCAACGTGTTTCGTGATCCACTGGAAATGACCGAAGAAGACTGGCGTCGTTGTTTCGCCATCGATCTCGACGGTGCCTGGTATGGCTGTAAAGCCGTGCTGCCGCAGATGATCGAGCAGGGCATCGGCAGCATCATCAACATTGCTTCTACCCATTCGACCCACATTATTCCGGGCTGTTTCCCCTACCCGGTGGCCAAGCATGGCTTGCTTGGGCTGACCCGCGCATTGGGCATTGAATACGCGCCAAAAGGTATTCGCGTGAATGCCATCGCGCCGGGCTACATCGAAACCCAGTTGAACGTCGATTACTGGAACGGTTTTGCCGACCCTCACGCCGAACGTCAGCGCGCGTTTGATCTGCATCCGCCGCGCCGCATCGGCCAACCTATGGAAGTGGCGATGACTGCTGTGTTCCTGGCCAGCGATGAGGCCCCGTTCATCAACGCCTCTTGCATCACTATCGATGGCGGACGCTCGGTCATGTACCACGACTAATAAGCGGGTTTCAGAGGGGGAAACTTCGCCTGAAATCCAATCATCATACGATATGACTAATTCGCTTCAGGTTTGACCGCTGCATCGGCTTACAACAACTCTGAATAACAACAACAAGGAGTCAGTTTATGAATCGTCGTCGTGGGATCCGTTCTCTGTGCTGCGCCGCTTTGGCGGTCACGGCAGTCAGCCTGAGCAGCACGCTGCTGGCGGCCGAGGCAGTGAAAATCGGTTTTCTGGTCAAACAGGCGGAGGAGCCCTGGTTCCAGACCGAATGGGCCTTTGCCGAAAAGGCCGGCAAAGACAAAGGCTTTACCGTGATCAAGATCGCCGTGCCTGACGGCGAGAAAACCCTCTCGGCCATCGACAGCCTTGCAGCCAACGGCGCCAAGGGCTTTGTGATCTGCCCGCCGGATGTGTCCCTCGGTCCGGCGATCATGGCCAGGGCCAAAGCCAACGGTATGAAAGTGATAGCGGTCGATGACCGTTTTGTTGATGCCAACGGCAAGTTCATGGAAGACGTGCCGTACCTGGGCATGGCTGCGTTCGAAGTCGGCCAGAAACAGGGCAATGCCATGGCCGCCGAAGCGAAAAAACGCGGCTGGGACTGGAAAGATACGTATGCAGTGATCAACACCTTTAATGAACTCGACACGGGCAAGAAACGCACTGACGGTTCTGCCAAATCCCTGGAGGATGCTGGCCTGCCAAAAGACCACATTCTGTTCTCGGCGCTGAAAACACTCGACGTACCGGGCAGCATGGACGCGACTAACTCGGCGCTGGTGAAACTGCCCAGTGGCGCCAAACACTTGATCATTGGCGGCATGAACGACAACACCGTGCTGGGTGGCGTGCGTGCTACCGAAAGCGCCGGGTTTGCCGCCGCCAATGTGATCGGTATCGGCATCAACGGCACCGACGCCATCGGCGAACTTAAGAAACCCAACAGTGGTTTCTTCGGCTCAATGCTGCCAAGCCCTCACATTGAGGGCTACAACACCGCGGCCATGATGTTTGAGTGGATTACCACCGGCAAAGAGCCACCGAAATATACCGCCATGGATGACGTGACGCTGATCACGCGCGAGAACTTCAAGCAGGAACTGGAAAAAATCGGCCTCTGGAACTGAGGGACGGTTGAATTCCTTGGTGGCCCCGGCGACGGGGCTACCTGATCGGTGTGATGAGGTGGTTATGCACGCGCAAGTACAAGCACAAGAACACAGTGTGAGCGGCAGCCTGCGTTTCAACGGGATCGGCAAGACCTTTCCCGGCGTCAAAGCGCTGGATGGCATTAGCTTCGTCGCTCATCCGGGGCAGGTTCACGCCTTGATGGGCGAGAACGGCGCCGGCAAATCCACGCTGCTGAAAATCCTTGGCGGTGCCTACACGCCGAGCAGCGGCCAGTTGCAGATCGGCGAGCAGACCCAGGTCTTCAAGTCCACCGCCGAGAGCATTGCCAGTCGGGTTGCGGTGATCCATCAAGAGTTGCACCTGGTGCCGGAAATGACCGTGGCGGAGAACCTGTTCCTCGGTCATCTGCCCGCGCATTTCGGCTTGATCAATCGCGCAGCGTTGCGGGCGCAGTCATTGGCCTGTCTCAAAGGTCTGGCGGATGAAATTGACCCGCAGGAGAAGGTAGGACGCCTGTCCCTCGGGCAGCGTCAATTGGTGGAAATCGCCAAGGCGTTGTCCCGTGGCGCCCATGTGATCGCGTTCGATGAGCCCACCAGCAGCCTCTCGGCGCGGGAGATTGATCGCTTGATGGCAATCATCGGTCGCCTGCGGGACGAAGGCAAAGTGGTGCTTTACGTTTCCCATCGCATGGAAGAAGTGTTCCGCATCTGCAACGCGGTCACGGTGTTCAAGGACGGCCGTTACGTGCGCACGTTCGAGGACATGAGCCAACTGACCCACGACCAGTTGGTGACGTGCATGGTCGGTCGCGACATTCAGGACATCTACAATTACCGCAGCCGCCAACGTGGCGCAGTGGCGCTCAAAGTCGAAGGTTTGCTGGGGCCAGGCTTGCGTGAACCCGTGAGTTTCGAGGTGCATAAGGGCGAGATTCTGGGGCTGTTCGGCTTGGTCGGCGCGGGTCGTACCGAGCTGTTCCGAATGTTGAGTGGTCTGACGCGCAACACCGCCGGACGCTTGGCCTTGCGCGGTCATGAACTGAAATTGCGCTCACCTCGCGATGCGATTGCGGCCGGGATTCTGCTGTGCCCCGAGGACCGCAAGAAGGAAGGCATCATTCCACTTGCGAGCGTTGCCGAGAACATCAACATCAGCGCCCGTGGCGCGCATTCCACCCTCGGCTGCCTGTTGCGTGGACTGTGGGAGAAGGACAACGCCGACCAGCAGATCAAGGCGCTGAAAGTGAAGACGCCGAATGCGTCGCAGAAAATCATGTACCTGTCCGGTGGTAATCAGCAGAAGGCCATTCTGGGTCGCTGGCTGTCGATGCCGATGAAAGTCCTGCTGCTCGACGAACCCACTCGCGGTATCGATATCGGGGCCAAAGCCGAGATTTACCAGATCATCCATAACCTCGCCGAGAGCGGAATTGCGGTGATTGTGGTGTCCAGCGACTTGATGGAAGTCATGGGCATTTCCGACCGCATTCTAGTGCTGTGTGAAGGTGCGATGAGCGGCGAACTGACCCGCGAACAGGCGAATGAATCCAACTTGCTTCAACTGGCTTTGCCGCGCCAACGCGCTGACGGCGTGGCGAACTGAGAGGTGACTATGACCATCCAAAACAACGCTCTGCCTACCCCGCGCAAACCGCTGGACCTGCGGCGTTTCCTCGACGACTGGGTCATGCTGCTGGCGGCGGTCGGGATCTTTGTGCTCTGCACCTTGCTGATCGACAACTTCCTGTCACCGCTGAACATGCGCGGCCTCGGCCTGGCGATTTCCACCACGGGTATCGCCGCTTGCACCATGTTGTATTGCCTGGCGTCCGGGCATTTCGACTTATCCGTAGGCTCGGTGATTGCCTGTGCCGGCGTTGTGGCTGCCGTGGTGATGCGTGACACCGACAGCGTGTTTCTCGGGGTCGTGGCCGCGCTGTTCATGGGGTTGATTGTTGGGCTGATCAACGGAATCGTGATTGCCAAGCTGCGGGTCAATGCGTTGATTACGACGTTGGCGACCATGCAAATCGTCCGAGGTCTAGCCTACATTTTTGCCAATGGCAAAGCGGTGGGTGTGTCGCAGGAGCAATTCTTCGTTTTCGGTAACGGCCAGTTGTTCGGCGTTCCGGTGCCGATTTTAATCACCGTCGCCTGCTTTCTGTTTTTCGGCTGGCTGCTGAACTACACCACTTATGGGCGCAACACTATGGCCATTGGTGGCAACCAGGAAGCTGCCTTGTTGGCAGGGGTTAACGTTGACCGTACCAAAATCATCATCTTCGCCGTACACGGTGTGATTGGCGCGCTGGCCGGGGTGATCCTGGCATCGCGCATGACCTCCGGCCAGCCGATGATTGGCCAGGGTTTTGAGTTGACGGTGATTTCAGCGTGCGTGCTGGGCGGCGTTTCGCTGAGCGGCGGTATCGGGATGATTCGGCATGTCATTGCCGGGGTGTTGATTCTGGCGATCATTGAAAACGCGATGAACCTGAAGAACATTGATACGTTTTATCAATACGTGATTCGCGGTTCGATCTTGTTACTGGCTGTCGTGATTGACCGTCTCAAACAACGCTGACCCTGATGGCTGTGGGCGCATGCCTGCTCGCGATAGCGTCAGGTCTGACACATTGAGATTGGAACTGCCAACGCGACCGCGCGCGTGAGTTTTAATCGCTCCCGCGCCTTCCGTCATCTCCGCCAAAATAGCCCTTGCTCGCCCGACCTTGCTTCGTGTATCAATTTGTACATGATTAGACAAGTACGATTTGATAAGAAACAACGGGTGGTTGACGAACTCATTCGGCGCATCGAAGGCGGTTTGATGGAGGACGGCTTTCTGTTGCCGGGTGAGCATCAATTGGCTCAGGAATTCAACGTCAGCCGAGGCACGCTGCGCGAAGCCCTGGCTGAGTTGAAGCGGCGCAAGTACATCGCGACGCAAAGCGGTGTGGGCTCCATCGTCACTTTTGACGGTGTGGTGCTTGATCAACGCAGCGGTTGGGCTCAGGCGCTGGCCGACAGCGGCGCGCTGATCAATACCGAAGTGCTGCGGCTGGAGGCGGTGGATCGCCCTGACCTGCTATCGCGTTTCGGCACCGAAAAATTCATCACCCTTGATCGCCGCCGCCGTTCCAATGACGGCAAGCTGGTGTCGCTCGAGCGCTCGCTGATGCCTGCCACCGGTGGCCTGGAAAGCCTGCCGCGGGTTGGCCTGATCGACAACTCCCTGACCATTACGCTGGCCGCCTATGGCTACATTGGCGAGCGAGGGGACCAGTGGCTTGGCGCTGAACCATTGAACGCCGAAGACGCAGAACTGCTCGGGCGTGCGCTGGGGACGGTCTTCCTTAAAGCCTTGCGCACGACCTACGATCGTCAGGGGCGATTTATGGAGCAGGTCGAGAGCCTGCTCGATCCGGTTCACTTCCGTCTGCACCTGCAATTTGGAAATTCACCATGACCGCGCTGAATCGTGCCCTGGGCGCGTTCTACGGATTGGCGTTGGGAGACGCGCTGGGCATGCCGACTCAATCCTTGAGCCGCGACCAGATCAAGCTTCGTTTCGGTGAGATCACGGGCCTGGAAGACGCCGGCCCCGATCAACCTATTGCCGCCAATATGGCCAAGGGTTCGATCACCGACGATACGCAGCAGGCGATCCTGGTCGGTCAATTGTTGATTCAGGGCCAAGGCCGGATCGAGCCGGCAGCGCTGGCCCAGAGTCTTATCGCCTGGGAAGCCGAGATGCGGGCCAAGGGGTCTCAGGATTTGCTCGGCCCTTCGACCAAGCGTGCCATCGAGATGATCCTGGCCGGTCACTCACCGGAAGAGGCGGGGCGCTACGGCACAACCAACGGTGCGGCCATGCGTATTACGCCCGTGGGGATCTCGGCCGATGTCGCGGCGCCGGAACGCTTTATCAGCGCCGTGGTGCAAGCCTGTCAGGTGACCCACAACACGACGCTGGGGATTGCGAGTGCGGCCGCGGTGGCGGCGGTGGTTTCCGCCGGCATCAATGGCCTGCACCTGGATGAAGCGTTGAACCTTGGTCAGCATTTTGCGCAACAGGCTGAAAGCCACGGCCACTGGGTGGCTGGCGCACGCATCGCCTCGCGCATCCGTTGGGCGCGGACCTATAGCCTCGACAACGACAACGACAACGACAACGACAACGTGCCGCTGGCCGATTTTTTATACGAAGTGATCGGTACGTCGGTGGCGTCGCAGGAGTCAGTGGTGGTGTCCTTTGCCCTGGCCCAGCGAGTGGCCATTGGCGAAATGAATGCCTTTGAAGCGCTGTGCATGGCTGCGAGCCTTGGCGGCGACACCGATACCATCGCGGCGATTCTCGGAGCGATGCTCGGTGCTTGCCTGGGGCTTGAGAGTTGGCCGGCGGCGCTGATCGAGCAGGTCAAAACCGTCAATGATCTGCAACTGGAACCGTTGGTCCAAGGGCTGTTGGCTTTGCGCTGACGCGTGCGTGAGCAAGCGAGCCTGAACACGTGCTCGATCCCTTGCAGGCGCGGGCTTGCCCTCGATAGATGCACCCATACCTGAACGTTTTACCCGCAACGGACAGCACGAATACGGCCAGGACTGCCGGGACGTTACGCCGACTCCCGAGACTGCCCATAACCAAAATAATGGCAACAGGAGCATTTTTCATGAGTTCATCAAACGTCGGTGCGAGTGCCGGACAACTGGAAACCCGTGGCATCGAGCCGGTGCCGGAAAGCGAGTGCAACGGTCATCCGCTGCAACTCTTCTGGGTCTGGTTCGCCGCCAATATTTCCATCCTCGGCTTGCCGTTGGGCGCCACGTTAGTAGCCTTTCGCGGGCTGGCGATATGGCAGGCGATCATCGTCGCGGTCCTCGGCGCTGCCGGGTCGTTTGCGGTGGTCGGCATCATCTCCATCGCCGGTCGTCGTGGTCGTGCGCCGAGTTTAACGCTGTCGCGAGCGATCTTCGGAGTTCGCGGCAACATCGGCCCGACGGTCGTCTCGTTGATGTCACGGCTGGGCTGGGAAACCGTCAACACCACCACCGCTGCCTTTGTCTTGCTGTCGCTGTGCTCAATACTGTTCGGTTCGCCGGTGGCGGCTAAAAGTGCCCCGGCGCTGACCTTGCTGTTTATAGCAGTTTTCGTGTTGCTGACGTTGTCGGTCTCCGGCCTCGGTCACGCCACGTTGCTGGTGATTCAGAAGTGGGCGACTTACGTGTTCGGCGCGTTGAACCTGCTGGTGGGTGGCTTTCTCTGCGCCACCATCGACTGGAGCGCCGTGTTCAACGCCACGCCGGCACCGCTGAGCGCGATGATCATCGGCATCGGCACCATGGCTGCCGGCACCGGAATCGGCTGGGCCAACGCCGGCGCCGACATGTCGCGCTACCAGCATCGCAGCGTCAAAGCCATGCGTCTGGTCGCTTCTGCCGCCTTCGGCGCGGGAATTCCATTGGTGCTGTTGATCACTCTCGGCGGCCTGTTGTCGGTGGGCAATAACGACCTGGCCCAAGCCACCGACCCCATCATCGCGATTCGCGACATGCTGCCGACCTGGATGGCGGTGCCGTACCTCATCACTGCATTCGGCGGGCTGCTGCTGTCGAACAACCTGTCGGTGTACTCCGCCGGTTTGACGACGCTGACCCTCGGCCTGAAGGTCAAACGCGTCTACGCGGTGGTGGTGGACATCGTGGCGATTTTTGCCGGATCGATCTACTTCATGCTGATCGCCGACAGCTTCTACGGTCCGTTCATCACCTTCATTTCCTTGCTGGCGGTACCCATTACGGCGTGGGTCGGCATCTTTGTGATCGACTTGATTCATCGTCATTACTACAGCCCTCACGACTTGCTGGACGTCAGCCCGAGCAGCGCCTACTGGTATCACGGCGGAGTCGAGTGGCGTGCCTTCGGTGCGTGGGCATTGGCGATTGTGCTGGGTTTCAGTTTCACCACTATAGGCACCACCGCACAAAACGTCTGGTTCCAGGGGTTCCTGTCCGACTCCTGGCTGGGGCATAACGGCCTGGGCTGGATAGTCACGTTCCTGGTGGCAGGTGGGGTTTACGGCGTACTCGGTGGTGCCAAGGACCGGCGCGCCGCCTTGATCGAGAACGCTCATGCCTAAGCTGTTGCACACCGGCCAGGTCGTGATCGACCTGGTGATGGCCGTGGATAAACTGCCGACCTCCGGCGGCGACGTGTTGGCGCAGTCCGCCCGCTTTGAAACCGGCGGCGGGTTCAACGTGATGGCGGCTGCCGTGCGCAATGGTTTGCCAGCGGTTTACCTCGGACGCCACGGTACCGGCCGTTTCGGCGATCTGGCGCGGGAGGCGATGCAGGCGGAGAGCATCCGTATCGGTATTACCCACCGTGCCGAGCGTGATACCGGGCTCTGCGTCGCCGTCACGGAAGCGTCGGCCGAACGCAGTTTTATTTCCTACATTGGTGCCGAAGGCGAGTTGACGGCTGAGGACTTGGCGAGTGTTGCGCCCGAGCAGGGCGATTACGTCTACGTCAGTGGCTACAGCCTGTTACATAGCGCCAAGGCGCAGGCGCTGGTGGCGTGGGTATTGGGTTTGCCGGAGGGGATCAACGTGGTGTTCGATCCGGGACCGCTGGTGGATTCGCCCGACGCACCGTTGATGAAAACGTTGCTGGCGCGTATCGACCTGTGGACCAGCAACAGCCTTGAGGCCATGCGCTTTACCGCTGCGCCGGACATTGAATGTGCGCTGGAACGCCTGGCGCAGTATCTACCGCCCGAGGTGTTGCTGGTGGTGCGCGATGGACCGCACGGGTGCTGGGTCAGCCAGCGCGGCGATCATCAGCATGTGCCTGGTTTCAAGGTCGATGCGCTCGACAGCAATGGCGCCGGGGATGCGCATGTCGGGGTGTTCGTGGCCGGGTTGGCGCAGGGATTATCACCGCTAGACGCAGCACGACGGGCAAATGCGGCAGCGGCTCTGGCGGTCACACGCTGGGGGCCGGCGACGTCTCCGAAATCGTCGGAGGTGGATGCTTTTATCCGTAAGATTTAGGGTTTTTGAATGACCGTCAGCCGCTACGGGCAGGGTGCAACTGACGTCAAACATCCACTTTGCGCGGCGTAGGCGAATTATTGACGGGCGCCGCCTTCGGAACCCGACCCTCCAGTAGTGGTTTTCGAGCCGATGCCAATACCGGCGTTATCCGGCGTCTGGGTGTCAGGCATGTTCATTCCGCCCTGACGGCCCGCGTCGTTACCCTGGATCCGCGGATCGGTGCCCGTGGATGGCGGCAGACTGTTATCGATATTCGAACCGTTGGTGTTGGTGCCGGGAGCAGTTTGCAGGGTGGGGGCGTTCGGTTTTTCCATTGGGTCGGTCGGTGCGGTGGTGGACGTCGTTGTGGCGGCGAAAGCAGTAGAGGACAGCAGGGTGGCGAGAGCGATGGCGGTCAGTCTGGGCGTGATCATGGTGTCGTCTCCATTTATGAGAATCCTTACCTGATATTGGTCCGCCCTCGGTTTGGATTGGTGCCTGATGAGCGACGAACGGTCTAGAACGGTGGCAATGTTTGGCCGCGGGTTACGTGGCGCCGGAGCCTTCATGCCTGTCATCAAGTAAAACGTCGGGTCTTGGCCGACCCCGCCCCCGACGTAACGGTTTCAGCCAATGCCGATCTCTTCCTTGAACAGCTCCATAAACCCTTTGAGTCGGTGATGGCGAATTTGCGCCAGGCGTTGGCCCGTGGTGGTCTGGAAACCGTCTGCCAGGTGCAGCAATTTGGTCTGGAAATGGTCGAGGCAAAAGCGCTTGTCGTCGTAGTCCCTTGCCTTCGCTTCAGGGTCCTTAGGGTCATACAGCGCACTGCCCATGCGTCCGGCGATGTAGAACGTTCTGGCCACGCCGAGCATGCCAAGGGAGTCGAGGCGGTCGGCGTCCTGCACGATGCGCGCTTCAAGACTGGTGGGGGTGATGTTGGCGGAAAAACTGTGTGCTTCGATGGCATGGGCGATGGCCTGGATGTTTGCGTCGGCCCACTTCATCTGCGCCAACACCTTAATGGCTTTTTGTGCAGCCAGCCTTGACGCTTGTGTACGCAGCGCCGAGTTCTTCTCCACCGCCACGCAGTCGTGCAACAGCACGGCCGCCAGCATGACGCGCAAATCGCCCCCTTCTTCTGCGTGCAGCGTGCGCACGTTGTGCCACACCCGTTGCAGGTGAGACAGGTCGTGGGCGCCATCTTCCGAGGGCTCCAGTGCGTGGGGCAGCAGGGTCTCGGCGAGTGATTGCAGTGGGGCGAAAGCCGGCGTGGTCATAAACGTCCTTTTAGCTGAAAACAGTCATGTAGCAATTCGCCGGTGTGGCGAGGGTGTCAGGGTACTTTTTGCGTTGCCGTGTGACGAGCGTCGATTGGCGCCTTAGTATGGCGTTCTCAATTGATGACAAGGCCTGTCCATGATGATCGAGATCCGCCCGGCGACCCCCAGCGATGCACCGCAAATTCTCGCGTTCATCACTGAGCTGGCCGACTACGAACGTGCCCGCCATGAAGTCATTGCCAGCGTCGCCGACATTGAGCGCAGTCTATTCAGTGAAGGCGCCACCGCCCACGGCCTGATCTGCCTGCGCGACGGCGTGCCCATCGGTTTCGCGGTGTTTTTCTTCAGTTATTCCACGTGGCTTGGCAGTAACTGCCTGTACCTCGAAGACCTCTATATCACGCCAGACCAGCGCGGCGGTGGCGCGGGCAAAACCTTGCTGCGCCATTTGGCAAAAATCGCCTGCGCCAACGACTGTGGTCGTTTCGAGTGGAGCGTGCTGGACTGGAACACGCCTGCCATTGATTTTTACAAGTCCCTTGGCGCTCAGCCGCAGGAAGAGTGGGTGCGCTATCGGATGGACGGTGCGGTGTTGCGCGAGTTTGCCGAGGGTAACTAATCACCTGCGGTCTGGTTAACGATCGCCGGCCTTCAGCTGCTTCTACCGATAGAGGAGGCATAACCGAAGGCGGCGATCTTTTTTGTTATATCCCAATATATGGGAGTGATATTTATATATTGAGATATGGTGGCATCCGGGTTTATAGTCCAGCGCACTCACTGCCAAAAACAAAACAGGTGAAGCGATGCTGGCGCAATTGATCGCGCTCGATTGGGGTACAACCTCATTACGTGCTTACAAACTGGGTGCGGGTGGCCAGGTGCTCGAACAGCGTTCGCTGTCCTCGGGGATCATGCAATTGCCGCGCACGCCGAGAACCATCAACGGTCAGGCCTGCACTGACGGTTTTGAACTAGCTTTCGATGAGGCCTGCGCTGATTGGCTCGACGCCCAACCGGACGTGCCGGTGATTGCCTGTGGCATGGTCGGCAGTGCCCAAGGCTGGCGCGAAGCAGCCTACTGTGACACGCCGGCCAACGTCGCCAATCTCGGAACGTCGCTACAAACGGTTCGCAGTCTTCGCGGTGTTGATGTTCACATCGTGCCGGGCGTGATCCAGCGTTCGCGTCTGCCGAATGTGATGCGGGGCGAGGAAACCCAAGTGCTCGGGGTGCTGCAAAATCTGCCCGACATAGCGAGCGCTGATCTGCTGATCGGCCTGCCAGGCAGTCATTCGAAATGGGTAGAAGTAGCGGGTGGCTGCATCGTGCATTTCGATACCTTCATGACCGGCGAAGTCTTCGCCGTGCTCAGTCAGCACAGCATTCTCGGACGCACCCAGCAACAGGGTACGTCGTTCGATGGCCAAGCTTTTGATCGTGGTGTACAGGTGGCCTTGTCGGTGGACGGCGAGATCGGGCCGTTGTCGACGCTGTTCAGTGCGCGCAGCCTCGGGCTGACCGGCGAGCTGAGCGCCACCGCGCAACCGGACTATTTGTCTGGCCTGTTGATCGGTCATGAACTGTCGGCCCTGGCCAGTGTTCAGCGGCGCCGGCGCAACAGTGTTCATCTGCCCTCGATCATCCTCATTGGTAATGCTCAACTCTGCGCCCGCTATCGCCGAGCCCTCGACGCCTGTGGCTTTAGCCGGGTGATGTTGGCTGAGCAGGCCACCGAGCGCGGGTTGTGGCAACTGGCGGTCGCCGCTGGGCTGATCACGCCTAATCCATCCCGTTAAACCTGACTGGAGAGCTGACATGCTCAAGCAAGCCCTGGCGCAAAACGGCCTGATCGCGATCCTGCGCGGCCTGCGCCCTATAGAAGCGGCGGCCATCGGAGAAGTCCTTTATTGCGCCGGATTTCGTGTCATCGAGGTGCCGCTCAATTCCCCCGAGCCTTACGAAAGTATCCGCATTCTGCGCAGTACGTTGCCTGCCGATTGCCTGATCGGCGCGGGTACGGTGCTCACGCCCGAGCAGGTTGAGCAGGTGAAGGCGGCGGGTGGCCAGGTGATCGTGATGCCCCACAGCGACGCCAACGTGCTGCGGGCGGCGAAAGCGGCAGGCTTGTTTCTGTCACCGGGCGTGGCGACGCCCACTGAAGCCTTTGCGGCCTTGGCTGAGGGGGCGGACGTACTGAAGATGTTTCCTGCCGAACAGATGGGGCCCGCCGTCGTTAAAGCCTGGCTCGCGGTGTTGCCCGTGGGCACCATTCTGGCGCCGGTGGGCGGGATTACACCGGACAACATGCAGGTGTTTGTCGAGGCAGGTGTCAAAGGCTTTGGCCTCGGTTCCGGGTTGTTCAAGCCGGGGATGAGCCCAGAAGATGTCGCGGTGAAAGCCAAGGCGTATGTCGCTGCATGGAACGCTCTGCGCTAAGCCATTTTGGCGCTGCGAGCGCTACATCCAATAAGAGAGGCAATAGATGAAAATCACCAAACTGACGACCTTCATCGTCCCGCCGCGCTGGTGCTTCCTTAAGGTCGAAACTGACGAGGGCGTGACCGGTTGGGGCGAGCCCGTGGTCGAGGGCCGCGCGCACACGGTCGCTGCGGCTGTTGAAGAATTGTCCGACTACTTGATCGGCAAAGACCCACGCAACATCGAAGACATCTGGACCGTGCTCTACCGTGGCGGTTTCTACCGTGGCGGGGCGATTCACATGAGCGCTCTGGCTGGCATCGATCAGGCATTGTGGGACATCAAGGGCAAGGCCTTGGGAGTCTCGGTCAGCGACCTGTTGGGTGGTCAGGTGCGGGACAAGATTCGCGTTTACTCGTGGATCGGCGGCGACCGGCCAGCCGACACGGCCCGTGCGGCAAAAGAGGCGGTGGAGCGTGGTTTCACCGCCGTGAAAATGAACGGCACCGAGGAGCTGCAATTCCTCGATTCCTACGAAAAAGTCGACTTGGCCCTGGCCAACGTTGCCGCCGTGCGTGACGCGGTGGGTCCGCACGTGGGCATCGGCGTCGACTTCCATGGCCGGGTCCATAAGCCCATGGCCAAAGTGCTGATGAAGGAACTCGACCCCTACAAACTGATGTTCATCGAAGAGCCGGTGCTCAGTGAAAACTACGAAGCGTTGAAAGAGCTGGCGCCACTGACCAGCACCCCGATTGCCTTGGGTGAGCGACTGTTCTCGCGCTGGGATTTCAAGCGCGTGCTCAGCGAAGGTTACGTCGACATCATCCAGCCCGATGCATCCCATGCGGGCGGCATCACCGAAACGCGCAAGATCGCCAACATGGCCGAAGCCTACGATGTGGCCCTGGCGCTGCACTGCCCGCTGGGCCCGATTGCCTTGGCGGCGTGCCTGCAACTGGACGCCGTTTGCTACAACGCGTTCATTCAGGAGCAGAGCCTGGGCATTCACTACAACGAGAGCAACGACCTGCTCGATTACGTGAAAGATCCACGGGTATTCGATTACGACAAAGGCTTCGTGAAAATTCCTAACGGGCCGGGCCTGGGAATCGAGATCAACGAGGAATACGTCATTGAACGTGCAGCGGTTGGCCATCGCTGGCGCAACCCGATCTGGCGGCATGCCGATGGCAGTTTTGCCGAGTGGTGAGTGCTGCCTGAATCACCTCGTTCCCACCGGGGCCTGCGCGTGTGTTGATATCGCCCTCAATAACCATAAGAAGAGGCACCTTCCATGCAACCGCAAACCCTCACCGGGCAGGCGTCGCTGGTGACGCCCAGTCGCAAGCGTTTTTTTATCATGGTGCTGCTGTTTATTACGGTGGTGATTAACTACCTGGACCGCAGCAACCTGTCGATTGCGGCCCCGGCGCTGACCAGCGAACTGAACATCGACTCGATCCATGTCGGTCTTATCTTCTCGGCCTTTGGCTGGACCTACGCGGCGATGCAGATTCCTGGCGGCTGGCTGGTGGACCGTGTGCCGCCGCGCATCCTCTACAGCATCGCACTGTTGCTGTGGTCTATCGCCACCGTGTTGCTGGGCTTCGCTGCCAGTTTCATCGCGTTGTTCGTGCTGCGCATGGCGGTTGGCGCACTCGAGGCGCCAGCCTATCCGATCAACAGTCGCGTGGTTACCACGTGGTTTCCTGAACGTGAGCGTGCGACGGCCATCGGCTTCTACACGTCCGGTCAGTTTGTCGGCTTGGCGTTTTTGACGCCGGTTCTCGCGTGGCTGCAACACCAGTACGGTTGGCACATGGTGTTCGTTAGTACCGGTTTGGTGGGCATTGTCTGGGCGGTGATCTGGTACGCGGCGTATCGCGAGCCACGGGATTTCAAAGGCGCCAATGACGCTGAGATCGACCTGATTCGCGACGGGGGCGGGCTGGTGGACATCCAGACGGAACACGCCAAGCTCAAAGCCACATTCAGCTGGACCGACCTTGGGATTGTCTTGAGTCAACGCAAGCTTTGGGGCATCTACCTCGGTCAGTTCTGCCTCAACTCGACACTGTGGTTTTTTCTGACGTGGTTCCCGACCTACCTGGTGAAATATCGCGGCATGGACTTCATCAAGTCTGGCTTGCTGGCGTCGTTGCCGTTTCTGGCGGCGTTTGTCGGTGTGTTGTGTTCGGGGTTCTTCTCGGACGTTCTGATCCGTCGCGGTTACACCGTGGGGTTTGCGCGCAAGCTGCCGATCATTGGAGGTCTGCTGATTTCGACGTCGATCATCGGCGCCAACTTTGTCGAGTCAACCCCGTTGGTGATTGCCTTTCTCGCGTTGGCGTTCTTCGGCAATGGGCTGGCGTCGATCACATGGTCGCTGGTCTCCACGTTGGCGCCGGCTCGGTTGCTCGGCTTGACCGGCGGGGTGTTCAATTTCATCGGTAACCTGTCGGCGATTACCACGCCCATCGTCATCGGTTTTCTCGCCAGCGGCGATTCGTTTGCCCCTGCGATCACCTATATCGCGGTGCTCGCATTGATTGGCGCACTGTCCTACGTATTACTGGTCGGCAAGGTCGAGCGCATCAAGTTGTAGTCACCGCCGTCGGGCGACCATAATGCCGCCCGTTCCCTCGCTCAACGGTAAAGGCTGGATATGCAGGAAGATGCCCCAAAAATCGTCAAGGACGCCGCGCCCACCGGCACCCAAACCCTGCTTCGTGGCTTGGGTGTGGTTCAGGCCGTGGCCAGTGGCGCCCGCGATCTCAAGGAAATCGCCCGGCTGATCGGCACCACGCGTAGCACCACCCACCGTTTGGCCAGTTGCCTGGTGGAAGAGCGTTACCTGCGCGTCGTGCCGCAAATCGGCTATCTATTGGGGCCGAAGCTGATTGAGTTGGGCTTCCAGGCTCGTGAAGAGTTGCCGCTGGTGACCCTGGCCGGGCCGTATCTGGATGAGCTATCGGCGTTGACCGGCGACACCATTCACCTGGCTATTCGTGAAGGTGACGAGGTGCTGTATCTGCACAAAAATCCGGGGCGTAATGGCCCGGAAATGCGCTCGCGGGTTGGCCATCGTATGCCGTTGGCGCGCACCGGGATTGGTAAGGCGCTGATGCTCGATGATGCGCAGGAAAATTGGCAGCGGCTTTACGAAGTCAGTTTGCCGCAGGGCGGGAAAAATCAGTTTTGGCCGCAGCACCCGGAACAGTCCTGGGCGCAGTTTCAGCAGCGCATGGTCGAGTATGTGGCGGGCGGTTACGCGTTCGATCTGGAAGACAATGAGCCGTCGATTCGCTGCGTGGCCGCACCGATTCGTGATGCGAGCAAGCGCATCGTCGCCGGTATCAGTATCGCTAGCACTGTGCCCTATATGCCGCTGGAAAAAATGGCCGAGCTGATTCCCCTGATCAAAGGGGTCACGGCTCGGCTCTCGGCGGAGCTAGGCCTGAAGGTTTAAACCTTCAACGTTGCCATGTCGATTACGAAGCGGTATTTCACGTCACCGGCAATCATGCGGGTGAACGCTTCGTTGATGTGGTTGATGTCGAGCATTTCGATGTCGCAGGTGATGCCGTGTTCGGCGCAGAAATCCAGCACTTCCTGAGTTTCTGCGACGCCACCAATCAGCGAGCCGGCCAATACCCGGCGGCCCAATACCAGTTTGGCGGCGTGGACTGGCGGATCTATCGGCTCGATCAACCCCACCAAAATGTGTACGCCGTCGAAACGCAAGGTGTCGAGGTAGGGGTTGAGGTCGTGCTGCACGGGAATGGTGTCGAGCAGGAAGTTGAACTGTCCGGCGGCAGCCTTCATCTGTTCGGCATCGCTGGAGACGATCACGTGGTCGGCGCCCTGACGTCGGCCTTCCTCGGCCTTGCTCGCCGAGCGGGTGAACAATGTCACTTCAGCGCCCATTGCCTTGGCAAACTTGATGCCCATATGGCCGAGGCCACCCATGCCGAGAATCCCGACTTTGTCGCCGGCCTTCACCCCGTAGTGCTTGAGCGGCGAGTAGGTGGTGATGCCGGCACAGAGAATCGGTGCGGCGCTGGCCAGGTCGAGTTTTTCCGGGATGCGCACCACAAAGTGCTCGCTGACTACGATGCTGTCAGAGTAACCGCCCATTGTGTTGCTGCCATCGACCCGGTCCGGGGTGGCGTAAGTCATGGTCGGACCTTCGAGGCAATATTGCTCAAGGTTGGACCGGCAGGCTTCGCAACTGCGGCAGGAGTCGACCATGCAGCCGACGCCGACCAGATCGCCGATTTTGTGTTGGGTAACATTCGCCCCGACGGCGGTCACTTTGCCCACGATCTCGTGGCCAGGCATCAGCGGGTACACGGCGATGCCCCACTCGTTGCGGGCCTGGTGGATGTCGGAATGGCAGACGCCGCAGTAAAGAATGTCGATCGCCACGTCGTCGGCCCTTGGGCTGCGGCGTTCGAATTTCACAGGGGCGAGGGGAGTGGTGGCCGATTGGGCAGCATATCCGATAGCGGTGTACATGAAAAACCTCGCAAAAACAGTGGCAGGTGAGGAGGGTGATTCTGGAGGCCGTGCCGGATATCGGCCATGGCGAATCCTCCGGGTGTCATGCCTAATCCTCCGGCATGTGCCTCTGATTGGTCGTATTGCCCGTCAGACCTGCGATGATGCCGTCATCCCTTTTTCGTGAATTTTTCCCATGTTGTTGACCCGTCATCTCGATGCCAATGCCACGCTGGTTTCGCTGATCCAGCCCCTGACGACCCGCGATGGCTTCGCGCCCACCGCGTTGCCGGGTGTTCAGGTGTTGCGGGCCAGTTGTGATGTGGCCCGTGGCCCGCAGATTTATGAGCCCAGCCTGGTAATCATCGCCCAAGGCAGCAAGTTGGCTTACCTGGGGCCGCGCACGCTCGAGTACGGAGCCGGACATTACCTGATTCAGGCATTGCCGGTGCCTTTCGAATGCGAAACCTTCGCTATGCCAAATGCACCGATGCTCGGGATTTCCATTGCGATCGACCGGGTGCTGCTCGGCGAGTTGGTACTGGCCATGGGGCTGGCGTCGGGGCGTCATATTCCGGCGCAGACGCCCGAGTCGATGACCTCGGCAGTCCTCGACGATGCCATGCGCGGTTGTGTGGAACGGCTGCTGCGTTGTCTGCATGATCCGCTGGAGTGCCAGATCATGGGGCCGGCGCGCTTGCGTGAGTTGCTGTTCGTTGCGTTACGCGGGCCGCAAGCGGATGTGTTGCGAGCGTTGGTGGAGCAGCAGGGGCAGTTCGCTCGAATCGCCGCCTCACTCAGCCATCTGCACGGGCACTACACCGAGCCGCTGAATGTCGAGACCTTGGCGAGTTGCGCGAATATGAGCGCGTCGACCTTTCATGAACACTTCAAACGCAGCACCTTGTTATCGCCGGTGCAGTACCTCAAACGCCTACGCTTGCTGCGGGCGCAGCAGCTTTTGATTTCTGAGGGCCTGGGTGTGGCTCAGGTCGCGCATCGGGTGGGGTATCAGAGTACGTCGCAGTTCAGTCGCGAGTACAAGCGCTACTTTGAGCGCAACCCCGGAGACGAGCGTGCCGCTTGAACTGATGAGAGTCTATTGGTGTTGGGTTGCGTTCGGAGTTGCAGGCAACAAAAAGGCCCCCGTTTAGGGAGCCTTGATGTTCAGGCGTGCGGCTTACATGTTCGGGTAAGTCGGGCCGCCGGCGCCTTCAGGTGCAACCCACGTGATGTTCTGCGAAGGGTCCTTAATGTCGCAGGTCTTGCAATGCACACAGTTCTGGGAGTTGATCTGGAAGCGCTTCTCGCCGTCTTCCTTGGTCACTACTTCGTACACGCCAGCCGGGCAGTAGCGCTGAGCGGGCTCATCATACAGCGGCAGGTTTTTGCTGATCGGGATGCTTGGGTCAGTCAGCTTCAGGTGGCACGGTTGTTCTTCTTCATGGTTGGTGCCGGAGATAAACACCGAACTGAGCTTGTCGAAACTCAGCTTGCCGTCTGGTTTCGGGTAGGTGATCTTTTTGCAGTCGGCCGCGAGCTTCAGGCACGCGTAATCCGGCGTGGTGTCGTGCAGGGTAAACGGTAGTTTGCCGCCAAAGATGTTCTGGTCGAGCCAGTTGAAGCCGCCACCCACGATAGCGCCGAACTTGTGGATCGCCGGGCCGAAGTTACGGCTGGCGAACAGTTCATCGTAGAGCCAGCTTTTCTTGAAGGCGTCCACGTAAGTGGTCAGCTCAGCAGTGCCGTCTAGATCGGCGAACAACGCGTCAGCTACCGATTCAGCGGCGAGCATGCCTGATTTCATCGCGGTGTGGCTGCCCTTGATCTTGGCGAAGTTCAGTGTGCCGAGGTCACAGCCAATCAGCGCCCCCCCCTTGAACACCATCTTCGGCAGCGAGTTCAGGCCACCCTTACAGATGGCGCGAGCGCCGTAGCTGATGCGCTTGCCACCTTCCAGGTACTGCTTGAGTACCGGGTGATGCTTGAGGCGCTGGAACTCGTCGAAGGGTGACAGGTAGGTGTTGCTGTAGGAGAGGTCGACGATCAAACCAACCACCACCTGATTGTTTTCCAGGTGATAGAGGAACGAGCCCCCGGTATTTTCGGTGCCCATGATGTCCAGCGGCCAGCCTGCGGTGTGGACCACCAGGCCTGGCTGGTGCTTGGCCGGGTCGATTTCCCAGATTTCTTTCAGGCCGATGCCGTAGTGCTGGGCATCGGCATCGCTGTCGAGGTTGAAGCGCTTGATCAGTTGCTTGCCGATGTGGCCACGGCAACCTTCGGCGAACAGCGTGTATTTGCCGCGAAGCTCCATGCCCGGCGTGTACAAGCCTTCTTTCGGGTGACCTTCGCGGTCAACACCCAGATCGCCAGTGATGATCCCGCGCACTACGCCGTTCTCGTCGAACAGCGCTTCTTGGGCAGCGAAACCTGGGTAGATTTCTACGCCCAGGTTCTCGGCCTGCTGGGCAAGCCAGCGGCACAGGTTGCCCAGAGAAATAATGTAGTTGCCTTCGTTGTGCATGGTCTTGGGCACAAGCAGGTCGGGAATCTTTGTGGCGCTGTCGGCGTTCTTGAGGACGAAAATGTCATCACGCTTAACTGGCGTGTTCAGTGGAGCACCCCGTTCTTTCCAGTCCGGGAACAGTTCGTTCAGAGCGCGTGGTTCGAATACGGCACCGGAAAGGATGTGAGCACCGACTTCGGAGCCTTTTTCGACCACGCAGACGCTAATTTCCTTACCGGCTTCGGCGGCCTTCTGCTTTAACCGGCAGGCGGCAGACAGGCCAGCGGGGCCGGCACCGACGATGACCACGTCGAATTCCATGTATTCGCGTTCCACAGGCTATCTCCTACTCAAGGCTCAACAGTTTTTTCTAATTGGAGGTTTGGTGTTGCCTCCATTGTTTCCTTCGCAAACACAAGGGAAGGAGGCAATGGGCGACTCGCCTTTCTCTCTGGGTGGCGCATTATATCTACACCACTCCCAGCGTCCAATACAAACGTTTGTTTGAATTGGCTCAAAGCCAGAGAAATCAAAGTAACGCGGCTTATGAACGGCCATTTTGCCGTATTGACCGGAATAGGCGTTCCGGTCAATATACGGGCGGTTTTGCGCTCGCCGTAGGCTGACTGCTGGTTTCAGGAGCACCTCTAAAGGCAGGGCGATGGCGGTACAAGGTGGCGGGTTGCGCGGTTTCGGCGCGCAGTTTACACGCTACGCTAATGAATGACTCGTCAGTCACCACTGACGGACGGTCATCAGTTTAGTGGGCGTTGTCATCTATTCATGTGCCAGCGTTTTTAGAGGTGCCCTTGCGCGCCCAAGTATCAACCGCCAGGTTCGCCTAGGCGGCTTCCTTTTCACCGGAGAGTAACGAGGAATCCATGAAGGTTCTTGTAGCTGTCAAACGCGTTGTTGATTACAACGTCAAGGTTCGCGTCAAGGCGGACAATTCCGGCGTTGACCTCGCCAACGTCAAGATGTCGATGAACCCGTTCTGCGAAATCGCAGTGGAAGAAGCCGTGCGCCTGAAAGAGAAGGGTGTTGCGACTGAAATCGTCGTCGTCTCCATCGGCCCGACCACCGCTCAAGAGCAACTGCGCACCGCGCTGGCTCTGGGCGCCGACCGTGCCATCCTTGTCGAATCCGCTGAAGAACTGACCTCCCTGGCCGTTGCCAAGCTGCTCAAGGCTGTTGTCGACAAGGAACAGCCTCAACTGGTGATCCTCGGCAAACAAGCCATCGACAGCGATAACAACCAGACTGGCCAGATGCTCGCTGCTTTGAGCGGCTACGGTCAGGGCACATTCGCGTCGAAAGTCGAAGTGTCTGGTGACAGCGTCGCTGTGACCCGCGAAATCGACGGCGGCGCGCAGACGGTTTCGCTGAAACTGCCCGCCATCATCACCACCGACCTGCGTTTGAACGAGCCGCGCTACGCGTCCCTGCCAAACATCATGAAAGCCAAGAAGAAGCCGCTTGAAGTGCTGACTCCTGATGCTTTGGGCGTTTCCACCGCCTCCACCAACAAGACCGTGAAAGTCGAAGCGCCTGCTGCACGCAGCGCAGGTATCAAGGTCAAGTCGGTAGCTGAACTGGTCGAGAAACTGAAAAACGAAGCGAAGGTAATCTAATCATGACTATCTTGGTAATCGCTGAACACGACAACAAAGTGCTGGCCCCGGCTACGTTGAACACTGTGGCTGCTGCCGTCAAAATTGGTGGCGACATCCACGTTCTGGTTGCCGGCCAGGGCGTTGGCGCCGTGGCTGAAGCCGCTGCGAAAATCGCTGGCGTGGCTAAAGTGTTGGTGGCTGATAACGCCGCTTACGCTCATCAACTGCCGGAAAACGTAGCGCCGCTGGTTGCCGAATTGGGCACTGGCTACAGCCACATCCTGGCTGCCGCTACTTCTAACGGCAAAAATATCCTGCCGCGCGTTGCCGCAACCCTTGATGTTGATCAGATTTCCGAGATTATCTCGGTTGAAAGCGCTGACACCTTCAAGCGTCCGATCTATGCCGGCAACGCTATCGCGACTGTTCAGTCCAACGCTTCGGTGAAAGTCATCACCGTGCGTGCCACCGGTTTTGACCCGGTTGCAGCTGAAGGTGGTTCGGCGGCGGTTGAAGCCGTTGTAGCGGCGCACAATGCGGGTACTTCGAGCTTTGTCGGTGAAGAACTGGCCAAGTCCGATCGTCCGGAACTGACGGCTGCCAAAATCGTCGTTTCCGGCGGTCGTGGTATGCAGAACGGTGACAACTTCAAGCACCTTTACGCTTTGGCCGACAAGCTTGGCGCGGCCGTTGGCGCTTCCCGCGCTGCGGTTGACGCAGGCTTTGTACCCAACGACATGCAGGTCGGTCAGACCGGCAAGATCGTTGCTCCACAGCTGTACATCGCGGTCGGTATCTCCGGCGCGATCCAACACCTGGCTGGCATGAAAGACTCCAAAGTGATCGTTGCGATCAACAAGGACGAAGAAGCGCCGATCTTCCAGGTGGCCGATTATGGCCTGGTGGCAGACTTGTTCGAAGCCATTCCTGAGTTCGAGAAACTGGTCTAATCCAGCAGCTTGACTTATAAAGAGCCCGGCCTTTTGGTCGGGTTTTTTTTGTTCCGAATTTGAGTGGGAGAGTGTCGCCATGGATTTGCGCCGGGTGTGTAGCTGGTCATTGCTGATGGGGCTGGCGATGTTGCCGGGCCTGTCTCTTGCTGCCGGCAAGTGCGAGCGCCTGGTGGTCACTGGCAGCCCGGATGCACCACCGTATTTGTGGCAGGATCCGCAAAATCCAAAGCACCTGATTGGCGCCAGTGCTGACTTGTTGCAACACGTGGCGGGGGAGTTGGGCATCAAGGTCGAACTGCTTTATGCCGGTAAACGCTCCCAGGCCCTCGACGAAGTGCGCAGCGGGCGTATGGATATGCTGGCTGATACACCGTTGACGCTCAGTGAGGTGCAAACCCTGGATTATATTTATCCAGCGTTGTTGGAAAACGATTACCTGGTCTGGACTCGCAAGCGGTCGCCGCTGGTTTATAACGAGCCGAAAGACCTTGAAGGTCATCCCGGCGCAGTGTCGGAAAAGGCCCGTTTGACCCAGGAATTTGGTGCTTTTGCTGGGCGGAAATTGACCCTGGTTCGTACTCAAAACCTAACGCAGGCCTTTCAGAAATTGCTGCTGGGTGAGGTGGAATTTGTCTTGGCTGGACGTTATTCGGGGATGGCCGTCGCGCAGACACTGTCCATGGCTAATGACTTGCAAACGTATCCGCAACCCGTGGATAAACCCGGTTTGTTCCTCGCTGTTTCCCATAACTCCGCCTGCAACGATCCGTGGTTGCGCGGACAACTGGCCAAAAAGATGACAGAATTGCCCGCCTCCGGACTGACGGAAACCGTGCTGCTGCGCAATGTCGAGCGCTGGAAAGCACAACGCTCACAACCGCAACCACACCCCGTCAGTACCCCAAAACAGTAGGGATTTTTAGTGAGTATTCGACCTCCTTTCGCTGCCCTGGCCGTTCTGGCTCTGGCGGGTTGTGCAGCCGATCCGGCGCCGAATGAACAGATACGCTTGACTGAGCAGGCGGTGGAGCAAGCCAAGGCTGTTGGCGCCACCGCAGACGAAGTGCCGGAGCTGAGACTGGCCGAAGACAAGTTCGCCCAGGCCAAGGCTGACATGACCGAGCAATCCTTCAAGGACGCGCGCATGCAAGCCGAGCAGGCTGAGCTAGACGCGCGTCTTGCCGAAGCCCGCGTGTTGACCCTCAAGAGTCAGGAGCAATTGAACGTACTCAATACCCGCATCGCTCGCCTGCGTAAGCAACTGGGAGATGCCAAATGAGCCTCAAGAGCAAAGCCCTCGGCGGATTGATCCTGGCAGGCTGCGCAACCCTTTACGGGTGTGCCGGCCAGCACAGTGACGTGGCGTTGCAGCTCGCCAGCGCCGACTTCCAGAAGGTCAAGGAAGATGCCAACGTGTTGCGTATCGCGCCCAAGGACGTGATACGCGCCGGTGAGTCCCTGGCTCGTGCTGATCGTCTGTCCAGCTATTGGGGCAGTGGCGCGGATGTTGCGCACTACGCTTATCTGAGCCAGCGATACAGTGAAATCGCTCGGGAGCACAGCAACCAAGTGCTCAACCAAGAGCGGGAAACGAAACTTGAACTCGAGCGTCAGCGTCTGCAACTGGCCTTGCGCGAATCAAAGCTGATCAGTGTGCAGCAGCAGGGCAAGTGGCTAGAAGAGCAGATCGTTGCGCTGGCTACGACCCAGACTGACCGCGGTCTGGTGATGACGCTTGGCGACGTGCTCTTCGACACCGGAGAAGCTGAGTTGAAGAATTCGGCGAATCGCGTCGTACTCAAGATTGTGCAGTTTCTGCAACTCAATCCAAAGCGTGTGGTACGCATCGAGGGCTACACCGACAGCACCGGCGGTAAGCAGGAAAACCTCAAGCTGTCCCGTGACCGGGCGCAATCCGTGGCGGACGTGCTGATGGACTTGGGCATCGACGATAAACGTATTCAAGTCGAAGGCTATGGTGATGAATACCCGGTTGATGTGAACGCCTCCGAGCGGGGGCGAGCACAAAACCGTCGGGTGGAAATTGTGTTCTCCGACGAAAAAGGCCAGCTCGGCGCTGCCCGCTAAGGGCCGCGTTACTGGAAAGCCCGGCCTGTTCAGCAGTGCCGGGTTTTTTTTGCCTGTCGATTGCCTCGAAAAAACAGTACAGTTTTTGCTGACACTGCACTGTACGGTCGTCTATTGTGGCAACTGTCCCAGTACACTTCTAAACTGTTCCGGTATTGTTTCGCACAAGAATAAAATGCCCGTGAAATCGAGTGCTGCGTCATGACCAATCTTTTGCTCTATCAACGTATTGCTCAGCAACTGGCCGAAGACATCCGTCGGGGTGTCTATCAACCGGGGGAGCGCGTGCCTTCGGTGCGCAAGATGAGCTCGCAGCTCAACGTCAGCCATGCGACGGTGCTGCAGGCCTACGCCAATCTTGAGGATCAAGGGCTGATCCGCGCTCGGCCGCAGTCCGGTTACTACGTACACCAGACGCCCGCGTTGACGGCGCCGACGCCGGACATCGCACGGGTCGAGCGTCCTGGCTTGGTCACTCGCAGCAGTATCATTCAGCAAGTGCTGGTTGAGTCACGCCGCGAGGGTGTCTTTCCTCTGGGCGCGGCCGTGCCGAGTGTCGATTACCTGCCCGTGCGTGCCTTGCATCAGCAACTGGCCAAAGTCACCCGTTTCCAGAGCCCACGTGCGTTCAGCTACATGTTCAGTCCGGGGTTCGAGCCGTTGCGCCGTCAGGTGGCGATTCGCATGCGCGATGCCGGGGTGGTGGTCGATCCCTCGGAGGTCGTCATCACCCACGGTTGCGTCGACGCCTTGCAGATGTCGCTGCGTGTCCTGACCCGTCCGGGCGATCTGATTGCCGCCGAGTCGCCGACTTATTACGGGTTGCTGCAACTGGCCGATCTGCTGGGCCTCAAAGTTATCGAGATTCCCAGCGATCCAGCCACCGGGATGAGCCTTGAAGCCCTGCAACTGGCGGCTAACCAATGGTCGATCAAGGCCTTGGTACTGACCACTCGCCTGAGCAATCCCTTGGGCGGCACCATGCCAGAAGAGCGGCAGAAACAACTGCTGCGTCTGGCCTCTGATTTCGACATCCAGATCGTCGAAGACGACATCTATGGCGAACTGATGTTCGAGCAGGGCCGTACCAAGGCGCTGAAAGCCTACGACCGTCTGGACCGAGTGATTTACTGCTCAAGTTTTTCCAAGACGCTGTCCCCAGGCGTGCGAATCGGCTGGATGATCGCCGGTAAATATCAGCAGGAAATCCAGCGTTTGCAGACATTCAGCACTCATTCGGCATGCAGCGTTACACAGATGGGGATTGCAGCCTATTTAGAGAACGGTGGTTACGACCGGCATTTGCGCTACATCCGGCAGGAGTACCGTAAAAATCTCAGTGCTTTCCAACTTGCCGTGCAGCAGTACTTCCCCGAAGGCACGCAAATGACCCGACCTACCGGCGGTTTCATTCTGTGGGTGAGTCTGCCGGGACGGGTCAATACCCAAGAACTCCACGTGCGTGCTTTGCAGCAGGGTATCAGCATTGCGCCGGGCCTGATTTTCAGTAACACCGAGCAATTCAACCACTGCATACGCTTGAACTGTGGGATTCCCTGGAACCGTGAAGCGGAACGAGCATTGATGACTCTAGGGCTGCTCGCCACCCAGCTGTGCCAGGAGACAGCAGTCGGTTTTTGACATGGCTGGGAATGGCTTGCTCAGCTCACTCTTGTCATGTCGCGTTCAACAGGCGAGCATATGGCCCTCTGCCGTTAGCGCCGTTGGGTCTATGAAGACTATTTTTTCTGCCGCCTGGCTGTTTATCTGCCTACTGATGACCGTCTATACGGACGGCGTCATGGCAAGTTCCATTCAAGATAACCCGGCTACTCACCGTCCTGCGGCAACGCCGAATGCACCGGTGCAGGACAAAAAAGCGGTAGCGGTTAAAAAGAAAGCGCCTCCAGCGAAGCGGCGTGCTTCTACTGCCTCCAAGTCGAAATCGGCCAGCGAAGTCGCGAAAACCCGATTGCCACCGGCCAAACTCGATCTGAGCCTGCCCCCCGAAATGGTCAAGCAGCTACAGCCGATTGGCACGGTGCCATTGTCCCGGCACGACACGGCATTTCCGCAAATGTTCGGTGACAAGACCGGGAGCAGCCCCTTCCAGCTCAACGGCCGTTTGCTGAGTAACGAAATGCAGTTGCAACTGCGTAATGAAGAGCGCCGGGACGTCGAAGGCGCAGCGCTGGATTTCGAGTTCAAGCAGTAAATCGTTCCCCTCCATGATGCGCAAACCAGACGCTTCGTCGTCGACTGGTCAGTCACGTTCGTTTAAGCGAAAAAACCCCGGCACAGGTAATTTAAAACAACCGTTTTAGCGGTTACTCTGTGCCCCGTCCTTTAACACACTGCCCGTTGCCAGGAGCTCGTCGTCATGAAATGCCGTGAAGGCTGTGGCGCCTGTTGTATTGCCCCGTCCATCAGTTCATCGATTCCCGGTATGCCCAATGGCAAAGCGGCGGGAGAACGTTGCGTCCAGCTTTCTGTCGAAAATATGTGCAATATTTTCGGCCAGGCAGAACGTCCGACAGTTTGTTCTGCATTCACAGCCGATGCCGAGGTCTGCGGTGGCAGCAGTGAAGAAGCGATAAAACTGTTGGGCTGGTGGGAACAAATGACGGCTGCATGATGTGTTCAACGAACGCAACTTCAACAATAAGGAATAAGACTATGGGTTCGCTGCATCGTATTGCTGTGCTGTGTGGTTTGACGGTGTTACTGGCCACTACGGCCGCCCACGCCGAGGACTGGAAAACCGCCAAGGACGAGGGCGGTATCAAAGTTTCCCTGAGTGAAGTGCCGGGCTCTCAATACAAGGCTTACCGTGGCGTTACAGTCATGAAAACCAGCATGGCCAAACTGCGTGCATTGCAGGAAGACGTCGCAGGGGCCTGTGCCTGGATTCATGAGTGCAAGACGCAGAAGCTGCTCAAGCACGAAGGCGACCAAAGCTGGACTTACACGCAGTTCAATACGCCATGGCCGGTTACCGCGCGAGATTCGGTGTTGCATGTCACCACGGTCGAAGGCGCCGATGGCAGCCTGACACGCAAGCTCGAAGGTGTGCCGACCTACCTTCCTGAAGAAAAGGGCTTTGTGCGGGTCGCTCAGGTTGAAGGTTTCTGGAAATTCGTGCCTAAAGGCGCCGATCAGATCGAAGTGACCTACCAGGTCCACACCGAGCCGGGCGGCAGCGTGCCGTCGTGGTTGGCCAACAAATTTGTGGTCGATGCGCCGTTTAATACCCTCAAGGCGCTGAAAGATCGCGCCGAGAAACCATAAGACAGCGATTGGTTTTTGACCGTCAACAAACGCCCCGACTCTTCGGGGCGTTTGTTTAGGTGCTGTATTTTGTTTCAAAATATGCGTTGAACGAAATTTTCACAAAGCCTCCAAGACAATTCGTTCCCTCCAACTTCACATGCAGCTTTGCGTTAGGTGGCTTGTTTTCTGGTGTTTAAAGCGGGACTTGTGCATGCCAGACAGTAATCAATGGCAATGCCGCGGGTGATCGTGCAACATTTGCGCACCGCGCAAACCCCGAGGTCTGGGAACAGACCAACAGAGGACAATGTGTCGCTGTATTTTGAAACTTTAACTTCCAATGGGTCCTAAAACGACATGGCAAACCCGGACGCCCTGAGTCAGCAGCGAGCTTCTAGTCGCCTGCTGCAACCGACCGTCAAATCGCATCTGGCCTACACGCTGCTGTGCGCTCTGGTCATGATGGTCATGTTTACCCTGCTGCGCGTTGCGCTGTTGGCTTATAACCGCGAGATGATCCTCAACACACCAGCGTCGACTTTCCTCGAAGCGTTTGCTAACGGCTTGCGTTTCGATTTGCGCCTGGTGGTTTACATCTGTATTCCGTTGTTGCTGGCATTGTTTAGCGTGCGCGCCATGGCAGCACGCGGATTCTTCCGCTTCTGGTTGACCGTCGCTTCGAGCATTGCGCTGTTCCTCGGTCTGATGGAGATGGACTTCTACCGTGAGTTCCACCAGCGCCTCAACGGCTTGGTCTTCCAATATGTGAAGGAAGATCCAAAAACCGTGATGAGCATGCTCTGGTACGGTTTTCCAGTCGTTCGCTACCTGCTGGCTTGGGCCGTTGGCACCCTGATTTTGACGCTGGCGTTCAAGGGCGCCGACCGCGCCACCCGTCCTCGTGGTCCTTTCAGTGGCGGCAGCATCGGCACTCGGCAGATTGCCCCGTGGTACACGCGCATTGCGGTATTCGTGGTTTGCTTGTTGGTCTGCGTGGTCGCCGCCCGTGGCACCTTGCGCCAGGGCCCGCCACTGCGCTGGGGTGACGTTTACACCACTGACTCAAACTTCGCCAACCAGTTGGGCCTTAATGGCACCTTGCAACTGATCGCGGCGGCCAAGAGCCGCATGTCGGATGAACACAGCAACATTTGGAAGGCCACGCTGGATCAGCCGGTAGCCCAGCAAATCGTGCGTGACATGCTGCTCACCCCAAGCGATAAGCTGGTGGATGCCGACAGTGCCGCCGTCCGCCGTAACTACACCCCGGACGCCAGCAAGACGTTGCCGATCAAAAACGTCGTGGTGATCCTGATGGAAAGCTTCGCCGGTCACTCGGTAGGTGCGCTGGGTCGCCCGGGCAACATCACGCCGGCCTTCGACAAACTGTCGAAAGAAGGGCTGTTGTTCGACCGCTTTTTCTCCAACGGTACGCATACCCACCAGGGCATGTTCGCTACCATGGCTTGCTTCCCGAACCTGCCCGGTTTCGAGTACCTGATGCAGACCCCCGAAGGCAGTCACAAGCTGTCTGGCCTGCCGCAGTTGCTGAGTGGCCGCGACTACGATGATGTGTATGTCTATAACGGCGATTTCGCCTGGGACAATCAGTCGGGGTTCTTCAGCAACCAAGGCATGACCAACTTCATCGGGCGTAATGACTTCGTCAATCCGGTGTTCTCCGACCCGACGTGGGGCGTGTCCGACCAAGACATGTTTGACCGAGGCCTGGAAGAGTTGAAGGCACGCGATGGCACGGATAAAAAGCCGTTTTATGCCTTGCTACAGACCCTCTCCAACCACACGCCATACGCATTGCCGACGCCGTTGCCGGTGGAACCGGTGACTGACCGTGGCAGCCTGAACGAACACTTGACCGCCATGCGCTATTCCGACTGGGCGTTGGGGCAGTTCTTTGAGAAGGCTCGTAAAGAGCCTTACTTCAAGGAAACGCTGTTCGTGGTGGTGGGTGACCACGGTTTTGGTAACGAGCAGCAAATTACCGAAATGGACCTGGGCCGCTTCAACGTGCCGATGCTGATGGTCGGGCCTGGTATCCAGGAAAAATTCGGCCAGCGTGACCACACAGTGGGCACTCAGATCGACATCGTGCCAACGATCATGGGGCGCGTCGGTGGCGATGTCGTGCATCAATGTTGGGGGCGTGACTTGCTGAACTTGCCGCCAGGCGACAAGGGCTTCGGCGTGATCAAGCCTTCGGGCAGCGAGCAGACGGTCGCATTGCTGACCGCCGACCGTGTATTGGTCTTGCCCAAAGATATGCCACCTAAGTTGTACCGGTACGAATTGGGCGCCAACCCGAAAGGCGACTTGATCCCCGCCGCTGCTGATGAAGCCGAGCTTCAGCGCAAGCTTGAGTCGTTCCTGCAAACCGCGACCAAAAGCCTGCTGGACAACACCGCTGGTGTGGTGGACAGCAAACTGAATTAACGGTTGATGCAATAAAAAAGAGGCTCTTTAAGAGCCTCTTTTTTTTGCCTGTTAAGTCTTTATATTCTGCCGAGCAAGAGCAAAACAAGCAGCACTACGAGTACTGCGCCGATGATGCCGGACGGGCCATAACCCCAACTTCTGGAGTGTGGGAAGACTGGCAGTCCCCCTACCAGCAGCAAGATTAGAATAACGATCAGAATAGTGCCCATGTCTATTTCCTTGTTCTAAGTATTCGAGAGTGACTTGATTTTTAACTGTCAGCTGGAACG
Organism: Pseudomonas sp. DC1.2; assembly: GCF_034351645.1. Classification (NCBI taxonomy): domain Bacteria; kingdom Pseudomonadati; phylum Pseudomonadota; class Gammaproteobacteria; order Pseudomonadales; family Pseudomonadaceae; genus Pseudomonas; species Pseudomonas sp. DC1.2. Next base: position 3,939,604 of record NZ_CP133782.1, on the reverse strand, counting down.
CAAGGAATCCGAACTGCTTACAAGGTCCGACTGCTACACCTGAAAAATAATTCAAATTTTTTTTAACGTTTTTAGATCGCGGGCTTATTTCTTTTTCGCTCCAGTAGTTGTTGTGCGCGCGTGGAACTTTGTCTGATTAACTGCATCGCCGCGTTGGCGAACACGTCATGTTGGCGTGCTGAAGAGCCCGTATGAGCAAAGGTTTGTTCGCAAAGGAGGCCGCGCGCTCTGCTGTAAACCTACGCACTCACTGCGCGGGTTTGCTCACGCTATTCAGCAATCTGATGGAGCGTGGTTAAGCCAATATCCTTCGCTACACTCGCTGGATCTTTCCCGGAACAACAAGGCTGTCTGCTATGCAAAATCGCATGATGATCACTGGCGCGGGCTCTGGCCTGGGTCGAGAAATCGCGCTGCGCTGGGCGCGCGAGGGCTGGCAGTTGGCACTGTCAGACGTCAGCGAGGCTGGTTTGCAGGAAACGCTGAAACGTGTTCGAGAGGCGGGCGGTGAAGGGTTTACCCAGCGCTGCGATGTGCGCGACTACAGCCAGTTGACCGCTTTGGCCCAGGCTTGCGAAGAGAAACTCGGTGGTGTCGATGTCATCGTCAATAATGCCGGGGTGGCCTCGGGCGGGTTCTTTAGTGAGCTGTCACTGGAAGATTGGGACTGGCAGATCGCGATCAACTTGATGGGCGTGGTCAAGGGGTGCAAGGCGTTTCTGCCGCTGCTGGAAAAAAGCAAGGGCAAGATCATCAACATCGCGTCGATGGCGGCGCTGATGCAAGGCCCTGCCATGAGCAACTACAACGTGGCCAAGGCCGGTGTGGTCGCATTGTCTGAAAGCTTGCTGATTGAACTCGCCCAACAGGAAGTCGGTGTGCATGTGGTTTGTCCGTCGTTCTTTCAGACCAACTTACTGGATTCCTTTCGTGGCCCGACTCCGGCCATGAAAGCCCAAGTCGGCAAGTTGCTTGAAAGCTCACCCATCAGCGCCTCTGATATTGCCGATTACATCTACCAGCAGGTCGCAGCGGATGAGTTCATGATCCTGCCCCACGAACAAGGTCGCATGGCCTGGGCGATCAAACAAAAGAACCCACAATTGCTCTACAACGAAATGACCGTCATGGCCGACAAAATGCGCGCCAAGGCCAAACAAACGGCGGGCTGAACTTGCCCTTGGGCAAGGGCGTCGTTAGGGTGAGCGCCAACGCCATTCTCACGAGTCGTTCGTATGCTCAATTACGTATGGTTTTTCCTCGCAGCACTGTTCGAAATTGCGGGCTGCTTCGCTTTCTGGATGTGGCTGCGACAGGGCAAAAGCGCGCTGTGGGTTGTGCCAGCAATATTAAGCCTGACCCTGTTCGCGCTGCTGCTGACCCGAGTCGAAGCGACCTACGCCGGTCGTGCTTACGCCGCCTACGGTGGCATCTATATCATTGCGTCAATTGGCTGGCTGGCGGTGGTTGAGCGTGTGCGTCCGCTCAGCTCGGACTGGATCGGTGTCGCACTGTGCGTCATCGGCGCCAGCGTTATTTTATTTGGCCCGCGTTTTAGCGCTGCCTGACGGACCGATCCTTCATTGGATGGTTTTGCGGGGCGTATCTGTCAGTAGATTCTTTAGGCGTTGTAGGGCGGGACTGTTTTGCTGCCGTCTCATTGTCGGCGTGCGGCGCACGGGGCATCTTCAAGGTCCGGTAACCTTGAAGGATAAATTCCATGCTTGTACTTAGCCGCGTTGTCGGCGAATTGATTTCGATTGGCGACAACATCTCCGTGCGCATTTTGGCCGTCAATGGCGCAAATGTGCGCTTGGGCGTGGAGGCCCCGCAAAACGTCAGTGTTCATCGAGCCGAGGTGTATGAGCGCATCCAGGTTCAACAGGTCCAGCGTGCCCAGAGCAAGGGTCGCTGAAGGCTTCAGTCAAACAGGTGCTTGGGCACGTCGTGCTTGAGCATCAACTGGCATTGCTCGCTTTCGGGGTCGAAGACGATCAGTGCCTGGCCTTTGGTCAATGCCTGGCGAACGCGTAATACACGGGTCTCAAGCGGCGTGTCATCGCCGTTATCCGTGCCGTCACGGGTCACGAAATCCTCGATCAGGCGGGTCAGGGTGTCGACTTCGAGTTGGTCGTAGGGGATCAGCATAGGCACCTCGGTTAAAACAATGTGGCGATGCTACGGCCAATGGCCGGTGGCGGCTAGTCCGGACTCATGCGGTGCGTTGTCGCCATCGCGAGCACGCTCGCGATGGCGATTCTCCAGGCAACGCAAAGCCCTCCGGCGTCAGTTGTCGGAGCGTTGGCCTACCAAGCTGTCCACCGACGGCACCCGCGTATCGCTTTCCATCTGCGTCTCGTGTTCGATTTGATGACTGAAGCGGTCCAGCGAGCCTTTGGCCGGTTGTGCGTCACTGGCAAATACCGGCGGGCTGAGGATGTAGGCGCCCAGTAGGCGACTGAGGGCTGCCAGGCTGTCGATATGCGTGCGTTCGTAGCCGTGAGTCGCATCGCAGCCGAACGCCAGCAGGGCGGTGCGAATGTCGTGGCCGGCGGTGACTGCCGAATGGGCATCGCTGAAGTAATAGCGGAACAGATCGCGGCGGACCGGCAATTCATTGTCACTGGCCAGGCGCAGCAGATGCCGAGACAGGTGATAGTCGTAAGGCCCGCCGGAATCTTGCATGGCTACGCTCACGGCGTGTTCGCTGGAGTGTTGACCTGGGGCGACCGGCGCAATGTCGATGCCTACAAATTCACTGACGTCCCACGGTAACGCTGCTGCCGCGCCACTGCCGGTTTCTTCGGTAATGGTGAATAGCGGATGACAGTCGATCATCAGTTCTTCACCGCTGTCGATGATTGCCTTGAGCGCTGCGAGCAAAGCTGCGACTCCGGCTTTGTCGTCCAAGTGGCGCGCGCTGATGTGGCCGCTGTCAGTGAACTCCGGCAACGGATCAAAGGCGACGAAGTCGCCGACACTGATTCCCAGCGAATCGCAATCGGCACGCGTAGCGCAATAGGCGTCCAGGCGTAACTCGATATGGTCCCAACTGATGGGCAGCTCATCCACGGCGGTGTTGAACGCATGCCCCGAGGCCATCAGCGGCAACACACTGCCGCGAATCACGCCGTTGTCGGTAAACAGGCTGACCCGGCTGCCTTCAGCAAAACGGCTGGACCAGCAGCCCACCGGCGCGAGGGTCAGGCGACCATTATCTTTCACCGCGCGAACGGCGGCGCCGATGGTGTCCAGGTGCGCTGAAACCGCGCGGTCCGGGCTGTTTTTTTGTCCTTTGAGGGTGGCGCGTATGGTGCCGCGACGGGTCATTTCAAAGGGAATGCCAAGCTCTTCGAGCCGCTCGGCGACGTAACGCACAATGGTGTCGGTAAACCCGGTAGGGCTGGGGATAGCAAGCATCTCCAGCAGGACTTTTTGCAGGTAGTTGAGATCCGGTTCGGGAATTTTGCGGGTCATGGAAACTCCTGATGAGTAACGAGTTGATTGTTCCCATGCAAAGCACGGGAACAATCATAAGGAGAGGATTAAACCGCTGGTTGACTGTGCGGAAACAACAAATCCACAAACCGCTCCGCCGTTGGCTGCGGTTCATGGTTGGCCAGGCCGGCGCGCTCGTTGGCTTCGATAAACACATAATCCGGCTGGTCGGCGGCAGGCACCATGAGGTCGAGCCCGACCATTGGGATGTCCAAGGCCCGCGCCGCGCGCACGGCGGCATCCACCAGCGTCGGATGCAGGATTGCGGTGACGTCCTCAAGAATGCCGCCGGTATGAAGATTCGCCGTGCGTCGCACGAACAGGTGCTCACCTGCCGGCAGCACGCTGTTGTAGTCGTAACCCGCTGCCTGCAACGTGCGTTGGGTTTCGTGGTCCAGTGGGATCTTGCTTTCACCTTGGGTCGCCGCCTGGCGACGTCGGCTCTGGGCTTCGATCAACGCGCCAATGGAGTGCTGACCGTCACCAACCACTTCTGCTGGCCGGCGTATGGCCGCGGCAACGACCTCGAAACCGATCACCAGAATTCGCAGGTCCAACCCTTCGTGGAAGCTTTCCAGAAGCACTCGATTGTCGAATTTCCGGGCGGCCTCAATGGCTTGCTGGACCTCCTCAATCGTCTGTAAATCCACGGCCACGCCTTGGCCTTGTTCGCCGTCCAGCGGTTTAACCACCACCCGCTGGTGCTCATCGAGAAACGCCAGATTGTCGTCAGCGTTTGCGGCCAATTGCTGAGAAGGTAGCTTCAGGCCGGCCGCTTTGAGCACTTTGTGGGTCAGGCTTTTGTCCTGGCACAGGCTCATGCTGATAGCGCTGGTCAGGTCACTGAGCGATTCGCGGCAGCGCACCCGGCGTCCGCCGTGGCTGAGGGTGAACAGGCCGGCGTCGGCATCGTCGACTTGGACATCGATGCCGCGACGATGGGCTTCTTCGACGATTATCCGTGCATAAGGATTGAACTCGACTTCCGGGCCCGGGCCGAGAAACAGCGGCTGGTTGATACCGTTCTTGCGCTTGATGGCGAAGGTCGACAGGTTGCGAAAACCGAGCTTGGCGTACAGGTTTTTCGCCTGTCGGTTGTCGTGCAACACCGACAGGTCCAAGTAACTGAGGCCACGACTCATGAAATGCTCGATCAAGTGCCGCACCAGCACTTCACCGACCCCAGGCCGCGAGCAGTGGGGATCCACCGCCAGGCACCAGAGGCTACTGCCGTTTTCCGGGTCGTTGTAAGCCTTTTGATGATTGAGGCCCATCACGCTGCCGATCACCGCGCCGCTGTCTTCGTCTTCGGCCAGCCAATACACCGGACCGCCTTGATGTCGCGGGGTTAGCAGCGACGCGTCGATGGGCAGCATGCCTCGGGCCTGGTACAGCAGATTGATTGCCTGCCAATCGGCGTCGCTTTGCGCGCGGCGAATGCGAAAGCCACGAAACACTCGCGTGGCCTGTCGATAGTCGCTGAACCACAAACGCAACGTGTCGGACGGATCGAGAAACAATTGCGCCGGCTCCAGCCCCAGCACTTGCTGGGGCGCGGCGACATACAGCGCGATGTCGCGCTCGCCTGGTTGCTCGTTGAGCAACTCTAGAGCGAGGCTTGCCGGGTCGGGGAAGGTATGGCCAATCAACAGCCGGCCCCACCCGCAATGCACCGCAATCGGTGCCGCGCCTCGTTCACTGCCGTCTTCGGCCAGACGTGCCTGCAATCGTTCGTAGGTGGGGGCCTGGCCACGCAGCAAGCGTTGGTTGTAAGCCGTGGCATGGGGTTTCATCAATCAGATTCCTTGTTCGCTGAGCCACAGATTCAGCGCCGCCAGTTGCCACAGCTTCGAGCCGCGCAACGGGGTCAACTGGCCTTGTGGATCGGTCAGCAGGCGGTCGAGCATGGCCGGGTTGAACAGCCCGCGGTCCTGGCTCGGATCGAGCAGCAGTTCGCGGACCCAATTCAGTGTGTCGCCCTGCAAATGCTTGAGACCTGGCACCGGGAAGTAGCCTTTTTTGCGGTCGATGACTTCGCTTGGAATGACCAACCGTGCCGCTTCTTTCAGGACTTGTTTCCCACCGTCGGGCAGTTTGTATTTGCCCGGCACCCGTGCTGACAATTCCACCAGGCGGTAGTCGAGAAACGGCGTGCGCGCTTCCAAGCCCCAGGCCATGGTCATGTTGTCGACGCGTTTGACCGGGTCGTCGACCAGCATCACGGTGCTGTCCAGACGCAGGGCCTTGTCCACCGCGGCATCGGCGCCGGGCTGTGCGAAATGTTCCTTTACGAAGTCGCCAGCCGCGTCATTCGCGGTCAGCCACTTCGGCTGTACGGTGGCAGCGTAGTCGTCGTAGCTGCGGTCGAAAAACGCAGTGCGATAAGCCGCATACGGGTCGCTGGCGCCGTCCACCTGGGGATACCAGTGGTAACCCGCGAACAACTCGTCCGCGCCCTGGCCGCTTTGCACCACCTTGCAGTGTTTGGCCACTTCTCGTGACAAGAGGTAGAAGGCGATGCAGTCATGGCTGACCATCGGTTCGCTCATCGCACGAAACGCTGCCGGAAGTTGCTCGATGATCTCTTTTTCGTCGATGCGCAGTTGATGGTGCTGGGTGCCGTAGTGTTTGGCGATCAGGTCCGAGTATTGAAACTCGTCGCCGCGCTCGCCACCGGCATCCTGGAAACCGATGGAGAACGTCGACAGGTTCTCCACGCCGACTTCACGCAGCAAACCGACCAACAGGCTCGAATCGACGCCGCCGGACAGCAGCACGCCGACATCCACCGCCGCCCGTTGACGGATGGCTACGGCATCGCGAGTGCTGTCGAGCACACGGTCACGCCAGTCTTCCAGTGTCAGATTGACTTCATCGGGGCGGGGGCCGTAGGGCAGCGTCCACCAGGTTTTTTGCTCAGTGCTGCCGTCGGCCTCGATGCGCATCCAGGTCGCCGGCGGCAGTTTTTCGATGCCCGCCAACAAGGTGCGCGGTGCCGGGACCACAGCATGGAAATTCAGGTAATGGTTGAGTGCTACCGGATCAAGTAGCGGGTTGATGTCGCCGCCCTTGAGCAACGCCGGCAACGCCGAGGCGAAGCGTAAGCGCTGACCGGTGCGTGACAGGTACAGCGGCTTCACGCCGAGGCGGTCGCGAGCGATAAACAGGCGTTGGGCATCACGCTCCCAAATGGCAAACGCAAACATGCCGTTGAGCTTTGGCAGCAGTGCTTCTCCCCAAGCGTGGTAGCCCTTGAGCAGCACTTCAGTGTCGCCGCCTGAATAGAAGGCATAACCGAGGCTTTCAAGCTCGGTGCGCAGTTCCGGGAAGTTGTAAATTGCGCCGTTGAAGGCCAGGGACAGGCCCAGGTCGTTGTCGATCATCGGCTGCGCCGAGCCGTCCGACAGGTCCATGATTTTCAGGCGCCGATGGCCCAGGGCAATCGGCCCTTGGGCGTGAAAGCCCCACGCGTCTGGTCCACGAGGTGCAAGGTGATGGGTGATCCGCTCAATGGCTGCCAGGTCGGCAGGTTGGTGATCAAAGCGTAACTCGCCAGCTAATCCGCACATAAAGTCCTTACCGGTTTTTCCGTTGGGGAGGGTCAATCGATGCCGCGCCAAAACAGCGCGTACCCAGAAACTGACCCGCCTCGGGAAAGGGAGTTTTAGAACGATAAGTTATAAGCGGCGCGAGACGATGACCTGATCCAGGGCCTCAGAGGCGTGGCAGAGGGGTGCTAAATAGCCATGCCACGCTGGGGCAGTGCGGTTTTAAATCCTCGGGAAGCCGCGCGCTTCCCCAGGCTCACGCGTCATTTGCCACGGATCAGCCGCCGTAGGGCAAATCGGTTCGGATGACAGGCATGCGCGACACTTTTAGGCAGGGGCAGGGGGTCGTTGTCGAGCCAGGCCGCCAACAACTCCCCGGACAGTGGCGCGGTGATCAGGCCCCGTGAGCCGTGGCCGCTGTTGATGTATAAACCGTCCAGCCACGGACAGGGGGCGTCCGGCACGTGTCGGGCGTCTTTGCTCAAGGCGGCATAGGTCTGGTTGAAGACCGTGATGTCGGCCAGAGGGCCGACAATCGGTAAGTAGTCGGGGCTGGTGCAACGGAAGGCGGCCCGCCCTTGCAGGCTTTCAGGCGCAAGATCGGGCACCTGCAACCGCGTAACCAGGTCTTCGGAAATCTCCTTGAGCATGGTCAGGTTGCCTTGGTGTTCGGCCAGGGTCGGTGTCAGGTCGTCACTCTTGAAGTCGAAACTGGCCCCCAAGGTGTGCTCGCCCAGCCGCGCTGGCGCAACGTAACCTTCGGCGCACACCACGGTTGCCAGCGACTGGCTTTCAGCGGTTTGCTCCAGTCGGGTGATCTGCCCGCGAATACGTTTGAGCGGCAGTTCAGCGCTTTGGCTGAAGCGCTGGATTTCCGCCGCACCGGCCAACACCACCACCGATGCACTGGCCAGCAACCGCTCGCCGTCCCAGGCTTGCCAGAGGTCATCAACTTTACGTAACTCAAGCGCGTCATGGTGCGTAAGCAGCTCGATGTTCGGTGCCGAGGCTTGCCATTGGCACAATGCAGGTGGATGCACCCAGCCTCCTTCAGGGAAATACATGCCGCCGTGAGTCAGACCGATGCCTGCCATGACTTGCGCCTCAGGCTGATCGAGCAGGTGCAACAAATCATGGGAGAAAGCGCCGGCCAGTTCGGCCTGACGCTCGGCCTCCTTGGCATTGAACGCCAATTGCAGTACGCCGCAGTCATCCCAATCGATGCCGCGTTGCAAGTGTTCGAGTTGGCGCCGGGTGTAGCCGAAACCGCTAACGATCAGTTGCGAGAGCGCGGTGCCATGGGCTGACAGTTTCAGGTACAGCACGCCTTGCGGGTTGCCTGATGCTTCTTGCGCCAGATGAGCATGACGCTCCAGCAGACTGACGTGCCAGCCCCGCGCGGCGAGGCTGGCGGCGCTGGCGCAACCTGCCAGCCCGGCGCCGATCACCAATGCGCTGCGCTCACCGGTCAATGGTGTCGGTCGGGCAAACCAAGGTTTGTCCAGGGCAGGGGGGACGGTTTCCTGCGGCCAACCGAGAAATACCCCGCGCAGTATTTCCCACTTATGACCGATGCCGGGGGTGCGCTTCATCTTGAACCCGGCCGCGTTGAGTAGGCGCCGGACCCAGCCGGTACTGGTAAAAGTGCTGATGGTCGAGCCGGGTGCGGCCAGGCGCGCCAGTTCGGCAAACAGTTCGGCGGTCCACATGTCGGGGTTTTTGGCCGGTGCGAAACCATCGAGAAACCAGGCGTCGATTTGGGCATCCAGTTGCGGCAGTTGTTCCAGCGCGTCGCCGATCAGCAATGTCAGGCTGACCCGGCCGTTGTCCAGGGTCAGGCGCTGGAAGCCTTGATGAATGGCGACGTAGTGCGTCAGCAGTTGATCGGCAAACACCTTGAGTTCTGGCCACAGCGCCAGGGCCCGTTGCAGGTCTGCGGCATTGAGCGGGTATTTTTCAACGCTGACGAAATGCAAACGGGCGCCTGCCACAGCGTGCTGGTCGAACAACTGCCAGGCACAGAGAAAGTTTAAGCCCGTACCAAACCCTGTCTCGCCGATGACCAGACGCCCGCCCGCCGGCAGCGCGGCAAAACGCTCCTGCAAACGGTTTTGTTCGAGGAACACGTAACGGGTTTCTTCCAGCCCCGACTTGTCGGAGAAATACACATCGTCGAATACACGAGAATGAGGGCGACCTTGGTCGTCCCAGTCGAGCTGGGCGTGGGGCAATTCGGGTTTCATGGCAGGCTCGGCAACGGCAAGTCGGCCATTCTAGCCGATCGACGGTGCGGCGCTTGATCCATGGCAAGGGTGCGGTGTGACGAATCATGGAAAATCGACGGCCTCATTGGCATCGCCACTTGCCAGGCATGCCTTGCGCTAAAGAGAACTTCTCTGATGATCACCTGCCCAATCCGCTAGTCTTGCTCAATCCTGGAATGGAGCCGCCCATGTTTGAATCTGCCGAAATCGGTCACGCCATCGACAAAGAAACTTATGACGCCGAGGTGCCGGCCCTGCGTGAAGCGTTGCTCGAAGCACAGTTCGAGCTACAGCAACAAAAACGCTTCCCGGTCATCATCCTGATCAACGGTATTGAAGGCGCCGGCAAGGGCGAGACGGTTAAGTTGCTCAACGAGTGGATGGACCCGCGCCTGATTGAAGTGCGCACCTTCGATCAGCAGACCGACGAAGAGCTGGCGCGGCCACCGGCCTGGCGCTACTGGCGCATGCTCCCGGCCAAGGGCCGCATGGGTGTGTTCTTTGGCAACTGGTACAGCCAGATGCTGCAAGGCCGGGTGCATGGTTCGTTCAAAGACGCGGTGCTGGATCAAGCGATCAATCAGTCCGAGCGCCTGGAGAAAATGCTCTGCGATGAAGGTGCGCTGATCTTCAAGTTCTGGTTCCACCTGTCTAAAAAGCAAATGAAAGCGCGGCTCAAGGCCTTGGCCGATGACCCACTGCACAGCTGGCGTATCAGCCCGCTGGATTGGCAGCAATCGAAAACCTATGACAAGTTCGTGAAGTACGGCGAGCGGGTACTGCGCCGTACCAGCCGCGACTATGCCCCGTGGCACGTGATTGAAGGAGTTGACGCCCATTACCGAAGTCTGACGGTGGGCAAGATCCTGCTCGAAGGTTTGCAGAGTGCCCTCGGTCGGCCCCAGGTCAACCCCGCTCACGTCAACGCCGCGCCACTGCCTGCCAGTGTCGATCAACTGAGCCTGATCGGCAGCCTCGACATGACTCAACGCTTGGAGAAGGACGATTACGAAGAGCAACTGATCACCGAGCAGGCGCGATTCTCCGGCCTGATGCGTGACAAGCGCATGCGGCAACACGCGTTGGTGGCGGTGTTTGAAGGCAACGACGCTGCCGGCAAGGGCGGCGCGATCCGGCGAGTGGCGGCGGCGCTCGATCCGCGCCAGTACAGCATCGTGCCGATTGCAGCCCCCACCGAAGAAGAGCGTGCGCAGCCGTATCTCTGGCGGTTCTGGCGGCACATCCCGGCACGCGGCAAGTTCACGGTCTTTGATCGTTCGTGGTATGGCCGGGTGTTGGTGGAGCGCGTCGAAGGCTTTTGCCCACCGGCAGACTGGTTGCGGGCCTACAGCGAGATCAATGATTTCGAAGAGCAGATCGCCGAAGCCGGTGTCATCGTGGTCAAGTTCTGGCTAGCCATCGACAAACAGACTCAACTGGAACGCTTTCAGGCTCGCGAAGAAATTCCTTTCAAACGCTTCAAAATCACCGAGGACGACTGGCGTAATCGCGACAAGTGGGACGATTACCGCGCGGCGGTCGGCGACATGGTGGATCGCACCAGTACCGAGATTTCACCGTGGACCCTGGTCGAAGCCAATGACAAGCGCTGGGCCCGAATCAAGGTGTTACGCACCATCAACCGAGCGCTGGAAGAGGCGTTCGAAAAGTCTGACAAACACAGCAAGAAGCACGACAAGTAGCCACGCCATGGTTGCGCATACGCGGGATGAATGATTGTCGCGGTCGGTAAGGGGTGGACTTATGCTCGGTCCACTCTCAACCGATAACAACAATGAGGTATGCCATGCGTGAAGTGGTGATCGTCGACAGCGTGCGGACCGGCCTGGCCAAATCCTTTCGCGGTAAGTTCAACCAGACCCGTCCAGACGACATGGCGGCCCACTGCGTGAACGCGCTGCTTACTCGTAACGACATTGACCCGGCCAGCGTCGAGGACTGCATCGTCGGGGCCGGCTCCAACGAAGGTGCTCAGGGCTACAACATCGGGCGCAATGTCGCGGTGCTCTCGCAACTGGGCATCGGCACGGCGGGCATGACCCTCAACCGATTCTGCTCTTCGGGCTTGCAGGCCATTGCCATTGCTGCGAACCAGATCGCCTCGGGTTGCAGCGACATCATTGTCGCCGGCGGCGTCGAGTCCATCAGCCTGACCATGAAAAGCGTCAACACCGACCACCTGATCAACCCGTTGCTCAAGGAAAACGTGCCGGGTATCTACTTCCCTATGGGGCAGACGGCGGAAATCGTTGCGTGTCGTTACCATGTCAGCCGCGAAGAGCAGGATGTGTACGCGCTGCAAAGTCAGCAGCGCACTGCCCACGCGCAAGCCGCCGGGCTGTTTGATGATGAAATCGTGCCCATGGCGGTGACGTACCGGGTTGAAGACAAACTCACAGGCCAGGTGCAATTAGTTCAAGGGGTTGTCGATCGCGACGACTACAACCGGCCGGACACCACTTTGCAAAGTCTGGCTGCGTTGAAACCGGTGTTTGCCGAGGACGGTTCGGTGACCGCTGGTAACGCTTCGCAGTTGTCCGATGGCGCGTCCATGACCTTGGTGATGAGCCTGGATAAAGCGCTGGAGCTGGGATTAAAACCCAAAGCGTTCTTCCGTGGTTTCACGGTGGCCGGGTGTGCTCCGGATGAAATGGGCATCGGCCCGGTGTTCTCCGTGCCCAAATTACTCAAGGCCAAGGGCTTGCAAGTGGCCGATATTGATCTGTGGGAACTGAACGAAGCCTTTGCTTCACAGTGCCTCTACAGCCGTAATCGATTGGAAATCGATAACGCGAAGTACAACGTCAACGGTGGCTCGATTTCTATCGGCCATCCCTTTGGCATGACCGGGTCGCGGCAGGTCGGTCATCTGGTGCGAGAGCTGCAACGGCGCCATGTGCGCTATGGCATCGTCACTATGTGTGTCGGCGGCGGGATGGGGGCTACGGGGCTGTTTGAGGCGGTGCTTTAAGCCAGGCAGTCTTGTTGCCTGATCGTGCGCTATCGCGAGCACGCTCTACCACCCGCAGTTGGAATGTCCCGGTGGCGGAACTTGCTCGCGATGCCGGCGCCGCAGTTATGGGTTGATACACAACGTCTGCATCCGCTCGATGTACGCCTGAATTTCCCTCAGCGCTACGTCGGGGCTGTCAAACGGCCCTTCGAGAGTGTTTTCTCGAGTGTTGAAGTACAAACGACCATTTACCCGGCACAACCGGTCACTGCGGAAGTGCGTGGCGGGGGCGTTGTCCTGGGCGCGCATGCCGTACATGGCGATCTCCTGAGGGAAGTTCCTGGGGGGTTACCGAATTAGCTTATGCCTGAACTCGGTTAAGCGTCTTTTCTCCTGATCGACGGCACAACCTTCCCTTAACAGTACGACCTGCACCGTTGTATTTGCGGCCAGGCGACAACCGTTCCTGCGTCGTTTGCGGCTCTGCGCCTAGAATGGTGTTTCGCGTCATTGGCTTGGGGGATTGCATGCATATTTCATCGGGGCGCTGGGTGTATGGGTTTTTCCTGGCCTTATTGACCGCGCTGCTGTGGGGAATCCTGCCGATCAAACTCAAGCAAGTGCTGCTGGTGATGGACCCGGTCACGGTGACCTGGTTTCGTCTGCTGGTCTCCGGCGGTTGCCTGTTTCTGTACCTGGCGACGACCCGGCGCCTTCCCAGTCGCAAAGTGCTGGGCCCCAGAGGGGGCTGGCTGGTGTTAATGGCTGTTCTGGGGTTGGTGGGAAATTACGTGCTGTACCTGATGGGCCTGAACCTTCTCAGTCCCGGCACTGCGCAACTGGTGGTACAGATGGGCCCCATCCTGTTGCTGATTGCCAGCCTATTCGTGTTCAAGGAACGCTTCAGCATCGGGCAAGGGGTGGGTCTGTTGGTGCTGTTGATCGGCTTCGCGCTGTTTTTCAATCAGCGCCTGGCCGAGTTGCTCACTTCGCTGAGCGATTACACCGCCGGGGTGCTGATGATATTAGCTGCGTCCACGGTCTGGACTTTCTATGCCCTGGGGCAGAAGCAATTGCTCACAGTGTGGAATTCGTTGCAGGTCATGATGGTGATTTACCTGTTCTGTGCCTTGCTGCTGACGCCGTGGGTGCATCCGCTGGAAGCGCTGCAACTAAGCCCGCTGCAAGGCTGGCTGCTGCTGGCGTGTTGCTTGAACACGCTGATTGCCTATGGCGCTTTTGCTGAGGCGCTGGCGCACTGGGAGGCATCGCGGGTCAGCGCGACCTTGGCGGTCACGCCGTTGGTGACCTTTGTCGCCGTGGCACTGGCCGCGTGGTTGTGGCCAGAGTACGTGCATGCCGAGCAGATCAATGCGTTGGGTTATGGCGGGGCGGTGCTGGTGGTGCTGGGTTCGGCGCTGGTAGCGTTGGGACCCTCATTAATAGCCGGACTCAGGGCGCGCCGGATGCGCATGGCGTGAGGATGATCGCTCCCACTAGCGCGTGGGAGCGATCAGCGCAGGGTGCTCAGCCCTTGACGCCGGCCTCCAGCATATTTTCCGGCCGCACCCAGGCATCGAACTGTTCATCCGTCAGGTAGCCCAACTGCAACGCCGCTTCGCGCAGCGTCAGCCCTTCGGCGTAAGCCTTCTTGGCTATCTCTGCGGATTTGTCGTAACCAATGTGCGGGTTCAACGCCGTCACCAGCATCAACCCACGTTCCAGATGTTCCGCCATTTTCGCGGCATCTGGTTCTAACCCTGCCACGCAATGCTGCTGGAAGTTGGAGCAACCATCGGCCAGCAGACGGATGGATTGCAGCAGGTTGTGGATGATCACTGGTTTGAACACGTTCAGTTGCAGGTGTCCCTGACTCGCCGCAAATCCGAGGGTGACGTCGTTGCCCATGACTTGGCAGGCGAGCATCGACAGGGCTTCACACTGGGTCGGGTTAACCTTGCCCGGCATGATCGAACTGCCGGGCTCGTTGGCGGGCAGTTTTACTTCCGCGAAACCGGCACGTGGCCCGGAACCCAGCAAGCGCAGGTCGTTGGCAATTTTCATCAGGGTCACGGCCAGGGTTTTCAGCGCGCCCGACAGGGTTGTCAACGGTTCATGCCCCGCCAGTGCGGCAAACTTGTTCGGCGCGGTGACGAAAGGCAGGCCCGAGAGGGCGGCCAATTCGGCGGCGATTGCTTCACCAAAACCGTGAGGCGAATTCAAACCCGTGCCAACGGCGGTGCCGCCCTGTGCCAATTCACAGACGGCCGGCATCGCGCTCCGGATGGCCCGCTCGGCGTAGTCGAGTTGCGCTATAAACGCCGACAACTCCTGACCGAAGGTGATCGGTGTGGCGTCCATCATGTGGGTGCGCCCGGTCTTGACCAGTTTCATGTGGCGCGCCGCCAGCTCGGCCAGCCCGCCCGACAGTTCGCTGATCGCAGGCAGTAACTGTTGCTGCACGGCCTGAACCGCTGCGATGTGCATGGCGGTGGGAAAGCAGTCGTTGGAACTTTGCGAGCGGTTGACGTGATCGTTGGGATGGACCGGTATCTTGCCACCGCGCGGATTGCCGGCCAGCTCGTTGGCGCGACCGGCGATCACTTCGTTGACGTTCATGTTGCTTTGGGTGCCGCTGCCGGTCTGCCAGACCACCAGCGGGAATTGATCGTCATGGCTACCGTCGAGCACTTCATCGGCCGCCTGCTCGATCAGCCGGGCGATATCGGCGGGCAGGTCACCGTTACGATCGTTGACCCGGGCCGCGGCTTTCTTGATTAGCGCCAGAGCGTGCAGCACCGCCAAGGGCATGCGCTCCTGACCGATGGCGAAGTTGATCAGCGAGCGTTGGGTCTGAGCGCCCCAGTAAGCGTCATCCGGGACTTCAACCTCGCCAAGGCTGTCGGTTTCGATACGGCTCATCGGTCACACTCCTTAAGGTCTGATTGCGCAGTTTAGGCCGTGATAGGCGGTTGTGGTTCCATCAGTCTGCTTTTTGGCCACAGAGTTCTGCGCCAGCCCTTCTAAATCAAGCCCCGCAGGGTGGAGGGGTTGAGCCACGGCGTTTTTTAGGCGCAGAATGGTCGCCCTTGGGGTCTTACCTCGCCTGCTAGAAAAGGAAACTCGATGACTCGTCTTCGTGCCATCTGTACCGCGGTTGCACTGGTTTGCGCCAGCGGCCAGGTTTTTGCTGATACCGCCAGCCACAACGCCAGTGCCGAAGCGTTCCTGACCTTGGCGCACGCTGACAAATTGGGCACTCCGGTGTACATGCAAGTGCAGCAAATGTTCGCTCAGCGTTTTGAACAGACCAAAGCCCCTGAATCGAAAAAAGCCCTGCTGGAAACCTACCAGGCCAAGGCCAACGCAGCTCTGGACCAGGCTATTGGCTGGAATAAGCTGAAGCCGGACATGGTCAAGCTCTATACCACCAACTTCAGCGAATCCGAACTCAAGGACCTGGTTGCTTTCTACCAGTCGCCACTGGGTAAGAAAGTCCTGGAGAAAATGCCTCAGCTGACTCAGCAATCGGCAAAGATGACTCAAGACAAGCTTGAAAGCGCGGTGCCTGTGGTCAACAAGCTGCTGGCTGACATGACCGCCGAGCTGGAGCCTAAAGGCGCCGCGGCGCCCGTCAAGAAAAAGCCTTAAGCGGAGTTCGGTATGACCCTGCAACAACGCATCGAATCGACTTTGGGGCTGTTGCAGCCCCAACACCTTCAAGTGCAGGATGAAAGCCATATGCACAGCCGTGGGTTGCAAACTCACTTCAAGGCGGTGGTGGTCAGCCAGCAGTTTGAGGGCCTCAATCGCGTCAAGCGTCACCAGAAGGTGTACGGCACCCTGGGCGAACTGATGGGTGAATTCCACGCGTTGGCGCTGCATACCTACACGCCTGAAGAGTGGGCACAGATCGACGCAGCCCCGGCCTCGCCGACCTGTGCTGGCGGCAGCAAGCACTGAACAGCGGTTTTTTGCTAGAATCCGCAACGCGCCGCTCACCCGGCGCGTTTTTTTTCGCATCCGGTTCACCCTTTACGAGGGTAGCCACCTGGAGAAACACCCATGACACAACAGATTGTCGTGGCGGCACTTTACAAGTTCGTCACTCTCGAAGATTACGTCGCCCTGCGCGAACCGCTGCTGCAAGCAATGGTCGATAACGGCGTCAAAGGCACCCTGCTGATTGCCGAAGAAGGCATCAACGGCACCGTGTCCGGCAGCCGTGAAGGCATTGACGGGCTGATGGCCTGGCTCAAGAACGATCCGCGCATGGACGACATCGACCACAAAGAGTCGTACTGCGTTGACCAGCCGTTCTACCGCACCAAGGTCAAACTCAAGAAAGAAATCGTCACCCTCGGCGTTGAAGGCGTGGACCCGAACAAAAAGGTTGGCACTTACGTCGACCCGGAAAACTGGAACGCGTTGATCAGCGACCCGCAAGTGCTGCTGATCGATACCCGTAATGACTACGAAGTTTCGATTGGCACCTTCGAAGGCGCCATCGATCCCAAAACCACCAGTTTTCGCGAGTTCCCCGATTACATCAAAGCCCATTTCGACCCGGCCGTGCATAAGAAAGTCGCGATGTTCTGCACCGGTGGCATTCGTTGCGAGAAGGCTTCGAGCTACATGCTCAGCCAGGGCTTCGACGAGGTTTATCACCTCAAGGGCGGGATTCTGAAGTACCTCGAAGAGGTACCTCAGGCAGAGACAAAATGGCAGGGCGACTGCTTTGTATTCGACAATCGCGTGACCGTGCGCCACGACCTCAGCGAAGGCGACTACGATCAATGTCATGCTTGCCGCACACCGGTCAGTGTTGAAGACCGTGCATCCGAGCACTACGTGGCGGGCATCAGTTGCCCGCATTGCTGGGATAAGCTGAGCGAGAAAACTCGCCGCAGTGCCATCGACCGGCAGAAGCAGATCGAGCTGGCGAAGGCGCGCAACCTGCCTCACCCAATTGGTTACAACTACAAGCAATCACCCTCCGAGGCTTGAACCATGTCTGCCCGCCTGCTCTATGTAATGGACCCGATGTGTTCCTGGTGCTGGGGTTTTGCGCCGGTGGCCGAAGCGCTGATCGCGCAGGCGCAGGCGGCGGGTGTGGAGTTGCATCTGGTGGTGGGCGGCTTGCGCACGGGCAGTGGCGCTGCGCTGGAGCCGACCACTCGGCGTTACATCCTTGAGCATTGGGCGGCCGTCACTGAAGCCACCGGCCAGCCTTTCAAGCTTGAGGGTGCGTTGCCCGACGGTTTTGTCTACGACACCGAGCCCGCCTGCCGGGCGCTGGTCACCGCACGCAGCCTGGCACCGGATTGCGCGTGGAAACTGCTCGGGCTGATTCAACATGCTTTTTATGTTGAAGGCCGCGACGTCACTCACGCCAGTGTCCTGGTGGAGCTGGCGGAGCAGGCTGGGTTGCCGCGTATTGAGTTCGCAGCGGCTTTCGACCGGGCTGACCAGCACGCAGCGACCGCTGCCGATTTCACGTGGGTCCAGGACTTGGGCATTGCCGGCTTCCCAACGCTGCTGGCCGAACGTGATGGCCAACTGGCGCTGCTGACCAATGGTTATCAGCCGTTGAGTGAACTGTCACCGCTACTCGGCCGCTGGCTGGAGCGTGCTGCCTGTGCATGATTTGCCCGATGACGTCACTACTGCGAAGGGCATTGATCGGTTGAGCTGGGCAGAAATCCGCCGCCTGGCTTTACATCACAAAAAATCCTTGTGGATTGCCAACGGCGTGGCGGTACTCGCGACCCTGTGCAGCGTGCCGATCCCGTTGCTGCTGCCCTTGCTGGTCGATGAGGTGCTGCTCGGCCACGGTGACAACGCGCTGAAGATCATGAACCACGCGCTGCCCGATGGTTGGCAGAAAGCTGCGGGTTACATCGGCCTGATGCTGCTGGTGACCTTTGTGCTGCGTTGCGGGGCACTCTTGTTCAACGTGGTGCAGGCAAAACTGTTTGCTGCGCTGGCCAAAGACCTGGTGTACCGGATTCGGGTGCGGCTGATCGAGCGACTCAAGCGTATATCCCTGGCCGAATACGAAAGCCTGGGCAGTGGCACCGTAACCACCCACTTGGTCACTGATCTGGATACCCTCGATAAATTCGTCGGCGAAACCCTCAGTCGCTTCCTCGTGGCCATGTTGACGCTGGTCGGCACCGCGAGCATTTTGATGTGGATGCACTGGAAGCTCGCGCTGCTGATCCTGCTGTTCAACCCGTTGGTGATCTACGCGACGGTACAGTTGGGCAAGCGGGTCAAACACCTGAAGAAACTCGAGAACGACAGTACCGCGCGTTTCACCCAGGCGTTGACCGAGACCCTGGACTCGATACAGGAAGTACGCGCCGGCAACCGTCAGGGCTTTTTTCTCGGGCGTCTGGGCCTGCGAGCCCGTGAAGTCCGGGATTACGCGGTGAACTCTCAGTGGAAAACCGATGCTTCAAACCGGGCCAGCGGGCTGTTGTTCCAGTTCGGCATCGATATATTTCGTGCGGCGGCCATGCTCACCGTGCTGTTCTCCGACTTGTCCATCGGCCAGATGCTCGCGGTGTTCAGCTACCTGTGGTTCATGATCGGGCCGGTAGAACAACTGCTCAATCTGCAGTACGCCTACTACGCGGCGAGCGGTGCGCTGTCGCGTATCAACGAGTTGCTGGCTCGGGCCGATGAGCCGCAATACCCCGGGGGTATCGATCCGTTCAAGGGGCGAGAAACCGTGGGCATCGAGGTTCAGGGTTTACGGTTCGGCTACGGCGACGAACCGGTGCTCGATCAATTGAATCTGTCCATCGCCCCCGGTGAAAAAGTTGCGATCGTCGGCGCTAGCGGCGGCGGTAAAAGCACGTTGGTGCAGTTGTTGTTGGGCCTGTACACACCGCAAGCGGGGACGATCCGTTTTGGTGGGGCGAGCCAGCAGGAGATTGGCCTGGAAACCGTTCGTGAAAATGTCGCGGTGGTTCTTCAGCATCCGGCGCTGTTCAACGATACGGTACGGGCCAATCTGAGCATGGGCCGCACGCGCAGCGATGAAGCATGCTGGCGCGCGCTGGAAATTGCGCAACTCGACGCTACCGTCAAAGCCCTGCCGCAGGGCCTCGACAGCATTGTCGGACGCTCCGGTGTTCGGTTGTCCGGCGGTCAGCGACAGCGCTTGGCCATTGCTCGAATGGTTCTGTCCGATCCCAAAGTGGTGATCCTCGACGAAGCCACTTCGGCCCTGGATGCTGCCACCGAATACAGCCTGCACCGGGCACTGGCGCGTTTTTTAAATGGCCGGACGACCCTGGTCATTGCCCACCGTTTATCCGCCGTGAAGCAGGCCGACCGCGTCCTGGTGTTCGATGGCGGCCAAATTGCCGAGGATGGAGACCACCAGCAATTGATTGCCGAGGGTGGTTTATACGCCAAACTCTACGGGCATTTGCAGCAACTATAGTTCGCTCTTTTGCTAATTATCGTGCGTGCATAGGGTGAGCATTGGGCGATGTCTGCGGTCGATATCGACAGTCAGGGCGCTGCTTGATCGATGGGGTGTCCAGCGAGCAGGCATCGCATGGCAGCAGCTCATCGGCTTCAAATACGACAGTGCGAGGAACCTGTGCTTGCCTGGAGTGAGAACGCCACCTAGGCTAACCACGGAGGTCACGTTAGTAACGGCCTGGAAGTGCGCATGCAAGGGACCTCATGAAGCAAAATCGGACTCTCGGAACGCCACGGTTGTTGGGCATCGTATGGCCATTTATCGCGGTTGTGCTCTTTCAGGCTTTGCTGGGGGGCGTCAGTCTTTACGTCCTCTCGGCGGTTCGCGGCTATGTTGCCGGCGAGAGCTTGTGGTCCAAGGGCCAGAAAGACGCTATTTATTACCTCAATCTCTACGCGGATAGCCGCGATGAGCAGATATTCCTCAAGTACCAGAATGCTATTGCCGTTCCTCAGGGCGGGCATGAGTTACGGCTGGCACTCGATCAGCAACCCCCAGATCTGGAGGCTGCGCGTCGTGGCATTCTCAAGGGTGGCAATCACCCGGACGACGTGTCCAGCCTGATCTGGCTGTATCTGAACTTCCGGCATTTCAGCTATCTCGAGAAAGCCATCGATCGCTGGACGGTCGGTGACTCCTATCTGATGCAACTCGATAACGTGGCACAGGAGATGCATCGGCGTATTGCCAATAACCTGGCCGCCTCTGACGATATCAAACGCTGGAAAGATCAGGTTTTTGCCATCAACGACGCCGTGACGCCTGCCGCTAAAGCCTTCAGCGATGCGTTGGGTGAGGGGTCGCGATTGATTCTGCGGCTGCTGCTGGTGACCAACCTGGCTACTGCGCTGGGATTGATTGTGCTGGCGTTACTGCGTACCCATAAGTTGCTCAAGCAGCGTCATGCGTTTGCTGATGCCTTGCAGTTGGAGAAGGATCGAGCGCAAATCACTCTGCAATCGATTGGTGATGGGGTGATCACCACGGATGTCGAAGGTGCAATTGCTTATATGAATCCGGCTGCAGAGGCGTTGACGCACTGGAAAGCTGAACAGGCAATCGGGTTGCCGCTGGCGGCACTGTTCAATTTACTGGACGAAAATGCCATGGCCGACGGGTTCACCCTGATCGAGCATATTTTGAGCGGCCAGCTCAGCGGTGGCAGTGAACACTCCAAGCTGATCCAGCGTCTGGACGGCAGCACCGTATCGGTCACGTTGGTCGGAGCGCCTATCCGCAACGCCGACAAGGTCAGTGGTGCGGTGTTGGTGCTGCACGACATGACCCAAGAGCGACAGTACATCGCCAATCTGTCGTGGCAGGCCACCCATG
Source organism: Pseudomonas sp. DC1.2 (assembly GCF_034351645.1). Taxonomy (NCBI): domain Bacteria; kingdom Pseudomonadati; phylum Pseudomonadota; class Gammaproteobacteria; order Pseudomonadales; family Pseudomonadaceae; genus Pseudomonas; species Pseudomonas sp. DC1.2. Next base: position 3,918,487 of record NZ_CP133782.1, on the reverse strand, counting down.
ATGCCTTGACCGGATTGGCTAACCGCCGTGAGTTCGAGTACCGCCTCGAACAGGCCCTGCACAATTTGACGCGGCAGTCGGGGCGTCACGCTTTGATGTTTCTGGACCTGGATCAGTTCAAGCTGGTCAACGATACCTGTGGTCACGCGGCGGGCGATGAGTTGCTGCGGCACATCTGTGCGCTGCTGCAATCGGGCCTGCGTGAGGGCGATACCCTGGCCCGGTTGGGCGGCGACGAGTTCGGCATTCTGCTGGAAAACTGTGCGCCGGAAGCCGCGGAAAAAATCGCCGAGAGTGTGCGGCAGACGGTGCAAAACCTGCACTTCGTGTGGAAGGGGCGACCGTTCCTGACCACCGTGAGCATTGGTCTGGTGCATGTCGCCCATACTCCGACCACGCTCGAGGCTTCTCTACGTGCTGCAGATATGGCCTGCTACATGGCCAAGGAGAAGGGGCGCAACCGGGTTCAGGTCTACCACGCCGACGATTCTGAGCTGTCTATGCGTTTCGGCGAAATGGCGTGGGTGCAGCGCTTGCACATGGCGCTGGAAGAAAACCGCTTCTGCCTCTACGCCCAAGAGATTGCCCCGCTAGGCCGAGTCGAGGAGGGCGGGCACATCGAAATCCTGCTACGTCTGCATGACGAAGCCGGGCGCATGATTCTGCCCGACAGTTTCATTCCGGCCGCCGAGCGTTATGGTTTGATGACATCGCTGGACCGCTGGGTAGTGGAAAACGTTTTCAAGATCATTGCGCAATGTATAGCGCAAGAACATAAAGGCCCCTTGGCGGTGTGTGCGATTAATCTGTCAGGTATTACTATCGGAGATGAGGCGTTCCTGGACTTCTTGCGTGAACAGTTTGTTACTTACTCTATTCCACCTGAAATGATTTGTTTTGAAATTACAGAAACCAGCGCCATTTCAAATTTAGGAAGTGCAATAAGATTTATCAATGAACTCAAAGGTTTAGGTTGTCAGTTCTCATTGGATGACTTTTGCGCCGGTATGTCTTCGTTCGCTTATCTGAAACATTTACCTGTAGACTTCCTGAAAATCGATGGGAGTTTCGTAAAGGATATGCTGGACGACCCGATTAACCGCGCCATGGTCGAAGTGATTAACCACATCGGTCATGTAATGGGTAAACGCACGATTGCCGAGTTTGTTGAAACACCTCAGATCGAGCAGGCATTGCTGGAGATTGGGGTAGATTACGCTCAAGGGTATGTAATAGAGCGCCCGCAATTGTTTACCTGCGACAGTTTGCAAAGTCGTCCTGCCAGGCCTCAACCTTTGTTGTTCAAGGCGCCTGGCACGTTCCGTTGAAATCTCTTGCTGATCTTTACAATCACAATCAAAAGGAGCCGAACAGTGATCGACACATTCAACCGAACCGGACCACTCATGGAAGCTGCAAGTTACCCCGCCTGGGCTCAGAAACTGATCCAGGATTGCAGCGAGAGTAAGCGTCGGGTTGTCGAGCATGAACTTTATCAGCGCATGCGCGACAACAAACTTAGCGCTAAAACCATGCGCCAGTACCTGGTCGGTGGCTGGCCAGTTGTCGAACAGTTCGCCTTATATATGGCGCAGAACTTGACGAAGACCCGCTTTGCGCGCCATCCGGGCGAAGACATGGCGCGTCGTTGGTTGATGCGTAACATTCGCGTCGAACTCAATCACGCCGATTACTGGGTGAACTGGAGTCGCGCTCATGGTGTGACTCTTGAAGATCTTCAGGCGCAACAGGTTGCGCCGGAACTGCATGCGCTGAGTCACTGGTGCTGGCACACCAGTTCTGCCGATTCGCTGATTGTTGCGATCGCTGCCACTAACTACGCCATCGAAGGTGCGACCGGGGAATGGTCGGCGCTGGTCTGCTCCAATGGGTTGTACGCGGCAGCGTTCCCTGAGGAAGACCGAAAGCGGGCGATGAAGTGGCTGAAGATGCATGCTCAGTACGATGATGCCCATCCCTGGGAAGCGCTTGAAATCATCTGCACCCTGGCCGGAATGAACCCGAGCAAGTCACTTCAAGCCGAATTGCGTCAAGCGGTGTGCAAGAGCTACGACTACATGTACCTGTTCCTCGAGCGTTGCATTCAGTTGGAACACTCGGAAAAAGTGCCAGTCGCTCGTGAGCGCATGGTGATGGTCGAAAACTGATCTGAGGCCCACTTAGTCAGGCGGGGGTGACCTTGCCTGCGGGGCTTAATGCACAATCCGGTTATGGATCATCACAAGCAAGGTGGCGCCCGAAAGGGTTATCCTCGTTCAGCCTGCCATCGCCAATCGATTGCGCCCTTCGCGTTTGGCGACGTAGAGGGCGCTGTCTGCTCGTCGCAACAGGCTTTCGGCCGACTCGCCTGGGAGCAGCGTTGAACAACCCAGGCTGACCGTCAGTTCGACCGACTTGCCATCGGCTTGATAATCCTCAGCCTGCGCGGCAAATCTTAGCCGTTCACCGACCATCGCCGCCGCTTCCCGGTGGGTATTGGACAGCACGATCAAAAACTCTTCACCCCCGAACCGGAACACCATGTCCACGTTGCGCAACTGACCTTTGATCAGGGTGGCAACAGCCTTGAGTACGTCATCACCGGCGCTGTGCCCATGGTTGTCGTTGATGCTTTTGAAGTGATCGATGTCCAGCATCAGCAGCGACAGGGGCTGCAAGTGCCGCCGCGACATCTCTATTTCTCGTTGCAGGGTCTGATCCATGGCAATACGGTTGCCGGTGTCGGTCAGCGGGTCGCGCAATGCACTTTGGGTGGCCACTCTATACAGCAGTGCGTTGCGCATAGGGTAGAGCAGCGCCGATAACAGCGATTCCAGATTGCCAAGTTCTTGCTCGCTAAAGCGCTGATTGCGGCGAAACACCAGCTCACCCAGAGGCTCGCCTTCATGGCTCAGGCTGTAGCTGACCGAATGATGGCCGCGTTGACCAAACTCCAGACGCAAATCACTCGCCTTGTGCCCATAGCTCAGGGCCTCAAGTGGGACGAGTCGTTGGATTTCGCGGAAAAAGAGCCCAAGAATGCGTTTCGGCTCAAGACTGGTTTGCAACTGTTGGCCCAATTGCTGCCTCAGCCGCGCCAGACTGACGGGCCGTTCCAGAAGAGGGGATTGCTGGCCAAAGCCCAGGCGTTGCAATTTGGCGCTATCGAAGTCAATTGCGTTGGTCTGGGAAGGTGATTTCATATGGTGTGCGCCCCTAAGCAGTAAGGCTGTCTTACAGGCTGGGTGAGAGCGGCTTTGGGCTGCGTGTCGTACTGGTCCATCAGTCCCGTAGGACATTTGGTCCAAGCTTAATCCGCTTTGTCGAAGATTAATAACCTTCTGATTTAAGCGACGCCCCATTTGCTTTCACACTGCGTGTTTGAACAAAATTAGAGCGAAAGTCGTGCCATTCAGTTCATATTAATAAAAGACTTTTTAAATCAATTAGTTAGAAGGATTTTTGTGGTGGGCGGCGCTAGGTGATGGCAATTGTTTGACTGATTCGGGGCGCGTTACCGCGGTCTTTGATTGCCGCGCCGGTAAAACGGCACGGCATAAAAGCGATATATGGCGCTACTGGGCGTTGAACGCCTGACCATTGATGCCTGTGCTGTCCGGTCCCATCAGGTACAGATAGACCGGCATTATTTCTTCAGGTGTCGGGTTAGTCAGAGGGTTTTCTGCCGGGTAGGCCTGGGCGCGCATGCTGGTGCGTGTGGCGCCTGGGTTGATGCTGTTGGAGCGCATGGGTGCCACGGCATCCAGTTCATCGGCGAGGGTTTGCATCAGGCCTTCGGTGGCAAACTTGGATACGCCATAAGCGCCCCAGTACGCTCGGCCCTTGCGTCCGACACTGCTGGAGGTAAACACCACCGAAGCGTCCGGCGACAATTTGAGCAGCGGCAGCAGCGTGCTGGTGAGCATGAACATCGCGTTGACGTTGATGTGCATGACACGCATGAAGTTTTCGCCGGACAATTGTTCAATCGGTGTCCGAGGGCCAATGATCGAGGCGTTGTGTAGTAGCCCGTCAAGGTGGCCGAACTCAGTCTCGATCATGGCCGCCAGCTCATCGTATTGATGGGGCAGGGCGGTTTCCAGGTTAAACGGGATCACAGCCGGTTGTGGGTGCCCAGCCGCTTCGATTTCGTCGTAGACCTGCGTCAGGTTTGCTTCGGTCTTGCCGAGCAGGAGCACCGTGGCACCGTGGGCCGCGTAGGTTTTTGCGGCGGCGGCGCCGATACCGCGACCCGCACCGGTGACCAGGATGATCCGGCCCTTGAGTAATTCAGGACGGGCGGAGTAATCAAACATAAAAACCTCAACAAAACAGAAAACAGACTGAAGAGCGTTCATTTGTGAGCACGCCCGCCCCCGCATGGGTTTCGCAGTCGTGAGAAGAACGCGGGCTGGCCCGCGAAGGCGTCACTGCTCGCGCCTCATTCTCAGCGTCTGAAACCGATTATCAGCAGCTACACAAGGCGCTATCCAACACCTTGCGCAACTCCAGTGGATGATCAACTACCACGTCCGCCCCCCAGTGCCGCGGGTTATCGTCCGGGTGGATGTAGCCGTAGGTCACAGCAGCCGTTTTGGTACCGGCATCGCGTCCTGACTCGATATCCCGCAGGTCATCGCCAACAAACAGCACGCTGGCCGGGTCCAGGTCGAGCATTTTGCACGCCAGGATCAAAGGCTCCGGGTGCGGTTTGCTGTTTTTTACGTGGTCCGGGCAAATCAGCAGCGCCGAACGTTCTGCCAGCCCCAGTTGTTGCATGATCGGCTCGGCAAAGCGCAGCGGTTTGTTGGTGACCACGCCCCAGATCAGGTTTGCTTTTTCGATGTCAGCCAGCAGTTCGCTCATGCCGTCGAAGAGCTTGCTGTGAACCGCGCATCCCTTGACGTAGCGTTCCAGAAACTCAAGACGCAGCTCCTCGAAGCCTGGCGACTCCGGGTCCATTGAAAAGGTCACCGCGACCATGGCTTTGGCGCCGCCGGAGACTTCGTCGCGGATGTGCTTGTCGTTCATCGGCGGCAAACCGCGGTCGGCACGCATTGCCTGGCAGACGGCAATGAAGTCGGGTGCGGTGTCGAGCAGGGTGCCGTCCATGTCGAAAAGGACTGCTCTGATTCGCATCGGCTTACTCCTCGCGCAGGGTCTGGATCATGTAGTTGACGTCGACATCGGCCGCGAGTTTGTAGTGCTTGGTCAGCGGGTTGTAAGTCAGACCGATGATGTCCTTGACGGTCAGGCCCGCCATGCGGCTCCAGGCGCCTAACTCGGAAGGCCGGATGAATTTCTTGAAGTCGTGAGTACCGCGTGGCAGCAGCTTCATGATGTATTCGGCGCCGATGATGGCGAACAGGTAGGCCTTCGGGTTGCGGTTGATGGTGGAGAAGAACACTTGGCCGCCGGGTTTGACCATGCGAAAGCACGCGCGGATCACTGAAGAGGGGTCTGGTACGTGCTCAAGCATTTCGAGGCACGTGACCACGTCGAACTGCTCGGGCATTTCTTCGGCCAGGGCTTCGGCGGTGATCTGTCGATACTCAACGCTCACGCCGGATTCGAGTTGATGCAGTTGAGCCACCGCCAGGGGGGCTTCGCCCATGTCGATACCCATCACGGTGGCGCCGCGCTGGGCCATGGCTTCGCTGAGGATGCCGCCGCCGCAGCCGACGTCGAGGATTTTCTTGCCGGCCAGATTGACCCGTTCGTCAATCCAATTGACCCGCAGCGGATTGATATCGTGCAGTGGCTTGAACTCGCTTTCGCGGTCCCACCAACGGTGGGCCAGGGCTTCGAATTTGGCGATTTCTGCGTAGTCGACGTTGCTCATGGTTTAAGTCCTCTAAACTTCAAAAATGCTGTTGCCCCGGTTTCGGTCCGGGAGACTTACGATTCGGTATGGCCGCTGATGCGTTGGCCCCAGGCTTTGGCAGTGGCGCACAGCTGTTCTTCATCCAGACGGGTCAGGCGTCCGTCGTCGAGCAGTTGCTTGCCGGCAACCCAGAGGTGTTTTACGCAGTCGCGACTGGTGGCGTAAATCAGCTGCGACACCGGGTCGTAGACCGGTTGTTGCGCCAGGCCCGACAGGTCGAATGCGACGATGTCAGCGGCCTTGCCGATTTCCAGCGAGCCGACCTCAGCCTCCATGCCCAGTGCGCGGGCACCGTTCAGAGTGGCCATGCGCAAGGCTCTGTGGGCATCCAGCGCTGTTGCCGAGCCGGCGACGGCCTTGGCCAGCAGTGCGGCGGTGCGGGTTTCGCCGAGCAAGTCGAGGTCATTGTTGCTGGCCGCGCCATCGGTACCGACGGCAACGTTTACCCCGGCTTGCCACAAGCGCTCGACCGGGCAAAAGCCGCTGGCCAGTTTCAGGTTTGACTCAGGGCAATGAATGACATGGGTGTTGCTTTCTACCAGCAATGCGAGGTCTTCCTCGCTGATCTGGGTCATGTGAACCGCTTGGAAGCGCGGCCCCAGTAGACCAAGACGGGCGAGGCGGGCCAGTGGACGTTCGCCACGCTGTTCGACGGCCTGCTGCACTTCGAAGGCCGTTTCGTGGACATGCATGTGAATCGAGGCGTCCAGCTCTTCAGCGATCACCCGGACTTTTTCCAGGTTTTCGTCACCCACGGTGTAGGGGGCGTGAGGACCGAAAGTGATTTTTATCCGATCGTGGTGCTTGAGATCGCCGAACAGTTCCACGCCCTGACGAATGGCTTCGTCCGCCGTGCTGGCGCCTGGAATCGGGAAATCGAGGATGGGAATCGCGATTTGCGCGCGAATGCCGCTGTTGTGAACCCGTTCGCTGGCAACCTTCGGGAAGAAGTACATGTCAGAGAAACAGGTGATGCCGCCTTTGAGTTGTTCGGCGATGGCAAGGTCCGTTCCGTCGCGCACGAACTCTTCACTGACCCACTTGGCCTCGGCCGGCCAGATGTGATTTTCGAGCCAGGTCATCAGTGGCAGGTCATCGGCCAGGCCGCGGAACAATGTCATCGCCGCATGACCGTGGGCATTGACGAGGCCGGGACTGAGCAGGACATCCGGCAGTTCGCGCACTTCGGTAGCGTTACACTTCAGCGCTTCGGCGCGTGGGCCGATAAACACGATGCGGCCATCACGAATGCCTAGACCGTGCTCCCTGAGGACCACGCCAGCGGGTTCGACGGGTACCAGCCAGGTCGGCAGCAATAGTAAGTCGAGCGCAACGACAGGTTTGGGCATCGAGGATCGGTTCCAGTGCTTTTGTAAAGGATGGCGAAGTATACCCGAGCGTCTTCGCGGGGGGATCGCTATAATCGGCGGCTTTTGTTCATGAGTGCGGGGTGAGGGATGCGCGATCGACTGTTGGCTGCGGAGAAGGTGAAGGCCATCGATTGGCGTGATGGTGCCCTGTATCTGCTGGATCAGCGTATTTTGCCGTTCGAGGAGACCTGGATCGCCTACACCAGCGCGGCTGGCGTGGCCGAGGCCATTCGTTCAATGGTGGTGCGCGGTGCGCCGGCGATTGGCATCAGTGCCGCCTATGCCATGGTGCTGTCGGCCCGCGCCCGGATTGCCGAGGGCGGTGACTGGCAAGCTTCGTGGGAAGAGGATTACGCGGTGCTGGCCGATTCTCGTCCAACGGCGGTGAATCTGTTTTGGGCCTTGAGTCGCATGCGTGACCGCCTGGATCGTCTCAAGGAACATGCCGACCCTCTGGCGGCACTGGAGGCGGAAGCTATCGCCATTCATGAAAGTGATCGCGAAGCCAACCTGACCATGGCGCAACTGGGCGTGGACCTCATCCGCAAGCACCAGGGCAACGCCCAGACGATCCTGACCCATTGCAACACCGGGGCCCTGGCCACCGGCGGCTTTGGGACGGCATTGGGGGTTATTCGCGGTGCCTTTATCGAAGGCATGGTCGAGCGCGTCTATGCCGACGAAACCCGTCCGTGGCTGCAGGGCTCGCGACTGACCGCTTGGGAGCTGGCTAACGAAGGCATTCCAGTGACACTCAATGCTGACTCTGCCGCCGCCCACATCATGAAGACCAAAGGTATTACCTGGGTCATCGTCGGTGCCGACCGCATCACCGCCAATGGCGACGTGGCGAACAAGATTGGTACGTATCAGTTGGCGGTGAACGCGATGCATCACGGCGTGCGCTTCATGGTGGTGGCGCCGAGTTCGACTATCGACATGACCCTGGCCAGTGGCGACGAGATTCCGATTGAAGAGCGCGATGGTCGTGAGCTTTTGGAAGTCGGCGGCAAGCGGGTCGGGGCTGATGTCGATGCGTTCAACCCGGTGTTCGACGTGACCCCGGCCGATTTGATCGATGCGATCGTCACTGAAAAAGGCATCGTCGAACGGCCTGATGCCGCGAAAATGGCCCAATTGATGTGCCGCAAGCGCCTGCATTGAGGGTCTGGGGCGACTGATAATTCGCCAGGCTCGCCCCAACGTTGATCGAGGTGTGACCGCGCGCGTCGGCACAACAAACATCTCATGGGGGGAGTCTGTTCGCGAAGAGGTGCGGCAGCCAACAAAGAGTCCCCATTCAGGCCCCCAATCTGCATTCACCACGGCTCTAAGCTTCTCTCGTCGCCGTTAAGCCTGTCATCGGTCAACTAACTATGCTCCATGCTCGTCAGGGGGATAGGTGCGTGGCGGCTCTTGTGATAACATCCGGCGTTTTCCGAGGCAGTCCCGCGGGGTTGTCTTTACTGCGCAAATCCATGGTTTAACTTATTGATTTGTCGTAAGTCGGTGCATGGCACTCAGCCTGCAGCGGCGAGCTTCGTTCGTCCCATATGGATGTGACGAGGTTTCACCAGAAAAAGGAATCGAGCTTCTCATGGGCGAACTGGCCAAAGAAATCCTCCCGGTCAATATCGAAGACGAGCTGAAGCAGTCCTACCTCGATTATGCAATGAGCGTAATTGTTGGTCGGGCGTTGCCGGATGCGCGCGATGGCTTGAAGCCCGTGCATCGGCGTGTGCTGTTCGCGATGAGCGAGCTGGGCAACGACTTCAACAAGCCGTACAAGAAATCTGCCCGTGTTGTCGGTGACGTGATCGGTAAGTATCACCCTCACGGTGATACCGCGGTATACGACACCATCGTTCGGATGGCGCAGCCATTTTCCCTGCGCTACCTGCTGGTAGACGGTCAGGGCAACTTCGGTTCTGTGGACGGCGACAACGCTGCCGCCATGCGATACACCGAAGTGCGCATGACCAAGCTGGCGCACGAGCTGCTGGCTGACCTGCACAAAGAAACCGTGGACTGGGTGCCGAACTACGACGGCACCGAAATGATCCCCGCGGTCATGCCGACCCGTATTCCCAACCTGTTGGTCAACGGCTCCAGCGGTATTGCCGTGGGCATGGCGACCAACATTCCGCCGCACAACCTTGGTGAAGTCATCGACGGTTGCCTGGCACTCATCGACAACCCAGAGTTGACCATTGATGAGTTGATGCACTACATCCCCGGTCCCGACTTCCCGACCGCTGCGATCATCAACGGTCGTGCCGGCATCATTGAAGCCTACCGTACCGGTCGCGGCCGCATTTACATGCGTGCCCGCTCGATGATCGAAGACATCGACAAGGTCGGTGGCCGTCAGCAAATCGTCATCACCGAACTGCCTTACCAGTTGAACAAAGCCCGTCTGATCGAGAAGATCGCCGAGCTGGTTAAAGAGAAAAAACTGGAAGGCATCACTGAGCTGCGCGACGAGTCTGACAAAGACGGTATGCGCGTCGTGATCGAACTGCGTCGCGGCGAAGTGCCTGAGGTCATCCTCAATAACCTTTACGCTCAGACTCAGTTGCAAGCGGTGTTCGGTATCAACATCGTGGCGCTGATCGACGGCCGTCCCCGCATCCTGAACCTCAAGGATCTGCTGGAAGCCTTCGTCCGTCACCGTCGCGAAGTGGTTACCCGGCGTACCGTGTTCGAGCTGCGTAAAGCACGCGAGCGTGGTCACATTCTCGAAGGTCAAGCGGTTGCCTTGTCGAACATCGACCCGGTCATCGCGCTGATCAAGGCTTCGCCGACACCGTCGGAAGCCAAGGAAGCGCTGATCAAGATGGCGTGGGAATCCAGCGCCGTTGTTGCAATGGTTGAGCGTGCCGGTGCTGATTCGTGCCGTCCAGAGACACTGGATCCGCAATACGGTCTGCGTGAAGGCAAGTACTTCCTGTCGCCAGAACAGGCGCAAGCCATTCTGGAACTGCGTCTGCACCGCCTGACCGGCTTGGAGCATGAAAAGCTGCTGGCCGAGTACCAGGAGATTCTCAATCAAATCGGCGAGCTGATTCGCATCCTCAACAGCGCAACGCGCCTGATGGAAGTGATCCGCGAAGAGCTGGAAGTGATTCGCGCCGAATACGGTGACGTGCGCCGCACCGAAATTCTCGATGCGCGTCTGGACCTGACTCTGGGTGACATGATCCCGGAAGAAGAGCGCGTCGTGACCATCTCCCACGGTGGCTACGCCAAGACCCAGCCACTGGCTGCGTACCAGGCTCAGCGTCGCGGCGGTAAAGGTAAATCGGCTACCGGCGTCAAGGATGAGGATTACATCGCTCACCTGCTGGTCGCGAACAGCCACACCACGCTGCTGCTGTTCTCCAGCAAAGGCAAAGTGTACTGGCTGAAAACCTACGAAATTCCGGAAGCGTCCCGCGCTGCCCGCGGTCGTCCGTTGGTCAACCTGTTGCCGCTGGGCGATGGTGAATACATCACCACCATGCTGCCGGTCGACGAGTACACCGAGGGTCACTTCATCTTCATGGCCACCGCTGACGGTACTGTGAAGAAGACCCCGCTGGAATCCTTCAGCCGTCAACGCAGTGTCGGTCTGATCGCGCTGGAGCTGGACGAGGGCGACGTACTGATTTCTGCCGCCATTACCGATGGCGAGCGTGAAGTCATGCTGTTCTCCGACGGCGGCAAGGTCACTCGCTTCAAAGAGTCCGACGTTCGCGCCATGGGCCGTACCGCTCGCGGCGTTCGCGGCATGCGTCTGCCGGAAGGTCAGAAACTGATTTCCATGCTGATTCCGGAAGAGGGCAGCCAGATCCTGACCGCTTCTGCGCGTGGTTACGGCAAGCGTACCGCGATCACCGAGTTCCCTGAGTACAAGCGTGGCGGTCAAGGTGTTATCGCCATGGTCAGCAACGAGCGTAACGGTCGCTTGGTTGGGGCGGTCCAGGTGCTTGATGGCGAGGAAATCATGCTGATTTCCGACCAGGGCACATTGGTTCGTACTCGTGTCGACGAAGTCTCCAGCCTGGGGCGTAACACCCAAGGCGTGACCCTGATCAAACTCGCCAGCGATGAAACGTTGGTCGGTTTGGAGCGGGTTCAGGAGCCGTCGGAAGTCGAGGGCGAAGAGCTGGAAGGTGAAGAGGGTGCAGGGTTCGAGGGTGAAGTCGTGATCGACGGCGCTGTCGAAGACCAGCAGCTCGACGCCGCAGCCGACGAAGAACCGCAGGAATAAGCGGACATGCAGGGGGCGGATGAAGATTCGCCCCCTTGTTGTTTGTCCCTTTTGAAAATTCGACACCCCCGAAGATCCTGAGTGAAAGGGCTCTTGTGGGCGCCGGACTAGCCCGCGATGCGGGCACTGCGGTGTGTCTTGAGCACCGCGCTGATGCAATCGCAGGCAAGCCAGTTCCCACAAAGGCTTGCCCGTGAGGTCTGTGTCGACTGATTATTTATTACGTGATACCCCCAAATCAGAGCGAGATTGGATGTGAGCAAGAGAGCCTATAACTTCTGTGCCGGTCCTGCGGCGCTTCCCGAAGCTGTCCTGACGCGCGCCCAGGGTGAACTCCTTGATTGGCACGGCAAGGGCCTTTCGGTCATGGAGATGAGCCATCGCAGTGATGAGTTCGTGTCGATTGCCACCAAGGCCGAGCAGGATCTGCGTGATCTGCTGAATATCCCTTCGAACTATAAAGTGCTGTTTCTGCAGGGCGGTGCCAGCCAGCAATTTGCTCAGATTCCTCTGAACCTGTTGCCGGAAAATGGCTCGGCCGACTATATCGACACCGGTATCTGGTCACAGAAAGCCATTGAAGAAGCTTCGCGCTACGGTCACGTCAATGTGGCCGCAACCGCCAAGCCTTATGACTATTTCGCTATTCCCGGTCAGAACGAATGGAAGCTGTCCAAGGACGCGGCCTACGTCCATTACGCGCCGAATGAAACCATCGGCGGTCTGGAGTTCAACTGGATTCCCGAAACCGGCGACGTCCCGCTGGTGGCTGACATGTCCTCGGACATCCTGTCCCGACCTATGGATATCTCGCGTTTCGGCATGATCTACGCCGGTGCTCAAAAGAACATCGGCCCGAGCGGCATTCTGGTGAATATCGTTCGTGAAGACCTGCTGGGTCGCGCGCGCTCCCTGTGCCCGACCATGCTCGACTACAAGGTCGCGGCCGATAACGGCTCGATGTACAACACGCCGCCGACACTGGCTTGGTACCTCTCTGGCCTGGTCTTCGAGTGGCTGAAAGAGCAGGGCGGCGTTGAAGCCATGGGCAGGCTCAATGACATCAAGCAGCGCACGCTGTACGACTTCATTGACGCCAGTGGCTTGTACAGCAACCCGATCAACAAGCCGGACCGCTCGTGGATGAACGTGCCGTTCCGCTTGGCCGATGACCGCCTCGACAAGCCTTTCCTGGCGGGTGCCGAGGAGCGAGGCCTGTTGAACCTCAAGGGTCACCGTTCGGTGGGCGGCATGCGCGCCTCCATCTATAACGCCGTCGACATCACTGCGGTTAACGCGCTGGTTTCGTACATGGCAGAGTTCGAGAAGGAACACGGCTAATGTCTGAGCAAGAACTCAAGGCACTGCGCGTCCGCATTGATGCCCTGGACACTAAAGTCCTGGAGTTGATCAGCGAGCGCGCACGCTGCGCCCAGGAAGTTGCACGCGTAAAGATGGCTTCACTGGCCGAAGGCGAAGTGCCGGTGTTCTATCGTCCCGAGCGCGAAGCTCAGGTGCTCAAGCGTGTGATGGAGCGCAATCAGGGGCCGTTGGGCAATGAGGAGATGGCGCGGTTGTTCCGTGAAATCATGTCCTCCTGCCTGGCGCTCGAACAGCCGCTGAAAGTCGCATACCTCGGGCCTGAAGGCACCTTCACCCAGGCGGCGGCCATGAAACACTTCGGCCACGCGGTGATCAGCAAACCCATGGCGGCGATCGACGAAGTGTTTCGCGAGGTGGCGGCCGGTGCGGTGAACTTTGGCGTGGTCCCGGTGGAAAACTCCACCGAAGGCGCGGTCAACCACACCCTCGACAGCTTCCTGGAACACGACATGGTGATCTGTGGCGAAGTTGAGCTGCGGATTCACCATCATCTGTTGGTCGGTGAAAACACCAAGACCGACAGCATCAGTCGCATCTACTCCCATGCCCAGTCCCTGGCCCAGTGCCGCAAGTGGCTGGACGCCCATTATCCAAATGTCGAGCGTGTGGCCGTCTCCAGCAACGCCGAAGCGGCCAAGCGGGTTAAAGGTGAGTGGAATTCGGCGGCGATTGCCGGCGACATGGCCGCAGGTTTGTACGGTCTGACCCGTCTTGCAGAAAAAATCGAGGATCGTCCGGACAACTCCACGCGATTCCTGATCATTGGCAGCCAGGAAGTACCGCCGACCGGCGACGACAAAACGTCGATCATCGTTTCCATGAGCAACAAGCCAGGCGCATTGCATGAGTTGTTGGTGCCGTTTCACGACAACGGTATCGATCTGACCCGCATTGAGACTCGTCCGTCGCGCAGTGGTAAATGGACTTACGTGTTTTTCATCGATTTCGTCGGCCATCACCGCGACCCGCTGGTCAAAAGCGTGCTGGAAAAGATCAGTCAGGAAGCAGTAGCACTCAAAGTGCTGGGTTCCTACCCGAAAGCAGTTCTCTAAGGGCGGTAGCAAATGAGTGGCGACTTCCTCGCTCTGGCACAGCCGGGCGTGCAACAACTTTCGCCTTACGTTCCGGGCAAGCCCGTGGACGAGCTGGCGCGCGAGCTGGATATCGATCCGGCTAAAATCGTCAAGTTGGCGAGTAACGAAAACCCACTGGGTGCCAGTCCCAAGGTGCTGGAGGCCATTCATGAAGCGTTGGCTGAACTGACTCGTTACCCAGATGGCAACGGTTTTGCGCTCAAGAGCTTGCTGGCCGACAAGTGCCGTGTCGAACTGAATCAGGTAACGCTGGGCAATGGTTCCAACGACATTCTTGAGTTGGTCGGACGTGCTTATCTGGCGCCTGGCTTGAATGCCGTGTTCAGCGAACACGCGTTTGCGGTCTACCCGATCGTCGTTCAGGCAGTCGGCGCGCAGGCCAAGGTGATTCCGGCCAAAGACTGGGGGCATGACCTGCCAGCCATGTTGGCTGCGATTGATGCCGATACCCGGGTGGTGTTTATCGCTAACCCGAACAACCCGACCGGGACCTGGTTCGATGCCGAGGCGCTGGACGAATTCCTACAGGACGTACCGGCTCATGTGCTAGTCGTGCTGGATGAGGCCTACATCGAATACGCGCAAGGCAGCGAATTGCCTGATGGCCTCGACTACCTGGCGGCTTATCCGAACTTGTTGGTGTCGCGGACCTTCTCCAAGGCATATGGCCTTGCAGCGCTGCGGGTTGGCTATGGTTTATCTACGGCGGTGGTCGCGGATGTGCTGAACCGTGTGCGTCAGCCGTTCAATGTCAACAGTCTGGCCTTGGCCGCTGCTTGCGCGGCGTTGCAGGATGCCGAGTACCTCGCTGAAAGCCGTCGTTTGAATGAAGCCGGCATGCTGCAATTGCAAGCGGGTTTTCGTGCGCTGGGGCTGAGCTGGATCCCTTCGAAAGGCAACTTTATCTGCGTCGATCTGGGGCAGGTTGCTGCACCTGTCTTCCAGGGCTTGCTTGGCGAAGGCGTTATCGTGCGTCCCGTGGCCAACTACGGCATGCCCAACCACTTGCGCATCACCATCGGTCTGCCGGCTGAAAACAGCCGCTTCCTTGAGGCGCTGACCAAGGTTATGACTCGTGGTTGATGTCATTGCACTGCAATCTGCGCAGCCTATGATCGGTCGCCTGGTGGTGGTCGGTCTGGGATTGATCGGCGGTTCGTTTGCCAAAGGTCTGCGTGAAAGCGGCGTGTGTCGCGAAGTGGTCGGTGTCGATCTCGATCCACAATCGCGCAAGCTGGCGGTCGAGTTGGGCGTAGTGGATCGCTGCGAAGAAGACCTGGTTGTCGCCTGCCAGGGCGCCGACGTGATTCAGCTCGCCGTACCGATCCTGGCCATGGAAAAAATGTTGGTCCAGTTGGCCGGTATGGAGCTTGGTCAGGCGATTCTGACAGACGTCGGCAGCGCGAAAGGCAATGTGGTGCGTGCGGCGACCGAAGCGTTTGGCGGCATGCCGCCGCGCTTTGTGCCGGGGCATCCGATTGCCGGTTCCGAGCAGAGCGGGGTAGAAGCCTCCAACTCGGACCTTTTCCGTCGTCATAAAGTGATTCTGACGCCGCTGGATCAAACTGATCCGGTCGCATTGGCTGTGGTCGATCGGTTGTGGCGCGAATTGGGCGCCGATGTCGAGCACATGCAGGTCGAACGCCACGATGAAGTGTTGGCGGCCACCAGCCATTTGCCGCACTTGCTTGCATTCGGTTTGGTCGACTCGCTGGCCAAGCGCAATGAAAATCTTGAGATCTTCCGTTACGCTGCGGGCGGTTTCCGCGATTTCACAAGAATCGCTGGTAGCGACCCGGTCATGTGGCACGACATCTTCCTCGCCAACCGCGAAGCTGTCCTGCGCACACTCGATACATTTCGCAGTGACCTCGACGCCTTGCGCGACGCGGTCGATGCAGGGGATGGGCACCAATTATTGGGCGTGTTTACTCGCGCCCGGGTTGCCCGCGAACATTTCAGTAAAATCCTGGCCCGCCGGGCTTATGTGGACGCTATGAACTCCAACGACCTGATTTTCCTGGCACAACCTGGTGGCCGCCTGACTGGGCGGATTCGTGTACCGGGCGACAAATCGATTTCCCACCGTTCGATCATGCTTGGCTCCTTGGCCGAAGGCACCACCGAAGTCGAAGGTTTCCTTGAGGGCGAAGATGCCCTGGCGACCTTGCAGGCCTTCCGCGACATGGGCGTTGTTATCGAAGGTCCGCACCACGGCCGCGTGACGATTCACGGCGTCGGCCTGCATGGCTTGAAGCCTGCACCGGGTCCGATTTACCTGGGTAACTCCGGCACGTCGATGCGTTTGCTGTCCGGCCTGCTGGCTGCGCAAAGCTTCGATAGCACGCTGACCGGTGATGCTTCGCTGTCCAAGCGGCCGATGAATCGCGTGGCCAATCCGCTGCGTGAAATGGGCGCTGTGATCGAGACGGCTGCTGAAGGTCGCCCGCCGATGATCATTCGTGGCGGCAAGACGCTCAAAGGCTTGACCTACACCATGCCAATGGCCAGTGCTCAGGTTAAATCCTGCCTGCTGTTGGCGGGTCTGTACGCCGAAGGCAAAACCTCGGTCACCGAGCCAGCGCCGACTCGTGACCACACCGAGCGCATGCTGCGCGGCTTCGGCTACCCGGTGACCGTTAATGGCGCTACGGCGTCGGTCGAGTCCGGCCACAAATTGACAGCGACCCATATTGAAGTGCCGGGCGATATTTCGTCTTCGGCGTTCTTCTTGGTGGCAGCGTCGATCGCCGAAGGGTCCGAGCTGGTGCTTGAGCACGTCGGCATTAACCCGACTCGTACTGGTGTGATCGATATCCTTCGCCTGATGGGCGCAGACATCACCCTGGAAAACCTGCGCGAAGTCGGCGGCGAGCCAGTTGCAGACCTGCGCGTGCGAGCAGCTAAACTCAAAGGTATCGAAATTCCCGAGGCGCTGGTTCCGCTGGCCATCGACGAGTTTCCGGTATTGTTCGTCGCCGCCGCCTGTGCAGAGGGACGCACCGTACTGCGTGGTGCCGAAGAGCTGCGAGTCAAAGAGTCGGACCGGATCCAGGTCATGGCCGATGGCTTGCTGGCGTTGGGCGTCAAGTGCGAACCGACCCCGGACGGCATCATCATCGACGGCGGCCTGATCGGCGGCGGCGAAGTGCATGGGCATGGCGATCATCGGATTGCCATGGCGTTTAGCGTGGCTTCGCTGCGTGCGACTGCCCCGATTCGCATCCATGATTGCGCCAACGTCGCGACGTCGTTCCCGAACTTTCTCGCGTTGTGTGCTCAGGTCGGCATTCGTGTTGTTCAAGAGGCTCAGTCGTGAATATCAAGCCACCGGTCATCACCATCGACGGTCCTAGCGGTTCGGGCAAGGGCACTATTGCCGGTATCCTGGCCAGGCAGTTGGGGTGGTGTCTGCTGGATTCCGGTGCCCTTTACCGCCTGTTGGCATTCGCTGCGCGCAATCATGGCGTCGATTTGACCAATGAAGAATCGCTGAAGCTGTTGGCCGCTCATCTGGACGTGCAGTTTGTTGGTGCGACGGAAGGTCATCCCCAGCGAATCATTCTTGAAGGTGATGATGTGACGGATGACCTGCGTAACGAGCAGGTCGGCGCCTGGGCTTCCCAGGTCGCCGCGCTGCCGGCCGTGCGCGATGCGCTGCTGCAGCGCCAGCGTGCATTTCAGGAGCCACCGGGGTTGGTGGCTGATGGCCGAGACATGGGTACGGTGGTGTTTCCCGATGCGCCGCTGAAGATATTCCTCACTGCCAGTGCGGAGGAGCGTGCGCGCCGTCGATACTTGCAGTTGAAGGGCAAAGTCGATGGTGTTAGTCTGTCGAGTCTGCTAGATGAGATACGTGTCCGCGATGAGCGTGACACCCAGCGAGCGGTAGCCCCGCTTAAACCGGCGGCTGACGCCATACAGCTGGATTCAACGGAATTATCCATCGATCAGGTGCTGCAACGCATCATGAGTGAGATCGCAATTCGCGATATTGCCGGGTGACCAAGAAGCGACCCAGGGGACCAGTCATAGTCCTGCGCTGCTTCTTCAAATGAACGTAACCCACGTCGTCTGGGATGTGGAGATGGGCGTATCCTTCGCCCTTATTCAACAGGAATTAAAATGAGCGAAAGCTTTGCGGAACTCTTTGAAGAAAGCCTAAAAACCCTGAACCTTCAGGCAGGCTCCATCATCACCGGTGTTATCGTTGATATCGATTACCAAGCTCGTTGGGTAACCGTTCACGCTGGCCTGAAGTCTGAAGCACTCATCCCGCTTGAGCAGTTCTACAACGATGCTGGCGAACTGACTATCAACGTCGGTGACGAAGTTCACGTTGCTCTGGACTCGGTTGAAGACGGCTTTGGTGAAACCAAGCTGTCCCGTGAAAAAGCCAAGCGCGCTGAATGCTGGATTGTTCTGGAAGCAGCCTTCGCAGCCGAAGAAGTGGTTAAGGGCGTTATCAACGGTAAGGTTAAAGGCGGCTTCACTGTCGACGTTAACGGCATCCGTGCGTTCCTGCCAGGTTCTCTGGTTGACGTCCGTCCAGTGCGCGACACCACGCACTTGGAAGGCAAAGAGCTGGAATTCAAGGTCATCAAGCTCGACCAGAAACGCAACAACGTTGTCGTTTCCCGTCGTAGCGTCCTGGAAGCCGAGAACTCCGCCGAGCGCGAAGCTCTGCTGGAATCCTTGCAGGAAGGCCAACAAGTCAAAGGTATCGTCAAAAACCTCACCGATTACGGCGCATTCGTCGATCTGGGTGGCGTCGATGGCCTGCTGCACATTACCGACATGGCTTGGAAGCGTATCAAGCATCCTTCCGAAATCGTCAACGTTGGCGACGAGATTGATGTCAAGGTTCTGAAATACGATCGCGAACGCAATCGTGTTTCCCTGGGCCTCAAGCAGCTGGGCGAAGATCCATGGGTCGCTATCAAAGCCCGTTACCCAGAAAGCACTCGCGTTACCGCTCGTGTAACCAACCTGACTGACTATGGCTGCTTCGCTGAGCTGGAAGAAGGCGTTGAAGGTCTGGTACACGTTTCTGAAATGGACTGGACCAACAAGAACATCCATCCTTCGAAAGTCGTACAAGTCGGCGACGAAGTGGAAGTTATGGTTCTGGACATCGACGAAGAGCGTCGTCGTATCTCCCTCGGCATCAAGCAGTGCAAATCTAACCCATGGGAAGATTTCTCTGGCCAGTTCAACAAGGGCGATAAAATCTCCGGCACCATCAAGTCGATCACCGATTTCGGTATCTTCATTGGTCTGGACGGCGGCATCGACGGTCTGGTTCACCTGTCCGACATCTCTTGGAACGAAGTGGGCGAAGAAGCCGTTCGCCGCTTCAAGAAGGGCGACGAGCTGGACACCGTTATCCTGTCGGTTGACCCAGAGCGCGAGCGCATCTCCCTGGGTATCAAGCAACTGGAAAGCGATCCGTTCTCCGAGTACGTTCAAGAGAACGACAAAGGCGCAATCGTTAAAGGCATCGTGAAAGAAGTTGACGCTAAAGGCGCCATCATCACTCTGGCCGACGATATCGAAGCGACTCTGAAAGCCTCCGAAATCAGCCGTGACCGCGTTGAAGACGCGCGCAACGTTCTGAAAGAAGGCCAGGAAGTAGAAGCCAAGATCATCAGCGTTGACCGCAAGAGCCGCGTAATCCAGCTCTCCATCAAGTCGAAAGACGATGCTGAAGAGAAAGAAGCAATCCAAAGCCTGCGCGACAAGCCAGCGACTTCGGAACCTGCTGCTGGTCCTACCACTCTGGGCGACCTGTTGCGTGCACAAATGGAAAAACAGAACTAAGTTCTGTCAGACCATAGAAAAAGGGCGACTTCGGTCGCCCTTTTTTGTGTCTGTGATTTGGTGGGTCTGAAGTTTAAATCGGCCTTTAATCCATGACTTTGAAACCAAAAGCCGTTACATATTGTCTCTTTCTTTAATAGGATCAATCGCTTATTTGCAACTAGTCTTTAGCCTGAAGCAAATGACAGTTGGGCAGTGTGCCCGGCATAAGGATGTAGATGAACAAGCTCATTGTCGCCATCGCATTAATGACATTGGCTGGCTGTGCCACGAATGCCAAGACGCACGTAGTGCGGGGCGTTAGCGGTATCGAAATTGATTGCTCGGGGCTAGGCTCTGGATGGGAAAAATGCCGTAAGCGAGCTGATAGAGAGTGTAAGGCTGCGGGTTACAAGGTTATTGCAAGGTCCGACGAGGCTAAGGAAGAGGATGAGTTTCCTTTTGGTTTCAATCCTGCAGGGTATGTGACGCGCACAATGTTGATTATTTGTCGGTGAGATCGTAATAATTTTGTAGTGATGTTGTGCTACATAAATGTGCGCCACGTCTTCGGTAAAGATATGTCAATACTCGGGCTTTTCAAATTTCTCCGGGCGTGCTAAAACCTTTGAAGCGCTGATCTAGCTGCTTGAAAAAGAAGGGAAAAATATGACGAAGTCGGAGTTGATCGAACGAATTGTCACCCATCAAGGGCTGCTCTCATCTAAAGATGTGGAGCTGGCCATCAAGACCATGCTTGAGCAAATGTCCCAATGTCTGGCCACCGGGGATCGTATCGAGATCCGCGGCTTTGGCAGCTTCTCGTTGCACTATCGCGCGCCACGCGTAGGCCGTAATCCAAAAACCGGTCAATCTGTCAGCCTGGACGGCAAGTTCGTTCCGCACTTCAAGCCAGGAAAAGAGCTGCGTGACAGGGTGAACGAGGAAGAGGAGGAGGGGTTTGACCTTCATAATTAAAGGATCGGCGCATGCGTAATCTCAAGCGGATACTCCTTGGCGTGTTTGTACTGCTGCTTGTTCTGGCGGTGCTTGCCTTCGTTCTTGAGAATCAACAGTCGGTTTCGTTGTTGTTCCTTGGCTTGGCTGGACCTCAACTACCTGTGTCGCTTTTCGTTGTTCTTGCGCTGCTGATCGGCATGCTGATTGGGCCGATTCTGGGATGGTTTCTGGGGCGTACATCCAGAGCTGCACGCAAGCGCCTTGTCTGATCGCGACAAATACACAGTGTGTGTCCAGTGCGCGCCACAGCTTGTCTATATCCATTAGTAAAATCGTCATTAAGCTGTAAAATGCTAGGCTTGTCCGATGATGGCAAACTCCAACATCGGATCATACTGACTCTGTCAGAAGCCTCTGCTTAGATGACGGCTTTTGCGTTCATGGATTAGACAGCGCTCGGTTGGCGGCCCTGTCAGCAACTCAAGGGTATGGTTTCGCGTGAAAATTCTAGTAACCGGCGGCGCCGGCTTCATCGGCTCGGCAGTCATTCGTCATATTATCTCCAACACCTCCGACTCTGTCGTTAACGTCGATAAGCTGACTTACGCCGGTAACCTTGAGTCGTTGGCCGAAGTTAGCCAGAACTCGCGTTATGTTTTTGAGCGCGTTGACATCTGTGACCGCGATCAAATCGATCGTGTCCTGCGTGAACATCAGCCAGATGCCATCATGCACCTCGCCGCAGAGTCACACGTCGATCGTTCGATCTCTGGCCCGTCTGAATTTATCCAGACCAACATCATCGGCACTTACACCCTGTTGGAAGCTGCACGCTACTACTGGGTTGCTATGGATGATGTGCGCAAAGCCAACTTCCGGTTTCATCATATTTCCACCGATGAAGTTTACGGCGACCTCGAAGGTCCGGAAGACCTCTTCACCGAAACGACCCCTTATCAGCCTAGCTCGCCGTACTCGGCCAGCAAAGCCAGCTCCGACCACCTGGTTCGCGCCTGGAGCCGTACCTACGGCCTGCCGACTCTGGTCACCAACTGCTCGAACAACTACGGCCCATGCCACTTTCCTGAGAAATTGATCCCGCTGATCATTCTCAATGCTCTGGAAGGTAAGCCGCTGCCCGTTTACGGTAAAGGCAACCAGGTTCGTGATTGGCTCTACGTCGAAGATCACGCTCGCGCTCTGTACAAGGTCGTGACCGAAGGTGTTATCGGCGAAACGTACAACATTGGCGGCCATAACGAAAAGCAAAACATTGAAGTCGTGAACACACTTTGCGCACTGCTTGATGAATTGCGTCCTGATTCCGCCCACCGTCCTCACGCCAGCCTGATCACATACGTCCAGGATCGTCCGGGCCACGATCAGCGTTATGCGATCGATGCCAGCAAAATCCAGCGTGAGCTGGGTTGGACGCCTGAAGAAACCTTCGAAACCGGCATCCGTAAGACGGTCGAGTGGTACCTAAATAATACTGAGTGGGTTGCTCACGTGAAGAGCGGCAGCTACCAGCAATGGATTGATCAAAACTACGCGGATCGCTCGACTAAGGCATGAAAATCCTTCTGCTAGGAAAGAACGGTCAAGTTGGCTGGGAGTTGCAGCGCTCCCTCGCGCCGCTGGGTGAATTGATTGGCCTGGATCGTCAAGCGCTCGATGGCTTGAGCGGCGATTTGTCTGATATCGACACATTGCGTAAGACGATCCGTCAGATCAAGCCTGACGTCATCGTCAACGCTGCTGCCTATACAGCCGTCGATAAGGCCGAGTCCGATATTGAACTGGCCGATCTTGTGAACGGCCAGGCAAGTCAGGCTATGGCTGAAGAAGCCTCGTCTCTGGGCGCTTGGTTGATTCACTATTCGACCGACTATGTCTTCAGCGGCCAGGGTTCGACACCATGGCGAGAGACTGATGCGGTCGCGCCAGTGAATCACTACGGTGCCAGCAAGCTGGCCGGCGAACAGGCCATTACCGCGTCGGGCTGCAAGCACCTGATCTTTCGTACCAGTTGGGTGTACGGTGCGCGTGGCAACAACTTTGCGAAGACCATGCTACGCCTGGCCGCAGATCGCGAAAGCCTGAGCGTCATCGCTGACCAGATCGGTGCACCTACCGGTGCGGACCTTATTGCCGACGTGACTGCGCTGGCCATTCAGCAAGTGCTGCGACGACCAGAGCTCGCGGGGCTGTATCACTTGGCCGCTAGTGGCCAAGTTTCTTGGCACGGCTATGCCAGCCATGTGATCGCTTTCGCTCAGGCCAATGGCGAGCATCTGGCCGTCACGGTAATTAATCCGATCGAAACGACCGCCTATCCAACACCTGCGCGCCGTCCTCTGAATTCCCGTTTGGATACTCAGAAGCTGCGTGACAATTTTTCTCTACACTTGCCGGATTGGCAAAGTGGCGTAACCCGAATGCTTAGGGAAGTTCTGAACAAATGACCACGACAAATCGTAAAGGCATCATCCTCGCTGGCGGTTCGGGCACACGCCTGCATCCGTTGACCCTTGGCGTGTCCAAGCAGATGCTGCCGATCTACGACAAGCCGATGATTTTCTATCCGCTTTCGGTGCTTATGCTGGCGGGTATGCGTGAGATTTTGATTATCTCCACACCTGAAGACTTGCCGTGTTTCCGCAAGCTGCTGGGTGACGGTAGCTTATACGGCGTCAAGCTGACCTATGCTGAACAGCCTAGTCCGGATGGGCTGGCACAAGCTTTCATTATCGGGGAAGAGTTTATCGGCAAAGATCCTTGCTGCCTGATTCTGGGTGACAACATTTTTTACGGTCAGCACTTTTCGGACAATTTGCGCTCGGCTAGCTCTCAACAGCATGGTGCGACTGTATTCGGTTATCACGTCTCCGATCCGGAACGCTTCGGTGTTGTTGAGTTCGATAAAACCGGTCGAGCGCTGAGCATTGAAGAAAAGCCGCTTAAGCCAAAATCTAACTATGCGGTTACCGGTCTGTACTTCTACGACAACGACGTTGTCGAGATCGCCAAGAGCATCA
Organism: Pseudomonas sp. DC1.2; assembly: GCF_034351645.1. Classification (NCBI taxonomy): domain Bacteria; kingdom Pseudomonadati; phylum Pseudomonadota; class Gammaproteobacteria; order Pseudomonadales; family Pseudomonadaceae; genus Pseudomonas; species Pseudomonas sp. DC1.2. Next base: position 3,894,707 of record NZ_CP133782.1, on the reverse strand, counting down.
AGCCTTCCGAGCGTGGAGAGCTGGAGATTACCGACGTTAACCGTGTATACCTCGAGCGCAAGACGCTGAGCGTTGAAATGCTCGGCCGCGGCTTTGCCTGGCTGGATACCGGTACCCATGATTCGCTGCTGGAAGCCAGTCACTTCGTGCACACCATCGAACAGCGTCAAGGCCTGAAAGTGGCCTGCCTGGAAGAGATTGCCTACCACAACGGCTGGATCACCGCCGAGCAGTTGGGCGCTCAAGCCGATGCCCTGAAGAAGACTGGTTACGGTCAATACCTTCAAAAATTGTTGGACTCGCCTTCCCACTGACTCGACCGCTCAATCCTGTCGAGTAGAAGCGTCAACCGGTTCAAGCAGGAATGGCATGCCAGTAAAACATCCCAAGATTGCGGTTTTGCTGGCTGCCTACAATGGCATGCAGTGGATTGAGGAGCAGTTAGCCTCGATTCTCGGCCAGTTAGCTGTCGACGTAACCGTTTACGTCAGTATCGACCCCTCCACTGATGGTACCGAGGCTTGGTGCGCGGGATATGCTGTTCAGCACCCCCAGGTTTTGGTTCTTCCGGCTGCTGGCAGTTTTGGTGGCGCATCTCGTAACTTCTTCCGGCTGATCCGCGATGTCGACTTCGACGGTTACGACTGCATCGCCTTTGCTGACCAAGATGATGTTTGGCACACGGATAAACTCCAACGCGCGTTCCTCGCCATTCAATCTCGTCAGGTCGATGCGTATTCAAGTAATGTCACGGCGTTTTGGCAAGACGGTAAAACCCATTTGCTGGACAAGGCACAACCTCAGGTTGAATGGGATTTCTTGTTCGAAGCGGCGGGGCCTGGATGCACCTACGTCATGAGCAAAAGCCTGGCGGATCCGCTAAAGACTTCGATGCTCGATAATTGGCAGCAACTGCAAGATGTCAGTTTGCATGACTGGTATTGCTACGCCTTCGCTCGAAGCCATGGTTTTCGTTGGTATATAGACCCAGGTCCTTCCATGGATTATCGCCAGCATGAGCGTAACCAGGTAGGTGCTAACAAAGGTCTGAGCCCACTGTTTGCCCGCTACAAAACCATACATGACGGTTGGTGGTTCCATCAGGTGCAGCTGATTGCATACTTGGTAGGGCAGGGCACCGATCCTTTTGTTCGAACTTGGTTGAAACTGCATCGCGGGCAACTCTTGAAACTTTCCTTTAGTGCCTGGCGTTGCCGACGACGGGTGCGGGATAAAGTGTTTTTCTTTTGTATTTGCTGGGTTACAGCGTTGATAGGGAATAAGGCTCGATGACTTCCCTGAAGGTATTAGTTACAGGGGCAAGCGGTTTTGTTGGCGAAGCAGTGGTTTTCAAGCTGTTGGTGGATAAGAAGTTCTGTCCGATTGCCGCTGTACGGGGAGCCTCGCGGTTGTACGGGCTATGCCTTGTCCGGCCCCTCGATTTGGGCGACGCCAAGATCTTGCCGGTACTTGATGATGTGCAAGTAGTCATTCATGCCGCTGCTCGAGTGCATGTCATGAATGAAGTTGCTGTGGACGCGTTGACCGAATTTCGTAAGGTTAACGTGCAAGGCACTCTCAAATTGGCGCAGCGTGCCGCCGAATCAGGAGTAAAACGCTTTATCTTCATTAGTTCGATCAAGGTCAATGGTGAAAGTACAACCCCGGGCAAGCCATTCAAATCTGATGACCCTTCGAATCCTGGTGATCCGTATGGTGTATCCAAATACGAAGCGGAAGAGGCATTGAAGCAGTTAGGTCGTGAAACGGGTATGGACGTCGTAATCATTCGTCCCCCGCTGGTTTATGGGCCTGGTGTTAAAGCTAACTTTCTGACTATGTTGAATTGGCTTAATAAGGGCATTCCTTTGCCTCTTGGGGCGATTCGGAATAACCGTAGCCTGGTGGCAATTGGAAACCTGGCGAACCTCATAGTCACTTGTATTGATCATCCCGCAGCAGCCAATCAGACATTCCTGGTCAGCGACGGAGTAGACCTGTCTACAACTCAACTGCTGCGGCGCTTATCGAGTGCGTTAGGCAAGCCTGCGCGACTCCTGCCGGTGCCTGAATGGCTATTGAAGCTCGCAGCTTCGAGCCTGGGCAAACAGGCAGCGGTGCAGCGCATATGTGGTTCGCTGCAAGTTGATATTAGTAAGAATCGTGAATTACTGGGGTGGACGCCACCCGTCACCATGGACAAAGCCATGCGTCAGACCGCTGGCCACTATTTGGATAAACAGGCGAAATGAGTGTTTGGTGGTTTCTGGTTGCAGTATTCGTCGTTTCCTGGGGCTTGACTCTCGTCTTGCGTCGCTATGCTTTGGCGAAAAGTTTGATGGACATACCCAATGAGCGCAGCTCTCATTCGATACCAACTCCTCGGGGTGGAGGGGTGGCCATTGTGGTGTCCTTTCTACTGGCGCTGCCGCTGCTTGCGAGTTTGGATCTGATAAGCCTCCCGGCCTTGGTTGGACTACTTGGCTCGGGTCTGCTTGTTGCCGCTATCGGTTTCGCCGATGACCACGGGCATATCGCGGCGAGGTGGCGGCTGCTGGGTCATTCCATCTCGGCAGCGTGGGCTCTGTTCTGGTTGGGCGGTCTGCCCCCCATCGAACTCGCCGGCTTCACGGTAGATCTGGGATGGCTTGGTAGTGCGCTTTCGTTGGTCTATCTGGTATGGATGCTCAACCTCTATAACTTTATGGATGGTATTGATGGCTTAGCCAGTGCCGAAGCGATCAGTGTCTGCCTGGGGATGTGCCTAGTTTACTGGGCGAGCGGAACGCTCGACTTGATCTGGGTACCATTGATTTTGACGGCCGCGGTGGTTGGGTTTCTTTGGTGGAACTTTCCCCCGGCGCGGATATTTATGGGGGACGCCGGAAGCGGATTTCTGGGGCTGATACTTGGCGCTATCGCTATACAGGCTGCGCAGGTCTCGTTCGATCTGCTCTGGAGTTGGGTCATTTTGCTCGGTGTCTTCATTGTCGATGCGACCTGGACCTTGATTCAGCGTTTCCTGCGCGGAGATAAAGTGTATGAGGCTCATCGCAGCCATGCTTATCAACACGCAACTGATCAATTCAAGCGGCATCGAGTGGTGACACTGAGCGTAGTCGCCATAAACGTATTGGTTCTTCTGCCCCTGGCGGTGCTAGTGGGAAGCGGTCGCCTGGACGGGGTCGTGGGGGGCTTGTTGGCCTACTGTCCCCTGATGGTGTTGGCATGGTATTTCAAGGCGGGAAAACCCACAGCAGACTAGCGATACCGTAATAATGTCCTGGTTTTAATGAAAGGTCTGTTCGCCTAAAACGGCCGAGAATTTAGTTTGTAATGACCAGTGTGAACCTGGTTTTTGTTCAGATATGTACCACTTGCATCAGTTTCCGCGAGTATGCGTATGGGTTTGGCTGCGCCTGTTTTTTTTGCGGCATACCTGAGCGCTAGTTTATTTGCGTGCCAGGTGCAGGGCCTTGAGCATCAGGGCGTTGGTGAGTTCGACGCTGTCGGCAGAGCAATCAGCCGTGGACAACCACCATTGCCGCCAAAGTCCAATTACTCGGTAACCCGGGTATACTTCGACGATCTGCAAAGGGTGGACAGTGCGAAAAGCATCAAGCCGTTCGAGCGTAGGGAGCTGGAAATCACCGATTTTAACCGGGTTTACCTTAAACAGATTGAGTTGTCCGCAGGAATCATTGGACGCAGTTTGCCTGGTTGGGCAAGGGTATGCGTGATTCGCAGTCTGAAAGTGGTCAGTATGTTGCGTCCTTCGAACGCCGTGAGGGCTTGAAGGTGGCCTGTCCGGGGAGCGCTCGCTCTCAGAAAAAACGGATCGACGCTGAACTGCTCGACCACCTAGCTGTACCAATATGTAAAAATGGCCATGGCCCGTACCTAAAACGCATTTTGATAGAGACCGTGTATTAATGATTCTTACGCGCTTAAGCTTGCCTGACGTGATGTTGATTGAGCCAATAATAGTTGGCGACGACCATGGATTTCATTACGAGAGCTTGAATCGGCAGGCATTTGAAGCTGCAACCGATCGTTCCGTTGATTTTGTTCAGGAAAACCACTCTTCCTCGGTCAAAGGCGTACTGCGCATCCTACATTTTTTAGGGGCGAAAAAGGACGTAACGGCAAAACACCTCGTGGAAACAGAGGTGTTTGCCTGATGCAAGATTTCTCTGCCAGCCTTCGCGAGGTTGCTGCAAGCCTTTGGCGCAATCGTAACCTTTTAACTGCGGCCACGAAGCGAGAGGTCGTGGGGCGCTACCGTGGATCTTTTTTTGGCATTCTCTGGTCGTTTTTCAACCCGTTGCTTATGCTCGCTGTGTACACCTTTGTATTCAGTGTTGTATTTAAGGCGCGTTGGGGGGGGAGTGAGTCAAAAACCGAATTTGCTTTAGTACTGTTTGCAGGGATGATTGTTTTCAATCTTTTTAGCGAATGTATTAACCGCGCACCAAACCTGATTTTGGGGAATCCTAATTATGTAAAGAAGGTTATTTTTCCTCTTGAAATACTGCCATGGATAGGGCTGGGTGCAGCCTTTTTTCACTTTCTTATCAGTCTCGGCGTTTGGTTGTTGGCATACATCGTTTTTTTTGGTGTCCCTCATTTGACGGTTCTCTACCTGCCACTAATACTACTTCCCTTTATGTTCTTTATTATGGGGATCAGTTGGGCATTGGCATCGCTGGGTGTTTACCTGCGTGACGTAGGTCAGTTCATCGGTATCTTGACCACCATATTGATGTTTCTTTCACCTATTTTCTATCCAGTATCGGCGTTACCTGAAGCTTATAGAGGCCTGCTTTATATGAATCCGCTCACCCCTGTTATCGAGCAGACCCGTGCGGTACTTTTCTTTGGACAGACCCCGGATTTTGCAATGCTTGGTGTTTATCTTATTGCCACTTCATTGATCGCTTGGCTAGGTTTTTTCTGGTTCCAGAAAACGCGGAAAGGGTTTGCTGATGTCATCTGAAATTTCTATCAAGGTTGCAGGACTCAGCAAGTGCTACCAGATTTACAGCAGCCCGCGTGATCGGCTCAAACAGTTTTTGATGCCGCACCTCTTCCGTTTAACCAAGCGCGAGAGCAGGCAGTACTACCGTGAATTCTGGGCGTTGAAGGACGTATCCTTTGAGGTCAAAAGGGGCGAAACAGTTGGCATTGTGGGGCGTAATGGCAGCGGCAAGTCGACGCTTCTCCAAATGCTGTGCGGTACGCTTAATCAAACGACTGGCAGCATCCAGTCAACTGGTCGGATAGCCGCATTGCTTGAATTGGGCTCTGGATTTAATCCGGAGTTCAGTGGCCGCGAAAATGTATATATGAGCGCTGCGCTACTGGGGTTGACACCAAAAGAAATCGATCAGCGTTTTGAAGCCATCATTAAGTTCGCGGATGTCGGGGAGTTTATTGAGCAACCCGTTAAAACGTATTCCAGCGGTATGTATGTTCGGCTGGCTTTTGCAGTGATTGCGCATGTGGATGCCGATATTCTGGTGATCGATGAGGCGCTGGCAGTCGGCGACGCGGTTTTCACCCAAAAATGCATGCGTTTTTTGCGTAAATTCAAAGAGACGGGAACGCTTGTTTTTGTCAGCCATGACATGAGTTCCGTGCTCAATCTGTGTGAGCGCGCAATTTGGCTGCATCAGGGGCAATTACGCCAGATAGGGCCGTCGAAGGATATTTCTGAAGCATACCTGCAATACACCTTACAGGAGGTTTATGGGCAGGAGGAAACGCTGCAACTGGTTAAACCAGGAGAGGTTGATTTGGCAATAGCCAGCCCAACTATCCAGTCCGAGAACGCTCCCGTGTCTGATGGCTCTCCCTACGTTGATTATGAAGCTAAGTTACATTTAAGTAATAATTTGACGGAAGCGAACGGTTGGAAAACTGGTGCAGCAGAAATTTTGACGGTTGCCGTCGCGCCTATATTAGAGCAATTACCGGATATATACCGTGGTGGAGAAAAAGTCCGGTTGGTAATTAATGCGAAGGCCTATCAAGATCTGGAGCAGCCGATTATCGGTTTCATTGTAAAAGACCGTTTAGGGCAAGATCTATTTGGTGAAAATACACTTCCGTTCACTGATAGACATCCCCGACGATTGGCGGCGGGATCCAGCTTTACCGCAGAGTTTGTTTTTCGTTTACCTATGCTTCCCAATGGGCATTATTCGGTGATGGTCTCTCTCGCAGATGGGGATCTGTATACTAACGTGCAACACCATTGGTTACATGACGCTCTCATATTAAATGTGTCGTCAAGTAAGGTGAGATGGGGTTTGGTTGGCGTTGATTTCGACAGTGTTGAGCTAAAGGTAGCTACATGAATTCGTTATTTGAGCTTTATTCCCAGCATCAAGGCAAAGTATCCGATAAGTGGTCGATCTACTTGTCTGAGTACGATCGTATTTTCTCTCCTTATCGCGAACTTCCTGTCAGTATTCTGGAAATTGGAATTCAAAATGGCGGATCATTGGAGATATGGTCCAAGTACTTTAATAATGCAAGCGTCTTCGTGGGTTGTGACATCAATCCTCAGTGTGCCGTATTGGAGTATGAAGACCCAAGGATAAACGTGGTTGTTGGAGATGCTAACTCCGACTCTTCTGAAAACCATATTCTTGGTTTGTCCCCGACCTTCGACATAATTATTGACGATGGTTCACATACCTCTGGGGATATCGCCAAGGCTTTTTCCAGATATTTTTGTAAAATTAAAGAGGGTGGGGTCTTTGTAGCAGAAGACCTTCATTGCAGTTACTGGCAGGAGTGGGAGGGCGGCATTTATTATCCCTACTCCTCCATTGCATTTTTCAAGCGTTTAGCAGACATAGTTAACTATGAGCACTGGGGCGTTGATAAAAGCAGGGATCAACTGCTGAAAGGGTTTTCAGCAGAGTATGGGCTGGCATTTTCAGAAGATGACTTGGCAGAAATACATTCTGTAGAGTTCTTTAACTCTGTTTGCGTGGTACACAAACGCCAAAGTTCGCAGAACGTCCTTGGCAAACGTCATATTGCCGGGGCTGACGAGAAAGTTGTCCCTGGTCATTTAGGACTTATGTCTGAACTGTCGGCTCCCCCTAGCCAGCGTCAGAATACCTGGTCACTGATGAGTCGGGCTCCCGAAGAGGAGTGGGCGGTAATCTCAAGTCAGTTGGCTGGCCGAAATATTGAAGTTAATAAGTTGACTGAAACTGTTGCCGAGCTGCAGGCAAGTTTTGCTCAGTTACAAACCCATGCTGATAAGCTGACAGATGATATTTCTCAACTTCGGAATTCGACCAGTTGGCGGTTAACCTTTCCAATTAGATTCGCAAGTCGTCAAATAAAGCGGTGCGTTTTATTAATGAGAAGAGCACCTCTCATGTTAAAGCTTGATGGTGGGGTCAGGCATAACGCCGGCAGGGTTTTAGCATTGTATAAACGAGAAGGGATCCCTGGCCTAAAACGCGCTTTTTTAGCATTAAGCGCTGCTAAGGGAGTTTCCAGCTCTTCAGATCCTCTGCCAGTTGAGTATTCCCGCTGGGTGGAGCAATACGACACTATCACTGAGGACGGTCGTGTACAACTCCGGGCACGCTATGATCAACTTGCCTCCAAACCAAAAATTTCTGTGGTGATGCCAACCTACAACCCGAACCCGGTTTGGCTCACGGAGGCCATTGAATCGGTTCGCAAGCAGCTCTATTTAAACTGGGAGCTATGCATTGCCGATGATGCTTCAAAAGATCCTAAGGTACGCGAAATTCTTGAGCGTTATATGCGAGAGGACGCCCGTATTAAAGTTGTGTTCAGGGAGCAGAATGGGCATATTTCGGCTGCATCCAATAGTGCGCTTGGCATTGCTTCGGGCGACTGGGTAGCGTTACTGGATCATGATGATCTTCTGACTGAGCATGCGTTGCTTGAGATAGCGGAAGCGATTCAAAATTCTCCAAATGCCAAGCTCGTCTACTCTGATGAAGACAAGTTGGATACCAAAGGAGATCGCTGCCTGCCATTTTGCAAGCCAGATTGGTCTCCTCATCTGGCCTGTTCGCAAGCCTATCTGGGGCATCTTGTCGTTTTTAATATTTCGGACGGAATACCGAGTTTTGATGAAGACGCTGTAGGTGCTCAGGACTACGACCTTTGGCTGACCATCGCGAGCAAGCTTAAATCAGAGGAAATTGTCCATGTTCCGAAGATTCTATATCACTGGCGGATGCACCAGGAGTCCACGGCGAGCAACCCGGAAAGCAAAAATTATGCGGATTCCGCTGGCCTGCTTGCGGTGAATAAATTCGTATCGAACGTGTACGGAAGTGAATCGGTTTCTGCTGTGAATGGGGATCACCTATTTACCTACAAGTTAAAGTTCAAGCTATCTGACTCCTTGAAGTATTCAATTGTGATACCGACGAAGGATAAAGTGGATTTGCTGTCAGAGTGCATTGATAGCGTTATTCACAAGTCGACCTGTCAAAATTTCGAGATAATCATTCTTGATAACAATTCGACTGAGATCGACACTTTCAAGTATTTTGAGTACATACAAAAAGCAGACAATCGTGTTCGCGTAGTTACTGCTGCTTTTGAATTTAATTGGTCCAAACTCAACAATTTAGGAGCGCTGTATTCGAGTGGGGACGTTTTAGTCTTCTTGAACAATGATACCTCGGTAATTTCCCCGGATTGGCTCGAGAATTTAGGGGGGTACGCGTCACTAGCTGATGTCGGCGTGGTCGGAGCGTTGTTGTTGTTCGCGGATGGAAGCATCCAGCACTCTGGCGTCGTTGTTGGCATGGGTGGCTGGGCCGATCATGTCTATCATGCGCAGGCCGCTGCACATACTGGTGCAGGCCCGTTTGTTTCGCCTGTGTTGACTCGCAATGTGCTCGCAGTAACGGGTGCCTGTATGGCCATGACAAGAAGAAAATTCGATTCGCTTGGCGGGTTCGATGAAAATTTCATTATCTGTGGCAGTGACGTCGAAATCTGTTTGCGAGCAGTTAAGGCAGGTCTTTATAACGTGATGTGCGCCGATGCGCGCTTACATCATTTCGAGTCAAAAACCCGCTCTTCTTACGTGCCTGAAAATGACTTTGAACAATCTGTATTGAAGTATGCACCTTACCGAGTAGAGCGAACTGATCCCTATTTCAATCCCAATCTCAGCCTGCAGTTCAAAACCCCCCGTATAGAGGGAGCGCCTCGTGCTTCGTAAAATCGTTCGATTTGCACTTCGCAATCCGCAGATGCATGCCGCACTGCGGAGAGTGTACCTAGCATGCACGCCAAGTGCTGGCGTTGAGTCCGGCCTGCAGGTGTCCGTTCCAGAGGCTTCGCCTATATTTGCGCGGAAGAGCAGTTTGTCTGGATTGAGGCTCAATCTTGTCGTTCCTGCTCTTTCTACGAGGCATGTCTTCGGCGGCATATCAACAGCGCTGCACTTCTTCCAAGAAATGGCTGTTCACTTTGAAGATGTCAGAATCGTTGTCACGGATGAGATGGCCTTTGCTGGTTCGGATAATCCGGATTTTGCGGATTGGACGATACTGAGCCTTACGGATAATGATCATGCCGGGAAAACGATTGTTTCAGCGGGAGACCGGTCAAAACATACACTAGCGTTGCGTGAAAACGATGTATTTATCGCTACCGCGTGGTGGACTGCCTCAGCAATCAAGAAACTCTTGGCTCAGCGCAAGGCTTTCTGGCCTGGCTGCAGTGAAGGTAAATTCGTATATCTTATTCAAGATTACGAGCCAGGGTTTTATCCGTGGTCTAGCCGATACGCACTCGCCGAGGCTTCCTATCACGATGGCCGAGATTGCGTAGCAGTTTTTAATACTTCGTTTCTGCAGGACTATTTTGATGCGAAAGGGTACGAGTTCAATAACAAGTTTGTTTTTGAACCGGTACTTAATAAAAGCCTACGACCATTTTTGTTAGCTTGTCCCCACAAAGCTCGTGAACGCACAATTTTGGTTTATGGGCGGCCCAGCGTGAGCAGGAACTGCTTTGAATTAATCGTGATGGCTCTACGTGACGTTGTCTCTACAACTGATTGTCGTGGATGGACATTTTGCTCGGCCGGTGAGGCGCATCCTAATATCGATTTGGGCAAAGGTTTCTCTCTTAAATCATTGGGTAAGCTGTCGATTGATGAGTATGGGGCGCAGTTACAAAAAACCTTTGCCGGTATTTCGTTGATGGTCTCGCCACATCCAAGTTATCCTCCGTTAGAGATGGCTGCCTTTGGTATTAACGTCTTGACCAATGGTTATGATGAAAAGAATTTGTCATCGTTAAGCGATAATATTCATTCTGTTGATTACCTATCGACCGAATCCCTGTCTGGAAAAGTTATTTCAATAATGGAGCGTTATAGCTCTGATGCGTATGGTCACTTGCCACAAGCCCCTTACTTTCAAAAGTTTCGCGAAGTGGAAAACCCCTTTGGTCATATTATCGCAGCACTGGTGGGCGACATTAAGACTAGTGGGTACAAGTCCGGCGTCTAGAATTGTTGGTTGGGAGTAGATTTAGAAACCCTCAATCATTAAAGGAGAACGAATTTTGGCCATGAGAGATAGTGTTCAAGCGAGAATCCAGACACCAGTAGCACCGGATCTTGAAATACGATCTTTTTATGGCCTGTTTTTTTCGAAGTCAGAGACCGATATAATTTATATCGATGATTACGATATTGAAAGATTGTGCAAAAAATACGGAGTTGGACATACGATTGACGAACAGGGCATCGTCAAAAGATATGTTGTTTTAGGTGGTGGCTCCTTACTGAAGTGTAGAGCAATAAGCTGTATGAGTCGCGCATGGACGGCAATAATAAATTTTTGTGGGCGCTTTAAAAGATTGATGTCTGATAATGAGTATACCTGCTTTGTTTTGCCTGTTCGCACTTTTTAGTTTTAGCAGGTGTGGAGTTTTTATCCCGTACTCTTAACGATGGTTGTGCAGTTATAAATATGAAAAATAATGCATGTTCAGTCCCGCTTTGTATTGATCTCGACGGAACACTCATACATTCCGATATGCTTCACGAGAGTGTCCTTGGGTTGATCAAGGCAGACCCGCTATCGCTGTTTCGTTTGCCTTTCTGGTTGGTCAAGGGCAAGGCAGAAATGAAGCAGCAGATAGCCGAGCGGACGGAGTTTGATCCCTCGTCGTTGCCCTACAACCTGGACTTTCTTGCCTGGTTGCGTGAGCAGCATACAGCGGGCCGCCGACTGATTCTCTGCACGGCCTCGGATCGTTCTATTGCCAATCCGATTGCGCAACATCTTGGTTTTTTTGATGAAGTACTCGCCAGTGACGGCTTGGTCAACCTTGCCGGGACGAATAAGGCAAAGGCCCTGGTTGAGCGTTTCGGTGAGCAAGGTTTTGACTATGCCGGAAACTCCGGCGCCGACTTGAAGGTCTGGGAGCGTGCGCGTCGGGCGATTGTGGTTAACGCTTCAAATGAACTGCAGAACGATGCCAGTGCTTGCGCGGAAGTGGAGCGGGTTTTTGCCGGTATGAGTTCTGGTGTAACCACGTGGAGCAAGTTGCTTCGTGTGCACCAGTGGCTGAAAAACGGTTTGCTGGCTGTTCCGCTGTTCGCTGCGCACGGTGTTACTGACGGCGGCGCCTGGTTGTCTTTGTTACTCGCTTTTGTCGCCTTCAGTCTTTGCGCGTCTTCAGTGTACATCGCCAATGACCTGTTGGATCTCGAGAGTGATCGTCAGCATCCGCGCAAAAGTAAGCGCCCCTTCGCTGCCGGCCTGGTTCCTGCCTGGAAGGGTGTGCTGTTAGGACCGGTCTTGTTGGTTGTCAGTCTGTTGATCGCGACACTGGTCAGCCCGGGCTTCCTGACGTGGTTGAGCGTGTACTTTGTACTGACATGCATCTACTCGTTCAAGCTCAAGCAGCTCGTACTTGTCGACTGCTTGACCCTCGCCATCCTCTACACGTTGCGTATCGTTGCAGGTGCTGCAGCGGTGGGTATGGTGCTCTCATTCTGGTTGTTGGCTTTTTCGGTGTTCCTGTTTTTGTCCCTGGCCTTCGTCAAGCGTTTTGCCGAGTTGCAGATGCAGTTGCTGCACGGTAAGCACAAGGCGCATGGTCGCGGATATTTCACTGATGACGCGCCACTGATTCAAATGTTGGGTATCGCTTCCGGCTTCTCGTCGGTGCTGGTATTGGCGTTGTACTTGAACAGCGTTGATGTCCTGCGCCTGTACCAGAATCCAGAATGGGTTTGGGGCAATGTCCCTGTAATGCTGTTCTGGATCAGTTGGGTCTGGTTGCGCGCGCACCGCGGGGAAATGCATGACGATCCTCTGGTTTTTGCTGTTAAAGATAAGGCTAGTATCGCAGCAGGCGCGTTCTTTGTACTATTCATTACTGTTGGCGCAGGCGGCTGGTCATGACCGACGTTGGCTCTTGGGGAAGGCTGGGGAAATTCCCGCACACGGTTCAACCTGTTGCTACTCGAAAGCGGCTGTTACTTGAACCCGGAAAACAGGGGCTGGCTTACGGTAATGGCAGAAGTTATGGCGACGTCTGTTTAAATCCTGACGGTGTGCTCTGGACCACCAGCGGTCTCGATCATTTGATTACTTTTGATGCTGAGACTGGCGTACTTGAGTGCGAGGCCGGGACGCTATTAAGAGATATTCAGCGCACCTTCGTACCTCGTGGGTGGATGTTACCTGTAACCCCTGGTACTCAATTGCTCAGCGTAGGCGGCGCGATTGCCAACGATGTGCACGGAAAAAACCATCACGTGATGGGCACATTCGGTGACCAAGTGCTCGCACTGCAGCTATTGCGCACCAATGGTGAAGTTATCGATTGCGGACACACAGAGCGCTCCGAGTGGTTTACTGCAACGGTAGGAGGGATGGGACTTACAGGCGTAGTCACACAAGCTCGCCTCCAATTGCGGCGAGTCACCGGGCCGTGGTTGGAAACCGAAAATGTGCCCTATGCCAATTTGAATGACTTTTTTGAGGTTGCCGACGATTCGGAGTCCGGCTGGGAGCACACAGTTTCGTGGATCGATTGTGTTTCCCGCAAGGGCGCGCGCGGCATCTTTATGCGCGGCAACCACACTAATGCTGTACAGGGGCCTAAGGCCAAGACCCGACAAATAACGGTGCCTTTCGCGCCTCCCGTGTCGTTGGTAAATCGCCTGACGTTGAAGCCGTTCAACATCGCCTATTACCAGCTACAGGCGTACAAGCGTGGCAGGTCACTTGCGCATTACGAGTCGTTTTTCTATCCCCTGGATAACGTACTTGAGTGGAACCGGGTATACGGCCCGCGTGGATTCTACCAATACCAAAGCGTGGTTCCGCGGGATGTCGGACAAGACGCGGTTAGCGCCATGTTGAAAGAGATCGCGCGTTCCGGGGATGGTTCGTTTCTTGCTGTATTGAAGACCTTCGCTGACCGGCAGCCAGTAGGGATGATGAGTTTCCCTCAACCAGGCTTGACCTTGGCGCTGGATTTCCCGAACCATGGGGCTCAGACTCACGCGTTGTTTGCGCGTCTTGATGCAATCGTAAGCGAGGCAGGCGGGCGTATTTACATGGCTAAAGATGCGCGCATGCCACGCGAGTTATTTGAGTCCGGTTATCCACGGCTAAACGAATTTTTGAATTACCGCGACCCGGGCATCAGCTCGTCTATGTCACGTCGCTTAATGGGGTACTAGGTTGAGCAAGAAAATCGTAATTGTTGGCGCAACGTCTTCGATAGCTGAGCATTGCGCACGCCTCTGGATCACCGAGGGTGTATCGGAACTTATTTTGGTTGTTAGAGATGCAGTAAAGGCCGAACCGATAGCAATAGACTTGCGCGTGCGCTCGCCAAATACTGTTGTGTCCGTGCGCACAACCGAGTTTCTTGATTCCGCGGCGATCACTGAGTTCGTCCAGGAAGTGAGCGCTTCGGCGTGCCCAGACATCGTCCTGATCGCCCACGGTTCTTTGCCGGATCAGCAAATTTGTCAGCAAGACCTGAACGCAGGGCGAGAAGCGCTGGAGCTTAATGCGATTTCCCCAGTGCTATTTGCTGAAGCATTTGCAGCCCAGTTCGCCAAGGCGGGTAAAGGCACTTTGGCGATTATTGGTTCTGTAGCGGGCGATAGAGGGCGCAAGTCCAACTATGTGTATGGCGCAGCCAAGGGGTTGGTAACGCGTTATGCACAAGGGCTGCAGCACCGTTTTGCCGGCACCAACGTCAAGGTCGTTTTAATCAAGCCTGGTCCAACTGACACGCCGATGACTGCTCATCTCAAAGGTGAAGGTGCAAAACTGGCAAACGTCGGGGATGTAGCACAACAAATAGTTTCCGGTGTTGCCTCCGGTCAGCCCGTTATTTATGCTCCGGGAAGGTGGGCTGTAATTATGATGGTTATTCGACACCTTCCGCGATTTATATTTAACAGGATGAATATATGAATGCGGGAGTTGAACCGCAATGAATAATTATGCAGCTCCGTATTCGCTCGAGTGTTTGAGTGAGATTCTGGTTTTTTATCGCGTTGTTTTTGTTCGCCCTCCTACTATTTCCAATGCATAGTTATAGGCTGTTGCTCTTTTAGAAACACAGTCTGAATCAAAACTTTTTGGCAGAGGCACGCCTTTTTGAAAAAAGCTCTTTTTGTAAGTGACTATTACTATATGTAAAAGACAGTGTGTAATTTTGTTTTGGATGTAATGAAGAAGGAGAGGCAGGGGGCGCAGTTTTGCTGATTAACTAGGTTTTAGTTTTTTATGCGGGTTTAATTAGGAGGGGTCTATGTTATTGTTAAGAACTAATCCGCAGTTAAAATATTGGTTAATGGCATTGATCGCATTTTTATGTGCGGTAGTTGCACGTCTGCCAGTTCATGCTTCGCTAGGAGACTTTCTTTGGGCAGAGGATGGCAATGTTTTTGTAAATCAAGCGGACCGGCTTGGTGTTAATTCAATTTTTGAACCCTATGCAGGCTACTTGCTAATCTATCCTAGGATTATAGCTTATGTGGGTATAATCATGGGGCTTGAGTCATTTCCATATTTGTTTTTTTGTGGGTGGTTAGCTGCAGCGGCAGTGCTGTTTTACGTTTTTGTAAGTAGGCTCAATCAAGCGGGTTGTAATAGATGGTTGTCCATCTTGGCAGCAGTTTTAGTGTTGATGCAGCCGCACAATGGAGAGGTTTATTTTAATATAACGAATGCGCAATGGTTTCTGGGAGCCGCACTAATGCTAATGGTGTGTATGGACCCAATACCAGAAGTCGGTTTTCGTGATTTTATATGTTTAAGTGTTTTTTGTCTTACGGGGCCGTTTTCTATCTTGCTTTTGCCTTTATTGCTACTTCGTATGGTTGTCGAGCCCGAGCTCAAAAAGAAGTTGGGCTTTTATGTTGTTTTTTTTGGCTTAACTGCTATCCAGGTTTTTTTTCTTGTGCTGTCATCAAGATTGATAAAAAATATTTACTTGGATAAGGAGCTCTCTCACTGGCTTCATTCTTTTTATATGTTTTTATCTTTCGGTTTGGCAGAACGGTATTTGATTTTTGTTTTTCTGTTTTGGGCTGGGCTTTTCTACGGTATATGTCATTTTTTCCGAGCTTCTTCGACTGCGCATCGGGTAGGGCTTATATCGGGGGGCGGATTAATATTTTCTCTGTTAGTTACCTATGTTGGTGGATTGTGGTCAAATAAAGGTATGCCGCAGGTCCTTGATCCCATGAGCGGCAGCTCACGTTATTTTTTTATACCCTACGCCATTGCTGTCTTCCTAGTTTGCTTTCTTCTCATACGTCGACGGATTGTATTAGGGGTGAGCCTTATAAGCTTCACTGTAATCTGTATTATTCAATTTAGAGTTTTTGAAAAAAATCAGATTTTCTATGAGCAGTATGCTCAGTTTTCTAATCAAGCTGAGGGAGTGGTCATTCCAATTAATCCGGTTGGAGCAGTTTATCCAGGTTGGCACATAGCTGCGAAATCAAATCTGTTAAGAGCGCCGCTGGAGTTGGGTATAAAGAACCTTTCAGGCAATGGGGTGCTTAGATTTTCTAGTGGCGGTTTGGAAGTATCTTCTGATCAAAGCGATCCATTTATTATATTTGAGTCCAAGGAGAAGTGCTCCAGCCACTACATCGGCGTGCGGCTCGATGTTCAGCGGCACTCTGAAGGTTGGGCGCAGATTTTTTGGGCTGGCAGTGATGGATTTACCGAAGCAAATTCTGCCCTCCGCTTCTACCCACGCGGCCGAATTAATATGGATTTTGTTGTGCCAAATACGCTGACTGGTACATTACGATTTGACCCCATAGCAGATACTTCCTTGAATAAAATTTTTGGAATTGATATTTACTGTCTTGGCAATTGATAGGGTGGCGAGTGATGATTAATAGTAAGGTTGTTCTTCCGGGTGGTGCAGGCCTGGTTGGCCAGAATTTGGTTGCACGATTAAAGGCAAAAGGTTATTCCGATATTCTCGTCTTAGACAAGCATAAAGCGAATATCGATGTGCTAAAGCGCGTGCAACCAGATATTACTGTGGAGTACGCAGATCTCGCGGAGCCGGGTGATTGGCAGCGGCACTTTGTAGGTGCCGACGTAGTGGTGATGTTACAAGCACAAATTGGCGGTAATGATTACCAAGAGTTCGTGCGTAATAACGTTGACTCTACTCGCCTGATACTTGAAGCCATAAAGCTCAACAATGTGCCTTATCTGGTGCATATCAGTTCCTCCGTAGTGGAGTCTGATGCTGATGATTTTTATACCAAGACCAAGGATGACCAAGAAAAGATGGTGCTAGAGAGTGGCATTCCCTGCCCGATCTTGCGCCCGACGTTGATGTTTGGCTGGTTCGACCGCAAGCACTTGGGTTGGCTATCACGTTTTATGGCCAAGGTACCGGTATTCCCTGTGCCTGCTGACGGTCGCTACATGCGTCAACCGCTCTATGTCGGAGATTTTTCCAATATCATCATAAGCTGCTTAGAGAACCGTGTGCGCGATGGTGTCTACAACATATCCGGGCATGAAAAGGTCGACTACATCGATATCATCCGCGAGATAAAGCGCGCGACTCATGCCAATGCGATGATTTTGCGGATCCCGTATGGCCTGTTTTATGCGTTGTTATGGGTCTGGGGTTTGTTTGATAATAACCCGCCGTTCACCACTCAGCAGCTGGCAGCCTTGAGCGCCAAGGATGAGTTTGAGGTGATCGACTGGCCTGGAATTTTCGGTGTGCCTTGCACCTCGTTTAAAGCCGCCATTGACGAAACGTTTAACGACCCGCGGTACAGCGGCGTGGTGCTGGAGTTCTAAGATGGGACAGCGGATAGCAGTATTGGGAGCGGGGCCAATGGGGCTTGCTGTCGCGTATCAATTGGCACTGGACGGTCACCAGCCAGTGCTGTTTGAGGCCGATGATCGCGTGGGAGGCATGACCGCGTGTTTCGATTTTAATGGGCTGGAGATCGAGCGCTATTATCACTTCCACTGCATTTCCGATCATGACTTCCTGCAGGTGCTTGAGGAGTTAGGTCTGGCCGACCGGATGCGTTGGGTCGAAACCAAAATGGGCTACTGGTACCAGAACCGTTTGCAGGCCTGGGGCAACCCAGTGGCGCTGCTCAAGTTCCGCGGTTTGAGTCTGATGGCCAAGTTCCGCTACGGCTTGCACGCATTCCTCTCTACTAAACGTAAAGACTGGCGACCGCTCGATAACGTAGAGGCCGCAGGCTGGATTCGGCGCTGGGTGGGGGATGAAGCATGGGAGATTCTTTGGCGTAGGCTATTTGACTATAAGTTCTATAATTACGCTCATGGTTTGTCTGCTGCGTGGATATGGAGCCGTATTCGCCGTATAGGCCGCTCCCGTTACAGCCTGTTCCGCGAGAAGCTCGGTTATCTTGAAGGCGGCTCAACAACTTTGTTGCAAGGGCTTAAGAGCGCCATTGAGGCCGCTGGCGGCGAGATTCGGCTAAAAACTCCGGTGGAAAAAGTATTCATTGAGGGCGGTGCTGTTACCGGTGTGCAGATTGCTGGTCAGCTAGAGGTATTCGACAAAGTCATTAGTACCGTGCCGCTACCCTATGTGCCACAGCTGATGCCGGATCTGCCAGCTGATGTGTTGGCTAAATTTGCAGCCACTAAAAATATCGCTGTGGTCTGTGTAATCGCCAAGCTGAAGAAGCCGGTTACCGAGAATTTCTGGCTGAACACCAACGACCCTGAGATGGATATTCCCGGGTTGGTTGAATACAGCAACCTCCGCCCGCTTGATCAACATGTTGTGTATGTGCCTTTTTACGTGCCCGGCGAGCATCCGATGTTTGCTGAGCCTGACGAGGCTTTTTTGGGCAAAGTGCGTAGTTATTTGAAAAAGATCAATCCGTTGCTAAGCGATGATGACTTCATCGATATCCGCGCAAGTCGTTATCGTTATGCACAGCCTATTTGTGATCCCGGATACCTCGATAAACTTCCCCCGGTTGCATTACCAGTAAAAGGATTGTGGGTCGCTGATACCTCCTATTACTATCCAGAGGATAGAGGTATTTCGGAAAGTATTGGCTTTGGCCGCCAAATGGCGAAGAGTGCAGTTTCTTAAAGTGGGAAAAATAATGGATACGCGTTCGACGGATTTGCAGGAAGAGTATCAAAAGCGTTTTGAAGGTGCAGACCAATACCGTGACGCTGTTTGGAAAATACTCTGCAATGAGTTTTTTTCGAAGTACATCAATAAAAATAGTGTTCTGCTGGATTTGGGCGCGGGTTGGGGTGAGTTTTCGCGGAATATCCAGGCTGAAAAGAAATATGCGATGGACTTGAACCCTGATTGCGGAACACGAGTGGCTGGTCACTCTACGTTTCTGCATCAGGACTGCTCAATGACATGGCCTATCGAAGATGGCTCACTGGATGTTGTGTTCACCAGTAATTTTCTCGAGCACTTGCCTAGCAAGGATTTGGTCGACAAAACCCTTCGTGAGGCTTTCCGTTGCTTGAAACCTGGCGGAAAGATCATTTGTATGGGGCCAAACATTAAGTTCGTCCCTGGTGCGTATTGGGACTATTGGGATCACTATATTCCGATTACCGAAGAATCGATGGCTGAGGCGCTTTCTCTGAAGGGATTCAACGTGGTCAGAAAGGTTGATCGCTTCCTTCCTTACACGATGTCTGGCGGCAGAAATGCTCCGCTGATTGCTATCCGTCTTTATCTAAAAATGGCTTTCGCATGGAGATTCTTCGGCAAGCAATTTTTAGTCATTGCAGAGAAGTCATAAGTGGCGGTTAAACAGTTTGCTTTCTTCCTCGTTAGCGGTGGTGTTGCTGCTGGATTGAACTGGGGATCGCGCTTTCTCTTTTCTGTGTTTTTTCAGTTTGAGATCGCGGTCATCCTGGCGTTTCTCGTTGGCTTGCTTTCCGGATTCATCCTGATGCGCCTGTTTGTTTTTGACGGTGCTGGCAAGCCACTGGCTCCGCAAGTCGGGAAGTACGTTGCCGTAAACTTACTGGCGTTAGGTCAAACCCTTATTATTAGCATTGTCTGTGCTCGTTGGCTTTTTCCAGCGATGGGCATTGTTCAACATGCTGAAGCCTTGGCTCATTTGGCGGGTGTATTGCTACCTGTGGTTAGCAGCTATTTTGGGCACAAGCTTTTGACGTTTCGATAATTGGGAGTGGAGATAAGGGAATGCACTCAATGCCGCTGGAGGCTCCTCGGTACCAACCTTAGCCTGAATCGACGGCGTGGTTTATGGCGCCACAAGACCGCGACTTTCCTCTGCACCTTCAGCTTGTCACCGGAATGACCGACACCGGTAATCGAGAAACGATAGCTCTGGCCACTTGCCAGAGCATCGTGCGCGAAATGACAGATAAGAAGAAAGACTAGGTTTTAGGAACAATCATGGGTAGCCAAGTCTGAGGGCACAGCTTGAGCTCACCATTCTGATTCAATGCCATCCCTATCCGGTAGTCTCCTTCGAAGTCTTTTGCGTCAAATGTAGATAAAAATCCCGCGTAACTCAGAGATTCATCTTTAAAGTAAGCTCCGACGTCTGCACGATAGGATTTGTGCGTCTCAATGAGCGCTATACTTTTATCATTCTTCGTCAAAACCATAACAGCACTATTCGGATTTGTTTCTTTTGCCACCGATTGAGATAGCCATCCCATTACAGTTATTGTCTTGGAGGCGCTGGTGTTATTTGAAATTTCTGGTACGCCAATCTTGTCGATTCCGCCATGACATTCCGTGGCGGATGCTATCTCGCTCGAAGTGTTTTTATAGATTTTATCTAGGGGGACTATGTTTAATTTCTTGTTAGTCTGGTGTGTATTTATTTTCGTAAAGGTTGCCGACACTTCATTTTTCCAAAAAAACTGGCCTTTTTCCGTAGTGATGACTGAGAAAGATTTTACTTGTTTTCCTGATAAAGTTGAAGTGTTTCCGTACAGCATGGAGAATTCTGAATTTGTCTCTATAAGCGGGGATAAGACGAACCCAGATTTCATCATCTCTGAAACAGTGCGGAATCGTCGACTCTCACCATTATTTAACGTCAGTTCGATCTCGAGAATAGATGTTTTGTATAGTAGGTTCGCTAGCTTGCCAGCTAAGCTTCTTTCAACATTGATCTCGACAAAAATTGGCTTATCAGTATCTGGAAGATCGACCCGCTGACCTAGATTGAAAGTGACACTACTCAAAACTGATACATCACCAACAGTATCATTCCCTTGTTGTTTTTTAAGGTATAGAAAGTCTTCGTCAAGGCGACTTGGCACATAGTTGTTAATGATTGTAGCCCAGCTTGCTCCATCTTCTAATGAAGGGAGTCTTCCATCGATTGGTTCTAATTTAAAAATAATATTATCTGGAGGATTCTCGCCTGTCAGGTGTTTTTGGTTCGCATGAGCAAGTTGTGACGTGTAGGCCGCATAACTTTGAAATACTGGTCGCGGATTCCACTTGTTACCGGAGGCGATCAGGTAAGACTGTCCGAATGAATAGATGTCTGTCGTTCCATTAAGGGTCAATAGACTATATCGTTTGTTGACTTTTTCGGCGTTAATTGCATAGTTTTGTAGAAGCCATTGCTTCTCAAAAAGTTGATGTTTCAAACCAATTATGGTTCTTTTGTAATCGTAAAGTATGTTGTTGGTTAGCGTAGTAGGTGATTGCCGAACGTAGTTCCCGTACACATATCCCCAAACAGAAAAAGAAAGTATCGAAACTGCGATTGCTACCGTTCTTCTATCTGCAATAGCCAAATAAAACACCGACGATATAACAAGTGTGACAGTCGGCAATATAGCGTGTCCATCATGTCTGACAAAGCCGGACTTAAATGAAATAAATAAAAATAGGCTAAGCGTCAGAAGCAAAAGCAACCCTTTTGCTGTTAGTGGGTTGTGTTCTCGAATGACTAGAATGATAAGTGTGCCGGCACCTATTAAGAAAGCAAGTATTTCAGATGTATTTCCATTTGTGGCCATTGCCTCTGTATAACCTGCTGACATTTGCATCATTGTTTTGAAGTATAAAACCATCCCAGGGATTGGCTGCCCAGAAATTATCCACAACGCTACGGATGAAATTATGGGGGAAAATAGCAATGGGAGTGCTAGTCCGTATTGTCTTCTAGAGAGGAGGAATATAAAACAAAATAATGTAAATCCCGTGCACAGGATTAATAATGAACCCTTTATTAACGGCAAAAGGCCAATCGGCCCAAAAAGTAAAAATATTACATATATCCAAACTGGGGCTTTGCTGTTTTCGTATTTTTCAGAAATCACTAGCACATTGAGCGCAGCGATCAGCGTGTATGAAAACAATATTGCTTCGGCGGATCGGGCAACATAAAAATAAGTTAAAATAAAAGCTATGGTTACAATTAATTTTTTTTTATTAGTTAGCAATAATGCTGATAACCATAGAGATATGGCGATATAGGTACTGCCGAGCATCATAATTAGGTTCGTATCTGGATGAAAGCTTCTTGTGTAAATTGAGGCGTAGGGGCCGAAGGTGAATATTATATCTTTTCCGAACTCCAATCCTTGGGCAACAGCTTGATTCAGTCCGTAAATCCATGAATCATCAAGTGAACCCTGAGGGAACAACGGGTAGAATGGAACTATTGTTAGTAAAAGAATCAACAGCAATGCCAGTTTTGCTAGGTAGGTGTAGAAGTTCTCGCCTAAAAGTTTTCCTATTTGTCTTTGGGTGCTGCCGATTTCCGATCTCATGCCACCGCCAAATTTTTTGAGTTTTTAGTGTTAGTCCGCCGGCGCAGTTTATCGATACGGTCTACTCGTCGGCAATCACTTGAATAGATGGATAGCAGTTTTGATGCTGTTCATTTATCCAGTGTTTGGCCATTGCGGTTGGCTCCGGTCGCTTCGTAATATCCCTCGGCCCTCTGCGGAGCCTTCACTCACCTGGCATATAGATGATGAAATGCGAAGGCAGCGCATCCAGCGTGCCGGAGTATTCAGCGGCGACCTGCTGATTGTGGACAATGGTAGGGAACGCTCGCTTTCCAGAATGCTGATCTGCCAGATCAACTGTAAGCGCTCCATGCCCCACATTCAAAGCGCTTCGCTGATGTCGGATGCTGTGCTCCCGATTCTCTTAGGAGCCCGTTCGCCATGATGCGACCCGATGCAAAAGTCGAAAAAGTCTATCTGTATCCAAAGCCAGTCGACTTCCGAAAATCCATCGATGGGCTTGCTGCGTTGGTCGAGCTGTGCATTAAGGTCGCCGTGTTTGACCCCGTGCTCTTCGTCTTCCTCAACAAGCCGCGCAACCGCGTGAAGATTTTGTATTGGGAGCGTAACGGCTTCTGCCTTTGGCTCAAACGTCTGGAGTCCGAGCGATTTAAAACATCACCCGATGCTGGCGACGAGGCGATTTGTCCTCACTGTTCAGGAGTTCAACTGGATGCTCGACGGTTTCGACCTCTGGCGAAACCGTCCTCATCAGGTTTTGGCGCCGCGATTTGTGGCTTGATTCGCTATGATCCAGGGCATGGATTCCGTGCCCGAAAAACTTCCTGACGACCCCCAACTGCTCAAGCAAATGCTTGCGAAGATGCAGTCGCGGGTCGGTTTCCTCGAGGAAGAAAATGCGCTACTGCGCCAGCGCTTGTTCGGGCGCAAGTCCGAACAAACAATCGATCCATCCACGCCGCAACTAGCCCTTTTCAATGACGTGGTCATTCCGAATTCTGTACAGTCCGGCGCCATCGGCAATTATTGTTAGCGTAGTAAATGCACTGATGCACCGATGCTTCCATTAATACTAGGTCCAACCAGTTAGGCCTTCTGCTAACATAGGGATTCTTTCGGGGATGCTAAAGATGAGTGTAACGGGCATGGTGGCTTCACGCTTCCTTAGCCGATAGGAAGATCTTCAAGGAGTTACCGAAGTCTGCGGTTTGTCGCTCAATGATATGGCTTTCCATAGGGCAGATAGATCAATCTTGGAAAGATCAATTCGGGACGCCGACGTTATCACACTCGATGTTTAAATTGCCCTCTACCTCCATAAAATTACATCGCTTTTCATTACTTCTACGTGTTTGTGGTCGGTACCGCGATTCTAAACCTCCGACTACACGAAGTCGTTGCGCTTGGGGGAAATATTATTGGTGATAGGTGATTATTAATTGTCGCGCTGATTTCTTTCTCTCATCAGATAGCTCATTTTTCCGGTAGAGTGATAGTACTTGCAGAATCAAGTTTGATTCTGGCTATCAATGATGGCACTCTATCGCGATTTTTGGTGTTGCTCGATAACAGAGTTTCTCTGTTTAGGGGGAGACACATTTTCTATAATTTCTACTTGACTAATTTCGTTATTTTGTATGCGATCAGCAATCTATTTCTGAATGTCGGAGTTCGGATGTCGTCGCTGGTTTCGCTTTTCGTGGCATACTCGTTGACCTTCGTGAGAACTCCAGTTGTGATGTTAACTTACCGATATGTTGAGAGTCGGTCACTCAATTTGGGCTTAGCATCGTTTTCGCCCGCATCAGATCTGCCAACCAATTAGTAAGCAATCGCCCCGAGAACTATCTAACCGCCGTTGGGTGGTTTTTTCCTAGATGAAAATAACGCCAGTTCCGATAAAAACCGCGACATCCTCGCTCGCTTTAGTTTGAGCCTCTGGCTTGCGCGACGACGCCAGATTGCAGCGGCCCCAAACGTTTATCACCACACCTAAACCCAGCGGCTTCAAGGTGGCGAGCGCTCATCTAGACGAGATCGGCTGGCAGTTCTACACTAACAGTGCCTGACAGGCCATACGGTAACCTCGGGACCACTGGCGTGGGTCCTCTCAAGAATTTTCGAAATCGTTTTGCGATAGTCCGTGCATCGGGTGGTAACAAAACTGTATTGTCTGTATCGTCTGCGGCGTTGAGATGTTTATGTAAGGCTTTACATCGATTTGCAAACTGTTTTGCTTTGCAAAGCGCCGAGAAGCACTAATGAATGGCGCGTTTAGTTGGGTTTATATGAATAGTCAAGTTTTATCGATCTGTGCTGTAGTAGTAACCTACCATCCAGATCTGGAGAATTTAAAGGTTCTGCTTGCCTCATTGACGGGGCAGGTCGCGGAGATTGTTGTCGTCGATAACGGCTCTCCTGAATCTTTAGAAAGTTTTGTGGTGTCGCAGAGGCTTATCAATAATGTTGCTGTTTTAAGTCTTGGCGAAAATTTGGGAATCGGTTACGCCCAAAACGTTGGTATCGATTATGCTCGAAACGCTGGCGCCTCCTATGTTGCATTTTTTGATCAGGATAGTTGCCCTGAGTCAAATATGATTGAAAGGCTTCACACCTCTGCAGTTGAGTTACAGCTTACGGGGGTGCGTTTGGCTGCGGTTGCACCCTCCTATAAAGATACTCAAGGTGGGGCATTGTCGAGCTTTGTGCGCCTCGGTATTTTTGGTTTTAAGCGGACGGCTTGTGTCGAAGGGGCAGGCTTAGTCGAGGCAGACTTTCTTATCTCTTCTGGGTCGTTAATTCCCATGTCCGTTATTGAGGATGTGGGTAAAATGGATTCCAGCTTGTTTATAGATCATGTCGATACAGAATGGTGCTTTCGTGCCAAGTCAAAAGGCTATAGGCTTTTTGGAGTATGTAACGCAGTAATGCTCCACACGCTTGGAGATCGGAGAGTAAGAGTCTGGTTCTTACGTTGGCGGACTGTTCCTTATCATTCCCCGTTTCGCTATTACTATATGTTTAGAAACAGCATTTTGCTCCAGCGTAGATCTTACATGCCGTTGGGTTGGAAACTGGCTGACATAAACCGATGCCTTAGCGTTTTTTTGTTTTTTGGGATCTTCTCTTCGTCGCGAAGTGTTTGCTTGAAGATGATGTGGCGAGGCCTGCGGGACGGAATGATTGGAGTGACGGGTAAAATCAAATGATAAATTGCCAACCACCGCGTCTAACACCATGAAGGTGTTGCTGCACGATGAGCGGAGTATCTGGCAGCGACACTCCGACTGCAGCAGAGCAGGTTCTGATGGTCGGGCGCGTGGCATGGAAAGAGAGATTCTATCGCCTGCTGCAGTGGATGAGGCACGAATGTGTGGATCTGCTTGGTGGGGCGGGGCGACCAACTGTCTGTCCGTCGGAACGATGTGCCCAGAGCCAACTCGAACGTCTATTAATATTATTGATCTTTATAGTGACGAGGTTCGGCTATAGAATCCTTTGGAATTTCGCAGTCCTTTGAATGGAGCTCTCTTAGGTGCCGGATAGCAATATGGACAGGATAAAGTCGTTTTTGTTGGCGCTACCCCGCCGACAGAAGAGATTGTTGCAGGTCGTCACAGACGTCGTCTTGGTATGGGCAGCGCTGTGGATGGCCTTTGTCGTTCGATTGGGTGTTGATGAGATGTTCAACCCTTTCAAGGTGCACCTCTGGTTGTTCCTATTCGCACCCTTGATAGCGATTCCTCTTTTCATCCGATTCGGTATGTATCGCGCTGTGATGCGTTACTTCGGCAACGACGCTCTTGTCGCCATCATTAAGGCCGTCACCCTCTCATCGCTGATTCTGGCGCTCGTCGTCTACTGGTATAGCAATCATGAGTCGGTGGTACCGCGTTCTATTGTCTTTAACTACTGGTGGCTTAGCCTCGTCATCATCGGCGGCCTGCGCTTGTGCATGCGTCAATACTTCATGGGCGACTGGTTCAATGCCTCCCAACATGTACCGTTCACTAACCGAGATGATGGCCTTACCAAGGTCGCCATTTACGGTGCAGGGGTGGCCGGCAACCAGCTTGTAGCGGCACTTCGTATGGGGCGAGTGATGCGTCCCGTGGCATTTATAGATGATGATCCAAGCATTGCAGATCGTTCGATCGCAGGCCTGCAGGTCTACAAACCCAAACACATGCAGCAGATGATCGATGAAACAGGCGCGCAGGAAATCCTCCTGGCTCTGCCGTCATCTACCCGCGCACGACGTCGCGAGATTCTAACTATTTTGGAACGTTTCCCGCTTCACATAAGAAGCGTTCCGAACTTCACCGACCTGGCCAGCGGCCGCGTAAAAGTCGAAGATATCCAGGAGGTGGACATTGCCGATTTGCTGGGTCGCGACTCGGTGCCTGCACAACCGGACTTGCTTGAGCGCTGTATCAAGGGCAAGACAGTGATGGTGACGGGGGCTGGCGGGTCGATCGGTTCAGAGCTTTGCCGTCAGATATTCTCACTTGGCGCGTCCACTCTTTTGCTGTTCGAGCACAGTGAGTTCAATCTCTACAGCATTCTCTCCGAGTTGGAGCAACGAGGCTGTCGCGAGTCGATGCCGGTCAAGCTGCTCCCCATCCTGGGCTCAATCCGCCATCAGGAAAAACTCCTCGACGTGATGAAAGCCTGGCGCGTAGATACCGTCTACCACGCTGCGGCTTACAAGCACGTCCCAATGGTCGAGCACAACATTGCCGAAGGCGTTCTGAACAATGTCATCGGAACGCTTAACACTGCTCAGGCGGCGTTGCAGTCGGGTGTTTCCAACTTTGTGCTGATTTCCACTGACAAGGCTGTCCGTCCCACTAATGTGATGGGCAGCACCAAGCGTCTCGCCGAGTTGAGCCTTCAGGCGCTTAGCCGCGAGATTGCTCCTGTCTTGTTCGGCGACAAGGCTAACGTGTCTCGTGTAAACAAAACCCGTTTTACTATGGTTCGCTTCGGCAATGTGTTGGGCTCTTCGGGTTCCGTCATCCCGCTTTTTCATCGTCAAATCAAAACTGGCGGTCCGTTGACCGTTACCCATCCCAAAATCACTCGTTATTTTATGACCATTCCCGAAGCCGCGCAGTTAGTGATCCAGGCCGGCTCGATGGGCCAAGGAGGGGATGTGTTCGTGCTAGATATGGGCGAGCCGGTGAAGATTGTCGAGCTGGCTGAGAAGATGATCCACCTTTCCGGCTTGAGCATTCGTTCTGAGAAGAATCCTCAGGGGGATATCTCGATCGAATTCACTGGCTTGCGGCCAGGCGAGAAACTTTATGAAGAGTTGCTGATTGGCGACAACGTTTCGGCGACTCAACATCCGATGATCATGTGCGCCAATGAAGACCATTTACCTTGGGAGGTTCTCAAGGAGCGCTTGACCGAGTTATTGAGTGCCGTTGATCAAGACGATTACTCCCGAGTCCGCCAACTCCTGCGCGAAACCGTCAGTGGCTATTCCCCCGACGGCGAAATCGTCGACTGGATCTACCAGGAACGTCGCCTCGAACCCTGATTATTTCACATCCCGTAACAGACACACTTTTGACAGCTCCACCACATCGCCTAAGTTTGGAGAGCAGCTTCGGAAAAGCTGCTTTCTCAATTGATGTCATGGAGCTTCATTTATGCGTACTGGCTATTTCTATTCTCTGGTTTTCGCCCTGCTCACCAGCGCCTCTATTGCTGCTATCGCTGCACCCGCGTCCACGGCTGATGCGGTAAAAGCCCCGCTGGTGCAGAACGTTGCCGCGAAGGCGCAGGGTGAAAAAATCGACTTGAACGATGCGGATGCCCAGACCCTGCAACGCGAACTGGCCGGTGTCGGTGAAGCCAAGGCCAAGGCGATTGTTGCGTATCGTGAGACAAATGGGCCGTTTGCGTCCGTGGACGAGTTGCTGGAAGTGAAAGGGATCGGCAAGGCGATTCTGGACCGTAATCGTGAAAAGCTTCAAGTGAACTAAGCTTGTAGATCAACGCCATGAGGCCGGTCATTGACCGGCCTTTTTGCATTCTGGCGTCAGCAGCGATGGGTTCCCTTTCGTCGGCGCATGAAAAATTACGCTTATCATATTGCATTTGGATTATGCCTATAATAAATAGCTGATGCGCTCTGGCGCTCGCCTTTCTCAAATACCAAAGGAGCACCGTCATGAATTCAGTCCAATCCCAAGGTACGGCCCTCGTCACAGGCGCCTCATCAGGTATCGGAGCGGTCTACGCCGAGCGGTTGGCGGCCCGTGGTTTTGATTTGTTGTTGGTGGCTCGAGATGAGCAGCGACTGGAGGCGGCCGCGAGCAAGTTGCGCGCCGAGCACGGCATTCAGGTTGAAGTATTGAAAGCCGATCTGACGCAAAAAAATGAAGTGATCAAACTCGAGCAACGCCTGCGCAGCGATTCGAGCATCAGCCTGTTGCTCAACAATGCCGGTGTCGCAGCCGATGGTTTGCTGGCCAATGCCGATATGGATCAGCTCGAGCGTTTAATTCAACTCAACGTCACCGCCGTCACTCGATTGGCCTCGGCCGCGGCCGCCAGTTTTGCCAAGGCAGGGCGGGGGACGATCATCAATATCGCTTCGGTCGTGGCCTTATTCCCTGAACGGTTCAATGCGACCTACAGCGCCAGCAAGGCGTATGTTCTGAGTCTGACCCAGTCGCTGAATGCTGAACTCAACGGCACCGGTGTCCAGGTCCAAGCGGTGTTGCCAGGGGTAACACGCACTGAGATCTGGGAGCGTTCCGGGATCGATGCCAGTGGCATCCCGGCGGAAATGGTCATGGAGGCAGGGGAAATGGTCGACGCCGCACTGGCCGGTCTGGACCAGGGTGAGCTGATCACCATTCCTTCCTTGCCAGAGGCCGGTGAGTGGGAATCCTTTGTTGCGGCCCGTCATGTGATGGCGCCGAACTTGTCCCGAGATAAAGCCGCCGCACGCTATAAGTGAGGCGCCATGAATCGGTTTGAGGTGAATGCGGTATGAGTGATCGTCGAGTAGTTGTAACAGGGATGGGGCTGGTGTCGCCGTTGGGTAGCGGTGTCGAGGCGGTTTGGGCGCGGCTGCTGGCGGGGCGTTCCGGGATTCGCGCATTGCCGGATGAGGTGGTTGCCGATTTGCCGGCCAAGGTTGGTGGCTCCGTGCAGACTTTGGCGGAAGATCCTGAGGCCGGTTTCGACCCGGATCGGGCAACGCCACCCAAAGAACAGAAAAAGATGGATCGCTTCATTCTGTTCGCCATGGAAGCCGCGCGCCAGGCGGTGGAGCAGGCCGGTTGGCAAGCTCAGGACGCGAATGCCCAAGAACGCACGGCGACCATCATCGGTTCCGGGGTCGGCGGTTTTGGCGCGATTGCGGATGCGGTGCGGACCACCGACACTCGCGGGCCGCGACGTTTGTCGCCGTTCACCATTCCGTCTTTTCTGGTCAACCTCGCCGCCGGTCACGTGTCGATCCAGCATGGTTTCAAAGGCCCATTGGGTGCACCGGTCACCGCGTGTGCGGCCGGGGTTCAGGCGATTGGCGATGCTGCGCGGCTGATTCGTTGCGGTGAAGCGGATATTGCCGTGTGCGGCGGGGCGGAAGCTTCGATTGATCGCGTCAGCCTGGCCGGTTTTGCCGCCGCCCGTGCTTTGTCCAGCGGTTATAACGAAACCCCGGAGCGCGCTTCGCGGCCATTCGACAGTGGCCGCGATGGCTTCGTGATGGGGGAAGGCTCGGGGCTGCTGGTGATCGAGTCCCTTGAGCATGCCTTGGCCCGGGGTGCTCAACCGATTGCAGAACTGGTCGGCTACGGCACCAGTGCCGACGCCTATCACCTGACTGCTGGCCCCGAAGATGGCAGCGGCGCGCGTCGGGCGATGGCGCTGGCATTGGCGCAAGCGGGTATTTCGCCGGCGCAGGTCCAACACCTGAATGCTCACGCGACCTCGACCCCTGTGGGTGATCTGGGGGAGTTGGCGGCCATCAAGTCATTGTTTGGAACGGATAACAAGATTGCCGTGACATCGACCAAATCGGCCACCGGGCATTTACTCGGTGCGGCGGGCGGGATAGAGGCCATCTTCACGCTGCTTGCCCTGAGGGATCAGATCGTCCCGGCCACGCTCAATTTCGAAAACCCGGACCCGGCAGCGCAAGGGGTGGACATTGTTCATGGCCAGGCGCGCTCGATGCCCATTGAATACGCGCTGTCCAACGGCTTTGGCTTCGGAGGGGTCAATGCCAGTGTGTTGTTTAAGCGCTGGCAAGGTTAGTCGGCGGATTGCTTGAGGTGATCGCGTGTAGCGTCGAGGATCCGCTGAGCCAGCTCGGGGTTTTCGACGCTGCGTGAGAGTAGTAAAGCGTCGACATGATGACAATGCTGCGCTCCAGGGCATCGTCGCCTTCGAGAGTATCTTGCACTTGCTTCAGTCGGGAATTGAGCACCGTGTCTGTGGTCGGGCTCGGTTGTCCGCGCAGGCCAAGCTCCGACGACATGGTCGACAGCGGACAGCCCTCGTGCGGAGACGTCTGGTGCCACTGCGACAAATAGCTGTCAACGAAGGCTTCCAAAGGGCGATCTTCCGCAAACAGCGTGGCGCAATGCGCGTCCAGCTCGTCGCCGGCCATCTGCAAGGCCTTTTCTACCAAGTCGTCCTTGGACTTGAAGTGCGAGTAAAAGCCGCCGTGGGTCAGCCCTAGCGCTTTCATTAAAGGTTGCAAGCCAGTCGCTCCGATTCCGTCGCGGCGAAAACGTGCTGAGGCTTCCTTGATGATTCGCTGATGGGTCTGGGCTTTATGGTCCTGCGAGTAACGCATCTCGATTCTCCGCGACAATCTCGCCATATTAACCAATGAAAGTTGAATGGTGACTGTACTTCTACTTCTTAAAAGCATGCAGATGCGTCCAACTTGGTCGCAGTATGTTTAACCAATTGGCATGAATAGTGATTACTCCTTCGTCAACGATTGTTGAACAATCATGAGGCGATGAGCATGAGCAGCGGACTGTCCCTGGCCGATCACATCACCCTGGAGTTGCGCGCCGACATCATTGGCGGTCGCTTGCTGCCGGGCATGGCATTGGTGGAAAACGATCTGGTGTCGGCCTACAACGCTTCGCGCAATACCATTCGTGAGGCCTTGCACCGCTTGGGGCAGGAAGGCCTGACCCGCTATGTGCGCAACAAAGGTGTGATGGTGCGCCGAGTGGGCGTTGAAGATGTAAAGGACCTGTTCAACGTGCGCCGTACCCTGGAATTGCAAGCCATCAGCGCCAGCCAGCCGCTGCGTGAATACCAGTCCGACCGAATGCTCGAAGCCCTGGAAGCCACCGAACTGGCCCGGGAACGTGAGGACTGGCGCGCCGTCGGCACCCACAGCCTGGCCTTTCATCAACACATCGTCGGGTTGCTGCGCAGCCCCTTGTTCGATGAGTTCTTTACCAACGTCGTCGCGCAACTGCGCTTGGTGTTTTGCAGCGCCCCCGATGAATCGCGGTTTCAGGCGCCGTGGCTGGCCCGTGACCGTTTGATCCACGACTTGCTCGCCGAAGGTAATAAGGCGTCTGCGCTGGATGCCGTGAGCCTGTACCTCGACGATTCCGAGCAACTGTTGCTGCAAATGCTGACCCCCACTTCCCATCACTGATCGAGGATTCGTGCCATGTACAAAGACTATCCGGCGGCCTATCAAGTCAGCAAAGGCTCGGCTTTACAGGTGGATAAGGCGTTCTATGAACGGGTCCGCGACAGTAAGGACGGGCGCACCCTGATCGAGCAATTCGACGTGCCGATCCGCACCGGCCGCGCCTGGCATGTGCCGGCCGGGCATGTATTTCGCGTGACCACACCGGTCGGGCCGCAGGTGGGGGATTTCAACGTCTGGAATGCGCATGACCCGCGTGAGCGTTTGTGGGCGGCGCGTACTCGACAATTGCAGGGCGCGCATGTCAGCACGCATGACCGTTTGTGGTCGAACCTGCCATTTTTGCGACCGTTGGTGACAATTACCGATGACAGCCTGGCCGGCTATGGCATCGATGAACATGGCGGACGTTTACACGATCTGTTGGGCACGCGCTGCGATCCTTACGTGAACAAAATGCTTACCGGCGAGGACTTCCATCACCACTGCCACTCGAACCTGACCCGCGCCGTGTTGCCCCATGGCCTGACGGAGTTTGACGTGCATGATGTGCTGAACATTTTCCAATGCACGGGCTTGAACCACGATGACATGTACTTCATGAAGGCGTGCCCGGCGCAGAAGGGCGATTACCTGGAGTTTTTCGCCGAAATTGATCTGCTGTGTGCGCTATCGACGTGTCCGGGGGGCGATTTGTCATTGGCCATGTGGGGGCCGCAGGCGCAGGATCCCTTGAGCGTGTGTCGACCGCTGGGGGTGGAAATTTATCGGCTGGAGGATTCGTTGCTCGAAGGCTGGAGCCAGCCCGAACGTGCGGCCTATAAGGGCCAGCATGGTTTACACATTGCCAAAGCAGACTGGGAACAGTAACGCTCTTTTGTGTTCTGGTAAGGTTCAGAACAAACCCCACCGGCGAGGGTGGGGTTTTCGGTCAGCGGTCCTGGGCATCCTTGGCGTCCATTTGCGCATTGCGTTCGGCGACGCGTTTACGTTGCTCATCGGTCATGTCGACCTTGTTGGCGGTGTCGCGCAACATCATCAGACCACCCACGATCGAGCCAATTGCAACCACCAGAATCAACCAGGCATACCAGGGCATAGCGCTCTCCTTGAGGGCAGGTCGGTTGGCGGGTTTCGCCAACCGATCATGCATAACCACTTTGAGCGATTAATTTTCGCAGTGGTTCCATTCTATGCCTGATCTATCTGCAACATCTGCAGCCATTTAGAGTCCGGTCAACATCACATCCTCCGGCGCATCGGCGCGCAATTGCGCGGTCAGCGTGAAGTACACGACACCCACCGCCATGAAGCCGAGGAAGATCAGCCCGATCAACGCGTTGAACCAGGCCATCGCCACCAGGCACACCACCGCCAGTACCAGCGCAATCATTGGTACCAGCGGATAGCACGGCGCGCGGAAAGTCCGTTCCAGGTTCGGCTCGGTTTTACGCAGTTTGAACAGGCTGAGCATGCTCATGATGTACATCACAATTGCGCCGAACACCGCCATGGTGATCATCGCTGCCGTCAGGGTCATGCCGCCGAGGTTGATCAAACCATCGCTGTAGATCGCGGCGATGCCGATCAGGCCTCCGGCGATAATTGCTCGGTGCGGGGTCTGGAAGCGTGACAGTTTGGCCAGGTATTTAGGCAAGTAACCGGCACGGGCGAGGGCGAAGAACTGTCGCGAGTAGCCGAGGATGATGCCGTGGAAACTCGCGACCAGACCGAACAGGCCAATCCACACCAGCATATGCAACCAGCCGGAGCTTTCGCCGACGACGGCTTTCATCGCTTGTGGCAGTGGGTCGTTGATGTTCGCCAGGGCGCGCCAGTCGCCGACGCCACCGGCAAAGAACATCACGCCCATGGCCAGCAGCACCAGGGTCAGGATGCCGCTGATATAGGCTTTAGGAATCGTCCGCTTCGGATCTTTGGCTTCTTCGGCCGCCATGGCCGCGCCTTCGATGGCCAGGAAAAACCAGATTGCAAACGGGATCGCGGCAAACATCCCGGAAATTGCTGAAGCACCGAACACGTTGGAGCCCGCCCAGCCGTTAAGGGCGAAATTGCTGAAGCTGAACGCAGGTGCGACCACGCCCATGAACACCAGTAACTCGGCGACCGCCAGCACACAGACCACCAGTTCGAAGGTCGCCGCCAGTTTCACTCCCAGGATGTTCAGGCCCATGAACACAATGTAGGCGCCGACAGCCGCCTGTTTTGGATCAAGCGCTGGAAACTGCACGTTCAGGTACGCGCCAATCGCCAGTGCAATGGCGGGTGGGGCGAAGACGAATTCGATCAGCGTCGCCAATCCGGCGATCAACCCACCTTTTTCGCCAAAGGCGCGGCGGCTGTAGGCAAAAGGACCACCGGCATGGGGAATCGCCGTGGTCAGTTCGGTGAAGCTGAAGATGAAACAGGTGTACAGCGTGGCGACCATCAATGAGGTCACCAGAAAACCGAGGGTGCCCGCGACGCCCCAGCCGTAACTCCAGCCGAAATACTCACCTGAAATCACCAGGCCGACCGCAATCCCCCATAAGTGCAGCGTGCCCAGCGTGGGTTTGAGTTGTGTGTTCATCGGTTGCTCCCTGAACGATTTTGAAAGTCCACGGGAGGGTGCGTGCAGTGGGCGTGCCATTGTGTGACTGTTCGTCGTAAAGTGCGGAAAGCTGTCGTATCGGTGATGATCGCAGCTTGATGTGCGCATTTTTCTGCGCCAGTTGCGGGCGGCTTCATCTGATATGCCGCCTTCGCGAGCAGGCTCCCCACCGTTGGAATGCCTTCAGAGGCACTGTGCCGATCACCCGTGAGAGCGAGCCTGCTCGCGAGGAGGTGCGGCCATGCGTCGCCAAACCTGTCTGTAACGCCGGCATAAAGCCACTCTTTACGCTTTCTTTATGCCTCGCCTCACCCCTCGCTCTCGTTCCTTTACAGCCACCCTGCGGACAATGGCTCCACACGCGGCAATACGCCGTAACACGGAGAACTTCCATGAGCGTTCTGGACGGGGTGTCACTGCTACTCGCAGTGGGGCTGTTCATTTATCTGTTGGTTGCGCTGTTGCGCGCGGATCGGAGCTAGGAGCGGTTATGCACAGTTATGACTATTGGCTGATCCTCGCCTTCTTTGCGTTGGTGCTGATTCCGGCGCCAGCGCTGGGGCGTTTCTATTACAAGGTGATGGAGGGACAGCGCACGTGGCTTTCACCGATCCTGGGTCCTGTGGAGCGCGGCTGCTATCGAGTCGCTGGCGTGGATCCGCAGGAGGAGCAGAGCTGGCAGAAATACACCCTGGCGTTGCTCGCGTTCAACCTTGCGGGCTTTTTGCTGCTGTTTGCGATCCTGTTGTTCCAGGATCACTTACCGCTCAACCCGCAAAACCTGCCGGGTCAGGAGTGGACGTTGGCGTTCAACACGGCCATCAGCTTCATGACCAACACCAACTGGCAGTCCTACAGCGGTGAAGCGTCCCTGAGCTACCTGAGTCAGATGGTCGGCCTCACCGTGCAAAACTTTGTCAGCGCCGCCACCGGCCTCGCTGTGCTGGTTGCGTTGTGCCGTGGTATCGGTCGCAAGTCCACCAAAACGTTGGGTAACTTCTGGGTCGACATGACCCGCGCCACGCTCTACGGCCTGCTGCCGGTGTGCCTGGTGCTGGCGTTGTACCTCGTCTGGCAGGGCGTGCCACAAACTTTCGCGCATTACGTGAATGCCCTGACCTTGCAGGGCGTCGATCAAGTGATTCCGCTGGGCCCGGCCGCCAGCCAGATTGCGATCAAGCAACTGGGCACTAACGGCGGCGGTTTCTTCGGCGTCAACTCGGCGCACCCGTTCGAGAACCCGACTGCGTGGAGCAACCTGTTCGAGATGGGCTCGATCATTCTGATCCCGGTGGCGTTGGTATTTACCTTTGGCCATTACGTCAAAGACCTGCGTCAGAGCCGCGCGATCATCGCCTGCATGTTTGCGCTGTTCCTGATCGGTTGTGCGACATCGATGTGGGCTGAATACCAACCCAACCCGACCCTCGTCAACGCGGCCGTCGAACAGACTGCACCGCTGGAAGGCAAGGAAGCGCGGTTCGGTACGACGGCGACGGTCTTGTGGTCGGTGGCCACCACGGCGGCGTCCAACGGTTCGGTCAACGCCATGCATGACAGCCTCAACCCGCTTACCGGCATGGTCGCGCTGGTCAACATGATGGTCGGCGAAGTGATCTTCGGCGGCGTCGGTGCCGGGCTCTACGGCATGCTGCTGCACGTGTTGATCGCAGTGTTCCTCGCTGGCTTGATGATCGGCCGCACACCGGAATACCTCGGCAAAAAGCTGCAAGCCAAGGAAGTCCAACTACTGGTCGTGACGTTGCTGGTGATGCCGATCGGTGTGCTGGTGCTTGGCGCGATTGCGGCGAGCCTGCCCGGTCCTGCCGGTGCCATCAGCAACCCAGGCCCTCATGGCTTCAGCCAGTTGCTTTACGCCTACACCTCAGCCGCCGCGAATAACGGCTCGGCATTCGGTGGCCTGAGTGCCAACACCTCGTTCCACAACCTGATGCTGGGGCTGGGCATGTTGATTGGTCGTTTCGGTTACATCCTTCCGGTACTGGCCCTGGCTGGCAGTCTGGCGATGAAGAAAACCGCGCCGATTGGTCAGAACAGCTTCCCGACTCACGGCCTGTTGTTCGTGACCTTGTTGACCGTGACCATTTTGCTGGTGGGCGGCCTGACCTTTTTGCCGACCCTGGCGCTGGGCCCAATCGCTGAACATCTGAGCATGGGCTTCTAAGGAGTCAATGATGAATATGCCCGCAACTAAACCGGTCGTCGTCAAGGCGCCGGAACAACCTAAAACGGCGATCTCGGCCCTGTGGCGTCCAGCGCTGGTGCAAGCCTTCGTCAAGCTGGACCCACGGCAATTGCAGCGTGCGCCGGTGATGTTGGTGGTCGAACTGACCGCCATCCTCACCACCGTGCTCTGCTTTATCCCCGATGCGGCGGTGCCGACGTATGTCGCGGCGCAAATCGCGTTGTGGCTGTGGTTCACCGTGTTGTTCGCCAACTTCGCCGAAGCCTTGGCTGAAGGTCGCGGCAAGGCCCGCGCCGATAGCCTCAAGGCTGGCAGCGAAGGCTTGAGCGCTCGGCGCAAAACCTCCAATGGCACCTTCCAGGTGGTGCCTGCCACCAGCCTGCGCAAGGATGACGTGGTGCGTGTCGAAGCCGGGGAAATGATCCCCGGTGACGGCGAGGTGATTGAAGGTATCGCGGCGGTCAACGAAGCGGCGATTACCGGTGAGTCGGCGCCGGTCATTCGCGAGTCTGGCGGCGACCGTTCGGCGGTCACCGGCAACACGCGGCTGGTCTCTGACTGGCTGCTGGTGCGCATCACTGCCAACCCGGGGGAGTCGACCCTGGACCGCATGATCGCTCTGGTCGAAGGCGCCAAACGTCAGAAAACCCCGAATGAAGTGGCACTCGACATCCTGCTGATTGGCCTGACCCTGATCTTTCTGTTGGTGGTCGTCACCCTGCAACCGTTCGCCCACTTCGCCAACGGCAGCCTGCCGCTGGTGTTCCTGGTGGCGTTATTGGTCACGTTGATTCCGACCACCATCGGCGGTCTGTTGTCCGCCATTGGTATCGCCGGCATGGACCGTCTGGTGCGCTTGAATGTGATCGCCAAATCCGGTCGCGCGGTGGAAGCAGCGGGTGATGTGCATGTCCTGCTGTTGGACAAGACCGGCACCATCACTTTCGGTAATCGTCGTTGCACCGCGGTGTACGCCTCGCCTGGCGTCAACGGTAAAGAGCTGGCCGAGGGGGCGCTGTTTGCTTCCCTGGCGGATGACACGGCTGAAGGTAAATCCATCGTCGAGTACCTGCGCGGCCTGCACCCGCAAGCCGAGCCGAGCGCCGAGCTGCTGACGGTCGTGCCGTTCAGCGCTGAAACGCGTCTGTCCGGTGTTGACTATCAGGGCCGCGTGTATCGCAAAGGCGCGGTGGATTCGCTGCTGGCTTTCGTCGGCTTGAAGCGTGCCGACCTGGCCGCGTCGCTGTCCCGGGAAATCGACAAGATTGCCCAAAGCGGTGGCACGCCGTTGCTGGTGTGTGCCGACGGCAAACTGCTGGGCGCGATCCACCTTAAAGATGTGGTCAAGCCTGGCATTCGTGAGCGTTTCGCCGAGTTGCGCAAGCTGGGGATTCGTACTGTCATGGTGACCGGTGACAACCCGCTGACTGCCGCGGCGATCGCTGCTGAAGCCGGTGTGGATGACGTGCTGGCCGAAGCGACACCAGAGAAAAAACTGGCGCGCATTCGTCATGAACAGAACGACGGTCGTCTGGTCGCCATGTGTGGTGACGGTGCCAACGATGCTCCGGCTCTGGCCCAGGCAGACGTGGGCATGGCGATGAACGACGGCACCCAAGCGGCGCGCGAGGCGGCGAACATGGTCGATCTCGATAGCGATCCGACCAAGCTGTTGGACGTGGTGCAGATCGGCAAGGAATTGCTGGTGACGCGCGGCGCGCTGACAACCTTCTCCATCGCCAACGACGTGGCCAAATATTTCGCCATTCTGCCGGCGCTGTTTGCCTCGATCTACCCGCAACTGGGGGTGCTCAACGTCATGCACCTGCGCAGTCCACAGAGCGCGATTCTCTCGGCGATTGTGTTCAACGCCTTGATCATCGTGGTGCTGATTCCGTTGGCTCTGCGGGGGGTGCGAGTGCAGGCCGCCAGTGCGGCGGCGCTGTTGCGGCGCAACCTGTTGATCTACGGGGTGGGCGGGCTTCTGGTGCCGTTCGTGGGTATCAAGGCGATCGACATGCTGTTGACGGCGTTGCATTTGGTTTGACCTTGGCGCGGTGCGGTGTGCCAGCCACACCGCCATCGCGGGCAAGCTCGTGCCCATTGGAAGCCTTGAGGCTTTTGTAAGCGCGGTCTTGGCGCGATGAATACAGCGCATCAAGTCTGAATGAACGCGCTAGTGATCTCTGAATTCGAGGATTTTGAAATGTCCACAATGATACGTCCGGCCCTGAGCCTGCTAGTTTTGATGACGCTGATCACCGGCGTCGCCTACCCGTTGGTCGTCACCGGCGTGGCTCAGGTTGCGTTTCCTGACCAGGCCAACGGCAGCCTGGTGCGTGACGCTGGCGGCAAGGTTCGCGGCTCGTCGCTGATTGCCCAGGATTTTGTCGGTGATGCCTGGTTCCACCCACGTCCATCGGCGGGTGCGTTTGCCACCGTGTCGAGCAGTGCCAGCAACCTGTCGCCGAGTAACCCGGCCCTGGCCACTCGGGTGATCGACGATGCCAATAAACTGCTGGTGCCGGGTCAAGGTCCAGTGCCATTGGCCATGCTGACCACCTCCGGCAGTGGCCTCGATCCGCACTTGCCACCGGAGGCGATTGCCTATCAACTGGCGCGTGTCGCACAGGCGCGCAATTTGCCGGTGGCCAAGGTTGAGCAGCTGATGAACGCTCACATCGAGCGGCCGCTGGTAGGCCCGCCGGTCGTGAACGTGTTGGCGCTGAACATGGCGCTGGAAAACCTTTAACAAGGGATCGCTCCCACGCTCTGCGTGGGAGTGAATGACCGGACGCTTTGCGTCCGTTTTGGGGGCGCCCTGCGTCCCAGGCAGCATTCCCATGCGGAGCGTGGGAACGATCAAGAGAACTTCAAGCATGAGTGACTCCGGCCGCGCCGATGCGCTGTTAGCAGACCTGCCCCGCGATGGTCGTGGCCGGCTCAAGATTTTCCTCGGTGCGGCACCGGGTGTCGGCAAGACCTACGCCATGTTGCAAGCGGCCCACAGCCAATTGCGCCAAGGCGTGAAAGTCCTTGCCGGCGTGGTGGAAACCCACGGCCGCGCCGAAACCGAGTCGTTACTCGGCGGGTTGCCGCAACAGCCGTTGGTGCGCTCCGAATACCGTGGCGTGATGCTTGAAGAAATGGACCTTGATGGCCTGCTCAAGGCCAAGCCGAAGCTGGTGTTGGTGGACGAACTGGCCCACAGCAACGCCCCCGGCAGTCGCCACGCCAAACGCTGGCAAGACATCCAGGAACTGCTGGCCGCGGGCATTGACGTGTACACCACGGTCAACGTTCAGCACCTGGAAAGTCTCAACGATCAGGTGCTCGGCATCACCGGTGTCCAGGTGCGTGAAACCCTCCCGGACTGGGTGCTGCAAGAAGCCTACGAATTGCTGCTGATTGACCTGCCGCCGCGTGAGTTGCTGGAGCGTCTGCGCGACGGCAAGGTCTACGTGCCGGAGCAGGCGCGGGCGGCCATCGACGCGTTTT
The DNA here is from genome assembly GCF_034351645.1 of Pseudomonas sp. DC1.2. Classification (NCBI taxonomy): domain Bacteria; kingdom Pseudomonadati; phylum Pseudomonadota; class Gammaproteobacteria; order Pseudomonadales; family Pseudomonadaceae; genus Pseudomonas; species Pseudomonas sp. DC1.2. Next base: position 3,854,451 of record NZ_CP133782.1, on the reverse strand, counting down.
TCACCCAGACCAACTTGACTGCTCTGCGCGAACTGGCCATGCAAACCGCTGCCGCGCAAGTCGATGATGACCTGGCCCAGGGTTATCGCCAGCTCGGCCAAGCTGCACCGGCAGTGCGCGGGCGCTTGCTGGTCGGGGTAGACGGCGACGCTCAGGCCGAACGTCTGGTGCGTCATGCCAGCCGTGTCGCCCAGCGTCGGCACTTGCCTTGGAGCCTGGTGCATGTGGACAACGGCAGTGTGCGCGACGAGCAATCTCGCTTGCGCCTGCAAAGCGCCCAGCAACTGGCCGAACGGCTCGGTGGCGAAGTGGTGTTGCTGCGGGCCGGGGAAGTGGCGAAAACCCTGATTCAGCATGCTGCCGAACGTCGCGCCAGCCTGGTGCTGGTAGGGCAGTCGCGGCAGCGCTTGCGCCGCCGACTGTTCGGCGGTGGATTGGCTTCGCGCTTGCTGCGCGATGCTCGTGGGTTGGAAATCAACGTTCTCGACAGTGATCAGGAGCAGCATCTGCCGCGCGAGCGCTCAGCCTTGACGCTGGTCTGGTTCGACTACGCGTTGGCGCTGGTGGCCACGGTGCTCGCCACGGCTCTGTCTTGGGGCGTGTCGAGTGTGCTGCCGTTGCCGAACATCTCGCTGGTCTTCCTCGCGGCCGTATTGCTGGTGGCGGTGCGCAGCAGCCTTGGCCCGTCGCTGGCCTGCGCGGCCCTGTCGTTTCTGACCTACGATTTTCTGTTTATCCCGCCCAGTTTTTCTTTCGCCATTCAGCGCGAAGAAGATGTGCTGACCTTGCTGTTCTTCCTGTTGATGGCCGCCCTGACCGGTAACCTGGCGGCTCGGCAACGGCGGCAGTTGCAGGCGCTGCGCGAAACCCAGCAAGAGACCAGCGAACTGCTCGACTTGTCGCGCAAACTCACCGCGGCCACCGACCGTCAGGCCGTGATCAGTGCGGCCGCCCAGCACCTCACCGGCTGGAGCGATTTGACGCTGTGCCTGCTCAATCGTGATGGGCAGGGTGGCTGGAAAGTCGAAACCGGTGGTCCACTGTCGTTTTCCGAAGCCGAACGTGCTGCCGCCGATTGGGCCTGGCAACATGATCAGCCTGCCGGCGCCGGCACCGGTACGCTGCCGTTTGGGCGCTGGTGGTGGTGGCCTTTGTCGGTCGAAGACGGGCCGCTCGGCCTGCTCGGTGTGTGTGCCAAAGAGGGCCAGACGTTGAGCGGCCAGCGTCGGCGTTTATTGACTGCGTTGAGCCAGCCGCTGGCGCAGGCGCTGGCCCGGGCGCAACTGGCCGAAGACCTGGAGGCGGCACGTCTGCATGGCGAAACCGAGCAGTTGCGCAGTGCCTTGCTGGCCTCGGTATCCCACGATTTACGCACGCCGCTGACCTCCATGCGCGGCAGCATCGACAGCCTGTTGGCCCTGGGTGAAGCGATCCCGCTGGAGGATCGGCGTGAGCTGCTCGAAGGCACGCGCGATGAGGCCGAGCGCCTCGACCGTTACATTCAAAACCTGCTGGACATGACGCGTCTCGGACACGGTGCCTTGAAACTGGCGCGTGACTGGGTGTCGCCTGCGGACATTGTGGGCAGTTCTCTCAATCGTTTGCGGGCGGTGTTGGCGCCGTTGCAGGTCAGCACCGAAGTGCCGGCCGAGTTGCCGCTGCTCTACGTTCATGCTGCGCTGATCGAACAGGCGCTGGTCAACGTGATCGAAAACGCCGCGCGGTTTTCCCCGCCTCACGGCCGCTTGCAAGTGCGCGCCGGAGCCGAGGACAGTGAACTGTTTTTCTCGGTCAGCGATGAAGGACCGGGTATTCCGGAGGACGAACGGGCGAAGATTTTCGACATGTTCTACACCGCCGCTCGCGGTGATCGGGGTGGGCAGGGCACGGGGCTGGGGCTGGCGATCTGTCAGGGCATGGTCGGTGCTCACGGTGGGCGGATCAGCGTCGCAGATGGCATCGAAGGGCACGGCACCTGCATCACCTTGCACCTGCCGTTGCAGGAACAGCCGGGCTATGAAAGTGAAGCCTGAGCGCGCGTGCGCTACTCTCTCGCCACCTCTTTGTGTTGATGTGAATTCATGAGCCAGACCGCAACCATTTTGATCATTGATGACGAACCGCAGATCCGCAAATTCCTGCGCATCAGTCTTGCCTCCCAAGGCTACAAGGTGCTGGAGGCCGGCAACGGCACTGAAGGCTTGGCGCAGGCGGCGTTGAACAAGCCCGACTTGCTGGTGCTCGACCTCGGCTTGCCAGACATGGACGGCCAGCAAGTGTTGCGTGAGTTTCGCGAGTGGTCGACGGTGCCTGTGCTGGTGCTGTCGGTGCGCGCCGGCGAGGGACAGAAAGTCGAAGCCCTGGACGGTGGCGCCAACGACTACGTGACCAAGCCGTTTGGCATTCAGGAATTTCTCGCCAGGGTTCGTGCGTTGTTGCGCCAGGCACCGACCGGTGAGGTGCAGCAAGCAGCGCTGACATTCGGCCCGCTGACCGTGGACTTGGCGTATCGCCGGGTATCGCTTGATGGCACTGAAGTGGCGCTGACCCGCAAGGAATACGCAGTGCTGGCGCAACTGGCGCGTCATCCAGGGCGGGTCATCACCCAGCAGCAATTGCTCAAGGATATTTGGGGGCCGACCCATACTGAAGACAGCCATTACCTGCGGATCGTCGTCGGCCATCTGCGCCAAAAACTGGCGGATGATCCGACCCAGCCGCGTTTTATCGTGACCGAAGCGGGGGTCGGGTATCGGTTGTTGAACGAAGGCAGTCTTTAGGGGGGACGTTGAGGGTTAGGACGCCTTCACCGAAACGCTTCAGCTCTGCTCACTCTCGTACCGGTCCATCGTATCGCGCGCGATCTCGCGCCCCAGGGCGATCAACTCCGGCGCCTTGTAGAACTCGAAAAACCGACACACGCGCTTGGGTACGTTGATCAATACATCCGGCGGATACCCGGCGATCTTGTACTGCGCGAGTGACGTCTGCATCACCTCAAAGCTCTGGTTGATCAGGTCCAGCAGCGACGCCGGCCCGACGTTGTCGATGATGAATGACCCAGTAGCGGACTTCGGGGCGCCCTCGACTTCGGGAGCCGCCGCCGGTTGCTGTGCTTCAGGTTCGGCCGATTCGATCCACGGGTTGATTTCCGCCGCTTCGGCCTTCAGCGCTTCCTGCTCCAGCAACAGCAGTTGCTCGGCTTGCTTACGGCGGAACGGCAGGTGTGAGCCGAGGGAGTTGATCAGGTTGTCGAAGCGGCTCCTGAACGCCGGCGGGCGTTGGATGACGGGCAGTTGATAGTGCTTCTGGTTGGTAGAGTTGAGGTTAACCGCAATGATCAGGTCGCAATGGCTCGACACCACCGGCACGATGGGCAATGGGTTCAGCAGACCTCCGTCCACCAGCATGCGATTGCCCTGCATCACCGGGGTGAACAGGCTGGGGATTGCTGCCGAGGCGCGCATTGCCTGGTGCAGGCAACCTTCCTGGAACCAGATTTCCTGTTGGTTGGTCAGGTCGGTCGCCACCGCCGTGTAGGGAATACGCAGGTCTTCGATATTGATTTCGCCGACGATTTTGCGAATCTGCCCGAAGACTTTTTCACCGCGAATCGCCCCCAAGCGAAAGCTGACGTCCACCAGCCGCAACACGTCGAGATAATCCAGGCTTTCGATCCAGTCGCGGTATTCGTTGAGTTTGCCGGCGGCGTAGATCCCGCCGACCACCGCGCCCATTGAGCAACCGGCGATGCAGGCAATGTCGTAGCCACGCCGTTCGATCTCTTCAATGACACCGATATGGGCATAGCCACGGGCTCCGCCTGAGCCCAGCACCAGTGCGACACGCTTTTTCATGAACCGCCCTCATCTGACAAGGCCTCAACAATGCACCCATCGAGGGGCGTGCTTCAATCGCTAAGCTCGTCGGACGCGGACAAGGCGCGTTTTTTCGATACGCCGCGGCGGCGAGTGGCTATCCTTGGCCGCGCTACAGTTTCCTGAGGCGGGCCAAGGCACTTTTTACCGGTCGCGTCGTCTTAACCTGCACGAATGTTGACCTAACGTTGAGGTGTTATTGATGAAAGCCTGGATCTGTGTGCCTTTGATTGCCCTGACGCTCGCCGGATGCGCTGGCAAAACTGCTTACCGAGACAGTTGTGCAAGCCAGCTCGACGGCGCCTGGCACGAACTGGACCTGGCCAAAGCCGAAGGGTTTGCCGGTACGGTCAGTTACTCCAAAGCCTTGTCGTTGCTGACCGGCGCCAAGACCCAGCAGCAATTCGAAGCCTATGAAGGCTGCACCAGCAAGGCCGAGAAGGCCCGCTTCTACATTGGTGAGTCCCGCGCAGGGCGCTAAGCTGCTTGATGCAGCGCAATGAACGGTGGCGTTGATGCTGGCAACATTGCGATGACTGCTGTGGGAACTTCGATTCAGGGAGCAAGCGATGTCTGCCTTGATTGACCGATTAGTGGCTCAGGTGTTGAGCCTGGAAGTCCGTTTGCTGTCCTGTCAGGCACGCTTGAGTGCCTGTACCGACTCTGAAGCGCTGCATGATTTGCGCACCACGGTCCGCCGTTTGCGCAGTCTTTTGCGTCCCCTGCGCGGCTTGCCCGGTGTCGAGCAATTGGAGGCGGCCGCGTCCGGTGTCGGGCAACTGACCACGCCGCTGCGTGATCGCGAAGTGCTGGCCGCGTATCTGCTGCTGCACCATCAGCCCGCGGCAGCGCAGCGGCGTATGGCGCAGATGGCTATTGCCTATCCGGCGGTGGCGGCCAGTGATGAGTTGGCACATTTGCTGAGAGTGCTCGACGCCTTTCCACGTTTCCTACGGGCATCTCAGCGTCAGGGATTGCTCAAGGGCTTACGCCCACGCATCGAAAAACGCCTGTCCGGGCAATGGAAGAAACTCGATCAGACACTGCACGATCCGACTCATGATCGTCATCGCTTGCGCCTGTTGATCAAGCGTGTTCGCTACGGCATTGAAGCCTATCCCGAACTGGACCGTTTACCTGAAACGGCCTTGCCCAGGCTTCAATCGGCCCAGGCTGCGCTGGGTGATTGGCACGACTGCTGGCAATGGCTGGCCCGGGCCGAGCAGGAAGCAGACTTGTTGCCCTGTGTCGCGATCTGGAAAACGACCATGGCCAAGGCCGAAAGCCGCGCTGACCGGGTGCTCGACAAGCTCAGTAGCGCTTGCTTCAAATCCTGAAAGGCATTGACGACCCCTGTGGGGAGCGCGCAAACGCGCCCTCCTGCCGGGGCGTGTGTGTGGCGTTCGAGGTAAGCGCGGCTCATCTGTCAGTGCTTATGGCTGGAATGAACGCTGTGCCGCTTGCGTTGGCTGGTTAAGATCCTGTCATCTTTTTCCACTTCGCGAGGTTTTCATGCGCTTTTCCGATCTGCTCGACGCTGTCCGTAGCCACCCGCAAGCGCTGTCTATACCCGCTGAATGGGGCCAGGGCCGTGCCAGCTTCGGTGGTTTGGTCGCCGCTTTGCAATACGAAGTCATGCGCGCAAAAGTACCGGCGGATCGTCCGGTGCGTTCGTTGGCGATCACGTTTGTTGGCCCGGTCGAACCCGAGGTGCCTGTGAGTTTTGAAGTCGAGGTACTGCGCGAGGGCAAAGCCGTCAGCCAAGTGCTGGGCCGCGTGATGCAGAAAGGACAGGTCGTCACGCTGGTGCAGGGCAGCTTTGGTGCGTCGCGACCTAGCGAGGTGGCGGTGGCGGCGCAATCGGCCCCGCAGATGAAACATTGGGATGACTGCGAGGAATTGCCTTACATCAAGGGCGTGACGCCGGAGTTTATGCGCAATCTGGCGATGCGCTGGAGTATCGGCGGCTTGCCCTTCACCGGCAACAAATCCCGTGACATGGGCGGTTGGGTACGTTTGCGTGGCGAGGTCAAAGAAGAGGCGCTCAGCGAAGCGTATATCCTGGCGCTGGTGGACGCGTGGCCGCCAGCGTTGTTACCGCACCTGAACAAACCGGCGCCAGGTAGCACGCTGACCTGGACCATCGAATTCGTCCAGCCGCTGCGCACGTTGAGCGCGTTGGATTGGTTCAAATACCGGGTGGAAATCGAACACGCCGCGCAGGGTTATGGCCACGCCGCCGCCCAGCTGTGGAGCAGCGACGGGCACTTGATAGCCATGAGCCGCCAGACGGTGACGATTTTTGCCTGATCGGTGAGCTCGCTGGCACCGACCTCGATCACGCCTCCAGGCCATGACCGTGGCGTTGTAAACCCAGCGCGGCCACCAGGCCGACGATACCGATAGCGAGACTCGGCAAGCTGGCGCTAAACACCCCGGAGACCATCAGCATGAACGCAATGATGAACAGTGGCGCGGCGATCAGTTGCAGCGCCCAGTGGGCGGAGTGCTGATCAGTCTGTGGATTAACTCGCCATTGCCAGGCGGGAAGGTGGGGATGACGTTTGCCCATGGTGGAAACTCCTCGTTACATGTTGAAGACATGCTTGAAGAGTAGGCTTGGCGGCAGTGGACGGCGAATCAAGGTTGGCTATCGGCGCGATAGGGGGGCTTGCTGGCGAATCGGCCTTCACAGTTTTAGCTGCCCGATGGCTTTGCTCAATTCTCCGGCCAATGTCGCCAGCTCGTTGCTGGTGGTGGCCGACGCCACCGTTTGCTGCACGGTGTTCTCGGTCACATTACGAATGCTCACCACTGCCCGATTCATCTCCTCTGCCACATGGCTCTGCTGCTCGGCTGCCACCGCAATTTGTGTGTTGCTCTCGCGCATTTGTGCCACCGCGCTGGTGATCTCCGCCAAGGCCGCGCCGGCTTCCTGAGCTTGTTGCACACAGTCGTCGGCCTTGAACGAGCTTTCCTGCATAAAGTCCACAGCGTCCCGTGTTCCGGCCTGCAACGCAGAAACCATCAGGGTGATTTCATCGGTAGAGGTTTGCACGCGCTTGGCCAAGTTGCGCACTTCATCGGCCACGACCGCAAAACCTCGGCCCATTTCGCCGGCGCGAGCGGCTTCGATGGCGGCATTGAGCGCCAGCAGGTTGGTTTGTTCAGCGATGCTGTGAATCACACTGACCACGCCATTGATCTTTTGGCTGTCTTCGGCCAGACGCTGGATCATTTCGGCGGTCTGTTGCACGCCGTTGGACAACCCGGCAATCGATTTCTGTACGCGACTGACCACTTCCTGTCCTCCACCGGCGAGGGTGTCGGCGCTTTGCGAGAGGTCGCGGGTGGCGCCGGCATGTTGGGCAATGTGGTGGACGGTGGCGGTCATTTCATTGATCGCTGTCGCCGCCTGATCAGTTTCACTTTGCTGGCCAAGCATGCCGTGTCGCACTTCGTTCATGTTCGAGGCCAATCGCGCCGCGCCGACATCCAGTTGCCGCGCGGTGTTGGCCACGGTATTGACCACGCGCTGGTAACCGGCCTGCATCGCGTTAAAGGCACTGGCCATCTGCCCGACTTCGTCCTTGCAGGCCAACGGCACCCTGGCCGACAGGTCGCCGGTCTGCTCCACGTGCAGCATCACATCTTTCAGAGTGTTGAGCTGACTGAGCAGGAAGCGGATCAACAACTGCGACGCACCGAGCATTGCCAGCATCAGGATCGCCACCGCCATTGCATAGTTGAAGAAGCGTTCGCCGAACACCTGGCTCAGGCTCGGGCCGTAGGCAATGACAGCGACTTGCTGGCCGTCGGCACGACTGAAGACCTCGGCGCCCATTAACAAGTTGTCGCCGAACAGCGGCATGGCGTTGATGTCGATCCAGCCATTGCTGTCGGTCAGTTCCAGTACCGGTTGCTCGTTTATTCGCGGCGCTTGTCCGTGACTAAAAGTCAGCACATTGTCGGCCTTGGGCAGCGGTTGCCCGGCCGGCCATGCCGAGAGCAATCGCGCCTGAGCCTGGGCCGACGCCTGAGAGGCATGGCTGCGAGCCTCCTGTTCAAGTTGTACGGCGTACAGGACCAGCAGCAGTGTGGTGATGAAAGCGACGGCGTTGACCGCCCAGAATTTGTATTTCAGTGAGATGTTGCTAAGCCAGGCACCCATGGAGGTCTTCTCTGATAGCGGAAACAGCATTGGCAAGGTGCCAGCATTGTGCCGCTATGCAGGAGTTTGGATCTTGATGCAGGTCAATGCGCAAGCCAGCAGGCGAGCACGACTGGAAGTCGGCGGCTATTGGGCAATAGTCGGCAGACTGAAGAAGGCCCTCGCGCACGCGGTGGTGTGCGCCGCCAGATCTTCTTCGCGCTCAGCGCGGTGCAGCGCCACTTCCCGCAAGACCTCGGTCAGGTACGCCGGTTCATTGCGCCCGTTTTTCGGCTTGGGTCGGAGTGTGCGCGGCAGCAGATACGGCGCATCACTTTCCAGCATCAGTCGTCCTTGCTTGATCTCTTTGACTAATGGATGCAGATGCGTGCCCCGGCGCTCGTCGCAAATCCAGCCGGTGATGCCGATATGCAAATCGAGATCGAGGTAACTGAAGAGCGCCTTCTTTTCACCGGTAAAGCAATGCACCACGGCAGCAGGTAGCTGATCGCGGTAGTTACGCAGGATTTCCAGCAGTCGTTGGCTGGCATCCCGCTCGTGAAGAAACACCGGCAATTGCAGCTCGACCGCCATTTCCAGATGGGCTTCCAGGACCTTCTCCTGCTGCGGGCGCGGCGAGAAGTCGCGATTGAAATCCAGCCCGCATTCACCCACGGCCACCATGTTCGGTTCCTTGAGCAAACTGCGCAGGCGCTGGGCGCTGTCGGCGTTCCAGTCGCTGGCCGAATGCGGGTGAATGCCGGCGGTGGCAAACAAACGCTGAGCGGTTTCATCCAGTTGCCGGCAGAGCTCCAGGGCGTGCTCGCTGCCCTCCACGCTGGTCCCGGTGAGCACCAGTTGGCAGACTCCGGCGGCATAGGCGCGTTCGAGTACGGCTGAGTGCTTGTCGTCGAAACTGGGGTTGGTGAGGTTGACGCCGATATCGATGAGTTGCATGGTGCTACCTCGGACCAAAAGGCCGGAAAGCATATCAGAGCTGTAGATTTATAAGAAAAGCCAAGAACTACATAGAGTTATAGCTGTCTCTTGATGCCGCGAGACAGGTCAGGTTGGTGGGGTTGCCATCACTGTGCCAGTCTTTCGCACGTTGCCAGCGCTCAAGGCGCTCTGTTTCTGTCGCTCAACTTCATGAAATGTGTCATGAGGTCCGCCAGTATTCTTTCCGGAGAGTGGATGATACGTCCCTCGGTTTTGCTACTGCTGTGTTGTTCGTTTTTGCTGCCGATGCCGGCAGTTGCCCGTCTGGCCGGGCCGCTGCAGGCAGTGCCGTCTAGCAAGGCGCGTGATCTGGCAGCCATCCGCAGCAGCCACGTGCTGCGGGTGCTGGTCAATCAGAGTCGTAACAGCTCCGGCGAAGTCCAAGGCCAGTCCATCGGTGTTGAGTACCACCGTTTGCGCGCCTTCGAGCAATACCTCAACAGTCATGCCCGTGACGGTCAGGAAATCACCCTCAAGATTATCCCCAAAGCCAAGGATCAACTGATTGGCGCCTTGCAGCGCGGGGAGGGTGACTTGGTGGCGCCTGGCGAGCTGCTCGATGCGCAATCGGGGCACGCAGTCAGTAGCAGTCAACCGATTGCCAGTAACGTGCCGTTGTTGTTGGTCGGTATCAAGGGGGAGCGGCGTTACACCCATCTGGAGCAGCTCTCTGGCAAAACCCTGGCCCTTGCCAATGGCAGTGCCGCCGGCGACGCAATCAGTCAGATCAATCAAAAACTTGCCCTGCGCAAACTGGCACCGATCAAGGTCGAATGGGTCGATCCCAGCCTGGCGGTGGAGGACGTCCTGGAAATGGTCCAGGGCGGCATCTTCCACCTGACCATCGTCGAGCAGCCGATCGCCGAGCGTTGGGGCAAGATTCTGCCCAAGCTACGTTTTGATCGGCAGGTGATCATCAGCGAGCCGGGTGAAGAGCATTGGTTTGTGCGTCGTGATGCGTCGATGTTGCGCGCCAGTATTGATCGTTTCCTGAGCACCTACAAAAAACCGTCCGATGACGACGTGGCATTTCTACGTATTTACCGACGGCTGTATCAAGTGCGCTATCCCTTGGCCAAGTCTGATCGACAGCGTCTGGAAAAACTCCGGCCGGTGTTGCAGAAACATGCTGATGCGCAAGGCATGGATTGGCTAAATCTGGCTGCGCTGGCATTCAAGGAGTCCGCATTGCAGCCTGGCGCGAGTAACGGCGGCGGTCCTACTGGCCTGATGCAGATCACTCCGTCAGCCGCCCAGCGCGTGGGCGTCAACAATATCCAGAACCTCGACGCCAATGTGCAAGCGAGTGCCAAGTACCTGGCGATGATCCGCCGCAAGTTCTTCGCAAGCCCCAAACTCAATGAGCGTGAGCGCATGGCGTTCGTGCTCGCGGCCTACAACATGGGGCCGGAGCGCGTGCAGGGTATGCGTGCCGAAGCTCGGCGAAGGGGTTTGAACCCCAATCAATGGTTCTTTCAGGTGGAACGTATCGCCATGGAGCAAGTGGGGATGGGCGCCGTCAGCTATGTAAATAGCGTGAACAAGTACTATTTGGCGTTTGATCGAGAGAGGGAGTCGTTGGAGCCCCAGGAGCAAAAAATCGCCTCTCGCAAGTAATCAAATAAATCGATTGTTATGATGGGTTATTTGCGCTTATATCATTTGATTATCCGATTAATATGGCGGCCACCCCCCACTCGTTTATAAGGAATGACACGGCATGAGCACACTGATCAACAAGGTTTTGTTCACCCGCGCTGGCTACGGTTTGACCGTTTTGCGGATCTTCGTCGGTATCATTTTCGCTGCCCATGGTTCGCAGAAGCTTTTTGGTCTGTTTGGTGGTTATGGCTTGGCCGGTACTGCGCAGTACATGGAGAGTCTTGGTTTGACGCCGGGTTACCTGATGGCGATCCTGTCAGGCGGCACGGAGTTTTTCGCCGGTTTGGCGCTGATTATTGGTTTGTTGGTGCGTCCCGCTGCGCTGGGGTTGAGCTTTCTCTCGCTGGTCGCGATCTTGTCGGTACACATTCATAACGGTCTGTTTATGGCCAACAACGGTTACGAGTTCGCCCTGGCATTGCTCGGCGGCAGCATCGCCGTAATGATTGAGGGTGCCGGCAAGCTTTCGGTAGACCGCGCGATCTCGGGTTGACCGCCCAGGCTCAATCAAAAGGCCCGCATTCCAGGCTGTGTGAAAACCTAGCAATCTGCTGGCCGGTTGAAGAAAATGCCCGTATCGCAAGATACGGGCATTTTTCTTATGCGCTATATCCAAGGTGAAAACCGCTCCCAGAGCGCGCTGTTTCCACTCTCGCTAGACGAACTCATTCCCGATGACCATCTGGTTCGGGTGATCGAGGCCTATGTTTCGCTTCTGGACTTTGAGCTGCTGGGCTTCGACAAAGCCAGGCCCAAGGCCACGGGACGCCCTTCGTATGATCCCGCCGACCTGCTCAAACTCTACCTCTACGGCTATTTTCAGCGCATCCGCTCGTCGCGGCGGCTCGAGGCCGAGTGTCAGCGCAACGTTGAAGTCATGTGGCTGCTTGGCCGGCTGGCCCCTGACTTCAAAACCATCGCTGATTTTCGGCGCGATAACAGCGCTGCGTTCACCGCAACCTGTCGCACCTTTGTTCGGTTTTGCCGAAATGCCGGTCTGATTGCCGGCGAGTTGGTGGCAATCGATGGCAGCAAGTTTCAGGCGGTTGCCTCAAGTCGCAAACACCTGACACCGAAAAAACTCAAGCAGCGAGAAGCGGTGCTCGATAAGCGAATTGCGCGTTATCTGGCACAACTTGATGAAGCAGATCGTGGCGAGGATGGGGAATCGATTGATCGTTCAGCGGTGCAAGCCGCGCTTCAAGAGTTGCAGGTAAAAAAGGCCAATAACCAGACCTGTCAGGTGCTGATGGAGGCTCAAGGTCTGGCTCAACACGTCGTGGGCGAGCCCGAGGCCCAGAAGATGCGAACGGCGTCCGGCCCGCTCGTGGCCTACAACATTCAAAGTGCTGTAGATGCCAAACATTGTCTGATTCTGCACCACGAAGTCACTCAGGAAGGCACCGACAATCGCCAGCTCGATCCGATGGCCAAAGCGGCCAAAGAGGAGCTGCACCAATCAGAACGCTGCGTCACAGCGGATGCGGGCTACTCCAATGGCGCCCAGTTTCAGAGCTGTGAAGATGCCGGCATCACGGCGTTTGTGCCCCCGAATCGGTCCATCAACACCACCGGTGGTGACGAACAGTACTTTGATCGAACCGAATTAATTTATGACACGGACAACGATCAATATCAGTGCCCCGCCGGCAACCAACTGACGCTCAAACAACTGAGCAAGGGCGACCGGATCTATCAGGCGGCTATCAGCGACTGCCGAAGTTGTCCGCTCAAAAGCCGCTGCACCAAGGCCGAACGCCGGTATCTGACGCGCCATGCCCACGAAGCGGCATTTGAGCGAATGGAGGGGCGGATGAAGGCCCATCCCGAAATGATGGTCAATCGCCGATCCATCGTCGAGCATCCCTTCGGCAACCTGAAGCAATGGATCTTCGGCAATGGCCGGTTTTTGCTGCGCCAGTTACAGGGTACTCGCGCAGAAATGGCGCTTGCGGTACAGGCCTACAACTTGAAAAGGGCTATCCAGGTGTTGGGAGCGCAAAAGCTGATGGCGCTGATGGGCTGAGAGGCCCTTTATTTTTCAGATCGCAGAAAAGCAAATGCCCCGACAAGTCGGGGCATTTGCTTTTAACCGGGACAGATTGTGTTTTCACACAGCCTGATTCGCGGGCCTTTTTTTGTTTTCACGATTGTTGACACTGTCTACTCAGCTTCTCTAGGATGTGGCTCATGCGCCGATTTAAACAGCTACTTGCGGGGCGCCAGGTGACTCAGTGAGTTGCCGATAGAAGCCAGAACAGGGCTTCGAAATACCGCTAAAGCGCTGGTTCGGTGTTGCCTCTCACCTGCCATGCAGACTTTTGAGGCAGAGACACGACCCAATGAATGCACTAAGCCCCGTTGTACGCCCCGCGCCGATCACGGCACACCTGACCCAACGCAATCCAAAAATCTTGCTAGGCGGCAAACATCAGCCAACGCTCTTGCGTTATCTCGATGGTTGGCCTCGTCGTACCGGTCGGCCGGCTGCCTTTCTGATCCAGTTCGTCGAAGACGGTGAATCGCTATTACGTTTCGCCAATGACAGTTTCGACTTGGCGGTGATTCAGTCGCCCAGCCTTGCAGATGCTCCAGACGTCATCAAACAGTTGATCCGTGTGGCTCGGCAAGGGCTGATTACCCGCCGCTGAGGTCAGGGGTAATCGATGGCCACGATGTACACGCACTGTTCACCGGTGGGTGTCTGCACCCGAACCTCGGCGTCCAGCGCCTTGCCGATCAGTGCGCGAGCCAGAGGTGAGTCGATGCTGATCAGGCCCTGCTTCAAGTCCAGCTCATCCGGTCCGACGATGCGGTAGCGTGATTCCTTGCCGTCCTCATCCTCGATCGTGACCCAGGCACCGAAATACACTTTGTTCGGATCGCTGGGCTTCTCACTGACGACCTTGAGTGCCTCAAGCCGTTTGGTAAGGAAGCGCACGCGGCTATCGATTTCGCGCAGCATTTTTTTGCCGTAGGTGTACTCGGCGTTTTCCGAGCGATCACCCTGTGCCGCAGCCTCGCTGACCGACTGCGTTACCTGTGGTCGGCGCACATGCCAGAGCTCGTGAAACTCGGCGCGCATCCGCGCTTCACCTTCGGGGGTGATCAGCGCGGTGCCCGCAGTGCGGGGAGGGCGATAACGACTCATGGCGACTTCTTGTTGTGGAAAGGCATCGAGTCTATCAACCCTCGCGCAGGACTGTCAGGGGGCTGGCGTTCAGTGCGCGGCGCGTACCGAAGACGCCGGCGCCACCGATCAGCACTGCTCCGATCAGTGGCAATACCAACAGCCATGGGTGCGGATGCCAAGACAGGTCGAAGGCATAGCGGTAAAGCACCAGGCTCACCAATTCGCAACCCAGTGCTGCCAGCAAACCGCTGACGGCGCCCAACAAGCCGAATTCGATCCTCCGGGCTTTGACCAGCAGTTGCCGTTCGGCGCCCAGCGCCCGTAACAGTGCGCCTTGGCGAATACGTTCATCAAGGGTCGCCTGCAAGCCGGAGAACAGCACCGCCATCCCCGCTGCGAGGACAAACAACAGCACGTATTCCACCGCCAGGGTTACTTGAGCGAGGATGCTGCGCAACTGCTCCAACAAGGCTTCGATTTGCAGAATAGTGACCGCCGGGAATGCCCTGGACAGGTCGACAATCTGCTGATCGTGACCGGCAGCCAGATAGAAGCTGGTGAGGTACGTCGCCGGCAGATCTTTCAGGGTGCCTGGCTGGAAGATCATGAAAAAATTTGGTTGGAAATTGTCCCAATTGATTTGGCGCAGGCTGGTGACTTTTGCTTCGCGATTGACCCCGCCGACGGTGAACACCAAGTGATCACCCAGTTTCAGCTTCAAACTTTCAGCGACTTTACCTTCGACTGAAACGCCGGGGACATCATCCGCGGTCTGTTGGGTCCACCAAGAGCCGGCGGTGAGCGTATTGCCCGCCGGCAGGTCCGCCGCCCACGTCAGACTCAGGTCGCGCTGAATCGCCCGGTCACCTGCGGAGTCCTTGCTGACAACATCCTGCACGGGCTCGCCATTGATACTGATCAGACGTCCTGGCACCACCGGGTAAAGAGGCGCCGACTGCGCGGAGAGTTCGATCAGGCGGTCGGTGAAGGCCTGTTTGTCCGCTGGCAGAATGTTCAACGCGAAGTAGTTCGGTGCGTTTTTGGGGAGCTGATTTTGCCAAGTGTCCAGTAACTCGCCGCGCAGCAGCGCGACCAGAGCCATGGATAACAGAATCAAACCGAAGGCCAGCGACTGGCCGGCTGCGGCCAGTGGATGGCGCAGCAATTGACCCAAGCCCAGGCGCCATGGCAACGACGCGCGAGCCAGTATTCGGCGAAGGCTTTTGAGCAGCAGCAACAGCAAGCCGCCGAGGATCAAGGCTGCCAGCACGCCGCCGCCCAGCAGAGCGAAAGTCAGGACCAGGTCCAGGCTCAAGCGCCACATGATTAGCCCGAGTGCGCCCAGTGCTGCGCCGTAGACCATCCAGGTGCTGGAGGGAATGGGTAGCATGTCCCTGCGCAGCACGCGCAATGGCGGAACTCTACCCAGAGCGGCCAGCGGCGGCAGGGCGAACCCGGCCAGTGCGACCAGCCCGGTGCCGATCCCGGCAATGGCCGGAAACAGGCCGCCCGGTGGCACATCGCTGGGGACCAAATCATGCAGCAACGCAAACAACCCAAGTTGCGCCAACCAACCGATGAGGGCACCGCTTAGGCTGGCCAGCAATCCCAATAGGGTCAGTTGCAAACTGAACAGCACCATTGTTTCCCGGCGTGACAAACCGAGGCAGCGCAGCAACGCACTCGCATCGAATCGGCGGGTGGCGAAGCGTGTCGCCGACAGCGCAACGGCCACGCCGGATAACAGCACCGCTACCAGACTGGCCATGTTCAAGTAACGTTCGGCCTTGCCCAAGGCGCCGCCGATCTGCCGGTTACCATCGCGGGCATCCTGTAACCGCTGGTTGGCCGCGAGGCCGGGCTTGATCGATTGGCGATAGGCTTCCAGCATCTGCGATTGGCCGCGCCACAGTTCACGGTAACTGACTCGACTGCCAGGTTGTACGACGCCGGTCGCGTTCAGATCGCTGAGATTAATCAAGACCCGAGGGGTGAGGCTGTAGAAATTACCGGCGCGGTCCGGTTCGTATGTCAGCACGCGCGACAGTTTCAGCGTTTTCATGCCGACGTCGATGCTATCGCCCATTTTCAGGTTCAGCGCAGTCAGCAGTCGCGCTTCAACCCACGCTTCGCCGGGTTTAGGCCCGCCGCCGGACACTTCCGGGGCGAAGGGGGTCGGGGCGCTTTTCAGTTCGCCGCGCAGAGGGTAACTGTTGTCGACGGCTTTGATGCTGGAGAGTTGAATGCCGTTGTCGGTGGCGATGACGCTGGAAAACTCCACCACTTGAGCATGTTCAAGCCCCAGCTCCGTGCCGCTTCGTATCTGTTCGTCGCGTGCCGGGGAGCTGCCTTCGAGCAGCAGGTCGGCGCCGAGAAACTCGGTGGCACGCAACATCATGGCGCCGTTCAGGCGAGCACCAAAGTAGCCGATGGCGGTGCTCGCAGCGACGGCGACCACCAGCGCGAAGAACAACACGCGCAACTCACCGGCACGAGCGTCGCGCAGTAGCTGGCGGATGGCGAGACTGAACAGGCGCAACATTGGCAGGCGTGCCATCAAGGCTCCAGGGGCGCGACCAGCAGGCCCGCTTCAAGACGGATCAGGCGCCGGCAGCGATGTGCCAGGCGTTCATCGTGGGTCACCAGCACCAGGGTCGTGCCGCGCTCCTTGTTCAATTCGAACAGCAAGTCGCTGATGCGCTCCCCGGTGTGGCTGTCGAGATTGCCAGTGGGTTCGTCGGCAAACAGAACGTCGGGTTCGGCGGCGAAGGCGCGGGCAATCGCTACGCGTTGTTGCTCTCCGCCGGAGAGCTGGCGCGGCGAATGAGTCAGGCGCTGACCCAAGCCCACTCGTTGCAGTAGCTCGGTGGCACGTTCGCGGGCGTCTTTGCGGCCATCCAGTTCCAGGGGCAGCATGACGTTTTCCAGCGCGTTGAGACTGTCCAGCAATTGAAATGACTGGAACACAAACCCTACGTGCTCGGCGCGAATGCGGGCCCGTTGATCTTCGTCGAGACGGCTCAGGGCTTGCCCGGCGAGCGTGACTTCGCCGCTGCTCGGCAGATCCAGGCCGGCGAGCAGTCCAAGGAGGGTGGATTTGCCGGAACCGGAGGCGCCGACGATCGCCAGACTGTCGCCCTTGTTCAGTTCCAGGCTGAGTTCGTGCAGGATGGTCAGTTCACCTTCCGCGCTGGGAACCACTTTGCTGAGGTTCTTCGCGGTGAGAATACTTGCGCCCATGGAGAGTCCGATGCGAGTGTGGTTTTTGAGTGCTGGCCTGGCCTTGATGTGCATGGCCCAGAACGCAGCGGCGGGAACAGTCCTGATCGTTGGCGATAGTATCAGCGCCGGTTTCGGCCTGGATACCCGCTTGGGGTGGGTCTCGTTGCTTGAGCAACGCCTCAAGCGTGAAGGTTTCGACGATAAGGTGGTCAACGCGTCCATCAGCGGCGACACCAGTGCCGGAGGCCAGGCGCGCCTGCCGGCGCTGCTTGCAGAGCACAAGCCGCAACTGGTGATCCTTGAGTTGGGTGGTAACGACGGCCTGCGTGGCTTGCTGCCGACTCAATTGCAACAAAATCTTGCGTCGATGATCGACAGCTCCCGGGCCAGTGGCGCCAAGGTGTTGTTGTTGGGCATGCAATTGCCGCCCAATTACGGCGCGCGCTATACCAAAGCTTTTGCCGAGGTGTACGGCACTCTTGCCAACGAAAAAAAGATTCCGCTGGTGCCGTTTTTTCTCGATGGCATAGGCGGCCATCCGGACCTCATGCAAGCAGACGGCCTACACCCTGCGGCAGGGGCCCAAGGCAAGTTGCTGGAAAATGTCTGGCCGACACTGAAACCGCTGCTTTGACGCTTTTCTAGCGGCGGTGTTTCGGCTAAGGTGGCGCCCCGATTTGGAGCCCCCGATGCCGCGTCCCGCCTGGTCCCTGTTTGCCTACCAACTGATCGAGCCTGATGAGCAGTTGGATCTGTTTGCCTGCCAGGAAGTGCGCGTGCATCTGGTGGCCCGTCAGTTGGAACTCGGTGGCTCGGCAGACCGCACCCTGTGCGGCGGCCTGCTGCCGGCACAGCCGCGCTGGTCGAGCGTTGATCGCAGAGTCTTCCAGGATCAACGGCTGTGTTCGCTGTGCCGGGCCATCCTCGAGTCGCAGAAGCGCGGTACATCGCCGATCTGGCCTGAACTGCGATTCGAGCTTTAGGCTTAAAGCCGAGGGGGGGCTCTTCAAACCCGCTCCCCGCCACATGAAAAAAACGTCATGCATCGTCTGTGGCGCGCTCCATCTCCCCGAATTCGCGGGCGTCGGTGTACAATCGCCGACTTATAACCCTTGTCGATCATGCGAAGGATTTTCCGGATGTTGTCGCGCTTTCCTGCCGTCACCCGCTGCTTGTCTCTTGCCGCCCTCTGTGTGGCAGGTCCCGTTGCAGCATTGGAGTTGCCTCTGCCACCGCCCGGCGAAGATATCATCGGTCAGGTGCAGGTGATCAAGGCCAAGTACGAAGACACCTTCGCCGACCTGGGCACCACTTATGACCTGGGTTACCTGGAGATGGTCGCAGCCAACCCCGGTGTCGACGCCTGGCTGCCGGGCGCCGGCACTGAAGTCGTGCTGCCGACCCGCTTCATCCTGCCGCCGGGTCCTCGCGAAGGTATCGTGATCAACCTGGCTGAATACCGCCTGTACTACTACCCGAAAGGCCGCAACGTGGTTTACACCTTCCCGCTGGGTATTGGTCGCGAGGGCTGGGGGTCGCCTATTGCTCACACCACTATTACCGCGAAGACGCCGAACCCGACCTGGACGCCTCCAGCGTCGATTAAGGCCGAGCACGCCGCAGATGGTGATCCACTGCCGAATGTGGTGCCCGCAGGCCCGGACAATCCTCTGGGGCCATTCAAGTTCAACCTGGGCACGCCGGGCTACCTGATTCACGGTTCCAACAAAAAATTTGGCATCGGTATGCGCACCAGCCATGGCTGTTTCCGGATGTTCAACAACAACGTACTGGAAATGGCGGCCATGGTGCCGGTCGGTACTTCGGTACGGATCATCAACGACCCGTACAAGTTCGGCATGAGCGGCGGCAAGGTTTATCTCGAAGCGCATACGCCGCTGGACGACAAGGGCAACCCGTCGGTAGTCGACAAACACACTGCGGTGATCAACGCGATGCTCAAGCGTGAAGACATCACCAACAATCTGCGCATGAACTGGGATGTGGTACGTGACGTGGTGGCGGCCGAAGATGGCTTGCCAACCGAGATCGCTGTGCCTAACACCGCGGCTCCAATGGTCTCGAGTACGCCGATCGACCTGCAGCAGTAATCGTGTGAAGGAACCCGCCGGCGTTAATCGCGTCGGCGGGTTTTCTATGACCGGGCTAAAATCCAGGCATAAAAAAGCCGACCCAAAAATGGGTCGGCTTGATAATAATCCCGAAGGACTATTACTTGCGGCTAGCTTTGTCCAGCATGCGCAGAGCACGCTCGTTAGCTTCGTCAGCAGTCTGTTGTGCTTTTTGAGCAGCAGCCAGAGCTTCATCAGCTTTACGGTAAGCTTCGTCTGCACGAGCCTGGGAGCGAGCAGCTGCGTCTTCAGTAGCGGTCAGACGTGCTTCGGTTTCTTTCGATACGCTGCTGCAACCGGTAGCCAGAACTGCGGCCAGAGCCAGAGCAGAGAATTTCAGAACGTTGTTCATCGTGTTCCCCTTCAAGGACTTTCTATTAAGTAGCTGTCTCCTCAGAGTGAGGAAATAGCCGGCGTACATACTACCCATTACTTGTAGTAAGTAAACTGACGTAGCGCAAGAAGCAAAAAAATTGTAGGCGTTGATTCTTTTTCGAGCAACTTTTAACTGAGTTGTCTAAAAAATATGCATCGGCAAGGCTCGGATTCAGCGAGCCGTCTGGCGCAAGGCTGTCTGCGCTGGCGGCTGTTTTTTTGGTGTTGACTACAATTTGTCTAGATGGGGTCGTCTACACTTCTGTTCGAATTTTGCAGTGCCTCCCTCATATCTTTCTGCATGTTGAGGTGACTTTAACAACGGGCGCTCGTCTTAAGTCTCAACATCCGGCAATGTTCAGGCTTTCGACCTTCTGATCTTTGGTCGAGTCGCCCCTGCGTAATTGCGCAATGCACCCGTCACCCAAACGTGATGACGAGCGTATCTTGAGCATTTGTGTCAATGGTGCCTACTATTTGATACGTGCCAGGTTGCGCGAGATCGGTGCCGCTCTTCTCGGTGTCCATTCAGGCGCAGGGTGGCGTAGATGTTCCTTCGCCGGAAAAACATCGGTAAGGTAGGGGTCAAAATTCAAGACCCGCGAGGAGTAGTGATGAGCGAGGCGTTGTCCATCCACCATGACCAGGCTGGTCATCAGTTCGAGACCAATGTGGACGGTCATCGTGCCTATCTGACCTATATGGATCTGGGAAAGCAGACCCTGGATATCTATCGCACCTTCGTGCCAAACGCATTGCGCGGTCGAGGCATTGCAGCGGCACTGACCGAGCAGGCGCTGCAGTATGCCGAGGAAATGGGCTACACCGTGATTCCATCGTGCTCCTACGTCGAGCGCTACATGGAGCGTCACCAGCGGCATGCCGCGAAGCTGAACCCGTAACCCAAACAATCACGCATAAAAAAACGCCGGGTTAAGCCCGGCGTTTTTGTGTGTGCGATAAAGACGTCTGATCAGTGGCGATCACGTTTTGGAAGCACATCCTTGAGCTTGGCATGCATGCTGCGCAAGGTTTTTTCGGTAGCTGACCAATCGATGCAGGCATCGGTGATCGACACGCCGTATTGCAAGTCGGCGAGGTCTTTCGGGATTGCCTGGCAGCCCCAATTCAGATGACTCTCGACCATCAGGCCGATGATCGACTGGTTGCCTTCGAGGATCTGGTTGGCGACGTTTTCCATCACTAGCGGTTGCAGGGCCGGGTCCTTGTTGGAATTGGCGTGGCTGCAATCGACCATGATGTTCGGTTTGATCTTCGCCTTGTTCAGCGCTTGTTCGCAGAGCGCAACGCTGACCGAATCGTAGTTCGGCTTGCCATTCCCGCCGCGCAGCACCACATGCCCGTAAGCATTGCCCTTGGTGGTGACGATTGACACGCCTCCTTCCTGGTTGATACCCAGAAAACGGTGCGGACTGGAAACCGATTGCAAGGCGTTGATGGCAACCGTCAGGCCACCGTCGGTGCCGTTTTTGAAGCCGACGGCCGAGGACAGGCCAGAGGCCATCTCACGGTGAGTCTGGGACTCGGTGGTGCGTGCGCCGATGGCCGACCAACTGATCAGGTCCTGCAAGTATTGCGGGGAGATCGGGTCGAGGGCTTCGGTGGCGGTTGGCAAACCCATTTCAGCCAAGTCCATCAGTAGCTGGCGACCGATGTGCAAGCCATCCTGAATCTTGAACGAGTCATCCAGGTACGGATCGTTGATCAAGCCTTTCCAGCCGACGGTGGTGCGCGGCTTCTCGAAATACACACGCATGACCAGATACAGGGTATCGGACACTTCTGCGGCCAAAGCCTTGAGGCGCTCAGCGTATTCGTGGGCAGCCTTGATGTCGTGGATCGAGCATGGCCCGATGACCACGAACAGGCGGTGGTCAGTGCCGTCCAGGATGTTGCGAATCACTTCGCGGCCCTTGGTGACGGTGTGCAGGGCAGCGTCACTCAGAGGAATATCACGCTTGAGCTGATCGGGAGTGATCAGCGTCTCGTTGGAGGCGACGTTTAGGTCGTTGATCGGTAAATCAGCCATCGTTTACTCGTCAGGTCACGGGTGCCGGCCGCCAGCGAACCCGCGCGGCGGAGCACAGCAAATTAAGCGCGTCGGGGAGCCGAACCTTAGCGCGTTACGCGCCTGCTCGACAATGGGCAGACACCGGTTTAATCCAGCACTGGCTGTGCAAATGCCTTGCTGACCGTATCGTGAGAGAACTCGTCGGCGTGTTGCTGGACCCATTCCAGGGCCAGGGCCTGATTGTTTTGCAGTTGGTTTTGGGGTTCGTGCAGGCGGCAGTAGCGGTCGATCTGGCACGCCTGCTCGCCCATTCGAGCACTGAACAGTGTCTGCTCGTCGACGAAGGCAATCCCGACCAGATAGCCGCGCTTTCGTCTCAAGCACCAGGCGACGTAGCCCAGATAGCAAAGATTGGGGCTCAAGCTGGGCATTCGCACTTCCAGCGCTGACCCCCGTCGCCAGGCACGGTGATAATTGCAAGCCATGCCGCCGAGGCTGATAGTGTGCAGCCGTTGCCGTGAAATGCACTCATGCTTGAGCAGCGTCAGCTCCACGGGCACATCATCAGGATGAGGAAGAAAACGTCCCATGAACACGGATTCCCTGTGTCGCCCATTTGACAGTGTTTCCACCAGTATAGTGGCCGAATCGGAACTGACCGATTTCGACGCCGATCAACGACTGCTAGCGATGGGTGGTGTGTCACTGATTGTTTTTACCAGCGTCGGCTGCGCCAGTTGCCGATTTGCCCGGCAACAATTGCCTGGACTCGATCTGAGGATCGATCGGCTGTGTTGGGTCGATGCGGAAAACAACGGTGGGCTGGTGGAGCGTTATGAGGTCTTTCATTTACCGGCGCTGTTTGTAGTGCGCGACGGTCAGTTCTTTGGGGCGCTACAGTCGCGCTTGACCCCTACCGAGCTTAATGCCGCCTTGAAGCAAGCGTTGACTCGAATTGCAGAGGAGTTGCCATGATGGGTGCAATTGCAAAACCGACAATCGGTATTGTCGGCACCGGAGCAATCGGTGGGTTCTATGGGGTAATACTTGCGCGAGCGGGCTTCGATGTGCATTTTTTATTGCGCAGTGAGTTTTCAGCGGTGGCCGAGCACGGCCTGAAACTGGATAGCGCAGTGCATGGAGCGCTGACCTTGAATCCGGTCCAGGCCTATTCATCGGCCGAAAACATGCCGCCGTGTGACTGGTTGCTGGTGGGCGCCAAGACCACCAGCAACGCGGATCTTGCCCCTGCCATTCTTCACGCCGCGGCGCCCGGTGCAAAAGTGCTGCTGCTGCAAAATGGCCTGGGCGTTGAAGACAGCCTGCGTCAGTGGCTTCCAGATTCGCTGCATGTGCTCGGCGGGCTCTGTTTTATTTGCGTCCACCGTGCCGACCCTGGGGTCATTACCCACCAGGCGCTCGGTGCGGTGAATGTCGGCTACCACAGCGGTCCTGCCGCCGATGAAAAGGCGCGCATAGCGATTGTAGAGGAGGGGGCCGCGCTATTTCGGGCTGCAGGTATCGACTCCCTGGCCATGCCGAACCTGCATCAGGCGCGTTGGCAAAAACTGGTCTGGAACATTCCCTACAACGGTCTGTCGGTTTTGCTCGGGGCCAGTACTGCGCCGCTGATGGCCGATGTCGACAGTCGGGAGCTGGTCAAGGCGTTGATGGCCGAAGTGGTCCGCGGTGCGACAGCTTGCGGCCATGACATGCCGCTCGGTTATGCCGACCATTTGCTGAGCGTGACCGAAAAAATGCCCGACTACTGGCCAAGTATGTATCACGATTTTCTGCACAAGCGCCCGCTGGAACTGGACGCCATTTACCTCAAGCCTCTGGCAGCGGCAAAGGCCGCAGGGTGCGAGTTACCGCTCATCGAGAGCTTGCATCGCAGTTTGAGTTTTATCGATCGACGTAATACTTAAGTCGATCAATCGGGGGGAAGGGCATGGCAAAGGTAATAGACGACAAATTGGTGCTGGCGATTTCTTCTCGCGCGCTGTTTGATTTGAGTGAAAGCCACAAGGTCTATCTGTCGAGCGGGGTTGAGGCCTATCGGCAGTATCAGATCGAGCACGAAGACGAAATCCTCGAACCCGGCGATGCATTTGCGTTGGTGGAAAAACTCCTGAACCTCAATACTCGACTCGGTCGCGCTCGTGTCGAGGTGATCCTCGTGTCGCGCAACAGTGCCGATACTGGCCTGCGGGTGTTCAACTCGATTCACCACTACGGCCTGGCGATTTCCCGTGCGGCATTTGTCGGCGGACGCAGTCCTTACCCGTACCTCAAGGCCTTTGGCTGTGACCTGTTTCTGTCCACCCATGCTGAAGACGTGCGCAGTGCGCTGGACGCAGGCTTTGCGGCGGCGACCATCCTGTCCGGTGGCGCGAGCCGTGCGGCCAGCGACGAACTGCGCATTGCCTTCGACGGTGATGCGGTGCTGTTTTCCGATGAGTCGGAGCGCGTTTATCAGGCGGGCGGCCTCGAAGCCTTTCAGGCCAGTGAGCGTGAATCTGCGCGAGAGCCATTGGGCGGTGGGCCGTTCAAAGGTTTTCTGGCGGCACTCAATTTATTGCAGCGTGAATTTCCCGAGGGCGCATGCCCGATCCGCACGGCCCTGGTCACCGCTCGATCGGCGCCGGCCCATGAGCGGGTGATCCGTACCTTGCGTGAGTGGGACATTCGTCTGGATGAATCGCTGTTCCTCGGCGGCTTGACCAAGTCGGCATTTCTGGAAGCCTTCGCCGCCGACGTGTTTTTCGACGATCAGGCTGGTCATTGCGAGCTTGCCCGGGAAGTGGTTGCCACCGGTCACGTGCCCCATGGCATCAGCAATGAACAGAAGGGCTAAGCTCGCGGTTCAACACGTTGTGCGGCCCGTCGTACTCGCCATGGCACTGCTAAGCTGAATCAGTCTCCGCCATGTTGGCACGAGGAGTTCATATGATTCGCGCAATGCTGTATGCCACTGACCTCGGGTTGTACGCACCTGTCGTGATGCAGCATGCCTTGGCCTTGGCGCGAACATTCAACGCCGACTTGTACGTCGTACACGCAGTTGAACCGATGGGGCTGTTCGCTGAGTCCGTGCTACAGAGCTACCTCGATAAAAAGGCGTTGAACGAGTTCCACAGTCAGGGTCTGAATACGGTGATCGCCAGTATCGAGCAACGGGTACTCGACAGTTTTCGTGAAGAACTGGGGGACGAAGGCGCACAGGATTTACAACGAATTCAGGCGGTGCGGGTGCTGCAGGGCGAGCCGTCGCAGGTGATTCTCGACCAGGTGCAGAAACTCTCCGTGGATTTACTGATCGTAGGTAGTCACAGCCAGGGCGCTGGTACGCAAATGCCCTTGGGCAGGACGGCTGCGAGGGTGTTGCAGCTCTCGCCGGTACCGGTTTACCTGGTGCCGCTGGTGCAGCGTCGGCGCCAAGGGGATCGTTAGCGCACGAATAATGGCATTTTGATAAAAAGTTCTAGATTTATTATTCAAACCATTAATATAGTTATATACCGTCGCTGATGCCCGTGGCGTCTACCTGCTTTGAGGGATTCATATGAAGCTTCAACAATTGCGCTACATCTGGGAAGTGGCGCACCACGACCTCAACGTTTCAGCCACAGCTCAAAGTCTTTACACCTCTCAGCCCGGCATCAGCAAGCAGATCCGTCTGCTGGAAGACGAATTAGGCGTTGAGGTGTTCGCCCGTAGCGGCAAGCATTTAACCCGCGTCACCCCGGCCGGCGAGCGCATCATCAACACCGCCGGCGAGATTTTGCGCAAAGTGGAAAGCATTAAGCAGATCGCCCAGGAGTTCTCCAACGAGAAGAAAGGCACCTTGTCGATTGCTACCACGCACACTCAGGCCCGTTATGCGTTGCCGCCGGTGATTAGTAGTTTCATCAAGCAGTACCCGGACGTTGCCCTGCATATGCACCAGGGTTCGCCGATGCAGATTGCTGAAATGGCCGCCGACGGCACCGTGGATTTTGCCATCGCCACTGAAGCCCTCGAGCTATTTGGTGACCTGGTGATGATGCCGTGCTACCGCTGGAACCGCTGCGTGGTCGTGCCTCAGGGGCACCCGCTGACGAAGTTGCCGAAGCTGACCCTCGAAGCGCTGGCCGAATACCCGATTGTGACTTACGTGTTCGGCTTCACTGGTCGCTCGAAACTCGACGAAGCCTTCAGCCATCGTGGTCTGACGCCAAAAGTGGTATTCACTGCGGCCGACGCCGACGTGATCAAGACTTACGTTCGCCTGGGCCTGGGCGTGGGTATCGTGGCGAAAATGGCCGTCGATGCCAAGCTCGACAGCGACCTGGTGATGCTTGATGCCAGTGAGCTGTTCGAATCCAGTGTGACCAAGATCGGTTTCCGTCGCGGTACATTCTTACGTGGTTTTATGTGCGACTTCATTGAGAAATTCGCCCCGCACCTGACTCGCGAAGTGATGGCTAAAGCCATCCAGTGTCATAACAAGCAGGAACTGGAAGAGCTGTTCGACGGCGTCGAATTGCCCGTCCACTGATCGTCCGGCCTAAACCACCTCGGTAACAGCGAATTGTTGCCGAGCGCCCGCCACCAGAATGTCCACTTCGTCCCCCTCGAACTTGCCTAGCAAGCTCTTTCCCAGCGGTGAGCGGGGGGTAATGACGGTGATCCATTGCCCCACCAGATCGACCTTCAAACCCGCCGCGTCCGGGGCCAGGAACAACCATTGCTCGCGCCCCTTTTCGTCCTGCAGGCCGAGCAAGGCGCCGACTTCGATACCGCGCTGATCGTCATAGGCGCGTAACGTCAGGTGCTGGCAAAGGTTCAGCGATTGCCTGATCTCTTCCACTCGCTTTGCCTGTCCCGCTGCCAGATAAGACGCCTCCAGTCCGAGCGTGTCGTATTTGTTTTCGGCGATATTTTCTTCGTGGGTTGCGGTTTCATAAGCGGTTTGCGCCGCACGTTCTGCGATGTCGAGGTCGATGCGCAGTTTGTCGATAATCAGTTGGTGGACGATCTGTTTGTTCATGATCAATCGCAGAATTGCAGAACGTTGGCGCGGCTTTTTTCATTCGGCGCGGTCTGGTCCTGTTGCAGCCAGAATTGGCATTTCGGGTTGGACAGGTTGCGGTTATTGGTCCGAGCCTGATCAAGGGCTTGCTGTTGCTCGTTCTTGCGCAGGTTCTCTTTGTATTGTTCGAACATCTGGCTCTGTGTCGGAATGTCTGGCGTCGGTTGCACCACCATCGGCGGTTTTGCCAGGCGTTGCACGGCTTGAGTCACTGGTGCCAATTGCTCGGGAAAGATAAAGCCGGAGGCGAGCCAGAATGTCAGTGCGATGGCGATGAACCCCAGCCATATTCCCACGGCAATGCTGATGCTCAATTGCATTGCATTGAAGCGGATCGGCAATGGGCGGCGCGTGTTGGGACGGTAGGGCATGGCTGCCTCCTGGCGGATAGTCGCGAGCGAGCGGCGATTGTCGCACGAAGATTAATCGCCGTCGGCTCTTCTGTACGGGGTAATTTATGCGGACAATCGGCGCCTTTGCCAACGGGAGCCTGCAATGCCTGAACTGAAAACCCGCTGGGATATTTTTTGCACCGTCGTCGACAATTTTGGCGACATCGGCGTGACTTGGCGCCTGGCCCGTCAACTGGTGACCGAGCACGCCCTTGAGGTGCGTTTGTGGGTCGATGATCTGCGCGCCCTCGAACATCTGTGCCCGGAAATCGATATCGATGTGTCGCAGCAGTGGCAGCAGGGGGTTGAGGTGTGTCAATGGCCGGCCGAGTGGCCACCCACTGCGGCAGCCGACGTCGTCATTGCCGCGTTTGCCTGTCAACTGCCCGTTGCCTACATGAACGCGATGGCCGTTCGGGAAAAACCGCCGCTGTGGTTGAACCTGGATTATCTGAGCGCCGAGGATTGGGTCGTCGGCTGCCATGGATTGCCGTCGGTGAAGTATAAGACCGTGCAGAAGTACTTCTTTTTTCCGGGATTCCAGAAGGGCACCGGTGGCTTGCTGCGTGAAAGCCAATTACTTGATCGGCGTCGGCAGTTTCAGCAAAGTCCAGAAGCACAGCGAGACTTCCTGCGTGGGTTGGGGGTTAATCGTGCTTCAGGAGCGCAGTTGATTTCACTGTTTGCCTACGAAAATACTGGGTTGGCGCGCTGGTTCGACGCGATGTCGACTGACTCGACCCCGGCCCATCTGTTAGTGCCTGTAGGTCGGATTCTCGATGATGTCGAGGACTGGCTCGGGGTGAAAGGATTGGTCCCTGGCGCGCTACACGTCCGCGGTGCTCTGACGGTGCAGGTGTTGCCATTCGTCCCACAGGACCAATATGACCTGTTGTTGTGGAGCTGCGATTTTAATGCCGTGCGCGGCGAAGACTCCTTTGTCCGCGCTCAGTGGGCAGGTCGGCCGTTGCTCTGGCACATCTACTCGCAAGACGAAGACATTCACCTGGACAAGCTGGAAGCGTTCCTCGTGCTCTATACAAAAGGCCTTTCGGCGCCGGCCGAAGCGGCTATCAGCGGTTTGTGGCGGGCCTGGAATGCAGGTGACGGCATGGCCGACCAGTGGCTGGCGGCCCGTAAACACTGGCCTGAGCTGGAAAAACACGCTGAGGCGTGGTGTCTGGAACAAGCCTTGCAGGCTGATCTTGCCGCGGCGCTGGTACAGTTTTGGGTAAATTGGATATGATACGCGGCCTAGATTTTTGTAAATCCCATCCAAATTCGGATATTCGCAATGAAAACTGGTAAAGAACTGAAACCCGGTACCGTGATCCGTCTCGAAAACGATCCTTGGCTGGTTCAGAAAGCTGAATTCACCAAGTCCGGTCGTAACAGCGCGATCATGAAAACCAAGCTGAAGAACCTGCTGACCGGTTACAAGACCGAGATCGTTTACAGCGCTGACGACAAATTGGACGACGTGATCCTCGACCGCAAAGAAGCGACCCTGTCCTTCATCAGCGGCGACACTTACACGTTCATGGACACCTCCGACTACACCATGTACGAGCTGAACGCTGAAGACATCGAAGCCGTTCTGCCTTTCGTTGAAGAAGGCATGACCGATGTATGCGAAGCGATCTTCTTCGAAGAACGCCTGGTTTCCGTAGAACTGCCGACCACTATCGTGCGTCAGATCGACTACACCGAAGGTTCCGCTCGCGGCGACACTTCCGGCAAGGTGATGAAGCCTGCCAAACTGAAGAACGGTACCGAGCTGTCGGTTGCTGACTTCATCGAAATCGGCGACATGATCGAGATCGATACCCGCGAAGGCGGTTCCTACAAAGGCCGTGCCAAATAAGCACAGCCCCAGGAATGAAAAAGCCCGACCTTTGAGTCGGGCTTTTTTGTATCTGTCAGAACGGCTGTCTCAAGTACAACGATGAAACCTGGTGTCAGCGAGCGTGCTCCAACAGGTTATTTATTTCAGGTGTTGCTTAAGCTCTTCAGAGGCTTGAAGTATCGCCGAACGCACTTCGGGCACCTGACTCACGACATTGAGTAAGCCGTAGTCGTGGATCATGCCGTTGTAGCGTACTGCCGTGACGGGCACCCCTGCCTCGTCGAGCTTGCGGGCGTAAGCCTCGCCTTCATCGCGCAGCACGTCGGCGCTGGCGGTTTGCACCAGTGCGGGCGGCAGCCCTTTGAGTTGTGCGGTGGTTGCCCGCAGCGGTGAGGCGTAGATCTCGTTACGTTGCTTGGCGTCGGTGGTGTAGTTATCCCAGAACCACTTCATCATGTTTTTGGTGAGGAAGTGTCCTTCCGCAAACTGGTTGTAGGAGGCTGTCTCGAAACTGGCATCAGTGACAGGCCATAGCAGCAATTGGAACTTGATAGCGGGTGTGCCCTTGTCTTTGGCCATCAGCGACACGACGGTCGCCATGTTGCCACCCACGCTGTTGCCGGCCACCGCCAGGCGCTTGCCATCGACGTTGATCTCCTTCCCGTGTTCGGCCACCCACTTTGTGGCGGCATACGCCTGGTTGATCGCCACCGGGTAATGCGCTTCCGGCGACGGGGTGTAATTGACGAACACGGCCGCCGCACCCGACCCCACTACCAAGTCCCGAACCAGCCGTTCGTGAGTCGGGAAATCCCCCAGCACCCAGCCCCCGCCGTGGAAGAACATAAACACTGGCAGTTCGCTCTTGACCCCAGCCGGCCGGACGATGGTCAGACTGATGGATTGACCGTCGACTTGAATGATTTTCTCACTGACATCGGCTTTTGGCAGCGTCAGCTTTACCCCGGCCTGCGCACCCGTCAGGACGGCGCGAGCGTCTTTAGGCGTCAGTTGCTCCATCGGTTTGCCGGTGCCGGCATTCAGCGCATCGAGAAATGCCTGGGTGCTGTGTTCAATGCCATCGCCTGCAAATGCACTGTGGATGGACAGGGCGAGAACGGTACCGGTCAAAACTTTACTGAAAGTGCGCATGTGGGTTTCCTTGTACAGGCCAGGGAATCAGTTGTTAGACGCTAACGTGCAGGCGTACATCGACGTTGCCACGGGTGGCGTTGGAGTACGGGCAAACTTGGTGAGCGGCGTCTACCAAGCTTTGCGCATCGGCTTGTTCAAGGCCCGGAAGGCTGATGTGCAGGTCGATGTCGAGGCCGAAACCGCCGGGGATCTGGCCGATGCCGACATGGGCGGTGATCGAGGCGTTGTCCGGGATTTTGCGCTGGGTCTGGCTGGCGACGAATTTCAATGCACCGATGAAGCAGGCGGAATAGCCGGCCGCGAACAGTTGCTCAGGGTTGGTGGCCGCACCGCCAGCGCCGCCGAGTTCTTTCGGAGTGGCGAGTTTGACGTCGAGAATGTTGTCGCTGGAAATGGCACGACCATCACGGCCGCCGGTGGAGGTTGCGATTGCGGTGTAGAGAGTTTGCATGGTGTAGGCCTCATTGGACTGGGGTGTTAGCGCCAAATAATTGTGCGCCAAGTAAGTTCGAAGCAAATGTAGTTCGCTAATAGTTTGCGCGCAAGATAAATTTTCAGAAAAATCGTTCCGTGGCGCCAGTCACGTGGTCGAATGAGGTCAAGACAGTTGCTTTAGAGCCGCTCGTTAGAAATTCTTAGCAGCCGATTTTTTGACAGAAGGGCGGCGGCATGGCGGCGGAACGTTGTAAGAGGGTCTGTGGGAGCTTACTCCCACTGGTCATGGATAACGTTCTCTGGACTACAGGCTGGCTTGCAGGTTGCTGCGCAGTACCTGGAGATCCGCTTGCAGCGTTTTCAACTGTTCCAATGTCTGGCCACTGGCACCGAGGATGCACTGAGGTATGCCGCGAGCCTTTTCTCTTAGCGCGCGGCCTTGCTCGGTCAGCTCGACAATGACCACGCGTTCGTCTTCGCGGCTACGAGTGCGGCTGAGCAGGCCTTCGACTTCGAGGCGCTTGAGCAGCGGCGTCAATGAGCCGGGATCGGTCAGTAGGCGTGTGCTGATTTCGCCGACGGTCAATCCGTCCCGTTCCCACAACACCATCATCGCCAGGTACTGCGGATAGGTCAGACCCAGTGCTTGCAAAAGTGGCTTGTAGGCCTTGGTCATCATCAGCGAAGTGGAGTGGAGCGCGAAGCAGACCTGATTGTTCAGCAGCAGGTCATCGCAGGTGTCCGGGGTGTTGCGTTCGGTGGTCATGTCGGTGCCTTGATCGGTAATGGTCATGAATCTAGCGGGCGAACCTTTAATGCGCCAGATAATTATCAGCTAGTGCCGATGCAGGTCGCTTTGCAGCGCTAGATCCCATGGCGGGATGGGGCTAAAGCGGGTTTTCAGGTATTCCAGCAGCAAACGACTGCGTGCGTTCGCATGCTGCTCAAGGCGCAACGCATAGATGCCTGTCGTTTCCGCTTTCGGCAGGCCGCTTTCGCAGAACAATGGCAACAGCTCCCCTCGCAACAGGTACTCGCTGGCCAGCCACGTCGGCAAATGGGCGATGCCCAGTCCGGCCAACGCGCCGCACACCAGCGCTTCGGCATTGTTGGCTTTCATTCTGATACGCGCAGGGCGGTGAAAGTGCATATGCCCCTCGCGTTCGAAGCGCCAGGCAAAAGCTGGGGCGAGGCCGTCCCAGTCAAGACCATCGTGCTCGGTCAACTGCGTAGGATCGATTGGTACGCCCCGACGTTTCAAGTAATCGGGGCTGGCACAGGCGATGCGAACCATGTTCGCCAGCGGCGTGGCCACCAGTCGGGTATCGGCCATTTGCCCAGCACGCAGCACCAGATCGACCTTGCCTAAATTCAAACCCTGCATGTCGACAAAACTGTCGATCAGGTGCAATTGCACATCGAGATTGGGGTAGAGCATCAGAAAGTCGGCAATCACGGGCGCCAGATGTCTGCGTCCGAACGCTGCCGGTGCATCGACTCGAAGCAGCCCCTCCGGTGCGCTACTCAATGAGACGGCTTCGGCCCGGGCCAGTCGCAGTTCGGCAACGATGCGTCGGGCACGTTCGGCAAAAGCCAGGCCGGCCGGTGTCGCGCGTACTGCATGAGTGCTGCGGATGAACAACTGGCTGCCGACCGCGTTTTCAAGACTATCGATACGCCGTGCGACCGCCGAAGGCGTTAGCGGATGGCGACGTGACGCGGCGGAAAAACTGCCGGTTTCCAGTACATCGAGGAACAGGCCGAGTTGCTCTGTGAGTTGATTGGGGTTCATGGTTTCGATAGTGCCTATGCGAAGTTGGCACAGCCATTGTGCGTTGCTGTGCGTTTCCGTGCCAGACACGACTGCGTAGGATAAGTCGCCTGATTAGAGGGAATAGTCCTGTGATTGAGTTTTTGATCTATCTGGTTTTTGGCGTTGCCCTCGGAACCATGGGCGGACTGTTCGGCATCGGCGGCGGCCTGATTGCCATTCCGCTGCTTGGCGTGTTGTTTGGGCTTGACCAGCAGATCGCGCAAGGTACGGCGCTGGTGATGGTGGTGCCCAACGTGATGCTGGCGTTGTGGCGCTATCACCAGCGCAACCGCATCGAGCTACGCCATGCGCTGCCGCTGGCCTCGATGGGGTTTTGCTTTGCCTGGATCGGTTCAACCTGGGCGGTGGGCGTTGATGCGCAAACCATGCGCTTAGGGTTTGTCGCGTTTCTGGTGGTGCTGTCTGCCTACAATCTGGTGCGAATGTTTATCGTCAGCGCGCCGGCGTCTGCGCAGATGCAGTATTCATGGCCGTGGCTGGGGTTACTCGGCGCTGTGTCGGGCACCATGGGCGGGTTGTTTGGTGTAGGCGGGGCGGTGGTGGCAACCCCGGTGCTGACCAGCCTGTTCGGCACCAGTCAGGTAGTGGCTCAAGGTTTGTCTCTGGCGTTGGCGCTGCCGAGTACAAGCATCACGCTGGCGACTTACGCCCTGCACCATCAGGTGAGCTGGATGATTGGTCTGCCCTTGGCCATCGGTGGCCTGATGAGTATCAGTTGGGGCGTGAAAATTGCCCACGCAATGCCGGAGCGTCTGTTGCGCGGGCTGTTTTGTGGCTTCCTGGTATTTTGTGCGGCCATGCTCGCCGTTAAAGTTTGAAACCTTCGACGATGTGCTCTGCCAGGCATTCCGTAATCGGGGAGGGGTTGTTCAGATTGCGCACCAGCATGATGCAAGCTTCTGGCAGCAACGGCAGGTCTTCGGCGGCGCCAAGGATGCGCATGTCCGCAGTGATCAGGCTTTCCAGTTGCGCGGTGACGGCCAGGCCGGCGCTGACCACGGCCATCAATGCGGACAGGCTCGTGCTGTTGTAGGCGATGCGGTAATCGCGGCCCATGGCATCAAGGGCATTGCAGGCCCACTGCCGACAGAAACAGTCACTGTTGAACATTGCCAAGGGCAATGGCGTTTGCTCGTGAGCGCTGAAACATTGCGCCTCGGCCCAGACGAAGCGCTCTTTGCGCAGCAACTGGCCTATTTCGGTGCCGGGTTCGCGGGTGACGATGGACAAGTCCAGGTCCTGGCGCTGTAACAACTGTTTGGTCGATTCGCAGTGAACTTCGATCTGGATCAGCGGGTAGAACTTCGCAAAACGCGACAGAATGCCCGGCAAAAAGCGCATAACGTAATCATCAGGCGTCCCAATGCGCACGGTGCCGACCATGTGCGGCTCGCGCAGTGTATTGAAGACTTCGCTGTGAAGTTTGAGGATGCGCCGTGCATAGCCCAGTAGTACCTGCCCTTCGGCCGTGAGTTTGACCTGGCGCCCGCTCCGTTCGAACAGTTGTCGCTGCAAAACATCTTCTTCCAGGCGTTTCATCTGCATGCTGACCGCCGACTGCGTGCGGTTGACCATTTCTCCGGCACGGGTGAAACCGCCCTGATCGGCGATGGCAACAAAGGTGCGTAGCACATCGGTGTCGATACTGGGGTAGGCGGACATTCATCAATCTCCGAGATGCGTGGTATCAGAAACATTCGTTGGATTGATCATAGCCGCGGCGCGAGACTTGAGCCATTCCAACGGAGGGTAAATGATGAAAGGTCAAAATCAGCCAGCAACGGAAGACAGGTTCTCGATTCACGCGGTGTCCGATCTGCTGCACAAGTTTGGTCGCTGGTACGAACTTCACCGCGAACGTGAGCTGCTGGCGAGCTTGAGTGATGAAGCGCTGAAAGACATCGGTGTGAGCCGAGCCGATGTGGAGCAGGAGTCGATCAGGCCGTTTTGGGACGATCCGATTCATAAATGAGGGGGCCACCGCTACACAAAGCCTTTCCCGGTGAGACAGGTTGCGAGCAGATGAGGAGATGCTCATGCGCGCAATGACGTCTTTTTGCCTCACGCAAGCACGGCGTTTGGCGCTGGTCGCCCAAGGATTTAATGGGCGCCAGCCGCCATCGACAATCAAACCGGCTGATCGATCAGTTATCAGCATTTAGCTCGTTGTGGCCCTGAAAAAGTGCCACGCAAGATGGGTGGTGATTGAGTTGATGCTAGCGGGGGCACGCCCGCTCTCACATCGGAACGCATTCCAATGTGAGAGCGGGCTTGCCCGCGAGGCAGTCGATGAGATTTAGCGCCTGACCTGCTTCAAGGTTTCAGCAATCAAAAACGCCAGCTCCAGCGACTGATCGGCATTCATGCGTGGGTCGCAATGGGTGTGATAACGATCCGACAAGCCATCCTCGGTGATCGGTCGTGCCCCACCGATGCATTCGGTGACGTTCTGCCCGGTCATTTCGATGTGGATGCCCCCGGCGTATGTGCATTCAGCCTCGTGAACCTGGAAGAATTGCTTCACCTCACCCAGGATCTGCGCGAAGTCGCGCGTCTTGTAGCCACTGCTGGCCTTGATGGTATTACCGTGCATCGGGTCGCAACTCCACAGCACTTGCTTACCTTCGCGCTGCACGGCTCGGATCAATGCAGGCAGGTGATCCCCGACCTTGTTCGCGCCCATTCGCGCGATCAGGTTCAAGCGACCCGGATCGTTATCCGGGTTGAGTGCGTCGATCAGACGAATCAGGTCGTCAGGGTTCATGCTCGGGCCGACCTTGACCCCGATTGGGTTGTTTACCCCGCGCAAGAATTCGACGTGAGCGCCGTCCAATTGACGGGTACGGTCGCCGATCCACAGCATGTGGGCCGAGCAGTCGTAGTAATCGTTGGTCAGGCTGTCGCGGCGCACGAAGGCTTCTTCGTAGTTAAGCAGCAGCGCTTCATGGGCAGTGAAGAAACTGGTTTCGCGCAGTTGTGGCGAGCTGTCCATGCCGCAGGCGCGCATGAAGGCCAGGGTTTCATCGATGCGATCAGCCAGGTGGCTGTACTTCTCGGCCAGGGCTGAGTTGGCGATGAAATCGAGGTTCCACTTATGCACTTGGTGCAAGTCGGCAAAGCCGCCTTGGGCGAAAGCACGCAACAGGTTCAGCGTGGCGGTGGACTGGTGATACGACTGCAACAGGCGCTCCGGGTCGGGCACGCGGCTTTTTTCGTCGAAACCGATGCCGTTGACGATGTCACCGCGATAGGCCGGCAGGGTCACGCCGCCGATGGTTTCGTCATTGGCCGAACGCGGTTTGGCGAACTGACCGGCCATGCGGCCGACCTTGACCACTGGGCAACCGGCGGCAAAGGTCATGACAATCGCCATTTGCAGCAGCACCTTAAAGGTGTCGCGGATTTTCGCGGCGGAGAACTCAGCGAAGCTTTCGGCGCAGTCGCCGCCCTGCAACAGAAACGCGCGCCCCTGGGTCACTTCGGCAAATTGACGGCGCAACTCCCGGGCTTCGCCGGCAAACACTAGCGGCGGATAGCTGGCCAGGGTTTGCTCGACTTGCAGCAACTTGGCCGCGTCTGGGTAATGGGGTTGCTGCTGGATCGGCAGGGCGCGCCAGCTGTCAGGGCTCCAGGGTTGGTTCATCACGGTCTCTAGGGTTTACGCACGGGCGGCCATGTTATCAGCAATTAGTGCGTGACCTGTTCCCGTCGCTTCGCGGACAATCGCGTCTTATAAGCTGTAGGCCAGCGGTTTTATTGCGTTGCCGGGCCCGGTGACCATCAGGAGAAGAAATGACTGAGGAGCGCGTCGAGCATCTGCTCGCCGAGGTACAGGATGAGTTCGGGGTGATTCGCGTGCTGGAAGTGGCCGATTATCGTTTTCTCGAATTCGGCGATGCCATTGAGCAAAGCTGCGTTTTCACCGCTGATCCGAGCTGGCTGGAGTACGACTACACCCGCGCTATGTTGATTGGTGCGTTGTGCCATGAGCAGCCGGAGAGCGCTTTGTTTCTGGGGTTGGGTGCCGGCACCCTGACCCAGGCATGCCTTAAGTTTCTGCCACTGGACGACGTCGAGGCCATTGAGCTGCGCCCCGACGTACCGCGCCTGGCCATCGAATACCTGGGGCTGGATGACGATCCGCGACTGTATATCCGGATTGGCGACGCGTTGGAGCTGCTGGAAACGGCTGAGCCTGCGGACCTCATTTTTGTCGACCTTTATACCGACGTCGGTCCGGGTGTCGGGCACTTGGCCTGGCGTTTTCTTGGCGACTGCCAGAAACGCTTGAATCCGGGTGGCTGGCTGGTGATCAATCAGTGGGCCACCGACGATGGCAAACCGTTGGGTGCTGCGTTGTTTCGTGGCCTTTATCACCGGCATTACTGGGAGCTGCCGGTGAAGGAGGGCAACGTAATCCTGATCGTGCCGTCGGAGCTGGATCAGGAGCTGAACATGGAGGGCCTGATTACTCGGGCCGAAGGGCTGGCGCCGCAGTTAGGGTATTCGTTGCAGTCGCTGATCAAGGCAATCCGGCCGGCGACATAGGCGTTGTCGCGTTGCGAGCCTGCTTGCAATAGCTTTATAAAGCCCGCACCCAAGTCAAAGACCTTTGAAAACACCGGGGCGCTTT
This sequence comes from Pseudomonas sp. DC1.2, assembly GCF_034351645.1. Lineage (NCBI taxonomy): Bacteria > Pseudomonadati > Pseudomonadota > Gammaproteobacteria > Pseudomonadales > Pseudomonadaceae > Pseudomonas > Pseudomonas sp. DC1.2. The sequence continues at coordinate 3,817,499 of NZ_CP133782.1, read as the reverse complement.
TCGACCATTGAACGAACTCCTTCCTTGGCATCTTCACTGGCCAGCAACTTTTTCACCAGCGGCGGCAATGCCTGCGCTGCCGCTGTTTCCCCTTCATAACGCGCCTGCCTTGCAGACATCAGCGTCGCCTGTACGCCCAGTGGCGCCTGTCGGGCGATTCGCTGCGCCAGCTCAATCGCCCTCGGCAGCAAATCCTCGCTGGCCATGACTTCCTGCACCAGTCCCAGGTGCAGCGCGTCATGGGCATCGAACTCATCGCCGGTTAGCAGCCAGCGCATGGCATTGCCCCAGCCGGCTACTTGGTGCAGCCGTAGCGTGGCGCCGCCGAACGGAAAAATACCGCGTTGCACTTCCATTTGGGCAAAGCGGGTGTTGCTGGCGCACAGGTTGATGTCGGCGGCCAGCATCAGCTCGATGCCGATGGTCAGGCAGTAACCCTGCGCGGCGACGATCACCGGTTTGCTGACCCTGGGGCCGGCCAATACCCCCCACGGATCACAGCCACCGGGTGGCGCTTGCCAACCCTGAGCCAGGGCCGCGCTGGTGTTGATCAGATCGAGCCCGGCGGTGAAGTGCTCGCCGTGCCCGAACACGACCGCTACCCGCGCCTCGGTATCTGCTTCGAACTCGCCATAGGCAAGGCTCAGTTCGTTGAGCAGATCAAGGTCGAACGCGTTGCGCTTGGCAACTCGATCGAGTCCGATCAACAGGACGTGACCGCGTCGTTCTCGGCTGACGCGACTGGAAACGGGCTGAGTCATGGGGCGTTTCCTCGGGCGGGAAGGGTGTGTCAGACCGAAGGTCTGCTTCACCAGGGTGAACCGTTTTAGCGCCATCCCCAACAGGGCCGGGCCTTTGAAAAATAGACCGTTGCACGAATATCCGCAAAGCCTGTGACATAACGGTGTATGCGTCAGTTTTCCGACAAATAATGCTCCCTTTTTGGCCGAATTCCGGTATAGTGCGCGCCGGCCTTTAACCGGGCCGCGTTTAGGTAGCGCAATTCCCCGAAGTCAGCTTCGGCTGCATGTCCGTACAGCGGACTCTTCCTTGACGAATCTTTTTCATTCATTCGTTTTCGCAAATCCCCGCCGACAAAGCAGCCAGGGCGACTCTTGAGTCTTACACGGCATGCGCAGCTTTGGAGCATGGGTCTTTGCGGATGCACTTAGAGGCAGACCCATGACCCAGGAAACCGGCGGCTTCGCCGCTTTTAATCTTAATCCGAATATCCTTGCAGCCGTCATCGCGACTGGCTACGAAGAGCCTTCGGCTATTCAGCATCAATCGATCCCGATCATCATGGCCGGCCACGACATGATTGGCCAGGCGCAAACCGGTACCGGTAAAACCGCCGCATTTGCCCTGCCAATCCTGCATCGCATCGATCCTGCTAAGCGCGAGCCGCAAGCCCTGATCCTGGCGCCAACCCGTGAGTTGGCGCTGCAAGTAGCAACCGCTTTCGAAACCTACGCCAAGCAAATGCCGGGCGTTACCGTTGTGGCCGTTTACGGCGGCGCCCCTATGGGTCCACAACTGAAAGCAATCCGTAATGGCGCACAGATTGTTGTCGCCACTCCGGGTCGTCTGTGCGACCACCTGCGTCGCGACGAAAAAGTCCTGGCTACCGTGAACCACCTGGTTCTCGACGAAGCGGACGAAATGCTCAAACTCGGTTTCATGGACGACCTGGAAGTTATCTTCAAGTCGTTGCCTGCAACCCGTCAGACCGTATTGTTCTCGGCGACCTTGCCGCAGTCGATCCGTGCCATTGCCGAGCGTCACCTGCGTGATCCGCAGCACGTGAAGATTCAGACCAAGACTCAGACCGTTACCGCGATCGAACAGGCTCACCTGTTGGTTCACGCTGACCAGAAGACCTCGGCTGTATTGAGCCTGCTGGAAGTCGAAGACTTCGACGCCCTGATCATGTTCGTGCGTACCAAGCAAGCGACCCTGGACCTGGCCAGTGCCCTTGAAGCCAAAGGCTACAAAGCTGCTGCGCTGAACGGTGACATTGCTCAGAACCAACGTGAGCGCGTGATCGAATCCCTCAAGGATGGCCGTCTGGACATCGTTGTAGCGACCGACGTAGCCGCTCGTGGTCTGGATGTTCCGCGTATCACTCACGTGTTCAACGTTGACATGCCATACGACCCAGAGTCCTACGTTCACCGTATCGGCCGTACCGGCCGTGCCGGTCGCGAAGGCCGTGCGTTGCTGCTGGTGACTCCGCGTGAGCGTCGCATGCTGCAAGTGATCGAGCGTGTAACCGGTCAAAAGGTTGCTGAAGTTCGCCTGCCGGACGCTCAAGCTGTTCTCGATGCTCGCATCAAGAAATTGACCAACAGCCTGTCGCCGCTGGTGGCTGACGCCGAGTCGACTCACGGTGATCTGCTGGATCGCCTGACCGCCGATATCGGTTGCACCCCACGTGCGCTGGCCGCTGCTCTGCTGCGCAAGGCAACCAACGCTCAGGCGTTGACCCTGGCTGCGATCGAGAAAGAACGTCCACTGGTGCCGAACAACGCACCGCGTGGCGATCGTCCAGAGCGTACCGGTGATCGTCCGGACCGTGGTGATCGTGAGCGTCGTGCTCCGGTTGCATTGGCTGAAGGTCGTGCTCGTTGCCGTACCGCGCTGGGCGCGCGTGATGGTATCGCTGCCAAGAACCTGCTGGGCGCTATCCTCAACGAGGGTGGCCTGGCTCGCGAAGCAATCGGTCGCATCCAGGTACGTGACAGCTTCAGTCTCGTCGAGCTGCCGGAAGATGGTCTGGAAAAACTCCTGACCAAACTGAAGGACACTCGCGTTGCTGGTAAGCAGTTGAAGCTGCGTCGCTATCGCGAAGATTAATCCGCTCTCGAGCTGATTGATCGAACATAAAAAATCCCCGACTGGTTCGGGGATTTTTTATGCCTGCTGTTTATGGCTGGTCTTGAGGAGGGCGGGGCGCGGCTCGCGCCTACACGCTAGCCAAAACGATAAATGTCCATGCCCAAGGCGCCCATCGTGAACCCCTGATGGGCAATGCTGAACTCGCCTCCGGCGCCTCTGGCAAAGTACAGCGGCAGCAAATGCTCATCGCTTGGGTGGTTGCGCACGGCATTTGGCGCTTGCTGGCGATAGTCGTGCAGCGCGGCTTCATCATTGGCAGCGAGTTTTTCAATCATCCAGTCGCGAAACGCCTTGGCCCAGGGTTCGACGCTTTCTGTGCCTGCGTGCCAGTTCAGTTCGCGCAGGTTGTGAGTGATACTGCCGGAGCCGATCAGCAGCACGCCTTGTGCGCGCAGGCCGGCCAGTGCATGGCCAACACGAGTTTGCAGGGCTGGGCCGCCCCGGGTGGGCAGTGAGACTTGCACGACCGGGATGTCGGCCTTCGGGTACATCAACGACAAGGGCACCCAAGCCCCGTGATCGAAGGGACGCTTGGCGTCAATGCGTGCGGGCAGGCCTTCAATTTTTAGTAGTTCGACGATCCTGGCCGCCAGTTGTGGGTCGCCTGGCGCGGGGTACTGCACGTCAAACAGGGCCTGCGGGAACCCGCCGAAGTCGTGCCAGGTTTGTGGTTGAGGATTGCCACTGACCAACAGTTCGTCGCTTTCCCAGTGCGCGGACACCACCACGATGGCTTTGGGTGTCGGCAGGTGGGCGGCAATGCTCGTCAGGGCCGGACCACTGGCACCAGGTTCAAGTGCCAACATGGGAGAACCATGAGAGATGTACAGGCTGGGGAACATGAATGCGCTCCTGAGAGTAAGATGGCGCCATCTTCAGTCAGATCATTGATCTAAATCTAATATAAGTTTTAGCGTCTTTTGATCGAATTTTTAGGATTATTTATGCAGCCGGAGTTTTGGCACAAACGGTGGACGACGAATCAGATCGGCTTCCACCTGCCTGAAGTTAATCCATATCTGCAACGCTACTGGCCGCAGCTGGGTCTGGATCAGGGTGCTCGAGTACTGGTGCCTTTGTGCGGGAAGAGCCTCGATCTTTTGTGGCTGGCGCAATGCGGGCATGAGGTGCTGGGTGTCGAACTGTCGGAAAAAGCGGTGGAGGACTTTTTCCGCGAGCATCAATTTGACCCAAACGTCAGCGACCAAGGTCCCTTTACTGTCTATCGGGCAGGGTCGATCGAAATTTGGTGCGGTGATTTCTTTGCTTTGACTGCTGGCGATGTTGCCGATTGCAGTGCGGTGTACGACCGCGCCGCGTTAATCGCCTTGCCGCCGACGATGCGTGAGCAGTATGCCGAGCATCTCAAGCGAATCCTGCCGCAGGACTCCCTAGGGTTGCTGATTACGATGGACTACGATCAGACGCAAATCGAGGGGCCGCCGTTTGCTGTGCTTGATGAGGACGTGCGACGGTTGTTTGGCAAATCGTGGACACTGAAGATTCTGGAAGATCAGGACATTCTTGCCCAGAGTCCGAAGTTTTTGCAGGGTGGGGTGACTCGGCTTGAGGAGCGGGTCTACCGGGTCTCTAGCCGGTAGATTTTGGGCGCCACGCAAATTATAAAAAAGGCCCGCATCACTCAGGCTGTGTGAAAACACAATCTGTCCCGGTTAAAAGCAAATGCCCCGACTTGTCGGGGCATTTGCTTTTCTGCGATCTGAAAAATAAAGGGCCTCTCAGCCCATCAGCGCCATCAGCTTTTGCGCTCCCAACACCTGGATAGCCCTTTTCAAGTTGTAGGCCTGTACCGCAAGCGCCATTTCTGCGCGAGTACCCTGTAACTGGCGCAGCAAAAACCGGCCATTGCCGAAGATCCATTGCTTCAGGTTGCCGAAGGGATGCTCGACGATGGATCGGCGATTGACCATCATTTCGGGATGGGCCTTCATCCGCCGCTCCATTCGCTCAAATGCCGCTTCGTGGGCATGGCGCGTCAGATACCAGCGTTCGGCCTTGGTGCAGCGGCTTTTGAGCGGACAACTTCGGCAGTCGCTGATAGCCGCCTGATAGATCCGGTCGCCCTTGCTCAGTTGTTTGAGCGTCAGTTGGTTGCCGGCGGGGCACTGATATTGATCGTTGTCCGTGTCATAAATGAATTCGGTTCGATCAAAGTACTGTTCGTCGCCACCGGTGGTGTTGATTGACCGATTCGGGGGCACAAACGCCGTGATGCCGGCATCTTCACAGCTCTGAAACTGGGCGCCATTGGAGTAACCCGCATCCGCTGTGACGCAGAGTTCTGATTGGTGCAGCTCCTCTTTGGCCGCTTTGGCCATCGGATCGAGCTGGCGATTGTCGGTGCCTTCCTGAGTGACTTCGTGGTGCAGAATCAGACAATGTTTGGCATCTACAGCACTTTGAATGTTGTAGACCACGAGCGGGCCGGACGCCGTTCGCATTTTCTGGGCCTCGGGCTCGCCCACGACGTGTTGAGCCAGACCTTGAGCCTCCATCGGCACCTGACAGGTCTGGTTATTGGCCTTTTTTACCTGCAACTCTTGAAGCGCGGCTTGCACCGCTGAACGATCAATCGATTCCCCATCCTCGCCACGATCTGCTTCATCAAGTTGTGCCAGATAACGCGCAATTCGCTTATCGAGCACCGCTTCTCGCTGCTTGAGTTTTTTCGGTGTCAGGTGTTTGCGACTTGAGGCAACCGCCTGAAACTTGCTGCCATCGATTGCCACCAACTCGCCGGCAATCAGACCGGCATTTCGGAAAAACCGAACAAAGGTGCGACAGGTTGCGGTGAACGCAGCGCTGTTATCGCGCCGAAAATCAGCGATGGTTTTGAAGTCAGGGGCCAGCCGGCCAAGCAGCCACATGACTTCAACGTTGCGCTGACACTCGGCCTCGAGCCGCCGCGACGAGCGGATGCGCTGAAAATAGCCGTAGAGGTAGAGTTTGAGCAGGTCGGCGGGATCATACGAAGGGCGTCCCGTGGCCTTGGGCCTGGCTTTGTCGAAGCCCAGCAGCTCAAAGTCCAGAAGCGAAACATAGGCCTCGATCACCCGAACCAGATGGTCATCGGGAATGAGTTCGTCTAGCGAGAGTGGAAACAGCGCGCTCTGGGAGCGGTTTTCACCTTGGATATAGCGCATAAGAAAAATGCCTGTATCTTGCGATACGGGCATTTTCTTCAACCGGCCAGCAGATTGCTAGGTTTTCACACAGCCTGATCACTGCGGGCCTCTTCTTTTAGTGCGTAGCCTTTCAGCCTCGACGACGCAATGCGTCAATACGCTCTTCTAGCGGCGGGTGGCTCATGAACATGCGAGCGAACCCTTGTTTGATACCGCCGTTGATGCCGAAGGCGTTCAGAGTATCTGGCATGTGTACCGGCAGGCCTTGCTCGGCACGTAACCGTTCCAGAGCACCAATCATCGAGCTGGTCCCGGCGAGGCGCGCGCCGGCTTCATCCGCGCGGAATTCACGTTTGCGCGAGAACCACATCACGATGGAACTGGCCAGAATGCCCAGAATCAGTTCGGCGACGATGGTCGCCACGTAGTAAGCAATGCCCTGGCCCTCTTCGTTTTTGAAGATTACTTTGTCGACAAAGTTGCCGATGATCCGTGCGAAGAACATGACGAAGGTGTTCACCACGCCTTGAATCAGCGCCAAGGTCACCATGTCACCGTTGGCCACGTGACCAATTTCGTGGGCCAGAACGGCTTTGACTTCGTCCGGTGTAAAGCGCTCGAGCAGCCCCTGACTGACCGCAACCAAGGCGTCGTTCTTGTTCCAGCCGGTGGCGAAGGCGTTTGCCTCGTAAGCCGGAAAGATCCCTACTTCGGGCATCTTGATCCCGGCTTCCCTGGACAGTTGCTCTACGGTTTGCAGCAACCATTGCTCGTGCCGGGTGCGCGGCTGGCTGATAATTTGGGTGCTGGTGCTCATCTTCGCCATCCACTTGGAGATGAACAGCGAGAAGAGGGAGCCGGCGAAACCAAAGACCGCACAGAAAATCAGCAGCTGATTGAGGTTGAGATCAACCCCATTGGCCGCCATGAACCCGTTGAAGCCGAAAAGGCTCAGGGTGATGCTGGCAATCAGCACGACCGCCAGGTTAGTGGCCAAAAACAGCAGGATGCGCATCATGGTTGTAGAAATCTCCTCATGCTAAAGATGTAGCGTACTGCGGGGTATATAAGGTGCTGTTGCAGGCTATTCAACTGGGTGACTATTTCAAACTGTGTCCTACGGCAATTGCCTCGCTGTTTGCAGGGCATTTCCGACGCTGACACCGGACGCATTTGTCATCCCTAACCCCCGCTTCTGTTAGACGTGAGCTCGACAGTAATCATCCGGCAGTCGTAGGTGCAGGCCTGGGAGGCGGGAGGGAGTAGATGTGTTGCTGGATTAATCACCGTGCGACATGCGCACGCGTCGCACGGTGATGTTCGGTTTACTGACGGTAGGTCTTGAGAAAATTACCGATGCGGCCGATGGCCTGATCCAGTTCGTCGACCCGGGGCAGGGTGACGACACGGAAATGGTCCGGCCATGGCCAGTTGAAGGCGGTGCCTTGAACCACCAGGAGTTTTTCCGAGAGCAGAAGGTCGAGCACGAATTTTTCGTCGTTGAGGATCGGGCAGACTTTTGGATCTATTCGCGGGAATGCATACAGCGCGCCCATCGGCTTGACGCAGCTTACGCCTGGAATGTCGTTGAGCAATTCCCAGGTACGATTACGCTGTTCCAGCAAGCGGCCCTGCGGCAACACCAAGTCGTTGATGCTTTGGTATCCGCCCAGTGCAGTCTGGATCGCATGCTGGCTCGGTACGTTGGCGCACAAACGCATATTGGCCAGCATATCGATGCCTTCAATGTAGCTTTGGGCGTGGTGCTTTGGCCCGGAAATGGCGATCCAGCCAGACCGGAAACCCGCCACTCGATAGGACTTGGACAAGCCGTTGAAGGTCAGGCAAAGCAGGTCTGGCGCCAGCGAAGCGGTGCAGATATGCACGGCGTCGTCGTACAGGATCTTGTCGTAGATTTCGTCGGAGAACACCACCAGGTTGTGTTGGCGCGCCAGTTCCAGCATGCCCAGTAACACTTCTTTGGAGTACACCGCGCCGGTCGGGTTGTTTGGGTTGATGATCACCAGTGCCTTGGTGTTCGGCGTGATTTTGGCCTTGATGTCGGCCAGGTCCGGCCACCAGTTAGCTTGCTCGTCGCACAGATAATGCACCGGGCTGCCGCCCGACAAGCTGACTGCGGCAGTCCACAGTGGATAGTCGGGGGCCGGCACCAGCACTTCGTCGCCATTGTTGAGCAAGGCCTGCATCGACATCACGATCAGCTCGGAAACGCCGTTGCCCAGGTAGATGTCTTCAATGCCGACGCCTTCAACCTGCTTTTGCTGGTAGTACTGCATCACAGCTTTGCGTGCGCTGAACAGGCCCTTGGAGTCGCTGTAGCCCTGAGCGGTTGGCAAGTTGCGGATCACGTCCTGGAGGATTTCATCCGGCGCTTCGAAACCAAAGGGCGCCGGGTTGCCGATGTTCAACTTGAGGATGCGATGGCCTTCCTCTTCCAGGCGCTTGGCGTGCTTGAGCACTGGGCCGCGAATGTCGTAGCAGACGTTGGCGAGCTTGTTCGATTTGCTAACCTGCATGGCGATGTGTTCCCAAAAATGAACGATCCAGGCGGTGTGTGAACTACCGTACTGGGAATCCTGCGTATTCACACAGGCCTGACGCCTTGAAATGCTGCACCCATAAATCCGTTTGAATGCGCGTGGTCTGGCTGCCAGACTGGCGTTTGACGAGGCGCAATCATACGTGCCGCCCGATCCGTGGAAAAGGTACAGATCGGGCTTTTTCAGCTGCTGAGGTGTGACGATGGAAAAGTTGGAAAAAACCCTGGAAGAGTGGCGGGCGATGCTCGATCCGGAGCAGTACAACGTTTGCCGCCTCAAAGGCACTGAACGCCCGTTCTCCGGCCAGTACAACGACAGCAAGATTGACGGTGTCTACCACTGCATTTGTTGCAATGAGCCGTTGTTCGACTCTAAAACCAAATTCGATTCCGGCTGCGGCTGGCCAAGTTTTTATGCACCGCTCGGTGACAGCGCCATGGTCGAGATCCGCGACGTCAGCCACGGGATGATCCGCACCGAAGTGGTCTGCGGTAGATGTGACGCGCACTTGGGGCACGTATTTCCCGACGGCCCGCCGCCGACCGGTTTGCGCTACTGCATTAATTCGGTGTGCCTGGACCTCGTCCCTCGCGAATGATTGGTGGCCTGTTGGAGTTGCCGACCCTACGGCGGCTCCAGCGCTAAACACAGGATCGATTTATTAAATTGCACACAATTCAATTGCTCGCTATGTTTGGCCTTCCTTAACTTTATCTGGAGCCTTGCCATGAGCGATAACCTTCTGAGCATCCCTTGCACCACCATCAAGGGTGAGCAAAAGACCCTGGCCGATTTCGCCGGCAAAGCGGTGCTGGTGGTCAACACTGCGAGCAAATGCGGATTCACCCCGCAATACAAAGGCCTCGAAGAGCTTTGGCAAACCTATAAGGATCAGGGCTTGGTTGTACTTGGTTTTCCCTGTAATCAGTTTGGCAAGCAGGAGCCGGGTAGCGAGGGGGCGATTTCCGAGTTCTGTGAATTGAACTTCGGTGTCAGTTTTCCGTTGTTCAAGAAGGTGGAGGTCAATGGTGCCGATGCTCATCCGCTGTTCGTGCAATTGAAAAAACGTGCGCCGGGTTTGTTGGGGTCTCAGGGCATCAAGTGGAACTTCACCAAGTTCCTCATCGGTAAGGATGGCCAGTTGGTCAAGCGTTTCGCGCCGACCACCAAGCCGCAAGATTTGAGCCTTGAGATTGAAGCTCTGCTCAAATGAACACGCTGTCAGTCGATTCCCTTAACCTCGACAGTCAGCTCTGTTTCAAGCTGTATGCGGCCTCCAGGGCGGTGATTAGAGCGTACAAGCCAATGCTCGATCAGTTGGGCCTGACTTACCCGCAATACCTGGCGATGCTGGTGTTATGGGAGTGGCAGGACGCGGCGCCGCAGCAGCCTACCGTCAAGGCGCTGGGCGAGCGCCTGGCGCTGGATTCCGGGACCCTGACGCCTTTGCTCAAACGCCTTGAACACTTGCAGTTGATTCAGCGTCAGCGCTCGGTACGCGATGAGCGCGAGGTCCACCTGAGCCTTTGCGCCGCGGGCAAGGCGTTGCGCGATGAGGTCGGCCCGCTCAAGGCCCGGTTACTGTGCGACAGCGGCATCGACCTGGATTGCCTGACGGATTTGCGCGTGGGGCTTGATCAGTTGCTGGCGCACATCAAAGCGCTGTCGTAGTAGGGATCCACAGGTCGAGCAGGGCGGTCAGTTCTTCGCGACGAAAGGGTTTGGCCAGGTAGTCACTCATGCCTGCCGCGCGGCAGCGTTCGCGCTCTTCGGACATGGCGTTGGCGGTCAGGGCGACAATAGGTAACTGGGGCCAGCGCCCGCTGCGACGAATTTGCCGACTGGCCTCATATCCGTCCATCACCGGCATATTGCAATCCATCAGCACCAGATCGAAATCTCTTTGCTCAAGCTGGTCCAGCGCTTCGCCGCCGTGGGCCGCCACAATCACCTCGCAGCCGAGCTTGCCAAGCATCCCCTTGGCCACCAATTGATTGACCGGATTGTCCTCCACCAGCAATACGCGTCCGCGTCGCTGGGGTGTGAGGTTATCGGCACGCACATCGTTATTGCTGATGAGATCCGGTTGCAACACTCGCCGCAACGTCTGGTAAAGCGCATTGCGAGCCAGCGGGCGCGCTTGTTGCTGGAGCGGCGCGAGGGCGCTGGCTTCTTCGCTGGGCAGGAAGCTGCCGTAGGCGGTCACCAACAAAATTGCTGCGGGGACCGTGGGCCTCAGGCCGAATAGGCATTCGGGGCAATCAGTGATCAACACATCGGGATTGAGGCCGATTAATGAATCTTCGATGGAGCGTCGCTCATAGTCGATCCCCCATCCAGGCAGCAGCCCCTTCAATAGCTCTGCCAGGCCACTGCTGGCCGCCGTGATGGCGACGACCTTGCCTTGCAGCGGTTTTGGCACCAAGGCGCGCGTATGGCACGGTAGCGGCAGGTCGGCGCAGAACTGACTGCCAAAGCCGGCTTCCGAGCTGATGGTCAGTCGCCCCTGCATGGCTTCGCAAAGGTTATAGGTCAGGGCCAACCCGAGCCCGGTGCCGCCAAATTGTCGGGTAATGCCGGCGCCGGCTTGGGTGAAGGGCTGGAAGATTTTGACCTGCGCGTCTTGGGCAATCCCTATGCCGGTGTCACAAACCTCGATTCTGACGCCATCCTCGAACGTGCAAAGGCGAACATCGACACGGCCAAAGCGGGTGAATTTGAGGGCGTTGGATAGTAGGTTGCTGACAATCTGCCGGACCCGCGTCGGATCGCCAATTACCAACGCTGGAAATTGTGGATCAATCAGGCATGCCAGCTCTACGCTGGGCGCGGCGTTTTGCGATAGCAGGTTGGCGGTATCCTCGATCAGGGAGCCCAAGTCGAATGGAATGTGTTCGAGCTCCAGTTGGCCAGCGTCGAATTTCGACAGGTCGAGAATATCGTTGAGCAGTTCCACCAGCACTTTGCCTGAGTCATGAGCGATGGACAGTTGTTGCTGTTGCTCGGCATTAAGGGGGCCGTCGAGTGAGAGTGCAATCATGCCCAGCAAGCCGTTGAGCGGTGTGCGGATTTCATGGCTCATGTTGGCCAGGAAGGATGAGCGCGCTTCGGCCATGTCCAGAGCCGTGCTGCGCGCGATTTCCAGTTCCTGGTTGGATTGACTGAGCCGAGTGTTGATCGCCTTGAGTTCAGCTGTGCGGGCCGAAACAATGTTTTCCAGTTGGCTCAGGTAGTCAGTCAATCGGTTTTCGGCGTTGCGTCGCTGCTGAATTTCAGTGGCAATACTTTCGAATTGCTGGTTGGCGACTTTGACCAGTACCCCGATTTCATCGTTTTCATGGCCGGGTGGGTACTCCAGCCAGGTGGGCTGAGTGCTGCCTGGGTCACGGTCGCTGAGTTCGCGGATGACACGCACCAACGGTTTGGTCAGCATCACGTAGAACAGCGCCAGCAGAATGCCGGTAAGGATCAGGCTGCGGACAAAACCGTTGAGCAGGGTGATCTCGGCCCGACGCAGGAAGCGGCTACCGAACGCGTAGGTATCGACTTCCAGGTGTAGCGAGCCGAGGGATTCGTCTGGCAGGTGCTCAAGATAGAGTCGGTCTTCGAACTGGCGGTTGGCGCCGAACAGGTAATCGCTTATGGCCCGGTAACCGCTCTGAAGACCGGGGCGCTTGACGTGTGCCAGCACGGTATTGTTGTTGTCGGTCAACTGCGCACCGATGATTGCCGGCGAGCGCAAAAGGCCCTGGGTCAGTTCCTGAGCCAGTTCCGCATCGATGTTGTAGGCGATGCGTGAGGCAGGGTTATGGCTGATTTCCAGCAACGACCGTATTTCGCGGTTGATGGAGGCGTCTTCGCTGGCATAATCGATGGCTATTTGCAGCAAGCTGAGCGAGGTGCCCAGTATGAAACCGACCAGCACAGTCAGCCGGGCCTGTTTATAAGACAGTCGGTGGGTGAACTTGATATCCATGGGGTGTTGAACCACTTCCGTTTCCCTTCGCTGCTCAAGCATAGTCGATCATGCATGGATACCGTTATTGGCGGGTAGCCCTTGTTGAGGGCTTATCCGAGTATTGAACGTACTGTTTGTCAGCTGTATCGCCATCATTACTGTTAAACGAGCCCGAGGAGAAGACGTGGATTCCCGATTGAATGCTTTTCTTGAACGCGCCGATGCCGTTCTGGCCCGTATCGAACCGCTGCTGCCGGCACCTCGGCAGACCATCGATTGGACGCACTGCCTGGCAGCGCGCTGGCATCGTGAAGGGCGCAATGGGTTTCTGTTGCCGCTGCAAGTCAGCCTCGATATGCGGTTGTCCGACCTGATTGGCGTTGACCGTCAGTTGGAACAACTGGGGCGTAATACCCAGCAGTTCCTCGATGGCATGCCCGCCAATCATGCCTTACTCTGGGGCGCCCGTGGCACCGGTAAGTCGTCGCTGGTGCGCGCCTTGCTGGCGGAGCACGCCAGTGCTGGCCTGCGACTGATCGAGATCGAGCGCGATCACTTGGCGGATCTGCCGCGAGTGGTCGAGCAGATCGCCAAGTTGCCTCAACGTTTCGTGCTGTTCTGCGATGACCTGTCGTTCGAGTCGGGCGAGGGCGACTATCGCGTGCTCAAGAGTGTGCTCGACGGCTCCCTTGAACAGGCGCCGGATAACGTACTGCTGTACGCCACTTCCAACCGCCGCCACTTGGTGCCGGAAAAGGACAGTGATAACGAAAACTGGAAAAGGGTTGATGGCGAACTGCATCCCAGCGAGGCGGTGGAAGACAAAATTGCACTGTCGGACCGTTTTGGCTTGTGGCTCTCGTTCTATCCATTTACCCAGGAACACTTCCTCGACGTCGTCGAGCACTGGATCGGTCAATTGGCGGACAAGGCCGGCCTTGAGTGGCAGCGTTGCGATGAGCTGGACATTCTTGCGGTGCGCTGGGCCACGGGGCGGGGTAATCGTAATGGACGGTGCGCCTACCAGTTTGCGCGCTATTGGGTAGGCCTCAAGCTGTTGGAGCACAAGGCATGATCGAATTACAAAAGAGCGGGCAGGGCCTTGATGGCTATGGCCTGTTGTGGGCGCAGCTGGAATCCTTGTTGGCTGACGAGCGCGATTTTATCGCCAATGCCGCGCAGTTTTCGGCGTTTTTGTTCAACCAGATCGATGACTTGAACTGGGCTGGTTTCTACCTGAATCGCAACGAAGAACTGGTGCTCGGGCCGTTTCAGGGGCAGATCGCCTGTGTGCGGATTCCGTTCGGTCGGGGCGTGTGTGGTGCGGCGGCGGCCACCTTGCAGACTCAACGAGTGGCAGATGTGCATGCATTCCCTGGGCATATCGCTTGCGACAGCGCGTCTAACAGTGAATTGGTGGTGCCACTGGTCAAGGACGGTCGATTGATTGGCGTGCTGGATCTGGACAGCCCGAATCTGTCACGTTTTACCGAACTCGATCAGGCTGGCATCGAGCATCTGGCCGCTATTTTCTTGCGCCTGACCGATTGCTGATCAGGTTTTCAAGCCAGCCTTGATCAACAGGCTGTTTGGATCTACCGCGTCGATCTGCTCTGGATTGAGGAACTGCTCGGCGTACTGCTCGTAAATCCGGTCATTGAGAAACAGCTCGAACAATTCAGAGTCGATATGGGCGTCACGGCACATCGTGGCCATGATGCCTAACGCCTCGCTCAAGGACTTGGCTTTCTTGTAAGGACGATCGGCCGCGGTGAGTGCCTCGAAAATATCGGCAATCGCCATCATCCGCGCCGGCAGGCTCAGCTCTTCACGCTTCAATCTTTTGGGATACCCGGTGCCGTCCATTTTCTCGTGGTGGCCGCCGGCGATTTCCGCAATGTTGTCGAGGTGGCTAGGGAACGGCAGGTGGCTGAGCATCAGGATCGTCTGCACCATGTGGTGATTGATGATGTAACGTTCCTCGCGAGTCAGGGTGCCGCGGCTGATGCTCAGGTTGTACAGCTCGCCACGGTTGTACTTGTAGCGCGGTACGTCGAGTTTGAACCCCCACGGATTATCGGCCGGGATCAGTTCGACCTCGGCGCGTTCAAGCAGGTGTTCGGGTTTATCCGCGAGTAAAGGCTCACTGACCGGCAGCACCGGCGCTGGGCTTTTGGCCTGACGGTGATTCTCTTCCCAGGACACCCCCAATCGATCATCCAGGGTTCGGCTCCAGGTGCGTTGGGCAATAGTGTTCAGGCGTTGCAGGTCGGTCTCGGCCAAGACCTCGCCACCGAGATTGCAGCGGGCAACAAAAGCGAAGTCATCATCCAGCTCCGCCAGGGTGGCGTCGCGCATTGCGGCCAAGTGTTGCGCGTTACCGTCCGCGCTAATTGCTTGCCAGTAGTCGATCCAGGCATCGCGCTTGAGTACCTCGAAGCGGGTACGAACTTCATGAATACGGTCGTTCAAGGTTTCCAGTTTGGTCGCCTTGTCGACTACGTATTCAGGGGTGGTGACCTTGCCGCAGTCATGTAGCCAGGCCGCGATGTGCAGGGCTTCCCACTCATCCTCTGTAGGTTGGTAGCCGACAAACGCAGGGGCCTGACTGGCGGCAGCCGCCTGAGCGAGCATCAGGGTCAGCGCCGGCACTCGCTGGCAATGGCCGCCGGTGTAAGGACTTTTTGCGTCGATCGCGCCGGCCAGCAGTTGAATGAAGGAGTCGAGCAGTTGTTTCTGCTTGGCTTGCAGGCGCTGACTTTCGATGCACACTGCCGCTGCACCGGACACCGCTTGAAGAAAGGCGATGCGATCGGGGCGAAGCTTTTCCAGGTCGGATTGGTGACCGCTGTCAGCCAGCAACAGTATCAGCATCCCTACAGTTTCGTCATGCCGGTTGTGCAATCGAATGCCGATCAAATGGACACGCGGAGCCGCCAGCGCGAGGAACACAGTCTGCAGGTCACCGGCCTGTTCGAAGCCGAGGCTGGTGACAATATTGTCGGTTTTGGAAAGCTGCTGAAGCCAATCCGGGCTCTGCATACCATTGAGGTCGTGACCCTCAATATTGAATGACGTGAGCGCCTCTGACGTGTTGTGGATGATCAGTCCTTGAGGCTCCATTCGATTGCCGTCACGTTCGCGCAAGTAGATCAGACCTGCCTGCGCCTGAGCGATTTTCACCGTTTCAAATAACACCAGTTGCAGTAGCGGGGCGAATCGGGTTTCGGCGCTCAGGCTTTCGGTGATCTGGAAAAAACTCCCCAGGGTGTCCTTCATCCGCGCCATCGACGTGCTTAATTGATCTATTTCCAGCACCGGCGACCGGCGGCTGACGGGAAAGTTGAAGTTGAAACTGCGAATCGCATCGGCTTCCTGCACCAACACGCTTAGTGGTTTGACCAGAATTCGGGAGGTCAGCCAGCCTAACGGTAGGCACAGCAGCAAGGTCGCCAGGGTAATCAGCGCCGTTTGCCAGCGCATGCGATAGGCATCGACCAGTAACTCGTCTTCCGGCACCAGCAGCGCCAGTTGCAGGCCTTGAGGCCCCCCCTCTTGCAGGCTGCTGCGGGCGACGATCCACTGGCGGCCGGTGGCGTCCAGTCGATTGCCCTCTGGCGGATGGTTGAGCAAGGCATTAAGGGCGGGGCTCAGGTCGGCGGCTTTGCTCAGCCGGTCGGTCTGGTCATCGACGATCAGTTTGCGGCTGTCGGGGTAGGCAATCGCATTGCCTTGAGTATCGAACAGTACGATTTCGGTGCTGGGCGTAACCACGTGTTTGGCCAAGGTCGCGCTGAGTGCGTCCAGGGTCAGGTCGGCACCTATCACGGCGCTGCTGCCACTGCGTCGGGCCAGGGTGGTGCCGACGTTGTGGGTGGAGAAAAAAACATACGGCTGGGTGGTGATCTGATCTGCGTCTTGGCGAGCCGCGGAAAACCAGGCTCGGGTGCGCGGGTCGAAGGTGTTGTCGGGAACGTCCTGGCGGCTGATGAACGTCAGGGCCTGATCGTAGAACAAGGATTGTGAGTGGAACTTGGCGCCGCTGCCTTGCTGTTCGACACTCCAGACCTGATAGGCCGCCGCGTCGGGGGCTTGAACGAGCGCTCTGAGGGCGGGGGTACGCAGTGGACGAACCATAAAGAAGTCGCCATTGCCGTAGCCCAGGTACAGCGACGCGAGGTTGGGGTTGTCCTTGAGCGATTGGCTGAACGGTTTGAGCAGCGCCAAACGCTGTTCGATCCCTGTGGTCTGGGCGGCTGGGTAATCAGCCAGCAGACTCAACAGGTGACGAATCGGCTCATAGGTGGCCTGCAAGTCTTGGCGCACATCCTGCTCGATGCGATTGAAGAGCTTTTCACTGCTCGAGAGGATGATCTGCGTGGTTTGCTGATAATTGAAAATACCCAACACAACACCCGTCAGTAACAACAGAAAGGTGAACATGGCGCTGATATGCACATGCAACGGGAACCGACGTTGATCCGGGAGCAGTGGGTTGGGCATTACAAGACTCTCTTTAGTAATTAAGGCACTGCTCAGCCCTTAGCATAGTTAAGGCTCCATCATTTTGCTGTTGTCGTTTCGCCCTATCTGAACAAGCAGTGCTTGCTCCAGTTCGAGCATGGCATCGTTGATCGCTGTGCGGCAGCGCTCAATTTCACTTTCGTCACGCGTCTCGTGACACGCCTTTTCGAGTGCCTCGCAGCTGCCGATTAACCGGGCGGCCTGAGCGATTCGTGCCGCGCCTTTGATCTTGTGCGCGACGTCCATCAGCGCCTGCCGGTTATCGAAGCAGGGCAGGGCGAGTAACTCATGGCGGTCCAGGCGATTGCTGCTCAACAGTTCGGCTAGCATTCGCTGGGTCAACGCCGGATTGTCACCGGTCAACAAACGCAGTCCTTCCAGATTGAACACCCGCACTGGTGCGGTCGGCTTGATGCTTTCGACCCACTGGCTCAATACCGTCAGGCTGAGAGGTTTGAAGAGGCAATCGTCCATGCCAGCTTGCTTGCAGCGCTGGACCTCTTCCGGTTGTGCGTTGGCGGTAAAGCCGAGAATGGTGCAGCGAGGAGAATGTTCCTGCTGTTCATGCTGGCGGATGGCGCGAGCGAGTTGGTAGCCATTCATGATGGGCATGTTGCAATCGATAACAATGAGATCGAAGGACTCGCTTTGCCAGGCCAGCAGTCCCGCTTCGCCATCGCAGGCACCGGTGAACCGGTGCCCCAGGAACTCAAGCTGTTGGCACATGAGTAGGCGATTGGCGGGATGATCGTCGACCACCAGTACGTTCAGAGGGGTATCGCTGGTGTGGATGGGCGCCTCAATCCGTTCCGCAGATTTCTCAAGTGGCAGTGTTGTCAGTTGCAGCGAAACGCTGACATGGGTACCGACCCCGGGCTCACTGCTCAGTTGCAGGCTGCCCCCCATCATTTCGCACAAGCTGCGACTGATCACTAAACCCAGACCTGCGCCGCCTCTGGCCAGCTGCCCACAGTTTTCGGCTTGCGCGAACGGTTCGAACAGACGCTGCTGATCCTGTTCGCTGATCCCTATGCCGCTGTCCTGTACCTGTACCTGCATCCAAGCCCGATCAGGGGCTTCGGCCGCCAGCAGGTCGACGATAATTCTGATTTGGCCCTGCTGCGTAAATTTGATGGCGTTGCTGACCAGGTTCGACAGCACCTGCTTGAAGCGCAGTGGGTCGAGCAGCACGTCGACCGGCTTGGGAGGCGGGGTGAACTCCAGCAGCAGGAGAAGATTTTTTTGCCTGGCCAGCCCGTCGAAAACCCTGATCACTGAGGCAACGATTTCACCCGGGTTGACGCGCTCGGGGCTCAGGCTCAGGTGCCCGGTTTCGATCCGTGCGATATCAAGAATGTCGCCAATCAATTCCAGTAAATCCTTTGCCGAGCTGTACGCCGTTTCGATTGATGAACGATCCATGTGCCCCTGATCAAGGCGTTTGAGGGTCAGTTCAAGCATGCCGATGACGGCATTCATTGGCGTGCGGATTTCGTGGCTCATGGTGGCCAGGAATGTACTTTTAGCTCGGTTGGCGTCATCGGCCCGTTCTTTAGCGGCCCGCAGTTCATCGAACAGTTGTCGCCGTTCGCTGATATCGATCCAGCCACCGATGATGCCTTGCACTTCACCGCTCCAATCACGGTAAGGGAGAATCCAGTGATAAATCGTCATTCGGTGACCTCCGATGTGCAGCGGGCGGTCAACGATCAACGGCGCGCCCTCGGCCATGACACGTTCATAGTCCGCCTGGTATTCCTTAGCTTCGAAGGCATTGTTCATGTTGCCCTGCATGATGCTTTTGCCGATGACGTCTTCGCGTTTCGCGCCGAAGGTCTGCAGGTAACTGTCGTTACAGCTTTGCAGCAGCCCTTGACGGTCTCGCACGTAAATCGGATGAGGGGTGCCGTTGACCAGTGAACGCATGAATTCGAACTGATCGTTCAGTGCGAGCTCTGCCGCCTGGCGTCGTTTGATCTGAAGCTGCATGTAGGCATTCCAGGCCATGGAAAGCAGCAACAGCACGCCAGCACCGCCGACGACCTGATAGAACACGCGGTGATAGTTTCGCCAGGCACTTTGCGAGGCTGGCGAGTAGCCACGCCAGCGGTTGTTGATGACCCCCAGCTCTTGCGGGGCAATGCTTAACAGTGCTTTGTCGATGATCGAACTCAGTTCCGTGGCACCTCGCGCTGTGGCCAGAGAGAAGGCGGCCTGCTGGGTGCCAATCGTGGTGCTGATCTGAAGTTTGTGCTCAAAGACTCCCGAGGAAATAAAGTAATTGGCGATTACCAGTGCTGCAACGGCGCCTTCCACCTTGCCTTCGGCCAGCAACTCCACGGCGCTGAAGGTGTCATTGGTTTCGATCAGATGGACTTGTGGAAACTCGTGACGTAGGTAGTCCGCCAAGGGATTGCCCTTGGCGATTGCCAGGCGCTGGTTTTCAAGTTGTGCAAGGTTGGTCGGACTGTCCGCGGATTTTCGCGTCAGCAGGACAAAGGAGTTTTCCAGGTAAGGGCGGCTGAAGTTCAGCGTCGATTCGCGCGTTGGGCTTGGGAGCAATGCGGCGATCAGGTCGGCCTGATGGTTGTTGATTTTTTCGATCATCTGATCGTCACTGCGACTGCGCTGGATATCGAAGCGCAAGCCAGTACGCAACCTGATGAGTTCCAGCAGGTCAGCGGTGACGCCACGAAGGTTACCGTCATTGTCGAAAAACGTCAGCGGTGCGAAGGCTTCGTTGACCACCACCCGCACTACCGGATGCTGCTCCAGCCAGCGGTCTTCGCGGTGTGTCAGTTGCAGTTTGTGATCGGTGAGCAATATGTCGCTGCCGGCACTCCAGCGTTTGGCAATGTTTTCTCGTTCGCTGGTGGGTATGGCGTCGAGTGTTGTATTGATGATCCCAAGGAGCTGCGGATTATTCTTGTTGACGGCAAAACTGAAACCGTAAGCCTCATGTTTACCGAAATTGGCCATGCGGACGTTGTTCAGGTAACCCTTGTTGATCATGTAGTGAGTAGAAATGGTGTCGCCGAGAAAAACGTCGGCCTGATCGAACGCAACGGCGTTGATTGCATTCTGGTAGGACGGGTAGGAAACGACGATTGCCTTGGGATACAGCGCCTTTATCTCTTCCAGCGGCAGGTAGTGATACACCATGCTCAGTCGAAGCCCGGCGAGGCCGTCGCTCAGGGAGCGGGTTTCGTCTTCACGTGTCACCAGTACCGGTTGATCCACGGCATAAGGTGCTGAGAGCACGATGTCGGTGCTGTGCGCCTCGAATCCATTGGCGGTGCCCAAGAGGTCGACTTCACCGCGTTCCAGCGCTTTGATGGCGCGGTCACGCGAAGCAAAGCGCTGGACCTTGATGGACAATCCCGTTGCCCTAGCGAGGATGGCGGCATAGTCAGCCGTATAACCCTCATAGTCGTGGCCGCTGATGGTCATATCAAACGGGGGGTAGTCCGGGGAGGATGTGCCCAGGATGAGTTCGCGTTTGCTCTGTATCCATTGTTGTTGCGGTTTATCCAGTTGGACTTCCATGTGCCCGACCGTTGAGCGGCTGAGAAGGGTGTAGTTCGCCGCCAGATTTTGTGCCGCGGGCACGGAGGTGCTCAGGCATAATCCTGCGCTCAATGTTATTAGATAGTCCTTTAAACGACTGGGCATCCTGTCTCTCACACTAACGCGTTACGTTTTGCCATCTCGATGAGCTCTACCAGCGACTGCGCCTTGAGTTTTTGCATGAGTCGTTTTTTATAAGTGCTGACAGTCTTGTTGCTTAGAAACATGCCCTTGGCAATTTCCTTGTTGGTACGTCCCTGGGCAAACAACTGCAATACCATTAGCTCTCGGTCGTTGACTGATTTGAACAATTCAAGCTCGGCATAACGCGCATCATCGGGGCGTACCGGGTTCAACGCCTGGCTGGGGAAGTAGTTATAACCGGACAGTACCGCCTTGATTGCGCTTACCAGCTCGCTAAGGTCTTCCTGTTTGCACACATAACCTGACGCGCCGGACTGCATGCAGCGAATACCAAAAAGTGTCGGGCATTGCGCCGTTAAGACTAATGTTTTCAGTGGAGTGCTCATTGCATTGAAACGAGCGAGAACTTCCAGCCCATCCAGTTTTGGAATGCTGATGTCGAGAATGATCAGGTCAGGCATGCATTCACGAACCATTTGCATGGCATCGACCCCGTTATCGGTTTCGCCCACGACTTTATAACCTTCGTGTTCCAGCAGCATGCGGACAGCGAGGCGAATGACGGGGTGATCGTCGACAATAAAAACAGAGTTCATAATCAAGTCCCATTCGAGCGCAAATAAAGCGCGCACCTTAGCTCAGATAGTTGAGAGGGGCATGAACTGACAGGGCTGTAGCAGCAATATAGGATAATTCCTACGCAAGAAAAGGAAGTGGACTACGGACGAACTAGGTTTCGAATGAAGAAGACTAATATGTTTCGAATCTATAGTTTGATTTTATTTTGTTATATAAGTTATAGGTTGTTCTGGTTTTGGTTGAGGGTGTGGTTTTTTCTTTCGTATTTTATATTTAATTGGTTTAGTGGTTTTCCGATGTCTTAATATTTCAGTGGTTTTTTTGGGGGGGCGCCCAGTAGCGATAACTTACTGGATACCTTGTGGTGTCGCTTCAGTGGACGGGTGCGTTTGAAAGTTCTTTCGTGAGGAACAATCGACGTTTGCTCAGCGCAGTCCCGAGCGGGTCACTGTGAAAACCGGCTGCGGTGTAAAGCCATGAGACAGGCATCATCTGTTCAGAAATCTCTGAAGCAGCTGATGCCTGGTTTTTATCCCAGGGTTGAGCGCCCCGTCATTTCCTGAGCCATTTCACTGGCATAGCTGTCAGTCATTCCGGCGATAAAATCAATCATGCGCAGGAACGACGTATGCAGCGGTCCGTGAGGGTCAGGCGCGTTGTTACCCAGCAAGTCGAGAATCCGCCGGCTCTTGAAGGACGGCGTGCGACCGTTGTGTTGTTCCAGTGCCGCGCCGCAGAAAGCGTTAAGGAGGATTTCCAGCGTGGTGTAGGCGCCTATTTCGTGCAGGGTCTTGCGCTTGTCCTGAAAGATCTTTTTGCGCGCCATGTCCTTGGCATTGAGCACGCAGCGTTTGGCCGGGCCGTGCATGTGTTCCACCAGATCGCCATGCAGTGTGCCGGCCAGCAGGGCTTCCTGCTGTTCGACAAAGGCGCGGGCGGCGGCGTTGGTCAAGTGCTCGATGGCCTTGCCCCGCAGGATTGCCAGTTTGCGCCGACGTGAATCCTGCAGGCCGAGCAGGCGATAGGTTTGCGGAATGTCATCACCCACCAGGTCGAGTAGCAGAGATTCGACTTCGGCATACTCCAGCAGCTCCATCTCAAGGCCGTCTTCCAGGTCGATCAGTGCGTAGCAGATGTCGTCAGCGGCTTCCATCAGGTACACCAGTGGATGACGTGCCCAGCGTTGGTCTTCGATTTGTGGCAGACCGAGTTTGTGGGCGATCTGCTCCAGCAATGGCAGTTCGCTCTGGTAGCAGCCGAACTTGTGCTTCTTGTAACCCAGGGAATCGGCGTGTTTGGCCGTCCAAGGGTATTTCAAGTAGGTACCGAGGGTGGCGTAGGTCAGCCGCGTGCCGCCGTCGAACTGATGGTATTCAAGCTGGGTGAGTACCCGAAAGCCTTGGGCGTTACCTTCGAAGTTGAGAAAGTCATGGCGTTCAACTTCGCTCATTGCGTCCAGCCAGCCACGGCCGGCGGCCTGCTGGAACCAATGACGGATCGCGTCTTCGCCGGAGTGGCCGAAGGGCGGGTTCCCAATGTCGTGGGCCAGGCAAGCCGATTGCACCACCATCCCCAGGTCGCTGGGTTCGCACCAGTCGGGCAAGGCACTGCGGATGGTCTCACCGACGCGCATTCCCAAGGACCGGCCGACGCAACTGACTTCCAGCGAGTGCGTCAGCCGTGTGTGGATGTGATCGTTGCTGGAGACCGGATGAACTTGGGTCTTGCGCCCCAATCGGCGAAATGCGCCGGAGAAAATAATGCGGTCGTGGTCTTTGTGGAAAGGGCTGCGGCCAAGTTCTTCGGGGCTATGCAGTGGCTTTCCAAGGCGTTCGCGGGTAAGCAGGGTTTGCCAATCCAAGGCGGGTTCTCTCCGTCAGGTGACTGATGAGTGTCCTGGCTCGCCAGTACTGTTCCTTCTTGACGGTGTGGGTTGCCGTGACGCTGCGTCGCCGCTCCTCGCCTGACGACCCACAGCCACTCGTCAAAAGAGGGACGTATTTGTGAGACAGGACGCTAGCTTCCGGGTTCGCATCAGCGCCTGCAAGCAGAACTACAAGCCGGCGGCGTCGATGTCGATGAGCAGCAGTCGCTCGCCATTGTCGAAAAATTGTCCGGCGGTCAGGCAGTACTGGTTGCTGGTGGCGTCGCGGTAGGTGTTTGAAAGCGTCAGGCGGCGCTCATCCCAGCCCTCGGCCAGTAAATGATAGAAGTACGGACGCCATGACCAGTTATGGCCCAGGTAGCGGTTGTCGGCCTCCCAGCCGTTGTTGCGCCACTCAAGGTTGGGCGTCAGTTGTGTGCCGTGACGGTCGCATTGATAAAAGCGCAATAGCCAAGGGAATGCGTCGAGTTGAGGCAATGCGCTCAGAGGGGCACGGGCCTGAGCCCACTCTTGTAGAATCGCCATCAGCTCGCAGAGCTGTCGACGCATGTCCATCAACCGTCCACGTTCCGCCAGTTTCTGTTGAACATAGCGTTGGCGCAGCTGCGCGAAACGTTCGACAAAAGCGTCTGTCTCAAAGAAGTCCACTTGGGCGCGGGCGAACAGGAAGCCTTGCACGTAACGTGAACCGCACTCCAGTGCAAAATTCAGTTGAGCTTCGGTCTCCACCCCTTCGGCGATTATCCAACAGCCGGTTTTCTCGGCCATTTGTGCCAGGGCCTTGACCACTTCGCTGCTCGGCCCTCCCAGCGCGGCGGCCTGAAAGAGTCGCATGTCGAGTTTGAGAATATCGGGTTGCAGTGCCAGTACGCGGTCGAGCTGCGAGTAACCGGCGCCGAAATCATCAATAGCGATCCGGGCACCGGCTTGCCGGTAACGCGCGACCACTTCGGCCAGGCGCTGACTGTCGCCACCCAATTCAGTGATCTCGAAGACGATGCGTTTCGGGTCGACGCCATGCCGGAGCAGTTGCTTGAGGCTCGGCAGCGCTTGATCCGGGCGTAAGCGGCTGATCCAGCGCGGCGACATGTTCAAGCTCAGAAACCAGTCCGGGGGGGCTTCATGTAAACGGCTAAGTGCGTCATCGCGGATTTGCCGGTCGAGACGGCGCAGCGCTACGGCGGGGGTTCGCGGGTCGGCGAATAGCGACCCCACTGACGTCAGTTGACCGTCGGCCTGGCGTAGACGACCGAGCGCCTCGACCCCGGCGATACGACCGGTGGCGGTATCGATGAACGGCTGAAAGCAGGCGAGCGGTTGCCCGTCGATCACGAGGCCTCCTTAGTAAGGTCTTGTTCTTGAATAAATCTGGTCACCGGTTAGGCACGCAGGAACGAACCTCTCGATAAAGAGGTTCATACCTAGGGTGTTGCAAGAATGCAGCCAGATAGTGACTGATTAGTGTTTGCGCGAGGAACCCTGCATCACCAATTTGATCAGCGGCCCCAGCGAGGTTCCCAGTTGTACCAGCCGCGTGAGGCTACTGATGCCACCGCTTTTGGCACCTTTGCCGGTCAGAAATCCCAGCAGAGTGACGGCTGCCATGCCCCACAGTGGCGCATGTTTAATGCCGAAACCGCCCTGCAGGTTTTGCGTCATCGCGCGCGCACGCTGTAAAGGTTGTAGCAGTTGCCTGGATTCCTGGCGAATTTCCTGGCGATGCATTTCCATGCGCAAGCGAATCAGCGCCTTGCGCATTTCAGCACGGGAACTGTTGTGAGGTAGTTTAGGCAGGCTCATGGCAGCAGACGCTCCCGGTCGTTGGCCAGTTCTTCCAGAGTGCCGTGGAAGGGCGAGGACTCATCGAAAATCGCCGCTTTCAAACGCATCGCGCAGAATACAGCGGCGAGGGTGTAGAACACACAAAGGCCAATGATGCCGGCCAGTCGATAGGTGTCCCACAGCACAATCAACACCAGTGCCGACAAACCCACCAGTAGCAGCAAGGCGAAGACCAGCGCCAGGCCGGCAAATAGTAACAAGCTGACCGTGCGCGACTTCTGCTCTTGCAGTTCGATACCGAACAGTTCGACGTGACTGTGCAACAGGCCTAGAAAAGCGGCACCGAGGCGCCGCGTTGAGGAGCTTGTGCCCGTCGCGGACGAGCCGGATTCGCCGATAGACATATCAGCGACGCGTGGCCAACAGGCCAATCAGGAAGCCCACGCCTGCCGCGATCCCGACCGATTGCCACGGGTTAGCCTGAACGTAATCTTCGGTGGCGTTCACGGCAGCCTGGCCGCGTTCGCGCAATGAGTCTTCGGTCAGTTTCAAGGTTTCCCTGGCACGCAGCAGACTGTCGTGAATCTGGTCGCGCAACTCGTCAGCCTGATCACCGGCCAGTGACGCGGTGTGTTCCAGTAATCGTTCTGTGTCGCCGACCAGTGTCTGAAAATCTTCCATCAGGATTTCTTGAGCAGTCTTTGCCTTGATTCTGGCCATGGGTAAATCTCCGTAAGTGGCGTTCTGATTCGTTCGAGTATGAGCCCTGCGAGAAGGTTCACTACAAATGACTGGTACAACTTTTGCTACGTCATGGTGCGTCATCCCGAGCCATTGCGCTGTTGCCGGGCATGATTTCAGAAAAACCCTAACTCTAATAATCAAAACTCGCGCAAAGGCAGTGCGCTCGTGCTCCAAGGCGGATCATTGGCATCAAGGTCTTGAATCCATTGAGTCATAACTTGGTGCGCCAGCGGTTTGCGTGAACTGCTTTGGTGCTTTTTTCAGCTATCAGGTCTGCCCATTCCATGGAAAATCTGCAAAGCGCTGTAGACAATTTGGTCCACAGCTCCAACACCTTATTCATTTTGATCGGTGCGGTCATGGTTCTGGCCATGCACGCCGGTTTCGCCTTTCTTGAAGTGGGGACCGTTCGACAGAAGAACCAAGTCAACGCGTTGTCGAAGATTCTCAGCGACTTTGCCATTTCGACCCTCGCCTACTTCTTTATAGGCTATTGGATTTCCTATGGCGTCACTTTCATGCAACCAGCGGCGGTGATCAACGCTGATCACGGTTACGGGCTGGTCAAATTTTTCTTTTTGCTGACCTTTGCGGCTGCGATTCCGGCGATTATTTCTGGCGGCATTGCCGAGCGCGCGCAGTTCGTGCCTCAGCTATGTGCCACGGCGTTGATCGTAGCGTTCATCTATCCGTTTTTCGAAGGGATGATCTGGAATGGCAACTTTGGTGTGCAAGCTTGGTTGTTGGAGCGCTTCGGTGCCAGTTTTCATGATTTTGCAGGCTCCGTAGTGGTCCACGCCATGGGGGGGTGGTTAGCGTTGGCGGCGGTGCTCTTGCTCGGGCCGCGTCAGGGCCGCTACCGTGACGGGCGCCTTGTGGCGTTCGCGCCGTCGAGCATTCCGTTTCTGGCCTTGGGGTCGTGGATTTTGATCGTCGGCTGGTTCGGCTTCAACGTGATGAGTGCGCAAACCCTGCAAGGTGTCAGTGGTCTGGTGGCGGTGAATTCACTGATGGCCATGGTTGGCGGGACCGTAGCGGCGTTGATTGTCGGGCGCAATGACCCAGGCTTCCTGCACAACGGGCCGCTGGCTGGGCTGGTAGCGATCTGCGCTGGCTCTGACTTGATGCACCCGGTGGGCGCGCTGGTGACGGGAGCAATTGCCGGTGCATTGTTTGTCTGGTGCTTTACTGCTGCTCAAGGCAAATGGCGGATTGACGATGTATTGGGCGTTTGGCCATTGCACGGCTTGTGCGGCGTATGGGGCGGGATTGCTTGCGGTATTTTCGGCCAGAGCGCACTGGGTGGTTTGGGTGGGGTAAGCCTGATCAGTCAAGTGATCGGCACCACATTGGGCGTCTTCGTTGCGCTGGTAGGTGGATTTGCAGTTTATGGCTCTATCAAGGCTTTCCATGGGCTGCGCTTGAGCCAGGAAGAAGAGTATTACGGGGCGGATTTGTCCGTGCATAAGATCGGCGCCGTGAGTCAGGATTAATTCTCCTCATCGTCAGCGTCGGGGTAGAAGTCGTGCAGCAAGCGATAGCGATCATGTCGTACCCGATCGATACGATCCTGTACCTGATGTGCCGGCACGCCCAGTGAGAGTGGCAATTGCAGACGCTGGAACAGGGCAATAACGGTCCGCGAAGAGGCGATAGTGATTAGCAGGTTGGCAAACAAAAGAACTTCAACGACGTGCTCGGGTTATTCAAGCGTAGAGGTAAAAAAGCCGCGAGCATCGCCCCGTCGAGATTGACGGTGAAGGGTTTGCGTCATGGGTTTACCTAAATAGTTTGAAGTCAGCTTGCTGTGCCTCAACGGGCCTTCGTTCCAGTGGCTCGACGGCCCTTGAGGGTGGGCCTAGAATAAAGCCCTATTTTCTCTGGTGATTTGTCATGCCCCCTGAATGTCAGCTGTTCGGCACCTTGGGTTGCCACCTCTGTGAACTGGCCGAAGCCGAACTGATGCCATTGGTGGAGCATGGCCTGTTGGTGGAGTTAGTCGATATCGCCGCCGAAGAGGCATTGTTTGAAGCGTATGGCTTGAGGATTCCGGTGTTGCGACGCGTCGATACGGGGGCCGAGCTGGACTGGCCATTTGATGCCGATCAGGTGGTTGCGTTTGTACGTTAATGGTTAGCGCGGCGATGATCCGCCCGTCGCGCCTCTCGCTTCATCGCTTGGCGCAAGCGAGGTTATTCGGTTACTGTATGTTCATACAGTTATTCGGATTGCCTGTCGTGCTTCCCTTCTTCCGGGATGGGGCAGGTGGTCTCGTAAGTCAGGGGATGAACCGTGGTCAACGTCGAACAATTGAAGAACAGCGTGAACCGGATGTCGGCGGACGTGGTGCGTGAGGCAGTCGTCGAGTTGCGTCTCGATGGCCTGGTTACTGAGGGTAAAACCCCCTTTAATAAACTGCATTTCAACACCTGCTTCGCCGAAATCGAAGCGCTGTTCCAGCGTGCGGGTTATCACCGGCAACTGGACGTCGTGGGTTATCAGGGGTTGTTGTATGCGCTCTATGATCCAGGTCGCTGGGAAGCGGTAGATGTGTTGCGCTGGCTTAAAGAATTCACCGAAGCTGCGGCGCGCACGCAACCGATAACGGCCTGAGGATTCTCTTCTAGGCTCGCTCCGGTCACTGCTGGATAATGCCGCTCTGCATTGAGGGTTAGAGCTTCGTATGTCCACTTCGTCTTTTTCTGCTGCACACAGTCAGGCCAGTACCCTCTGCTTGCCGCCGGGCCCTTGGCCAACCGTACTCGATTGCCTTTGCGAACACTTCCACGCCATTGATCGTGAACAGTGGTTGGACCGGATTGCTCGGGGTCGTGTTCTCGACGGACAAGGTTCGCCGATTCCCGTTGATCTGCCTTACAAGGAAGGCCTTCGGATTCATTACTTTCGTGAGGTGCCGGACGAAAAGCCGATCCCCGTGGTCGAGTCTATCCTGTATGCCGATGAGCACTTGGTGGTGGCAGACAAACCGCATTTTTTACCGGTGACGCCAGCGGGTGAGTATGTGGAGCAGACTCTGCTGCGACGGTTGATCCGGCGATTGGATAATCCGCATCTGGTGCCTTTGCATCGCATTGATCGGCATACGGCGGGGCTGGTGTTGTTTTCCGCCAATCCTCAAAGTCGTTCGGCGTATCAGTCGCTGTTTCCTGCACGAAAAATTGAAAAGAGCTACGAGGCAATCGCCAAGGCATTGCCTGAGCTGTCTTTCCCATTGATCCATAAAAGTCGACTGGTCGATGGCGAGCCGTTCTTTCGGATGCAGGAAGGTCCGGGCATCAGCAATACCGAAACGGCGATAGAGGTCAGGGAGAGGAACGGTGAACTCTGGCGTTACGCGCTTTATCCGGTGACGGGAAAGAAACATCAGTTACGGGTGCATATGAGTGCCTTGGGCGCTGGTATCTGCAACGACCCGTTCTATCCGCAGGTGCTCAAGGGCGTCGAAGACGACTATGCAAACCCCTTGAAGTTACTGGCTCAGGGACTGCGGTTCAGGGATCCGATCACGGGTGAGGCACGAGCTTTCGAGAGCGCCATCACCTTGCAGTGGTAATTAAGAGGCTTGCGCCCTGCTTTTCTGATATCCGAAGATAAAGGGTCTCTCAGCCAAGCAGCGCGCTCTGTCAGCGGTTTTTACCTTGCATATCGCACATAAGAAAAATGCCCGTATCTTGCGATACGGGCATTTTTCTTTCATTGGCCAGCTGATTGCCAGGTTTTCACACAGGCTGATCTAGCGGGCTTTTCTGTATCCGGTTGTCACCGTGAAGATTACAGCTCTTTAACGGTACGAACCTGATCCTTGTTAAGGCGGGTTTCCTTGCCGTCCAGTTGTTTGAACTCGTAGAAGCCCGAGTCGGAATCAAATTTAGGCGTGTCGACGGCCTGGATTTCGCGACCGTCATTCAAGGTGATCACTGTCGGCGATGCGCAACCGGCAAGTGCGGCGAGGCCCAGTGCGAGCATGAATGTGGCGAGAGTCCGTTGAGTCATGAGTGTGTCTCCGAAAATGAATGCTTTTGGTAACTGAGCTTGAGACGTATACATCGCACTCAAGTTCCTTCGCCGGTTAGTCTGACACAGAGTTTTGTGCGCTTAACAGTTCGGGTGTGTTGAGATTTGCCAGGCGCGGATCATTGTCTGGGCAAGGCAGGGCGGTGGCGCCTAATTGACGCATGATTCGACCGGGGCTGCGTTCCCCCTCATCCCAGGCCTTTTCAAACATGGCGCGAAGGGTCACGGGAATGACGCACAGCAGTGGCTCCCAGTGATCGCCGTGCCGCAGCATAAGCGGTCTGTCTGGGTGCTGCCGGGCGGTATCGCGCATGTTATTGAGCAGGGCCGTATCAACCTGTGGCACGTCGCATGGCAACACCAGCAGTTGCGCATGGCGGGCAGCCTTTAGTCCCGCACGGATACCCGCCAGCGGGCCCGGAAAATCAACGTCGTCATCAACGACGAGTTGGTCGGCGTAAGGGGCATACCGCTCCTGGTTTCTATTGCAGGAGATGATGAGGTCATCGCTTAGCGCACGGGTTTTGCGATACAGGTGGGCAATCAGCGGTTCGCCGCGCCATTCCAGTAAACCTTTGTCCTGCCCGCCCATGCGCTGGCCGCGCCCGCCCGCCAGGAGCAGAATCGAACAGGGTGGTAAAGGTGTATTCGAGGTCATGGCAGCTCTCTATGGGGGCGGCAAAAAAACGAAGCGCTGTGATATAACACCGGGCTGTTTTCCCTACAACTGGACGAGCCTATGAAAGCCAAGGCTGATGTACCTTTCGCACCGCTCAATATTGCGGTGCTGACTGTCAGCGATACCCGTACGCTTGAGACCGATACCTCGGGCCAAGTATTTGTTGATCGCTTGAGTGCTGCCGGCCATAACCTGGCGGTCCGAGTGTTGCTCAAAGATGACCTCTACAAAATTCGAGCGCAAGTCGCCACTTGGATTGCTGACGATGTCGTGCAGGTTGTGCTGATTACCGGTGGTACGGGCTTTACCGGGCGCGACAGCACGCCGGAGGCCGTGAGCTGCTTACTGGACAAGCAGGTCGATGGTTTCGGGGAATTGTTCCGGCAGATATCTGTGGCGGATATCGGCACCTCAACCGTGCAATCCCGTGCATTGGCGGGCTTGGCCAACGGCACACTGGTTTGCTGCTTGCCGGGTTCGACCAATGCTGTTCGTACAGGTTGGGACGGCATTCTGGCTGAGCAGTTGGACTCGCGGCACCGCCCGTGCAATTTCGTGGCTCACCTTAAACAGGCGGCGCCCTGTGAATCTCGCGGGTAAGCCAGGCAAGACAGGCAATTTGATGCCGGTTGAGGTGGCGTTGGCACGCTTGTTGGAGATGGCCGACGCGTCAGTGGTTCTTGAGCGTGAACGCCTGCCGTTGGCTCAAGTTCAGGGGCGGGTGTTGGCTGAGGATTTGATCTCGACACTTGATCTACCGCCTTGGCCTAATAGTGCAATGGACGGTTATGCATTGCGTCTGTCCGATTGGACAGGGGAGCCAATGGTCGTCAGTCAAAAGATTTTCGCCGGTCAGGCTCCTAATCCGCTTACACCAGGCACTTGCGCTCGAATCTTCACCGGCGCACCTGTCCCTGAAGGGGCCGATTGCGTCGAGATGCAAGAGAACGCGTGCGTCCAGGCGGATGAGCGCGTGCTTTTCAGCGAGGTCATGGCGTGTGGCCAGAACATTCGTCCACGGGGTCAGGAAACTACTGTAGGTGAGTTGATCCTGCCTGCGGGTACTCGCCTTGGGCCTATTGAGCAGGGATTGGCTGCATCGTTGGGGTGCGCTGAGCTGGAAGTAGTGCGCAAGGTGCGCGTTGCAGTCCTGTCCACTGGCGATGAGTTAGTCGAGCCGGGTCAAACCCTTGGGCCGGGTCAGATCTATAACAGTAATCGTGTATTGCTTTGCAGTTGGCTTCAGCGTTTGGGCTGCGAGGTCATCGATGCAGGTATTCTGGCGGACGACCTGGCAATCACTCGTTCACGTTTGGGCGAGCTGAAAGATGTCGACTTGATTCTGTCCACTGGCGGAGTGTCGGTGGGCGAAGCCGATTTTCTCGGGATCGCCTTGCGCGAAGCGGGCGAGTTGACACTGTGGAAGCTTGCCATCAAACCCGGAAAGCCTTTGACGTTCGGACATTTCCGAGGTGTGCCGGTGATTGGTCTCCCGGGAAACCCTGCATCGACCCTGGTGACCTTTGCATTACTGGCTCGCCCCTATCTTTTACGTCGCCACGGCGTGAGGGAGGTCGAACCCTTGAAGTTTCAGGTACAGGCAGGTTTTGCATGGCCCAAGGCTGGTAATCGGCGCGAGTACCTACGCGGACGTCTTGAGAATGGTCGAGCAACGCTCTACAAAAATCAGAGCTCGGGCGTATTACGCAGCGCTGCCTGGGCCGAAGGTTTGGTTGAAGTGCTTGAGGACCACACATTGATTGAGGGTGATTACGTCAGCTTTATTCCTTTGAGCGAAATCCTGAACTGATTTCTGCTTTAGGCTTTTCACGCAAGCCCGGTCAATTGAACCGGAACTTGCGTGCGAGTTACGCCTAACGAGCCAGCAGTGCCACGAGCTGGTCGAATCGACTATTGGCGATCCACCCCAGAAGCCCCAGGACCACGGCGATGGCGCCAGCTGAGTAGGCCATTCGGTGTTTAATGATTTTGACGTCCCCACGAACTTCATCCATGTCTCTGCGGATGTACTTGAGGTGTGTCTCGAGTTCAACAACACGAGGTTCCATATCAGCTTCTCCAGGTGGTTTTGCGCTGCTTTTGAATTCAGCCTGATGGCTTGTGCGGCTTTCGGCAAGGGGCGCAACCGGACTGACCGGCAGCCTTAGGTCATGGCTTTGCATGGAGTAATGTGCTCCCTGTTTCAGCGGCAATGACGCAGTCGATTCCGTTGTTAATCAGGTGAGTGGGCTGCGTTAGGGTGAATCCATTCATTACATGCACATCCTTGTGTGTTTTTTGATGATTGATACCGCAGGCCCCCAACGTTGTACGAAACGCCAGGATCGGTCAATTGAGCCGATTCATCACGACGTGTAAGAAAAAATACCGCTCTGTAGGACGTCTGGTGGCGGGGGGCTTGAATTAATTCAAGTTCTTCCGGCTTTTTTGGGTGTCAGTGAGGTCAACATCTCTCATACGAATTCCAACCAGGGGAGTTACAACAATGAGTGAGCGCAAGGCGCTATTGATTCTGCATGGCAAGCAGGCACTCAACGAGGACGTTCGTGCAGCCGTCGAGGGCAAGCGCGAGCAAGGTTGGGAACTGGCCGTTCGACTGACGTGGGAAGCGGGCGATGCCCAGCGTCTGGTCGATGAGGCGCTAGCAGCAGGGTATACGCAGCTGATTGCTGGCGGAGGGGATGGCACGTTACGCGATATTGCCGAAGCCATGGCCGTGAACCCTACAAAGGCCAGTCTGGTGCTGCTACCGCTGGGCACTGCCAACGATTTTGCTCGCGCAGCTGGCGTACCTCTGGAGCCCGTCGAAGCACTTGATCTCTTGGACAGCGTTCCGTCTCTCATCGATTTGGGTGAGGTAGGTGGCCAGGTTTTCCTGAACATGGCGACCGGTGGCTTTGGTAGTCAGGTCACAGCCAACACCTCGGAAGACTTGAAGAAGGTTTTGGGCGGCGCTGCGTACTTGTTTACTGGCTTATCGCGGTTTAGTGAACTACATGCGGCCTATGGCGAATTGCAGGGGCCGGATTTTCACTGGCGTGGCGAACTGTTGGCTCTCGGGATCGGCAATGGCCGACAAGCTGGCGGAGGCAGAGTGCTGTGCCCGGAGGCGTTGATTGACGATGGGCTGTTGGATATCAGTATTCTGCCGGCGCCGCAGGAGGTGGTCGGGACCTTGAAAAACCTGCTGACCGATGGCTTTGGCATTGACAACATGTTTGTGCGAGCTCGATTGCCTTGGGTGGAAATCAAGGTGTCTGAGGGGCTTCATATCAATCTTGATGGCGAGCCTCTGGAAGGTGAGAGTCTGCGTTTTTCGATTCGCCCAGCAGCGTTACGTGTGCATTTGCCGCGGAACTCGCCGCTGGTGGGGTCGTCACACGCGGTCAGTCATCCAGACTGATGATCTGCTCGCGCACGGCAAATAAAACCAGGCCCGCCACGTCGTAAATTTGCAGTCGTTTCATTATCTGTGAGCGGTGAGTTTCGACGGTCTTGATGCTCAACCCTAGACCGTTGGCGATTTCGCGAGTGGATTTGCCGCGCACAATCAGCCGCAGGATTTCCAGCTGCCGCGCGGTGAGGTTATGGCTGTCAGGGAGCTGCGACTGGTTCTTCTGCACGCGAGTGAGTGCCTGGTTGATCACGGTGTGAGCAATGGCGGGGCTCAAATAGCGCTCGTTGTTACGCAGGGCGTCCAGGGCGTGTTCGAGTTCGGTGGCCGTGGTGTCCTTGAGGAGATAACCATGGGCCCCGTACTCCAGGGCCTGCATGATAAGTGTCGGGTCGGTATGCATCGACAGGATCAGCACTTTGCTGTGTGGGCGCACCCGCTTTAGTCGCTGCAAAGCCTCAAGACCGCTGGTTTCCTTCATGGAAATATCCAGCAGCACGATGTCCGGACACAGTTTCTCGACCATTTCGAGCAGTTGCGAGCCGTCATTAGCCTCGCCGACTACCGCGTAGCCAGGAATATCCAGCACCAGAGCGCGAACACCTGCCCTGATAAGCGAGTGGTCATCCACCAGAAGTAAGTTACAAGTCAACGGATAACCTTATTCGTACTGGCCCGCTCAAGCGCGCGGGGCGCCCAGGGGAAAAGAGCTTCGATTTGAGTGCCTTTGCCTGGCGCGCTGTTCACCGTCAGATCGCCGCCCAACTGTTCCACCCGTTCCGACATCCCCGCCATGCCGCGCTGTCCCTCACGTCCTGGGTGGGCCGAAGGTGAAAAACCCAAGCCGTCATCGGTGATCAACAGCGCCAGCCCTTGGGGCAAACGCTGCACGCGGACCACAAGGTTCGTTGCTTGCGCATGGCGCAGTATGTTGGTAACTGCTTCCTGGGTAATCCGGAAGGCAGCCACCGCCATTTCCTCAGGAATACCGGTCAATCGCTGATGGCATTCCAGGCTCCAGTGTATTGACGTATTCGCCAGGGTCTTGAGCAGATGGGCCCGCAGGCTGGCTTCCAGGCCCAGGCTGGCGAGTTGCCTGGGGTTCAGAATGGCGGAGACATCTCGGACCTTGTTGAGTGTTTCTTCCAGGGTATCGCAGAGCACCGAGCACTGGCCTTGGAGGTCTTCGGGCAGCCTGCGCTTGAGCCATTCACTTTGAAGTTTTGCAGCTGTCAGCAACTGCCCAATGTCGTCGTGTAATTCGCGGCTGAGTCGATGGCGTTCATTCTCCTGAACTTCCAGCAGGCGGTCGGCCAGCTCTTGAGGCTGAAACTTTATAGATTTGCGCGACAGGCGATGACCGACCCCTACGCACGTCAGTACGGCAAGGTTAACCATCAGCAGGCTCAGCGGCAGGTGTGCGGACAGGCCGTAGACCAGCAGGCTGCCCAGTGTCGAGCATGTGCATAGCAGGAGCGTGAACCGGCGTGCATTTGTTCGGGAGGGTGGCCACGTGGTGATTGACTTGAGGCTGGCGTACATAGCGGATGGAGCCAATGAATGTTCGCTGCGGGCAGACCGGTCAGGGTGTCTGACAGATCTCTGTCTGAAAAACTGTTAGTTGAATCACCACTTCAACGGGTGAGTCCAGTTGGCAAAGTCCGACCTTAAGATTTATCGGATTGCGCTTGCGTGACATCAATGTGCCATTATTTGACGTCAACTAATCGGCGGTATGGTAACACTTAAGATACCGCTGGTCGCGTTTGCTATATATGTCTATACCGTCAGGAATTTAAGGAATTAAAGGAGTTTTGGACGGTTATTCTAAAATGGAAAAATATGATTTTTTGTTTGTGCAAGAAATGGAACAAGTCAGCCAGTTGATCTTTTTATTGATGTGCATTGTCTGAGATCAATGAAAAATGTCGTGATTAGCCTGACCAGGTCAATAGATGATCTACCGACTAGTTACTGGGCGATGTTAACCTCGTCTCCCAGAGAAGTAGGCGAGGGTGAGTGGTTTGGCGTTGGCGGGCGTTTGAAAGTGGCTGTGTCCTACCTGAAACGCGAGTGCTTCGATTAGCGCGGTCTGTTCGCCGTCATCCAGGTTCAACTGGCCGGTTTGCTGATCGGTTAGTTCTAATTGCCAGGCCATCAGCGTGAAACAGTCTTTTAGTGCGCTTAGGGCTTCGTCGTGCAGAGAGGCGTGGTGTTGTGCATGGTTCAACAGGCCATGAATATGCAGCGAGAAGTCCGAAACCACTTTAAGTCCCAACACATCAGCCTTGTTCGCCAGTTTGAGCAGGGCGCTGAGTATGCAGTCAATGGCGTCCTGATCGTTGCAAATCAACTGCAGGTGGCTGAGGCATTCCTCGGATTTGGCCAGTAATGTTTCAGCTTCGACAAGAAACTCTGAAAGCCGCAGTGCTCGTTCTTTAGGGATGTTTGGCATGCCTATCTCCACAACGTCATATCAGATGAGTGAATGCCGTGTGTGTCGACGGGGGCTGGGCGGCGAGAGATCACGCCGCGGCTCGTCTGGGCGCTGGCTTGGGATTTCGAGAGGTTGGAAGGCCACTGACCTGCGATCGCACACAAAAGCCTGACTCCGTTCATGCAGTGAGAATGGGGTCACATTAATGGCTATTGGATATCGCGAATATCAGGTTAGGCCTGATTGATACTAGGGGAATCCCTTACACGGGTGAACCTAACGTGCAAACCGGAGTCGCGCCGTAATGGGGTTCAGCAGATGAAATCTGCGTGGCCAGTAAAGCATGATGTTAATGTGACATCAATGCTCAAAAATGGCATTTTGTACGGGGGTCAAGGTCCTGCAAAAACAGCCGATAACTCCTTTTAGTGAATTCATTAGAAACAAGCCCAGGAGTCATTAATGGCCGGCATTCTCGACACGGTAGACCAACGCACGCAATTGGTGGGTGAGAATCGCCTGGAAATTCTCATGTTTCGACTGGCCGGACGGCAGTTGTTTGCAATCAACGTCTTTAAGGTTCAGGAAGTACTGCAACTGCCAAAATTGACCCTGATGCCGCAGCGCCATCCATTTGTCTGTGGCGTGGTCAACCTGCGTGGTCAGACGCTGCCAGTGATCGATCTGTCCCAGGCTATCGGCATGCGCCCGTTGGTGCCCAGTCCGACCAGTACCATCATCGTCACCGAGTACAACCGTTCGGTGCAGGCGTTTCTGGTGGGCGGCGTCGACCGTATCGTCAACATGAACTGGGAGGCCATTCTGCCGCCGCCAACCAGTGCCGGTCGCCAGCATTACCTGACCGCCATCAGCAAGGTCGATGACCAGTTGGTTGAAATCATCGACGTGGAAAAAGTATTGGCCGAAATTGTCCCGTACAACGCCAAGGTTTCCCGTGAAAAGCTCGAAGACCCTGTGCTGGAACGCGCCCGTGGCCGTGAAGTGCTGCTGGTGGACGACTCCAACGTAGCTTTGTCGCAATTGCGTGACACCCTCGGCCAGTTGGGCGTGAAGATGCACATCGCCCGGGACGGCTTGAAAGCGCTGAACATGCTCAAGGCCTGGGCCGATACGGGCGTGGTGATGACCGATAAATTACTGATGGTGTTCACCGACGCAGAGATGCCGGAAATGGACGGCTATCGACTGACCACGGAGATCCGCAATGATCCTCGCTTGCGTGGCCTTTACGTCGTTCTGCACACCTCACTGTCAGGCAGTTTCAACGACTCGATGGTCAAGAAGGTTGGCTGCGACAATTTCCTGTCCAAATTCCAGCCAGACAAACTGGTAGACGTGGTGCGTCAGCGTCTGATGCTCGACAACGTGCCGGCCTGAATACAGGGGAGACGGCTGGCGTCATGTCAGCCTTTGATTCGCTGAGCAAGCTCGTATAGGGTGGCGTTTTCTCCTGATCAGGAAGCTGTCTATGCTGCGTCTGAGCGCGCTTTATCGTTTTCCGTTGAAATCCGGCAAGGGTGAAACCCTGCATCAGGTCCACCTGGACAAGCTGGGCCTGGACGGTGATCGACGCTGGATGCTGGTGGACGAGGCCAGTGGACGTTTCCTGACCCAGCGCGCAGTGGCACAGATGAGTCAGTTGTCGGCGCTATGGAATGCCGACGGTGGTTTGACCCTCAGCGCCCCCGGGTTGCCCGCTATCGATATCGCTTTGCCAGCTAGCGAAGCCGAGCTGCGGGGCGTGACCATCTGGCGTGACACGTTGCGCGTGCCCGATGCCGGTGACGAGGCGGGTGCCTGGGTAAGTCAGTTCATTGGCAAGCCGACGCGGTTGGTACAAGTGCCGCTGGAGCGCGCAAGAACCACGCAAGCCGGTTACGGCAAGGATGACGATCAAGTCGCCTTCGCTGATGGCTTCCCGTTGTTGCTGATCGGTCAGGCTTCATTGGAAGATTTATCGCAAAGGGTCGGACGGCCGCTGGAGATGCTGCGCTTTCGACCGAATTTGGTGATCGAGGGCAGTGAGGCATATGCCGAAGATGGCTGGAAGCGTATTCGCATTGGCGATGTCGAATTCCGAGTGGTCAAGTCGTGCGCTCGCTGCATCCTGACCACTATCGACCCGCAAACCGGCGAGCGTAGCGATGATCGCGAGCCATTGGCGACCTTGCAGCACTACCGTACCCAAGCCGATGGCGCCATGTTTGGTCAGAACCTGGTCAACGATGGCAATGGTCGACTTGAGGTCGGTATGCCGGTGACGGTTCTCGAATAAACAGTCCTTGAATGAAAAATGCCCGTGTTTTGAACACGGGCATTTTTTTGTCGCCGTAGACCCGAGGTTTAGCCGCGGTATTCGCACAGATAAGCGCTGTCGACGGCTACTTTCAGTTGGAACTTGCTATTGGCTGGCACATTGAACTGGCTGCCGGCGGCGAAGGTTTCCCAGTTGCCGCTGTCTGGCAGTTTGACGGTCAGGGCGCCGGTCACCACGTGCATGATTTCACGCTGGCTGGTGCCGAATTCGTATTCGCCCGGTGCCATGACGCCGATGGTCGCCGGACCTTCTGCGGTGCCAAAGGCGATCGACTTGACGGTGCCGTCGAAGTACTCGTTGACTTTAAACATGGGCGATTCCTCGAAAAGGGCTAAAAAGGGCCGGCCAGTATGCACAAGGCCCCGTGTGCCGTCACCTGTCTAGAGGGGGCAGTGACAGCGGCAACAGCCGTGCGGTATTGCGTGCATCTTCCAGCGCCCGATGTTGTTGGCCATTGAACTGCATGCCTGCCAGTTGCAAGGCGCCGTTGAGGCCTAATGGACGATCTAGTCGACGGGCCTTGGCAAAGCGCTGCTTGAGGTTGATGTGCGGCACCCGGCTCAGGGCACTGTCGAGCTGTAGGTGTTGCCATTCCTGAAGCAATTGTTTGCGGTCGTAATCACCCCAACTGGCCCATCCTTCGAGTCGCGAATGATGCTGGCCCAACCAACGTTCGAACGCAGCCCAGACCGCGCTCAGGGGTTGGGCGCCGTCGATGTTGGCTTGGGTGATGTGGGTCAGCTCCCGGCAGAACGGTGTCAGCAGGGGGCGTCGCAACGGTCGCACGAAGCGCTGGAAGTGATCCAGCTCCCGGCCCGAACGGTCCACCAGGGTGGCACCGATTTCGATGATTTCCATTTCGGTTATTGGCCAGCCGCCTTCATCGGTGGTGGCTTCCAAGTCAATCACCAGCCAGTGAGGCATTGCAGGGTTCCTGGTATCCGCGTCTTGATGGGGTTGAGCGTAGCCAAACCCGGCGGATCCGCCTAGCGGCTTATTCGACCTCTAACAAAATCTGACGATTTTTTACCTGATCGCCGACCTTTACCTGCAAGCGCCTGAGCACCCCGTCGATCCCTGACTTGAGTGGATGCTCCATTTTCATGGCCTCCAGCACCACCAGCAACTGACCTTTACTGACCGTGCAGCCCTCACTGACCAGCACGTCGACAATCGCCCCGTCCATTGGCGCCTTGAGCGTGCCAGAGCTTAGGTGGGCGTGACTGACGACCGGCGCCTGAGTCCGATCGACCAGTTGCAGGCTACCCGGTCGGCAGAACAGTAAAAGTTTTCCGCCCTCGAAACGGTAGGCATGGCGTTGGTGGATACCGTCGAGTTGCAGCGTGGCCCGAGCGCCGTCGCAATGAATCACCTGCAACTCAATCAGCCGCTCGCCGACTTCAATCCGATAGGGTTGACCCTGTACGGCGTTGATTTTCACTGGCCAGTTCTGGTCGTCCAGGCCGATTCGATAGTGCAGCGCCACGCTGGCGTTGCTGCGCCAACCCGCCAGAGGCGCCGGATGCCGCTGCGCTGAGGCTTGATGGAACAAAGCGGCGGCAATCGCCAGCTCCTCTGCGCTCGGGGCATAACGGTGTAGGCAAGCATGATCGCCAAAGTAAGTCGGGATAAACCCGGTGCTGAACTCGCCGCTGATGAACTTCGGGTGTTCCAGCAAGTTGGCGAGCAGGCGCTGATTGGTCTGTACGCCCAGCAGCACGCTGTCCTGAACCGCCCGCAGCAACTTGCGCCGGGCCTCTTCGCGAGTGGCGCCGTGGGCAATGAGCTTGCCCAGCATCGGGTCATAAAAAGGGCTGATGTCCTGGCCTTCAATCAGGCCATGGTCGATTCGCACATTGCCTTGCAGCGCCGGCTCCCACGCCGCGATACGCCCGGTTTGCGGTAGAAACCCTTGGGCGGGGTCTTCGGCATACAGGCGTACTTCAATGGCATGGCCGTTGAGTTGAACCTGCTCTTGACGCAAGGGTAATGGCAGTCCTTCGGCAATATGCAGTTGCCAGGCCACGAGATCGAGCCCGGTGATCAACTCGGTTACCGGGTGTTCCACCTGGAGTCGGGTGTTCATCTCCAGAAAATAAAACTGGCCACTGCCGTCAAGCAAAAACTCCACGGTGCCGGCGCCTACGTAATTCACCGCGCGCCCAGCCTTTAGCGCTGCTTCACCCATGGCTTTGCGCAATGTGGCGGTCATCACCGGGCAGGGCGCTTCCTCGATCACTTTCTGATGGCGCCTCTGGATCGAACAATCGCGCTCGCCGAGGTAGATCAGGTTGCCATGCTGGTCGCCGAACAACTGAACCTCTACGTGGCGTGGATCGATCAGGGCTTGTTCAAGAATCAATTCATCGCTGCCAAACCCGTGCTGTGCCTCGGAGCGTGCGCTGCGTAGATGTGCCAGCAGCTGATCGGCGTCGGACACCAGGCGCATCCCTCGGCCCCCGCCCCCGGCACTGGCCTTGATCATCAGCGGGTAACCAATGCGTTCGGCTTCGCGGCACAGGGTCGCGTCGTCCTGTTCGGCGCCCTGATAGCCTTTGATGCACGGTACGCCTGCAGCCAGCATGGCCAGTTTGGACAGGCGTTTGCTGCCCATGAGCGCGATGGCTTCAGGGCTGGGGCCGATGAAGGTGAGGCCGGCCTGTTGGCAGGCGCGGGCGAACTCGGCGTTTTCCGAGAGGAAGCCGTAGCCGGGATGGATAGCGTCGGCGCCGGTACGCCGGGCTGCGTCGATGATGGCCGCAATATTCAGGTAGGACTGCTGAACCGCGGCCGGGCCGATGTTTACGGCTTCGTCGGCCATCTGCACGTGCAGCGCATCGGCGTCGGCATCGCTGAACACGGCAACAGTGCGGTAGCCCAAAGCCTGAACGGTGCGCTGGAGGCGACAGGCGATTTCACCGCGGTTGGCGATCAGTATTTTGTTGAGTCCGGGCATGGGCGTTTCCCTGTAGTTGTGCGGTGAAGGTGATGGCCTCATTGCGGGTAAACCCGCTCCTGCATTTGGAAGGCATTCCCCTGTGCGCGGGTTTGCCGCGATCCTTTCAGGGAGCCCAACCCGGTTTACGTTTTTGCACAAAAGCCATCGTGCCCTCGACCCCCTCGGCGCCGGTTACCGCGTCGCTGAACCATTCGGCCGCTTGATCCAGCAGCGCTCCCGAGGGCTGACCGACACTCGCCAGCAAGAGTTTTTTAGTCGTCGCATTCGCCCCAGGCGCGCAGCACAACACATGGGCCAGAACATCATCGAGGCGTTCGGCCAGGGCTTGTGGGTCGTGCTCGACAAAATGCACCAGACCCAATCGCTTCGCTTCCTTACCGTCAAACCGTGCAGCTGTCAGGGCCAATCGACGGACGTGGGTCAGGCCAATGCGCTGGACCACGAACGGTGCAATTTGCGCCGGTAACAGACCTAGGCTGGTTTCCGGCAGGCCGAATTGCGCCTGATGGTCGGCCAGGGTGACGTCGCTGACGCAGGCCAGGCCAAAACCACCGCCAAGTACCGCGCCTTGAAGTACCGTGATCACCACTTGCGGCGCGTGTTGCACCTCTTCCAGCAAAGCCCCGAACGCGCGGTTCAAATCGCGGTAAGCGGTCGGGCCCTCGACGCGTGCATGGGCCATGTCCTTGATGTCGCCGCCCGCGCAAAAGTGCCCGCCGGCCCCGCTTATCACCAACGCACGAATCTCTCGGTCATCACGCACCGCTTCCAGCACCGCACGCAGTTCGGCGACCATGTGCAGGCTCATGGCGTTGCGGCTTTCGGGCCGGTTCAGGGTGATGTGCAGGACACCGTTATGGTGGTCGAGCAACAGGGTTTGGCAGACTGGCAGTGCGTTCATTTTTTCTTCCCAGGCAGGGTGCCCATGAGTTTGCAAATGATGCCCAACATGATTTCGTCGGCACCGCCACCGATCGACACCAGCCGCACATCTCGGTAGGCCCGGGCTACCGGGTTATCCCACATGAACCCCATGCCGCCCCAGTATTGCAGGCAACTGTCGCTGACTTCCCGACCCAGGCGCCCGGCCTTGAGCTTGGCCATCGACGCGAGGCGGGTAACATCCTGACCTTTGATGTACTGCTCGGTGGCCTGGTAGACCAATGCCCGCAGGCATTCGATTTCGGTTGCAAGTTCGGCCAGGCGAAAGTGAATTACCTGATTGTCGATCAGCGCATTGCCGAAGGTTTTGCGCTCCTTGCAGTAGTCGATGGTGCTGTCGATGCAGTATTCCAGGCCCTTGATCATGTTCGCCGCGCCGAACAGCCGTTCTTCCTGAAACTGCAACATCTGCATCATGAACCCCGCCCCTTCGTGACCGATGCGGTTGCGCTGTGGTACGCGCACGTTGTCGAAAAACACTTGGGCGGTTTCCGAACTGCGCATCCCGAGCTTGTCCAGGTGCGAGCTGAGAGTGATGCCAGGGGTGTTCATCGGCACCATGATCAGCGACTTGTTGATGTGAGGCTTGTCGTCCGATGTGTTGGCCAGCAGGCAAATGAAGTCAGCGCTTGGCGAGTTGGTGATCCACATTTTGCTGCCGTTGATCACGTAGTCCTCACCGTCCTTGCGAGCGGCGGTCTTCAGCCCGGCAACATCGGAGCCGGCGCCGACTTCCGAGACACCAATGCAACCCACCTGCTCGCCGCTGATCGCCGGGCGCAGGAACTCTTCTCGCAGTTCATCGGAACCGAAGCGGGCCAGGGCCGGGGTGCACATGTCGGTCTGAACGCCGATGGACATAGGAATCCCACCGCAGTGAATCGTGCCGAACTCTTCGGCGGCGACAATCGAGTAGCTATAGTCCAGGCCCATTCCACCGAACTTTTCCGGTTTGGAGATCCCCAGCAGACCGAGGTCACCGGCCTTGCGCAAAATGGTGTGGATCGGGAAACGTCCGGCCTTTTCCCATTCATCGACGTGTGGGTTGATCTGCTGATCAACGAATTGGCGGACGGTGCGACGCAGTGCTTCGTGTTCTTGGGTGAAGATCATTTTTGTTGTTCTCCTGGTCCTGATCGTTCTCACGTTCTGCGTGGAAGTGCAGCCTTAGATGCTCTGCGTCATTAAAAACGGGCGATACCAAAACTGTTGGCTTGCAGTGGCCGAACCTCCGCGTCGTGACAGATATCCAGCAAATACCCAAGCAACGTTCGGGTATCGCGCGGATCGATCAACCCGTCGTCCCACAAACTGGCACTGCCATAGAGCGCGGTGGACTGGCTGTCGAGCTTTTGTGCGGTGACT
Source organism: Pseudomonas sp. DC1.2 (assembly GCF_034351645.1). NCBI lineage: Bacteria > Pseudomonadati > Pseudomonadota > Gammaproteobacteria > Pseudomonadales > Pseudomonadaceae > Pseudomonas > Pseudomonas sp. DC1.2. The sequence continues at coordinate 3,773,541 of NZ_CP133782.1, read as the reverse complement.
TGTTCCAGCATGTCGAGCATTTTGGGGTCCGGCACGATTCCGTCTTTCAACTGCTTGGCTTCAGTAACGATCCGCAGCACTTTGCCGGCCTGTGCGCCGCCCATTACGGCGGTGCGACTGTTGGGCCAGGCAAAGATGAAGCGCGGATCGAGGCCGCGACCGCACATGGCGTAATTGCCGGCACCATAGGAACCGCCGACGACGATGGTGAGTTTAGGTACCCTGGCGTTCGCCACGGCTTGAATCATTTTAGCGCCGTGCTTGATCACGCCTTGCTGCTCCGACTCGGTGCCGACCATAAACCCGGTGGTGTTGTGGAAGAACAGCAGCGCTGTTCGGCTCTGGTCGCAGAGCTGAATAAACTGCGCGGCCTTGCTCGCGCCCTTGGGGGTGATCGGACCGTTGTTGCCGATGAACCCGCAGGGGCGGCCCTGGATCTGCATATGGCCGCAGACGGTTTGCTGGTCGAATTCGCCCTTGAATTCAAGGAAGTTTGAGCCGTCGGCAATCCGCGCGATGATCTCGCGCACGTCGTAGGGTTTTTTGGCGTCATCGGGAATCAGCCCCAGCAGTTCATCGATGGGGTAGCGCGGGTCTTCCCAGTACCGTTCGGGCGGTGTCGGTAAGCGTGTATTCCATGACAACAGGCTGACAATTTCGCGCACCTGACGTACAGCGTCGGCATCGTTCTCGGCCAGGTATTCGGCGGTCCCGGCGATTTGCGCATGCATCTCGGCGCCACCCAGCTCTTCATCCGTGGCCACTTCACCGGTAGCGGCCTTGAGCAACGGTGGGCCGGCGAGAAACAGCTTGGCCTTGCCGCGCACCACCACCACATAATCCGACAGCCCCGGCTGATAGGCTCCGCCTGCGGTGGCTGAACCATGCACCACGGTGATCTGCGGCAAGCCCATGGCTGACATCCGCGCCTGATTGGCAAAGCTGCGCGCGCCTTCGACGAAAATCTCTGCCGCGTAATTGAGGTTGGCTCCGCCGCTCTCGGCCAGGGTGATCACCGGCAGTTTGTTTTCCATGGCGATCTGTTGCAGGCGCAGGGATTTTTTCAAACCGCTGGGGGAAATGGTCCCGCCCTTGATTGCGCTGTTGTTGGCGATCACCAGTACCCGCACGCCGGAGACGTACCCGATCCCGGCAATCAACCCGCCACCGGCCGAACTGCCGTCCTTGTCGTCGTGCAACTTGTAGCCGGCCAGGCTTGCCAGTTCAAGGAACGGCGCGCCAGGATCGAGCAGTAGATTGAGGCGTTCCCGGGGCAGCAGTTGTCCGCGTTTGTCGAATTTGTCCTTGGCCTCAATCGCCTTATTCAGCAGATTTTGTTCGAGCTGACGCACCTGCTCGATACCGGCCAGCATCGCCACGCGGTTCTGTGCGAACGGTGCGCTGTGTGGGTCGAGTTGCGACTGAATCACCGGCATGCTCTATTCCTTATCCTTGAGTACATCGGGTAAGTACGCCCGGTGGAAACCGTTGTACGACTCGCTGTTCTGCGCCTTGTGCATTGGCCACGCTCGTCCGCCAAGGCTGGCGGCGCCGTCGATGCGTAAGGTGCTGCCGCTGACAAATGATGCGGCGGGGCTTAGCAGGAAAACGATCGCCGCGCTGACCTCCGACTCGGTGCCGATACGTTTGAGTGGCACGTGTTCGCGCAGGGTCGGGATCACCGCTTTGAACGCGCCTTCGTAAGTGTCCATGCCGCTGGAGGCGATCCAGCCAGGGGCCACCGCGTTGACCCGCACCCCGGCGTAACCCCATTCAAACGCGGCCGTCTTGGTGAAGTTGTCCATGCCGGAGCGTGCCGCGCCCGAATGGCCCATGCCGGGCATGCCGCCCCACATGTCGGCGAGCATGTTGACGATGCTCCCGCCGTGTTTGCTCATGGATTGATTGAACACCTCACGGGCCATCAAAAAGCCGCCCACCAGGTTGGTGCGCAGGACGGTTTCGAAACCTTTCTGATTGATCGAGGCCAGGGGCGAGGGGTATTGGCCGCCGGCGTTGTTCACCAGGCCTTGGATCGGACCGTGCTCGCGGATCAGTTCGCTGACCAGCTGTGTGACCGCGTCTTCCTGACGAATATCGCAGACCCTCCAGTCAGCCTTGCCGCCGTCTTCGGTGATTTCCGCGGCAACGGTTTTCAGCTTCTCGGCCTTGCGCCCGATCAACAGCACATGGGCGCCCAGGGCTGCCAGTTCATGGGCGGTACAGCGCCCGATGCCACTGCCGCCGCCAGTGACAATGATGGTTTGGCCGGCGAACAGGTCCGTTTTGAAAATCGAGTCGTAAGCCATGGCAGCGGTCCTCTAGTTGACCTGGTCGGCGATGCGCTGGGGCACCGGAATCTGTATCTCCAGCAGTTGCTGAGCGAAGGCTTTTCCTTGCGGATCGATTCGCAGGCTGGCCACGCCACCGCCACCGAGGGCGTTTTCCAGCAGAAAGTTCAGGCTGTGAGTGCCGGGTAAATACCAGCGCTCGACCCGTCCGTGAATCGGGTCGAGGACATGGCTCATCCAGTCCACGATCACTTCGGGCGTCAGGGCTTCGGCGATCCATGGCAAATACTCGGGCTGGCGGGCCATGACGCCAATGTTGCTGTGGTTGCCCTTGTCGCCGGAGCGCGCCACGGCGAGTTTGATCAGCGCTACGCTGGCGTCGGCCAGGCCTTGAGGCGTGGGCAGGATGTGGGGCGCCGGCAGGTCATCGGTGTCGAGCGGGTCGAGTTGCGGCAGGGCGCACGGGTGGCACTCCCCGGCAATCTCGACACCCAGGGTGCAAGCGGTTTTGTCGATCAGAAACGAGAACAGTCGTATCAGCGGGTACACTGCCGGCCGGCCGCCGACAATCCCGGTCAGCCCCGGCGCCATCCCGGTGGCGGCCTGGGCGATCTCTCGGGAGAACAGCACCAGCGCCTGTTTGCTCGGATGACGCACGGCGAGCTTGATCACCACTTCACGGCTGTCCTGGCGCTGGCCGTGTGGACCATAGGTCGCCTCGCTGCCCAGCAGTTCGATGTTCACTTCGCTGTAGGGCGCCCAGCCGCGCTGGCGGAACATTTCGGAGGTCTTATTGATGATCGCCTGGCTGACCCGCCGTGCTTTGGCGACAGCGTCGATCCCGGCGATCAGGCAACTGGCGGTGCAGCGAAAACCGTCCAGGTACGTCGCACTGACTTTGTACTGATCGGTCGGCGACAAGCCTTTTGCGCCGTGTACCTGGACCGCGTTTTTACCCTGCTGTTGAAGTATTACCTGGCTGAAGTCGCAGATGACATCGGGCAGCCGATAAGCCCGTGGGTCGCCGATTTCATACAGCAATTGCTCGCCGACGGTCAGGGGCGTGACCAATCCACCGCTACCGTCCGGCTTGCTGACAATGAACTGGCTGTCGGCGCTGACTTCGACGATGGGGAAACCAATGTGCTCGTAATCGTGTACGTCGCGCCAGTCGGTGAAATTACCGCCGGTACATTGGGCGCCACACTCGATGATGTGCCCGGCGAGTGCCGCCTGGGCCAGTTTGTCGTAATCGTGCCAAGACCAGCCGAACTCATGCACCAGCGCTGCACTGACCACGGCGCTGTCGACCACCCGCCCGGTGATGACAATGTCAGCGCCCAGGCGCAGGGCTTCGACGATGCCCGGTGCGCCGAGGTAGGCATTGGTCGAGACACACATCGGCGGCAAGGGCGCGCCGCTGAACATTTCCTGGACCCCTTGGCGGTTCAGGGTTTTGAGCGTCGGTTGTAAGTCATCGCCCAGCAGTACCGCGATCTTCAACGCGACACCGGCCTTGTCGCAGGCCACTTGCAGCGCGGCGGCACAGGCCTGCGGGTTGACACCGCCGGCGTTGCTGATAACGCGGATTTTCCGTTCGTCGATCTGGGTGAGCAGCGGCCCAAGGACTTCAACGAAGTCCTTGGCATAGCCCGCCTGTGGCTCCTTCATTCGCGCACCGGCCATGATCGACATCGTGATTTCGGCCAAATAATCGAACACCAGATAGTCCAGTCGCCCGCCGTCCACTAACTGCGCGGCGGCGGTCGAGGTGTCGCCCCAAAAAGCGCTGGCGCAACCGATGCGAATTTTTTTTGGCGCAGTCCATTCCATAACCACCTCCGACAGAAGTGCGTCGAGACTACCAAGCAAGCGCTTGGTTTGTAAACGCCTGAAATATCTTCATCCCGAGCGCTTGCTTGGTCGCCTTCGCCAGCTTAAATTGCCCGCGCAGCCCAGATGTTTTAACGCTGGGGCAGCGCTTTTGACTGATCGACTGTAGGAGATAACGGGTGGACGAGCAAAAAGCCCTGAGGGTGATGCGCGAATTGGTCGATAGCGGCCAATTGACCGACCCGGACAGCGCCCGCGGCAAACTGCTGCAAGTGGCGGCTCACTTGTTCCGTAATAAAGGCTATGAACGTACCACCGTGCGCGATCTGGCCGGCGCTGTGGGTATTCAGTCAGGCAGTATTTTTCATCACTTTAAAAGCAAGGACGAGATCTTGCGGGCTGTGATGGAGGAAACCATTCGCTACAACACGGCGTTGATGCACGCGGCGCTGGGCGATGCCAATACCGTTCGCGAACGAGTGCTGGCGCTGATTCGCTGTGAGTTGCAGTCGATCATGGGCGGCAGTGGCGAGGCCATGGCGGTGTTGGTTTACGAATGGCGTTCGCTGTCAGTAGAAGGACAAACCAGGGTGTTGGCGCTGCGCGATATGTATGAAGAAATCTGGCTACAGGTGCTGGGTGAGGCCAAGGAGGCCGGATTTATTCGCGGTGACGTGTTCATCACTCGACGTTTCCTGACGGGCGCCTTGTCCTGGACCACTACCTGGTTTCGGGCCGATGGCAGCATGAGTCTCGATCAATTGGCCGATGAAGCGTTGATTCTTGTGCTGGAAAAAAACCCTTGAGCCGTCTATCTCCGCTTGAAACTGGCTAAGTCGGCGAAACCGCCTAGCTTGAATGCATTGATGAGTATTTTTCTGGAGTAGTTTGTTTTGATGTCTTTGCCAAGTCGTCCGCTCGTTGGGTATTTGCTGGCTGCGCTTACCGCGCTGTGGGGATTGCCCTCCCAGGCCGCGCAACTGGTGCGAGTAGGCGCCGCGCATTTTCCGCCCTACACCGTGCGTCCCGAGTCTGGTGCCGATACAGGGCTGCTTCCCCAGTTAGTGGACGCCTTGAATCAGTTGCAAAACGACTATCAATTTGTGCTCGTGCCGACTTCCATTCCACGGCGTTTCGGTGACTTCCAGCAAGGCCGAGTGGACATGGCCATCTTCGAGAACCCCGATTGGGGCTGGAAGGACATTCCCCATACCAGCGTCGATATGGGTCTGGAAGACGCAGAGATTTTTGTCGCACAACGCGAGGCCGATCGCCGGGAGAGTTACTTTGCCGACCTCACAGGTAAGCGCCTGGCGCTGTTCAGCGGCTATCACTATGAGTTCGCCAACTTCAATGCCGATCCTAAATTTCTCACACAGAACTACAACGCCACGTTGACCTATTCCCATGACAGCAACCTCTTGATGGTCCTGCGCGGGCGCGCCGATATTGCACTGGTCACCCGCTCTTACTTGAGCGATTACCTGTTGCGTAACAATAAGGTCGGCGATCAGTTGCTGGTGTCCCAGCGTGTCGATCAGATCTATCACCACTACGCCCTGATTCGCCCGACGGCGCCCATCAGTGGCGAGGCATTTGGGAAATTGCTGCAAGGGTTGCGGGACAACGGACAGATATTGAAAATTTTCCAGCCGTACAAGATTGCCGTGGTGCCTGTACCCAAGGCCTGAGACCTGTCTCAGATCGCGCTGCCGACTTTTCTTAAATTTTCCGCTGCGGCTCACGTCACCTCGTTGAACTGTCGACGATTACCGTGAGCGCGAACCATGTCCGATCTGAACTACCTGAGCGTCCTGACCTTGCCGTCGGGACGCCGCCTTGGCGCCGAAAAAACTCAAAGCCGTCTGCATCTCAGTCTGGAAGGGCAGCCGCTGGTCGATCTGCACCTGAGCGGTGAGCCTGAGTGGCAAGTGCAGGTGGCGCAGAGCTTCGGCCATCCTGAAGACCTGACGATTTGGTCGACCTGCTATTGGCTGTTTGCTCATGACCGGGAGTGCCAGCATCTGGATTGGCGCCTTGACGAGGCTCCCACCGAAGCCTTGCTCAGCGGTCTGCTCATCCCAACCGAGGGCGTGGGTGAGTATCGCTGCGAGCGCACATTGTTCTGGCAGTTGCCGCAACCCTGGCTGGGCCCCTTGATCACTGGCAACTACCCGCAGCAAAGGGTCATCAGTGGCGGCAAGGGTCATCCGCTGCGCCCGGTCAAGCCACGAGGCGAAGTCTACCGCCGTTTCGATACGCGACTCGGTGCGTGGGTGTCCTTGCGCACGGTGGATATCGAGCAGGATCTGGAGCGTTTCAATCGCTGGCAGAACAGCCCGCGAGTCGCGAGTTTCTGGGCGGAAGAGGGCAGTCTGGAAAAGCATCGTGAGTACCTGAGCACACTGGCTGCCGACCCGCATACCTTGATGCTGATCGGTTGTTTCGATGATCAGCCGTTTGCCTACTTTGAGGCCTACTGGGTCAAGGAAGATCGCCTCGCACCGTTCTATGACGCCGGTGATTACGACCGCGGTATTCACATGCTGGTGGGCGAAGAAACTCACCGTGGCCCACACAAGGTCGCGAGCTGGTTATCGGCGTTAGTGCATTACCTGTTTCTCGACGATTCGCGCACGCAGCGCGTAGTGGCCGAGCCTCGCGCTGACAACGCGAGGATGATCGGGCATCTGCACAACCAGTGTTTTCATTGCGAGAAAGAATTCGACTTCCCGCACAAGCGCGCCGCGTTGATGGTACTGGGACGTGAGCGGTTTTTTGATCGGTGCCCGTTGGCATGAAGAGTCGGACTCAAGGTTCGTTGCGATCTTGAGTCCGCTTGCGCAGGGTTTCCGATTTTAGCGACGAGCAAACGTATCCGCACGACTGCCCGACACTTTGCGGCAATGCACCAGCGCATCGCGAATCATGAAGTTCACCAGGGTCGGTGAAACACCTAGCTCCTTGGCGATGTCCTTTTGCGGCACGCCGTGCAAACGGTACATCTCGAAGGCATAGCGGGTACGGCTGGGCAGCTCGGTCAGCGCGTCGGCGATGTGTTCCAGCGTCGAAAAATTGATGTGTGAAATTTCCGGCGATGCGCCTTGTATGACCACGTTCAGACCTTCCTCTTCGGGGCCCGAATATTTCTGTTCCAGTGCCTGCTTGCGGTAGTGATCAATCGCCAGATTACGCACGATCTGGAACAGATAACTGAGCTGCGCCTTGATCGAAGAGGTGATCTGCGGCGCCGACTGCAACCGGAAGAACGCATCCTGCACCACGTCCTCGGCACGTGAGCGGCAGCCGGTAATGCGCGCTGCAATTTTGACCAGGATCAGCCGATTGTCGACGAAGGCTTGAAGTAGCGGTGAATCGCACCTGCTTGTGGATACTTGTTCCGTCATGGAAATCACCTTGCTGCAATTAGGGTTGTGGGACGACAAACGTCAGGGGGGCGCCCCACACATCGAGCGACAAATTATGTTGAATGATAATGATTGTCAATTGAGAAAGAGAATTAATGCTCTATAAAAGAGCGAAGTGTGTACTGCGCCACATTGACGCACTGTCGGCGCAGAGATCCTTCGGCGTTGCAGCTTGGCGACTAATTATTTCAGCAGGTCATCCGTTCTCATTGGTGAATGGTTGCGGCTGCATTGTGCCGCCAACACCCGTATTCCCAATGCCTTGCGCGGTCGGCGAAGACCGTGTCCTTCACGCCATCAGTGCGGCGTGCGGGCCGAAAACCGATTCCAACTTGCAAGCCGAATTCAGGCAGGAAAACTCATGACCGACGCGTTCGAACTCCCCAGCACCCTGGTCCAAGCCCTTCAGCGCCGCGCGGCCCTGACGCCGGATCGGGTGGCCTTGCGTTTCCTCGCCGAAACCCAGGAGCAAACTGTGGTGCTCAGTTATCGCGAGCTCGATGAGCGAGCGCGAACCATTGCGGGTGCCTTGCAGGCCGAGGCTGAGTTCGGCGATCGCGCGGTCCTGCTGTTTCCCAGCGGTGCGGATTACGTCGCGGCGTTTTTCGGTTGCCTGTATGCCGGTGTGATCGCGGTGCCGGCCTATCCGCCGGAATCGACGCGTCGCCATCACCAGGAACGTCTGCTGTCGATCATTGCCGACGCGCAACCCCGCTTGCTGCTGACCAGCGCCGACCTGCGCGATGATTTGCTGCACATCGAAGGTGCGCCGCCACTGCTCTGCGTCGATACCCTCGACCGCGCGCTCGCTGCGCGCTGGGTCGCGCCGAACCTTGCTGACGATCACATTGCCTTCCTGCAATACACTTCCGGCTCCACTGCGTTGCCTAAAGGCGTGCAAGTCAGTCATGGCAACCTGGTTGCCAACGAACGGCTGATCCGCCACGGTTTCGGGATTGATCTGAACCCGAACGATGTGATCGTCAGTTGGTTGCCGCTTTACCACGACATGGGCCTGATCGGTGGGTTGTTACAACCGATTTTCAGCGGCGTCCCGTGCGTATTGATGTCCCCGGCTTACTTCCTCGGTCGGCCGTTGCGCTGGCTGGAAGCGATCAGCGAATACGGCGGCACCATCAGCGGTGGGCCGGACTTCGCCTATCGACTGTGCAGCGAACGGGTCAGCGAGGCCGCCCTGGAACGCCTTGACCTGAGCGGCTGGCGGGTGGCGTATTCCGGTTCCGAACCTATTCGCCTAGACACCCTTGAGCGCTTCGCTGAAAAGTTTGCCGTGTGTGGTTTCACCCCGGACAACTTCATGGCGTCTTACGGCTTGGCTGAGGCCACGTTATTTGTGGCGGGCAGTCCTCGCGGTCGGGGTATCCCGGTCTTGCGCGTAGACGATCAGGCGCTGGCGCACAACCGTGTCGAAGCGGGCGAGGGCAGCGCGATCATGAGCTGCGGTATCAGTCAGCCGGATCACGCGGTGCTGATAGTCGATCCGGTCGCACTCAGTGAACTTGCCGACAATGCTGTCGGCGAAGTATGGGCGGCCGGGCCAAGCATCGCCTGCGGTTATTGGCGCAACCCCGAGGCCAGCGCCGCGACGTTTGTCCAGCACGCGGGCCGTACCTGGTTGCGCACCGGCGACCTGGGGTTTTTACGCGATGGCGAACTGTTCATCACCGGACGCCTGAAAGACCTGCTGATCGTTCGCGGTCACAACCTCTACCCGCAGGACATCGAGCGGACCATCGAACGTGACGTCGAGGTGGTGCGCAAAGGCCGTGTCGCCGCGTTCGCCGTCTGCATCGACGGCCAGGAGGGCATCGGCATTGCAGCGGAAATTAGCCGCAGCGTGCAGAAAGTTCTTGCGCCCGAGGCGCTGATCAATGCCATCCGCCAAGTGGTAGCCGAGGCGTATCAGGAGGCGCCAAGCGTGGTGGTGCTGCTAAACCCAGGGGCGCTGCCGAAGACCTCCAGCGGTAAATTGCAACGCTCGGCGTGTCGCAATCGGCTGGCAGACGGTAGCCTCGACAGTTACGCACGGTTCCCATCGGCCATTGCCGAGCACGACGCACCAACTGAATCCGGTTCGGAGTTGCAACGCCTGATCGGGCAGATCTGGGGTGAGCAACTTAGCGTTAAACAGATTAACGCCGACGACCACTTCTTCCTGCTCGGCGGCAACTCCATCGCCGCCACGCAAGTGGTCGCACGCTTGCGTGACGCACTCAACCTTGAGCTGAACCTGCGCCTGCTGTTCGAAGCCCCTACCCTCGGCGCCTTCGCCGAGGCCGTCGCTCGGCTGCAACAGGAAGGCGGCGTCGCCCAGAGCGCGATCACCGCGCTGCCACGCACCCACGCGCTAGCGCAATCCCTTGCCCAAAACCGTCTGTGGATCACCTGGCAACTCGACCCACAGAGCAGCGCCTATAACATCCCTGGCGCGTTACGCCTGCGCGGCGAACTTAACGAAGATGCGTTGCGCTGCAGTTTCCAACAGCTGATTGAACGCCACGAATCCTTGCGCACGCGGTTCTTCGAGCGTGATGGCGTGGCGTTGCAACAGGTTGATGCTCGGGCTGAATTCAACCTGCAAGTGATCGACATCAGTGACCTGCCAGGCGCTGAGCGTGAAGCCCGTGCGCAGCAGATTCGTGAGGATGAGGCGCGCAGACAGTTTGATCTGGAGCAAGGCCCGCTGCTGTGGGTGACGTGCGTGCGCCTGGACGACGAAGAGCACCAACTGCTGGTGACAATGCATCACATCATCGCCGACGGCTGGTCGCTGAATGTGTTGATCGACGAGTTCTCGCGCCTATACGCCGCGGCTTCCCAAGGCCAGACCGCCAGCCTTGCAGCCTTGCCAACCCAGTACGCCGACTATGGCAGTTGGCAGCGTCAATGGCTGGCACAAGGCGAGGGCGAGCGCCAACTGGCGTACTGGAAAGCGCAGTTGGGGAACGAACATCCGACGTTGAACCTGGCCACCGACAGCGCGCGCTCGGCACTGCGCACCCGCCGCGCTGCCCGGCATAGTCTGCGATTGAGTGCGGGCCTGAGCGAGGCGGTCCACCAGACCGCCCAGGCTCATCAGGCGACGTCTTTCATGCTGTTGCTCGCGGCATTCCAGGCGCTGCTCCATCGCTACAGCGGCCAGCGCGACATTCGCATTGGCGTGCCGAATGCCAACCGTCCGCGTTTGGAAACCCAGGGGCTGATTGGCTTTTTCATCAACACCCACGTGTTACGTGCCGAGGTTGATTCACGGTTGCCATTTGCTGAGTTGCTGGCGCAAGCCCGCCACGCAGCGTTAGGCGCGCAAGCACATCAGGACTTGCCGTTCGAACAACTGCTCGAGGCCTTCGCGCAAGCTCGCGAGTCTGGCTTGTTCCAAGTCATGTTTAACCACCAGCAACGTGACTTGAGTGCGCTGCGTCGGTTGCCGGGGTTGCTCGCCGAAGAACTGCCTTGGCACAGCCGCGAAGCCAAATTCGACCTGCAACTGCACAGCGAAGAAGATCGAAAAGGGCGCCTGACGTTGTCGTTCGACTACGCCAGCGAATTGTTCGAAGACGCGACGATCAAGCGCCTGGCCGAGCATTTCACTAACCTGTTGCGCGAAGTCTGCGAACGTCCGCAGCAAGCCATTGGCGACCTGCAACTGCTGACCTCAGGCGAGCACGATCAGCAAGCCTCATGGAGCGAAGCACCCTGCACGCCCGCCAGCCAATGGCTGCCAGAACTGCTCAATGAGCAATTGCGTCTGACCCCGCAGGCCACAGCGCTGATCTGGGACGGCGGCCAGCTGGACTTCGCTGAACTGCACACCCAAGCCAACCGCTTGGCGCATTACCTGCGCGACAAAGGCGTCGGTCCGGATGTCTGCGTGGCCATTGCCGCCGAGCGTTCGCCGCAACTGCTGATTGGCTTGCTGGCAATCATCAAAGCGGGGGGCGCCTACGTCCCGCTGGACCCCGACTACCCGGCCGAACGCCTGGCTTATATGCTTCGCGACAGCGGCGTCGAATTGCTGTTGACGCAAACCGCGTTGCTCGAGCGCTTGCCGGTCACCAAGGGTGTCAGCGTGATCGCCATGGACACCCTGCACCTGGAAAACTGGCCGAGCCAGCCGCCGGGGTTGCACCTGCACGGTGACAACCTCGCCTACGTGATTTATACCTCGGGCTCGACCGGCCAGCCGAAAGGCGTCGGCAACACTCACGCCGCCCTCGCCGAACGCCTGCAATGGATGCAGAACACCTACCGGTTGAATGAAACCGACGTGTTGATGCAAAAAGCCCCGATCAGTTTCGATGTGTCGGTGTGGGAATGCTTCTGGCCGCTGATCACCGGCGCGCGTTTGCTGATGGTCGAACCGGGTGAACACCGCGATCCGCATCGCATCGCACAGCGTGTTCAGCAGTACGGCGTGACCACGTTGCACTTTGTGCCGCCCCTGTTGGCGCTGTTCATCGAAGAACCGCTGACTGGCGAATGCACCAGCTTGCGCCGCCTATTCTCCGGTGGCGAAGCCTTGCCCGCCGAACTGCGCAACCGCGTGCTGGAACAACTGCCGGCGGTGCAATTGCACAACCGCTACGGTCCGACGGAAACTGCGATCAACGTCACGCATTGGCATTGCACCCTGGCTGATGGCGAGCGCTCGCCGATTGGCCGGCCATTGACTAACGTTATCTGCCGAGTGCTCGACACCGACCTCAATCCAGTTCCGGTCGGCGTGCCGGGGGAGCTGTGCATCAGCGGCATTGGCCTGGCCCGGGGTTACCTCGGGCGTCCGTCTCTGACTGCCGAACGCTTTATCGCCGACCCATTGGGCGAGCAGGGCGCTCGTTTGTACCGCACCGGCGACCGTGTGCGCTGGACCGCCGACGGTGTAATCGAATACCTCGGCCGCCTCGACCAGCAGATCAAGCTGCGTGGCTTGCGGGTTGAGCCGGAAGAAATCGAAGCGCGGCTGCTGGCTCAGCACGGTGTTGCGCAAGCCGTGGTGCTGTTGCGCGAAACAGCCGCTGGCGGTCAGTTGATCGGTTACTACACCGCCACCGACTCAACCGAAACTGAAGACGCGCAAACCGCGCGCCTGAAAACCGCACTGGCCGCCGAGCTGCCTGAGTACATGGTCCCGGCGCAGCTCATGCGTCTGGATGAGATGCCTCTGAGCCCCAGCGGAAAACTTGACCGCCGGGCCTTGCCGGAACCGCAGTGGCAGGTTCGTGAGCACGTTGAGCCGGTCACTCAACTGGAGCAACAAATCGCCGGCATCTGGCGTGAAGTGCTGGGCCAAAACCAGATCGGTATGCGCGATGATTTCTTCGCCCTCGGCGGTCATTCGCTTCTGGCCACGCAAATCATCTCTCGCACCCGTCAGGCCTGCGATGTCGAATTACCCCTGCGGGCGCTGTTCGAAAACAGCGAGCTGGGTGCGTTCGCCGAACAGGTCAGATTGATCCAGGTCAGCGGCCAAACCAACCAACAGCCGGCCATAGAGCGTGTTGATCGCAGCCAACCGGTGCCGCTGTCCTATTCCCAGCAGCGCATGTGGTTCCTCTGGCAGATGGAGCCGCACAGCCCGGCCTACAACGTCGGCGGCATGGCGCGGCTGCGCGGAGTGCTAGACGTCGGGTGCTTCGACGCGGCGCTGCAAGCGCTGATCGTCCGTCACGAAACCCTGCGAACCACGTTCCCGAGCGTCGATGGCGTGGCGCGACAACAGGTGCAGGCTGAAACCCGCCTGCGCATGCAGTGGAAAGACGTGACCGCGCTGGATGCCGATGGCCGTCAGCGACAGGTTCAGCAACTGGCCGATGACCAAGCGCATAAGCCCTTTGATTTGGAAACCGGTCCGCTGTTGCGCGTTTGTCTGGTCAAAACCGGCGAGCAGGAACACTACTTGGTGCTGACGTTGCACCACATCGTGACCGAAGGCTGGGCGATGGATATTTTCGCTCGTGAGCTGAGCGCGCTCTATGAAGCCTTTGTCGATGACCGCGAATCGCCGCTGCCACCGCTGCCGGTGCAGTACCTGGATTACAGCGTCTGGCAGCGTCAGTGGCTTGAGTCCGGTGAGCGTCAGCGCCAGCTCGACTACTGGACGGCGCAGTTGGGGCGCGAACATCCGCTGCTCGAATTGCCCTCCGACCGCCCACGCCCGCCGGTACAAAGTCATCAGGGTGAACTGTTTCGTTTCGACCTCAGCGATGACCTCGCGGCCCGTGTTCGTGCTTTCAACGCACAAAACGGTCTGACGTTGTTCATGACCATGACCGCCACCCTGGCCGTGCTGCTTTACCGTTACAGCGGCCAGACTGACCTGCGGATCGGCGCACCTGTCGCCAACCGCATTCGTCCAGAAAGCGAAGGGCTGATCGGGGCGTTTCTCAACACCCAAGTGCTGCGTTGTCAGCTCGACGGACACATGTCGGTGGGTGAGTTGTTCGAGCAGGTTCGCCACACCGTGATCGAAGGCCAGTCTCATCAGGACCTGCCGTTTGACCATTTGGTAGAAGCGTTACAGCCACCGCGTAGCGCCGCGTACAACCCGTTGTTCCAGGTGATGTGCAACGTCCAGCGCTGGGAATTCCAGCAGCGCCGCACCTTGGCCGGGATGACGGTTGAGTACTTGGCCAACGATGCCCGGGCGACCAAGTTCGACCTCAACCTGGAAGTCACCGACCTCGATCATCGCCTCGGCTGCTGCCTGACGTACAGCACTGACCTGTTTGACGAGCCGCGCATCGCACGGATGGCCGGTCATTGGCGCAATCTGCTGGAAGCCTTACTGGCCGATCCGCAGCAACGCCTCAGCGAGCTGCCGTTGCTCGACGCCTCGGAGCAGCAAACGCTGCTGGACAGCCTCGGCGTCGAACCGGGTGAACATCGTCTGGACCAGTGCATTCATCATCTGTTCAGCGAGCAAGCGCTGGCGCGCAAAGACGCGCCGGCCCTGACTTTCGCCGGGCATACCCTGAGCTACGCCGAACTCGACAGCCGTGCCAATCGCCTGGCCTGGATGCTGCGCGAGCGAGGTGTGGGGCCGCAAGTCCGGGTGGGCCTGGCGCTGGAGCGTTCGCTGGAAATGGTCATCGGCCTGTTGGCGATCCTCAAGGCCGGCGGCGCCTACGTACCGCTGGACCCGGAATACCCACTCGATCGTCTGCATTACATGATCGAAGACAGCGGCATCGGCCTGCTCCTGAGTGACGCCACGATGTTCAAAGCGCTCGGTGAATTGCCCTCGACCGTGGCCCGCTGGTGCCTCGAAGAAGATGCCGCCGAACTGGCTAATTATCCGGCCAGCGAGCTACCTTTTATCAGCCTGGCACAGCATCAGGCGTACCTGATTTACACCTCGGGCTCCACTGGCAAACCAAAAGGCGTGGTGGTCTCCCACGGTGAAATCGCGATGCACTGCCAAGCCGTGATCGAGCGTTTCGGCATGCGCCCGGACGACTGCGAACTGCATTTCTATTCGATCAACTTTGACGCCGCCACCGAACGTTTGTGGGTGCCGTTGTTGAGCGGTGCGCACGTGGTGTTACGCGCTCAAGGTCAGTGGGACGCCGAAGAAATCTGCACTCTGATTCGTCGGCATCACATCAACATCCTCGGCTTCACCCCCAGTTACGGCAGCCAGTTGGCGCAGTGGCTGGCGACCCAAGGCGAAACCCTGCCGGTGCGCATGTGTATTACCGGCGGTGAAGCCCTGACCGGTGAACACTTGGCGCGGATTCGTGCGGTGTTCAAACCGAGCCTGTTCTTTAACGCTTACGGCCCGACTGAAACGGTGGTCATGCCACTGGCCAGTCTGGCTCCCGAAGTCTTGGAAGAAGGCCTCGCCAGTGTGCCGATTGGCAGCGTGATTGGTGCGCGAGTGGCGTATATCCTCGACGCCGATCTGGCCTTGGTGCCGCACGGCGCGACCGGCGAGTTGTACGTCGGCGGCGCAGGCCTGGCGCAGGGTTATCACCAGCGTCCGGGCATGACCGCCGAGCGCTTTGTCGCGGACCCCTTCGCCGTTGGCGGCGGGCGTCTCTACCGCACCGGCGACCTGGTGCGCCAACGTGCCGATGGTCTGGTGGAATACCTCGGACGGATCGACCATCAAGTGAAAATCCGTGGTTTTCGCATCGAACTGGGCGAAATCGAAACCCGGCTGCTGGAACATGAGTCGATTCGTGAAGCCGTGGTTCTGGCGTTGGATACACCTAGCGGTAAACAACTGATTGGCTATCTGCTGACCGACATCGCCGAACGGAACGAAACACAGCAGGCCGCGCTGCGCGAAGTCCTCAAAGCGCAGCTCAAATCGCAACTGCCGGATTACATGGTGCCGACCCACCTTATCCTGCTGGCCAGCATGCCGCTGACCGCCAATGGCAAACTCGACCGTCGCGCACTGCCAGCGCCGGATCTGGAGCTGAACCGTCAGCATTACGTGGCGCCGAGCAATGCGCTTGAGCTGACACTGACCGGGATTTGGTGCGACGTGCTGAACGTGGCGCAGGTCGGCCTCAATGATAATTTCTTCGAGTTGGGCGGTGATTCGATCCTGTCGATCCAAGTGGTCAGCCGTGCGCGGCAGCAGGGTATTCACTTCAGCCCGCGTGACCTGTTCCAGCACCAGACGGTGCAGACGTTGGCCTGCGTGGCGACCCGCACCCAGCAGGTCACCGCTGAACAAGGCTTACTCACCGGTGACTCGCGTTTGACGCCGATCCAACACTGGTTCTTCGACACCGACATCCCCGAGCGCCAGCACTGGAATCAGGCGTTGCTGCTGGAACCGACCGTGACGCTTGAGCCGCATCGCCTGGAGCACGCGCTGCTGGCAGTGATCGAGCAACACGATGCCTTGCGCTTGCGCTTCACCCAAGTTGATGGGCGATGGCACGCCGCGCATCAAGCGGTCAGTAACAGCCCGGTGCTGTGGCAGGTTCGCGTCACGGCGATGGATAAATGCACTGCGCTGTTCGCCGATGCCCAGCGCAGCCTCGACCTTGAGCAAGGCCCGCTGATGCGTGCCTTGCTGATTGAGGGGCCTGAAGGCCAGCAACGGTTGTTTATCGCCATTCACCACGCGGTGGTGGACGGTGTTTCCTGGCGCGTGTTGCTGGACGATCTGCAAACGGTCTACCGTCAGCTGGACGCTCGGCAGTCGGTCAAACTGCCGGCCAAAACCAGTGCATTCAAAGAGTGGGCCGCACGTTTGCAGGCGTATGCCAGCAGCGAATCCTTGCGTGAAGAACTGAGCGGCTGGCAGGCACAACTGGCCGGACCAAGCGCTGAACTGCCGTGCGACCGTCCGCAGGGCGGACAGCAGAATCGTCATGCGCACACCGTCAGTGTGCGGCTGGATGCCGAGCGCACACGCCAATTGCTGCAACAGGCACCGAGCGCTTATCGCACCCAGGTCAATGACCTGCTGCTGACCGCATTGGCCCGGGTGCTGTGCCGCTGGAGTGGTCATGAGTCGACACTGATCCAGCTTGAAGGGCATGGTCGCGAAACTTTGTTCGACGAGATCGACCTGAGCCGCACGGTCGGTTGGTTCACCAGTGCCTACCCGCTGCGCCTGACGCCAGAGAGCGGGCAGGGAGCTTCGATCAAAGCGATCAAAGAACAACTGCGCGCGGTGCCTCACAAAGGCTTGGGGTATGGCGTGCTGCGTTATCTGGCGGATGACCTGTGCCGTCAAACCCTGGCGGCACTGCCGGTAGCGCCGATCACCTTCAACTACCTCGGCCAGTTCGACCAGAGCTTCGGTGCCGACGCGTTGTTGCGCCCACTCGATGAGCCGGTCGGTGCCGCCCATGATCCTCACGCACCGCTGCCCAACGAACTGAGTATCGACAGTCAGGTGTATGGCGGTGAACTGATGCTGCGCTGGACCTTCAGCGCCGAACGTTATGAGGTACAAACCATCACCGATCTGGCCGATGACTACCTCGCTGAGTTGCAGGGGCTGATTGAACATTGCCTCAGCGCCGAGGCGGGCGGGTTGACGCCGTCGGACTTTCCGCTGGCCAAGTTGACCCAGGCGCAACTGGATGCACTGCCGGTGCCAGCGGCGGTTATCGAAGACGTCTACCCGCTGACGCCGATGCAGGAGGGCATGCTACTGCACACCCTGCTTGAGCCGGGCACTGGCCTCTATTACATGCAGGATCGCTATCGCATCAACAGTGAACTCGACCCGCAACGTTTTGCCCACGCCTGGCAAGCAGTGATCGCCCGTCACGAAGCCTTGCGTGCGTCGTTCTGCTGGAACGTGGGCGAAGACATGCTGCAAGTGATCCACAAACCCGGCAGCACACCCATCGAGTACCTCGACTGGACAGCTGTCGCTGAAACGGAGCAAGAGCCGGCATTGCAGGCGTTGCTCAAAAGCGAGCGTGAGGCCGGGTTCGATCTGCTCAACCAGGCACCGTTCCACCTGCGGCTGATCAAGGTCGGCGCGGCACGCTACTGGTTCATGATGAGCAACCACCACATCCTCATCGATGCCTGGTGCCGTTCGCTGTTGATGAATGATTTCTTCGACCTCTACACCGCGCTGGGCGAAGGGCGGGACGCGCAACTGACGGCTGCGCCGCGTTATCGCGATTACATAGGCTGGCTGCAACGCCAAAGTCTGGCCGAGGCGCGGCAGTGGTGGAAAACCAACCTGCAAGGCTTCGAGCGCACCACGCCGATTCCGAGTGACCGACCGTTGCTGCGTGAACACGCGGGTGATAGCGGCGGCATGATCGTCGGCGACCGCTACACACGGCTTGATGCACGGCACGGCGCGCAACTGCGTGAACTGGCCCAGGCTCATCAGTTGACCATCAACACCTTCGCCCAAGCGGCGTGGGCCCTGGTTCTGCGCCGCCTGAGCGGAGATCGTGACGTGCTGTTCGGCGTTACGGTGGCTGGGCGTCCGGTGGACATGCCGCAGATGCAACGCACCGTTGGCCTGTTCATCAACAGTGTCGCGTTGCGGGTAAAAATGCCTGAAGACGATCAGCCGTGCAGTGTTCGTCAGTGGCTTGGCGACTTGCTCGACAGCAACATGCAACTGCGCGAGTACGAATACCTGCCGCTGGTCACGATCCAGGACAGCAGCGAGTTACCCAAGGGGCAGCCCTTGTTCGACAGCCTGTTTGTGTTCGAAAACGCGCCGGTTGAAGTGTCGGTGCTGGACCGTGCGCACAGCCTTAATGCGACCTCGGATTCGGGTCGCACGCACACTAACTTCCCGCTGACGGCCGTCTGCTATCCGGGAGATGACCTTGGTTTACACCTGTCCTACGACCGACGCTACTTTGATGAGTCCAGCGTCGAACGCATGCTCGGTGAGTTCAAACGGTTGCTGCTGGCACTGGTCGAAGGCTTCCATGGCGACATGGCCGACTTGCCGCTGTTGGGGGCCGAGGAACAGGGCTTCCTGATCCATGGTTGCAACCAGAGTGAACATGACTACCCGCTGGCACACAGCTACGTCGAATTGTTCGAGGCCCAGGTGGCCCAGCATCCGCAACGGATCGTCGCCAGTTGCCTGGATCAACAGCACAGCTATGGCGAGCTGAACGGGCGCAGTAACCGTCTCGGTCATGCGTTGCTGGCGGCGGGTGTCGGACCGGATCAACCGGTGGCGTTGCTGGCTGAACGTAACCTCGACTTGCTGGGTATGATCATCGGCAGCTTCAAGGCCGGCGCCGGTTACCTGCCACTGGACCCGAGTCTGCCAAGCCAACGCCTGAGCCGGATCATCGACCTGAGCCGCACGCCGCTACTGGTGTGTACGCAGGCCTGCCGGGAACAGGCTGTTGAATTGCTGGACGCGTTGGGGTGCGCCAATCGGCCTCGCTTGCTGGTCTGGGAAGAGGTGCAGGCGAGCGATGGGTCGCTGCAAAACCCAGGCATCTATAGCGCCCCGAATAACCTGGCCTACGTGATTTACACCTCGGGCTCCACCGGTTTGCCCAAGGGCGTGATGGTCGAGCAGCGCGGCATGCTGAATAACCAGTTGAGCAAGGTGCCTTACCTGAACCTTAGCGGCGCCGATGTGATCGCCCAGACGGCCTCGCAAAGTTTCGATATTTCGGTCTGGCAGTTCCTCGCCGCACCGCTGTTTGGCGCTCGGGTGGACATCGTGCCGAACACCTTCGCCCACGATCCGCAGGGTTTGCTGGCGCACGTTCAGAGTCAGGGCATCACGGTGCTGGAAAGCGTGCCGTCGATGATTCAAGGCATGCTCGCCCAAGACCACATGAGCCTCGACGGTCTGCGCTGGATGCTACCGACCGGTGAAGCAATGCCGCCGGAACTGGCGCAGCAATGGCTGTTGCGCTACCCGGAGATTGGGCTGGTCAACGCCTACGGTCCGGCTGAATGCTCGGACGACGTGGCGTTTTTCCGTGTTGACCTGGCCTCGACACGCGGTAGCTATCTGCCGATAGGTACGCCGACCGACAACAACCGTTTGTACCTGCTCGATGGCGCGCTGGAACTGGTGCCGATGGGCGCCGTGGGCGAGTTGTGTGTCGCCGGCATCGGTGTTGGGCGCGGCTATGTCAGCGATCCGCTGCGCACGGCTCAGGTGTTTGTGCCAAACCCGTTTGGCGCGCCGGGGGACCGTTTGTATCGTACCGGCGACCTTGCCCGGCGGCGCAGTGACGGCGTGCTGGAATATGTCGGTCGCATCGACCACCAAGTAAAGATTCGTGGTTACCGCATCGAATTGGGGGAAATCGAAGCGCGTCTGTATGAGCAACCGGAGGTCCGCGATGCGGCGGTCGGTGTGCAGGAAGGAGCCAACGGTAAGCACTTGGTGGGGTATCTGGTGGGAAGCAGTGGCGCGGCGGATGCGATGCTCAACTTGAGCGAACGACTGGAGGGCATCAAGCAACGCCTGCGTGCCGAACTGCCAGACTACATGGTGCCGCTGCACTGGTTGTGGCTGGACAAGCTGCCGCTCAATGCCAACGGCAAGCTTGATCGCAAGGCGCTACCGACATTGGACATTGGCCAGTTACAAAGCCAGGACTACCTGGCGCCTCGCAACGAGCTGGAGCAGACCCTGGTCGATATCTGGGCGCAGGTGTTGAAGGTGGAGCGGGTCGGCCTCCGCGACAACTTCTTCGAACTCGGCGGTCATTCGCTGCTGGCCACGCAAATCGCCTCGCGCGTGCAAAAAGCCCTGCAACGCAACGTACCCCTGCGCGCAATGTTCGAGTGCAACACGGTGGAGGCGTTGGCCGAGTACATCGATGGGTTGGCCGCCAGTGATATGACTGAAGAGAAGGTCGATCGGTTGAATGATTTGATGGCGCAATTGGAGGGCTTTTAGGGCTTGAGCGTCACAGAGGTCGCTTGCTGACTGCGCGCCTACGCCGTCCTGTGGACACAGGTTCGGGGTGGGCGCGGGGCTGCTTGCGCGGGGGAACGGGTGTTTCTTCATTCAACTAATCGACTCGATGTCCAGCGTATAAGGCGCCCCCACGTTATGGCCGTAGATCGAAGCGATCAGGTCGTCGTCGGCGTGTTTGGGCGCCGTCAGATGGGGGATTGATTGAGTGCATCGGTGCGGGGGCGGCGATTGACTTCATCGATGAAAGGGCCGGTACAGACACCTCAACGGTTGACGGAAGATCCTCATCGGCTCAGTCTGCCAAAGCTTTTTTGATCATGACCCTAATCAAGGAGACATCCGATGCCCTTCCTGACCGTCGATGGACAATCACTTCATTACACTGACCAAGGCTCAGGCCCCGCGGTGCTGCTCGCCGGCAGTTACCTGTGGGACCAGGCCATGTGGACGCCGCAAATTTTGGCATTGGCGCAGCAGTATCGGGTGATCGCCCTCGACCTCTGGGGGCATGGACAATCCGGGCCGTTGCCTGACGGAACCTTGTCGCTGGATGACATTGCACGCCAGGCGCTGGCACTGCTCGATTATTTGCAGATTGAGCAGTTCACGCTGGTCGGCTTGTCGGTCGGTGGCATGTGGGGCGCGCGTCTGGCGTTGTCGGCACCGCAGCGGATCAACGGCTTGGTGCTGATGGACACCTACCTCGGTGTCGAGCCGGAGCCGACGCGTCAGTATTATTTCTCGCTGTTCAAGCAAATCGAAGACACCGGCATGATTTCGCCGACATTGTTGGACATCGTGGTGCCGATCTTTTTCCGGCCGGGGATCGATCCGCAGTCCGCGCTGTATCAGCAGTTCCATGCGGCGCTGGCTGCGCTGCCGGCTGAACGCCTACGCCAAAGCATTGTGCCGATGGGGCGGATTACCTTTGGTCGTGATGATCTGTTGCCGCGCCTGCACGAGCTCAACCCGCAAACCACGCTGGTGATGTGTGGTGATCAGGACAAACCGCGACCGGCCTCGGAAGCTCAAGAGATGGCCGAGTTAATCGGTTGCCCCTGCGTGTTGGTGCCGGAGGCGGGGCATATCTCCAATCTGGAGAATGCCGAGTTTGTCACAGCAGCTTTGCTGAAGTTTTTGGCCGCGCATCGGTAAGCATTGTTCCCAGGCTTGGCCTGGGAACAGTCGTGACGGCTACTTCGGCCCGAGAATCTTCAGCAGTTTGTCTGGCGACGGCGCACCTTGCTGTTGTTGCAACTCGCCCTTGTCATCTCTGTAGAAAATCGCGGGTGTGGCGGACAACTCCAGCTCTTCCATCAACTTCATGTTTGCCGCCAGTTTCGCCTGAATCGCTGGCGGCACGTCTTTCAAGGCCTTAAGTGAACTGGCCTTGCCGGCCTTCTCGTGTTCTTGCAGGGCTTTTTGTGGGTCTTGGGCGGCCAGCAGCGCGGCGGATTTGCCCGGGCTGTCTTCACGGATGATGCCCACCATGATGTGTCGCAGTTGTACTTTGCCGGCATTGACCCATGGCCGCGCCTGCTCCCAGAACATGTTGCAGTAAGGGCAGTTCGGATCGCTGAACAGGTAGACGACTCGGGGTGCGTCTTTGCTGCCATCGGCGATCCAGTTGCTCGCTTCCATCTTGCCCCAGACTTCCTTGGACATCGGCGCGTAAACCAGTTTTTGCAAGGGGGCGCTGCTCAGGTCATTGCCGTCGGCGTCGTACAGATTACCCAGCAACACGTGTTTGCCGTCCGGCGTCAGGTACATTGCCATTCCGCGGTTCTGGTACTGCGCCGCATAACCGCGCAAACCATCGGGCGCATCGAATTGACCGACGATTTTCGCGCCCTTGGCTTCGATCTTCTTGATTGCCTCAGGCAGTTCTTCGGCCTGCACCGACGGCAGTTGCAGTAGGGCTGCACCCAGGGTCAAGGTCAGCAGGTGGCGGAGGCGGGGCATGGCAATTTCCTTGGGGACGTGGCCGAAACGGCCTGATTCGGGGTTTCAAAGTTTTCCAGGGCGCGGGCCAGACTGGCTTGTGACAGCTCGCCCAGGTGGCTGCCCAGCAGGCGACCCTCGTTGTTATAAAAGAGCGTCGTCGGCAACGCCATTGAGCCCACCGCTTGACCCAATCGGCCGCTGCCGTCGAACAGCACGTTAGACAGGCTCAAGCCCTGGGTTTCGAGGTAAGTGGCGACGCTTTGCATGCTTTCGGCCTGGTTGACGAATAAGAACGTCAGGTCCGGCCGCTGTTTTTGAGCGTTTTCCAGCACCGGCATTTCCCGGCGGCATGGCGGACACCAAGTGGCCCACAGGTTGATCACCAACGGCCCGCCCTGATAGTCAGCCAATTGCACTGTTTCACCGGCAGCGTTGCGCAGGGTGATTTCCGGCAGGTGTGTGCCTTGCTCGTAAAGACTCAGGGAGAACGTCGCCAGCAGCCAGAACGCCAAACCGCTACCCACGCCAAAACCCAGCGGCTGGCGCAGGCCTGGGCGATGCCAGCCTCGGTACAAGGCTGCGAGTAACAGTACGGTCACCCCAGGCCAGGCGAGGAAACCACCGTCGCGCAGGTCGATGATCTGCCACGGATCGTTGCGATACTGCGCCCAATAGGCGAAGACGAAACTGATCCGCGCTACCAGCATGCCTAGCAGGAATAAGCTGAACAGCACCGACTCGGGGTTTTCACCGCCGCGCTTGGCCACCCGCCAGCCGACAAAAGTTGCCAACGCCAGCGCACTGATCAGCAGCAGATGATTCAGCGCGATGGCAAAGGTGCCGAGGGTAAAGGTCAGCATTAGCGGGCATCTCGGGTGGCTGTCCAGCGTTGCAGGAAGGTGTCGGCATTGACCTCGCCGGTGATGCGCTGGCTGCGACGTTCTTGGCCGTCGGCACCGATCCATAGCAGGCTCGGTGGCCCTGGCACTTTATAACGTTCAAGCAGTTCGCGGCTGGCGGCATTGTCGTCAGTGACGTCCAGCCGCAGTAAGCGCACGTCGCTCAAGGCCTGGAGCACCTTGGGTTGACCAAAGACCTGTTTTTCCATGACTTTGCACGACACGCACCAGTCGGCGTAGTAATCCAGCAGCACCCATTGCCCCCGCGCCTTGGCCGCGTCCAGTTCCCGCTGTAGGGCGGCAGGATCCTTGACGGTGCTGAAAGCGTCGTGGGCGGTAGGGCTGGAAGCGTCGGCACGGTAAATCTGTAACGGTTTTAATAGATCGTTGCTGCCTCCGGCGGCACCCACCAGCAGCAGACTGCCCCATACACCCAGCAACAACGCGCTGGCGCCAAACAGGTGGGCCACGCGGCCAAAACCTTCTGCCTGCTTCCAGGCGCTGAAGGCAGCGATCAGCAGCAATGCCCCGCACAGGCCGATCCACAGTGATTCATCCAGCACCGGGCGTAACATCAGCAGCGCTGTGGCGAGAAACAGAAAGCCGAACACGCCTTTAAGCAGGTTCATCCAGGCGCCAGGTTTAGGCAGGAAGCGATTGCCGACAGTCACCAGCAACAAAAGTGGTACGCCGATGCCGATGCCCATGGCGAATAGAATCAGCCCACCGTGCAGCGCATTACCGCTTTGTGCGATGTAGAGCAGGGCGCCGGCCAGCGGTGCGGTCATGCACGGGCCGACCAACAGGCCGGACAAGGCGCCCAGTACACCGGCACCGATCAAGCTGCCGCCGCGCTGATTGCGCGAGACGTTTTCCAGGCGGTCACGCACGGCCACCGGTAATTGCAGCTCAAAGAAGCCGAACATTGGCAACGCCAGCAGCACAAACACCGCCGCGAAACTGCCCAGCAACCAAGGGTTTTGCAGCAGTGCTTGAAGGTTTGCGCCCAGCAATGCTGCCAGCACGCCCATTGCGGCATACACCAGCGCCATGCAGATCACGTAGCTGCTCGCCAGGGCGAAACCGCGTTTGGGCGTGGCACCGCTGCCGACAATCAAGCCCGCGAGGATCGGTAGCATCGGCAGCGTACACGGGGTAAAGGCCAGTAACAGTCCCAACCCGAAGAACACCAAAAGACTCCAGCCCAGCGCCCGTTGTTGCAGGTTGCTGGCCAAGGCTTGGTCAGGTGCCTCTTGGGTGGCAGGCGTGGCAGGCGTGGCAGATGTGGTCGATGTTCCGCCAAGGTCCACGACCTGCGTTTGCGGCGGATAACACAAGCCCGCATCGGCGCAGCCCTGGAAACCCACCTTGATTTGCCCGGTCGCGCCTGCCGGAATCTTCAGCTCCAGGCCTTGGCGATAAACCTGCTGCTCGCCGAAGAACTCGTCGTTATGCGCTTCTCCTTCAGGCAGTGCGGGAGTGACTTGCGCGGACAATCCGTCGAACTTCAGGCGCTGCTTATAGAGATAGTAACCGTCAGCTATTTGCCAATAGAGCTGGGTTTCACCGGTCTCAAGGCGTTCGGAGGTGAAGATAAACGCCTTGCCCACCGGCAGGAATTCGGGTTTGTTCTCGAATGGATTGGTCCCGGCGTACACCACGCCTGACATCAAGAGAACAAAGAGTAAAAACAGTCGACGCATGGGTAAGCCTTATCCCTTTGCAAGTGAGGAGCACAATGGTGGGCGGCGATTAACCGATGATTAACCCTCACGGTCTTGTGGCGACGGCGCTCGGGGGCATAATGTCCGCTTAATCGGCCAACGGCCTAATCAGTTTTTTTTACGGTGCCCACCATGCATGTACTTGTCTGCGAAGACGATGAGCTGATTGCCAGCGGCATCGTTGCTGGCCTTACCGCCCAGGGCCTGACGGTGGAGCATGTTGCCACCGCGTCGGCGGCCCGGGCGATGCTCAAAGTGGCTGAGTTTGACGTCATGGTACTTGACCTCGGCCTGCCCGATGAAGATGGTTTGAAGCTGTTGCAGCAGTTGCGCCACGGTGGTCTGGAAACCCCGGTGCTGATTCTTACGGCGCGAGACTCGGTGACCGATCGTGTCGATGGCTTGCAGTCCGGGGCGGATGATTACCTGTTAAAACCGTTCGACCTGCGCGAACTCGCCGCGCGTTTGCACACCTTGTTGCGCCGGGTCGCGGGGCGCAGCGTCAACCTGATCGAACATGGCGCCTTGACCTACGACCCCAGCAGCCGCGAGACCCTGCTCGGCGGCCAATCGGTGGACCTGTCAAGGCGCGAACAGTCGTTGTTGCAGGCCTTGCTGCATAACCGTGGACGCGTGCTGTCCACCGAGCAGTTGAAAGACAGCGTCTACGGTTTCAACGATGAGCTGGAAAGCAACGCCCTCAACGTCCATATCCATCACCTGCGACGCAAACTCGGTAACGGCATTGTCGAGACGGTGCGTGGCCTGGGTTATCGCCTTGGGCCGGCTGATGGCGGGGAATCCTCGAAGTGATGAGCCTGCGTCTGCGCCTGAGCCTGACTCTGGGCGCCGCGTTCGCGCTGATCTGGGCGCTGGCAGCGGCCTGGATGCTCAGCGACCTGCGTAACCAGATGATGTTTTCCCTCGACCAACGGCTGGTGGCGTCCGCCCGGATGGTCGCCGGGTTGCTGGAGCAATTGCCGGCGTTGCCGAGCAAAGGCGAGGGCACCCATTTCAGTGCTGAGCAATTGAACATTCCCGGTGGCATGGCCTGTCAGGTCAGTTCGTTGCGCGGCGAGATCCTTGCTCGCAGTCACAGTGATCCCGAACAAACCCTCGAAGCGCAGAAGATGGGTTTTCACGATCAGATGATCGATGGCGCGCCGTGGCGCAGTTTCACCTTGGCACGTGGCGATTTGCGTATTACCACGGCGGACCGGCAAATCGAGCGCGAAGCCTTGAACATGTCGGTGCTGTTGGCCGCATCAGTACCGGTGGGCGTGGCATTGCTGGGCTGCCTATGCCTGCTGTGGCTCGGCATCGGCCAGGGGTTGGCGCCGCTCAACCGTATGCGTGATGCACTGATGCGGCGCAGCGCCGACTCGCTTGAGCCGTTACAGATCCAGCCATTGCCTAGCGAATTGCAACCCTTGCTCGACACCCAGAATCAGTTGTTTCAGCGCATTGGCAAGACCATCGAGCGTGAGCGTCGATTGACCGGCGACGCGGCGCACGAACTGCGCAGTCCCCTGACGGCGATCAAGACCCACCTGCAAGTGGCGCGCATGACAGAGGGCGCTGCCCGCGATCAATCCCTGGCTCGAGCCGAGGAAGGTGCCGACCGGCTGCACCGCACGTTGGAACAATTGCTGCTGTTGGCGCGAGTCGAGGGCAGCCTGTCGTTCGATGACGGTGTGCAGTGCAGCGCCGAACAGGTGG
This sequence comes from Pseudomonas sp. DC1.2, assembly GCF_034351645.1. Lineage (NCBI taxonomy): Bacteria > Pseudomonadati > Pseudomonadota > Gammaproteobacteria > Pseudomonadales > Pseudomonadaceae > Pseudomonas > Pseudomonas sp. DC1.2. The sequence goes on along the minus strand of NZ_CP133782.1, from coordinate 3,746,325 downwards.
CGAAACTGGCGATCCAGGACGCCGCCAGCGGTGACCGGCAACGCATCAAATTGCAGTTGCCGGGCGCGTTCTCTGAGGCCCCGGTGCAAATGCCGGCAGTGCTGTCGATTGCTGCTTTGCGCAACCTGCTGGACAACGCCCTGCGCCACACTCCAGCGGAAGGCGCGGTAGAACTCAGCCTGGAAACCACCGGTAATCGCGTGCGCTTTGTGGTCCGCGACCACGGCCCGGGCATCGCCGCGGACGATCTGCAACACCTGACCCAACGCTTCTGGCGCAACGGTCAAAGCACCGGCTGCGGCCTCGGTCTGGCGATTGTGCAGGCGATCGTTCAGCGCTGCGCCTGCACCTTGCATTTTGACAGTCGGCCGGATGGATTGCGGGTTGAGTTAACCATGCCATTGCAGTCGGTCTGAGCCACTGCACCGCTTCGTTGTGGCCGTGAGCGCGCTGCCACGACGAACCTTTGCCGCACACCAAATGTAACGTCTCTCCATTGGCCTTTGTGTCAGCACTGGCGCTATCGTCCCGGCAGCTTTTACTCAATGGATTGAGGTAGTAGCGCTATGGATGCACTTTTACAGATCTGTCAGGCAAGCTCCGCCGATGCCGGCATTATCAGCCGGATTGTCGAACGTTCGATCCGGGTGGGTTGCGCGCTGGACCATCGCAATGACCCGAAGATCGTGGCGGCCTGGACTCACAACAAATCCGCTGAACACATACAGAGCTGGCTCACCGATCCGCGGTTGTACCTGAACCTCGCGTTGTTACAGGGCAAACCCATCGGTGTCGGCATGGCCGCGATCAATGGTCGGCTCGCCTTCTGCTACGTCCAGCCCGAATGGTTCCGCCGAGGCGCCGGGCAGGCCTTGGTCCACGACCTGGAAACCTGGCTGCTCAGTCGCGGTTTGCTCCAGGCGCAACTTAACAGCACCTGCTCCAGCGAGGCGTTTTACCGCCGTCTGGGCTACCTCGCCTGTGCCCCCACCTTCACCGTCGCGGGGTTGCAAGCCATTCCCATGCACAAGGCGCTCGCGCCTCCTTCCTAGAAAGCTGATCGAGGGTGTAAATCCTTGAGGCGCTGATGCGTTTCCAGAACAGGAAAACCTGCAAGTGCGCCCCGTAATAGGTGTGCGCACTGTCGGGTGTGCAGTTTTGGTCACTATCAACAGCGTATTGAGGGATCGAGAGATGTCAGTCGCTACCAGCCTTATCGAAGATCAACCGGCCCGGGTCGCCCCGCTGCCTGCCGAGACGCTCTATCAGTTCAACGAAACGGCACTGCTGGCTCGTCAGAGCCGGCAAGAGTCCAACGCCCGCAGTTACCCTAGACGGATTCCCCTGGCCCTCAAACGGGCCAAGGGCATCTATGTTGAGGACGTCGAAGGCCGACGTTTCATTGATTGCCTGGCCGGTGCCGGCACGCTGGCGCTGGGGCACAACCACCCCGCAGTGATTGAGGCGATCCAGCAAGTGCTGGCCGATGAATTGCCGCTTCACACCCTCGACCTGACGACGCCGGTCAAGGATCAGTTCGTTCAGGACCTATTCGGCCTGCTACCGCCCGCGTTGGCGGCTGAAGCAAAGATCCAGTTCTGTGGTCCTACCGGCACCGATGCTGTGGAAGCGGCGCTGAAACTGGTGCGCACGGCCACGGGTCGCAGCACCGTGTTGTCGTTCCAGGGCGGATATCACGGCATGAGCCAGGGCGCCCTGAGCCTGATGGGCAGTCTGGGGCCGAAAAAGCCCTTGGGCGCATTGCTCAGCAGCGGCGTGCAGTTCATGCCTTACCCCTACGATTACCGCTGCCCGTTCGGGCTCGGTGGTGCGCAAGGGGTGCAGGTGAACCTCAACTACCTGGAAAACCTGCTCAACGACCCGGAGGCCGGCGTGCAGTTGCCTGCCGCGGTGATCGTCGAGGTAGTGCAGGGCGAGGGTGGCGTGATTCCGGCGGATCTGGACTGGTTGCGCGGTTTGCGGCGTATCACCGAGAAAGCGGGCGTCGCGCTGATCGTCGATGAAATCCAGAGCGGTTTCGCCCGTACCGGCAAGATGTTTGCCTTCGAACACGCGGGAATCATTCCCGATGTGGTGGTGCTGTCCAAAGCCATCGGCGGCAGTCTGCCATTGGCGGTGGTGGTTTATCGAGACTGGCTCGACACCTGGTTGCCGGGTGCTCATGCCGGAACCTTCCGTGGCAACCAAATGGCCATGGCCGCGGGCTCCGCGGTGATGCGTTACCTGACTGAACACAACGTCTGTGAGCACGCCAACACCATGGGTGAGCGTTTGCATGAACACCTGCGTCTCCTGCAACGAGACTTCCCGCAGATGGGTGACATTCGCGGGCGCGGCTTGATGCTTGGCGTCGAGTTGGTGGACCCGCAGGGTACGCCTGATGTTCAAGGTCATCCGCCGGCTTTCGGGCGCCTGGCGCCTTTGGTGCAGCGTGAGTGCCTCAAGCGCGGCTTGATTCTTGAACTGGGTGGTCGCCATGGCGCGGTGGTGCGATTCCTGCCGCCACTGGTGATTACCGCCGCCGAAATCGATCAGGTGGCCGAGATCTTCGGCAGGGCTCTGGCCGCCGCCACCGCGCACCTCTAAATTTCCTGGCGCCTTGAACGTTCATTCTACAAACCGGTTGCACACGCCGTGCAGCCAACCCTTACAGCGATGGAGAGACACCATGACGTCAGTATTCGACCGCGAGGACATCCTCTTTCAGGTTGTGGTTAATCACGAAGAACAGTACTCGATCTGGCCTGACTACAAAGCCGTGCCACAAGGCTGGCGCACTGTGGGCAAGAGCGGTTTTAAAAAAGAGTGCCTGGCCTATATCGAAGAAGTCTGGACAGATATGCGTCCGCTGAGTTTGCGTCAGAAAATGCAAGAACAGGCGGCAGCGACTCATTGAATTGTTGAGTGAGACGCGGAGTTTCTTTGCCTGCATCCCCGGAAGAGAGGCAACGATAAGCCCGCTGAACGGTTAACGTTCAGCGGGCTTTTGTACATTGGAAGCGGGTTGTGATCGTTCCCGGTGAGAGAGCGATCTCACTTACTGGCGTCAGGCCCCGCTTAACGCCTTGATCAGCAGATCCACATTCCCCTCCAGTTCAGCCACCGGATCCTCGGCATCGGTACTCAACACCACCAGCCGACTCCCCGCCTCGATAATGACCGCTTTCAGCGCCTCCGGCGGCTGACGATGATGCAGCACCACCGCCACATCCTGTTCCTTAAGCATCGCGCCCAGCTGCTTCAGCGCTTCAGGCGTCCACTCGGCATCCGGCCGGGCATCGAGGCCGGCCGATTCCAGGTTGAGCCCGCCGATCAAGTAGCCGAAGTGATCACTCAGGCTCATCACCGTGAGGTTGTCTGCACTGGCTAGCCGCGCCTCGCTGTCGGCGCTGAGCTTGAGCAAGCGCTGTTTGAGTGCCGCCAGGTTGGCGTCGATCTTCGGTTTGGCGTTGGGCGCCAGGCGCACCAGGTCAGCGGCCATGACATCGGCCATGCGTCCCATGTTGTTGCTGGCCATCCACGGCTGACTGTTCAAACCGTCAATCGTGTTGCCGGGTTGCACCGCGATGCCTGGCAGGGCTCCGTCCACCGGGCGCGCGGCGTCGACTTCGACAATTCGGATGTTGCTGCGGCGAGCGACAGGGTAGAGCGGGTCATCGGCCCAGAGCGAACGCAGGCCGATCACTGCGTCGGCGTCCACCGCCAGTTTGTCCAGCGCTGGTGCCCCGCGACCGGTGAAGTAGGCGGTCTGGCGGCTGCCCGGCAGATTGGCCGGTGCCGCGCGTTCCAGTGTCACGTCGGTGCCTTTGAGCAAGACTTCGCCCAACCCGTAAGTGATGGGCAGGGACGCCAGTACACGCACGGGTTTGCTCCCGTCAGCAGCCAACAGCGGCGTGTTGATCAGCCCGCACAGGGCCATGGTCAGGGTCAGATGACGCAGAGAAAAAGACATTTATCCGAGATTCCCTTTCAGGCTGGGGACGACGCCGCGCGCAATGGCAGACAGGGCGAAAGCGATACCGGCCACCAGGATGATTGCGGCGCCGGACGGGATGGGCAGGTCGAAAACAATTGGCGCGAGTATTCCGCATAAGGTACTGACGGTTGCGATCGACACCGAGCACCAGAAGAATCCCTTCAATGATTGGCTGAGTAAACGCGCCGCTGCTGCTGGAATCACCAACAGCGCACCGACCAGAATCGCGCCGATAACTTTTACTGCGGCCACGGTGATCAGTGTCACCAGAATCACGAACAGATAATCCAGGGTCTTCACCGCCACACCGCGCACCGCCGCCAATTGCGGATTAAAACTGGCAAGCATGATGCGGTTGTACAGCGGCAGCGCCAGGGCCATGACCAGTGAACCGACGACGGCCAGTACCAGCAAGTCATTGCCGTTAACCGTCAGCACCGAGCCGAACAGCACGTTTTCGAGAATATGGACGTTGATTTTGCCCGCCAGTATCAGCAACAGGCTGGCACCCAGCGCCAACGATACGGAGAGGAACACTCCGATCAGCGTATCTGGCGCCAGGCCGGTGCGGTTGCGCAGGTAATTAAGCAGGATGCCGAATAGCAGGCAGTAGCCGAACAGGCTTCCGTAAGGTCCGGTGTAGGGTTCGCCGAGGAGGATGCCGATCGCCACACCGGTGAGTGCCGCGTGGCCTACCGCTTCGGAGAAAAACGCAAAGCGCTTGACCACCACCAGCGTGCCGAGGCCGCCCAGTACCGGGCCGATCAACAGTCCGGCGAGCAGCGCATTAACCACAAATCCATAGGCCATTGCTTCCGGTAGATAACCCGAAGAGGCCCAACCCTGGACCATCAAACGAAAGGCTTCATAGCTCATCAGGCAGCGCTCCGTGGATGGGTCGAGAACAGGCTCAGCAGGCGCTCCGGAGTCAGCGCCTGTTTCGGCGTGGCATCGAACAATACCCGGCGATTGAGCCCGGTGACCCGATCCGCCAGCCGCCCGACAGCCTCTAGATCGTGCTCGATCCACAACACGGTGATGCCGCTGCGTCGCCAATCGTCCAGCAGCCGTTCGAACACCTGAATGCCGGCCTCATCGAGGGCCGACATCGGTTCGTCGAGCACCAGCAATCGCGGTGCCGGAATCAGCCCTTGGGCCAGCAAGACCCGCTGCCGCTCGCCACCGGATAACGCGCCCATGCGCCGTTTGCGTTTGTCCTGCATGCCGACCCGTTCCAGCGCCTCGCCAATCGCGGGCGCGTAATGTTTGCTCAACCCGAGGAATGCCGGGCGCCGCTGACACATGGCGGCCATGAAATCATCTACGGTCATTGGCAATCCGCGATCAAACTCAAGCGCTTGCGGCACGTAGCCGATGACCCCAGGCTCGCCAGGCCATTGCAGACTCAAGCGACCCTGATGCGGCATTTGCCCCAGCAGTGTCTTGATCAGGGAACTCTTGCCGCCGCCATTCGGGCCCACCAGCGCATGCACGGTGCCGGACTGAACCTGGAAGGTCACTTGGTCGAGGATCGTCGTGCGGCCCAGTGTCAGGCAAACCTTGGCGAAGTCGAGGGTCGGGCCGCTGTTGTGTGCGATTAGCGTTTCGTGAGCGGTCATGAGCCGGACTCCTGAATGGCACGGACGACGGTGTTCAGGTTGCCGGTCATTTCTTTTTCGTACTTGTCAGCGGTGTATTCGCCATAGGAAATATGCGACAGCGGATACAGCTTCACCCCGGATTCACGCTGGATGGTTTCGACGTAGGTGGAGGGGAAATCCATCTCGGAGAAGATCACTTTCACGTCCAAAGCGCGCAGTTGGTCGATGGTCTTTTTCAACTGGCTGGGGCTCGGCTCAATACCGTGCGCTGGTTCGACCACGGCGGTCACTTCAAGGCCAAATTCGCGCAGCAGGTAGTCGTAAGCCGCATGGACCGTGGCTACGCGCAGGTCAGGATTAGGTGCCTGAGTCAGTTTCGCCAGCGCGTCGGCGCGCATCTGCCGCAGGCGTTTGCCGTAGGCGCGGGCATTCTGGGTGTAGGTTTTGGCATTGACCGGGTCGAGTTTGCCCAGCTCCCGGGCGATGTTATTGACTTGGGCGATGGAGGCGCTGATCGAGAGGAAGGTATGTGGGTTCACTACCTTGCCAGCGCCCCGGGCGGCGGTGCCGGTGGCGGCCAGTAGCGGCACGTTTTCATTAGCCTCGATGACCGGGATGTTCGGGGTTTCGCTGGCGGCGATCATGCGGTCGGCAAAGTCGTCATGACCCACGCCGTTAAGCACGATCACGTCCAGGCTACCAATGCGCTTGATGTCTTCGGCCCGGGGTTCGTAGGCGTGGGGGTTGAAGCCGGCCGGAATCAACGGCACTACTTCGGCTTTGTCGCCGACAATGTTGGCGACGTAGCTGTAATAAGGATGCAGGGTGATGCCGATGCGCAGGCGCTTGGCCTCTTCGGCACTGGCCAGGGGCGCCAGCAGGCAGGCCAATAGGCCGACTAGCAGCAGGCGAAAAAATGAGCTGCGTTGAGATGAAATAGGCATAGGAAGCGATCTTCTCTCGGGTGAAGGCGAGGGTTCAGTGCCGATGCTGGCGGGTCACGCCGGCGTCGAATTGCGCGACGATTTGCTGCCAGCCAGCGCTTTGGAGCGCGGCATCACTGAACTCGTTTGGGGCGTTGAGAGGGCTGCCACGGTTGAGCCAGATGTCTGGCGTAGCGTCGTCATTTGCGCTCAATCGCATCAGAAATGAACCGGCCACGCTCCTCGTCTGGCTCTGACCGAAGTAGGCTTGGGCTCCGAGCAACTGCCAGGTATGGGCGCCACGACGCACTGAACTCGCGTCCTGGACAAACGGCGCAAAGCCCTCGTCGGCCAGTCCCGCAGGCGTAGGTGGCGTCTGTTGTTCCTGACGCAGCAGGTGGATTTCGTCCAGGGTTACTCGCAGGTCGGCGTAAATACCTTGTTCGGCCGCGCTCAGGTCACGACGGGCATCCAATTGATCAACACCCACGCGTGTGACTGTTTGAGACTCGCTGCGCCAAGCCACCACCGAGCCTGAGACCGCTAGAATCAGCAGGCATAACAACAGCACAAAGAGGGTTTCATGGCCGGCGCCGGCGGGGCGGACGACGTGCGTGGTGGCGGTGGTCAAACTCATGTTCCGGGTGCCTCGATGTCGGCTTGGTCGATCTCGACCACATGGCCGGGACCCGCGTCGAACAGCACGTAGAACTCCGCGCTGGGCTTCTTGAAGGTCAGGGTTGAATCGGCGCCAAGCTTGCCGGGCACCAGAATGGATTCGTCGTAGCCGATCACATCCAGTGTCACCCCCGGCGCGCCGCTGCCGTCGGAAAAGCCGCCGGTGCAGCGGATCTGTTCGGCGTCGATGGCTTTGCATTCGCACATCGGGTTGTGCGCCAGGGCGCTGGCGCTGAAACCGGCGCCAAGCACCCACAATAGGGCGCTCAGTGGGCGTAACGTCTTGATCATGGTTTGCCACCTTGTTTGTTCAGCCAGGCCACCGTGGCCGGGGACGCCTGGCTCAGAGGGATAGAGGCTTGATGCAGGCTGCCGTCCCAGCCTTCGAGAGTGATCCACAGTTCGGCATCCGTTTTGGTCTTTGCCGGGACGGGTAACGACGCGCCCATGCGGTAGGGCGTGCCGAAGAAAATCACCCCGGCGGCGCGCAAGCTGCGGGGTTTGCCGATGCGCAGGTAAGTCGCCTTGACCTGATCGCGGCAACGCTCACACAGCGCTGCGTTAAAGGCTTTCATGTAGCCGGCGGGGCCTGTCAGGAGTGGCCCTTCGTTGTGCAACTCGGCGAGGCGCAGGCTCCAGGGGCCGACCGGTATGTTGCCGATTTCCCGTTCGCCTAGCCCGTTGTCGCCGCGAAACAGTGACGCGTCGGCAAAATACTTGGGCATGAAGCCCAGCGGGATCAGCAACAACAGAATGTTCAGGTGCAAGCGCCACTTTCGCCACAGTCGGCGCACGTGGGAGGGCGCCGGTGCAAGGGTCGTCTTGCTCACAGGTTGCCCTCCGGTGTCTGTGTGTTGAGGGTCGGTTGCGGTGTCGAAAGCGTGGAGGTACGCGGCGGGTTGTTGCTGCGCCTAAACGCGTTGGCCGTCGCCAGCGCAGTGCGTTTGGTCCAAATCAACAGCCCGCTTAGCACCATCATGCTCAGCAGCAGCCCGAAGAAAAACCAGATCAGCTTGATCCAGATTCCGCCAAAGTCTCCGGTGTGCAAGGGCCGCATCGATTCGGTGACGAATTCGAGGCTGGAGCGGTCGGACAGTAGCCGGGTACTGGCAATATCGCCGTTGTAGGGGTTGACCTCTGCGGTCTGGAACATCAATGGATACCAGCTTCGACCGCCCACTGAGAGGTGGCTGTAGGCATTGCTCGGCAGGCTGATGAAACTGGCTTCAAGCCCCGGAATTTTCTCCTGCGCCACCTGAATGGCCTGTTCCAGGTTGATCATGGGCGCGGGTTTACCATCGCGGGTCAAGGGCACGCTTTCTCGGGAGACGACCGATACCACGGGTTCGGTGGTGATCGAAATCTGGTTGTCGAACAGGATTGCCTTGATCAGGAACCAGACGCCGGTGATCGAGATCACGGCAATGAACCAGATCGACCAGATACCGCTGAGTCGATGAAAATCGCCCCAGAAGATTCGAGCGCCATGGCGAATACGCAATGTCGGGCGAAAAAAGCTTTTCCAGAAACGTTTGTAGACCACCAGCCCGGTGACCAGTGAGGCCAGCAGTGGCACTCCCAGAAACGACACCAGGTACCAGCCCCAACTGAAGCCGTTGGTGAAGGGCACCAGCCACCAACCGTGAAGGGCGCGCGTGAACGCCTTGAAGTTGAACTGAGGGGCAACACCCTGAATGACGCCGCTGTACGGGTTGACATACACCGTCACGGATCGCCCGTCGGGGTAGCTGACGGCGACGTCGAGGGCGAAGTGTGATTCGTCGGGACGATTGATGCTCTCGACCAGCGTGTTGGGTTCGGCCTTTTTGATGGCCGCGATGATCTGGTCGTAGTTGAGCCGCTGTGCGTCGTCAGAAGGCTGGCTGGCGCGCATTTGCGGGTTGGCCAGCCAGACGATTTCCTGGCTGACCACCGCCAGGGTGCCGGTCACGCAGACGATCAGTACGAAAAACCAGATCGGCAACGCCAGCCAGCTATGGACCAGAAACCAGAGTTTTGAGCGGGATTTCTTCGACATGATTAAGGGTCTTGTTTCGATGAAAGGACCATGGCTACGGGCTTCGTAGCGGAGTGGTCCGTGGAAAGTCCGGCCGTGGCTTTTGCCTACGCGGCGGACTGCATCTAAATAAGACGTATGAGCATCGAAAAACCCGAAAGGGGATATGAAAGTAAATGTTTCTTATTCGTGTGGATTGTTGCGGGATGAACGTAGTTTTTGACGCGCTGAGGGAGCGCTCGCCGGATCGCTCGCTAGCGCTGGGTCCCTGACTCCAACAGCTGTGCGCCCGAGCCCTGCGCTGCGAGGACGTCGCCAAAGTTACGCAACGGACATGCCTCCATCGATAAACACCCGCAACCAATACAGCCGTTGAGTTTGTCGCGCAGCAACGTCAGTTGAGTGATTCGCTCATCCAGGTCGCGACTCCATTGCGCCGACAGCACCTGCCAGTCGGCCGCCGTCGGGGCGCGGTTGTCCGGCAGGGACTGCAGCGCCTGACCAATCTCAGACAACGGAATACCCAGCCGCTGTGCCACTTTGATCAAGGCCACCCGCCTCAATACCTCGCGTGGATAACGACGCTGGTTGCCTTGATTGCGATGGCTGGTGATCAATCCCTTGGTTTCATAGAAATGCAGGGCAGTAACGGCCACGCCGCTGCGAGCGGCCACTTGGCCGACAGTGAGTGCCTTGTGCAGATTTTTCGGGGTGATCATTTTTAAAAGGGCTCTTGACCTCTAGTTAGATAGAGGTTTTACCCTGCACACCTTCGAATCGCAAGAACCGACTTACACGTGAGGGGGGCTCTTCATGCAGGTGTTAGACAAAAATCGTAGTTTCACCCAACTGATCGAATTCGAAATCGAGCCACATCGGCAGTCGGCACTGGTTTCAGCGCTGTCTGCGCAAACAGAGCATTTGGCTCAGGATTACAGCGGATTCTTGAGTGCAAGTATCCAGGTCAGCGACGATGGCCGTCGGGTGCTTAGCTACCTGCAATGGCAATCTCGCGAGGCAGGCGAAGCCGCTTTCCGATGTTTTGAAAGCGGCGAGCAGGATTTTTGGCAACTGCTTCGTACCCATCAAGCGAAGACAGTTACCTTCGGCTCGTATCAGGTACTGCACAGCCTGGAGCGCAGCCGTGACCACGCATTGTGCTGCAATCTCGTGAACTAGATCGACAACTGCATCAACCGCTCGCCCTGCACATTTTCGGTGGGCCGTCGTTTGTTCACCGCCAGCTCGCCAATCTTGATCAGTCGAGTGCGAGTGACGTTGCGGCTCAGTCCCAGTAATGCGGCGGTGTGGACCTGGTTGTAATGACTGAAGCGATAAGCGGCCCGCAACAAAGCGTCTTCTACTTTCTCATGCAGCGCGCCGGCCTGTTCCTCGAAGAGCTTTTGGAACGCCCGGTCAAGCAAGGCTTCCGGTGAATCGTCGATGTGGGGGTGATGATCGTCCTGTCGCTCGATACGCAGGTTCGACAGGCGCAAGTCATCGCGTTCGATCACGCTGTTGCGGCAGATCAGCAGTGTGTGATGAATGACGTTTTCCAATTCGCGGATATTGCCTGGCCAACTGTAGCTGCGCAGTTTGAGCTCGGCCTCTTTGCTGATGGTGATACTGCCGTAGCCCAGGCGCTGGCTGTAGGCTTCGACGAAGTGTCGCGTCAGCGGCAGGATGTCACCGGGCCGCTCGCGCAGCGGGCTCAATTCGAGGCTGACGACATCGAGGCGGTAGTACAAATCCTCGCGGAAGTGACCCGCGTTGATGGCTTTCTCCAGTTGTACGTTGGTCGCCGCCAGCACTCGCACGTCGATCGCGATGCTCTTGCGCGAGCCCAGTCGCACCACTTCTCGCTCCTGCAAGACCCGCAGTAACTTGACCTGAATCGCCATCGGCAAATCACCGATTTCATCGAGAAACAACGTACCGCCGTCCGCCTCTTCGAACCAGCCCGCCTTGGCGCTCAGCGCGCCGGTAAAAGCGCCTTTTTCATGGCCGAACAGTTCCGCTTCGACCAGGGACTCGGAGAATGCACCGCAGTTCACCGCCACGAACGGCCGGTTGCGGCGAGCGCTGAGGTTGTGGATGTGGCGGGCCACCAGTTCTTTGCCGGTGCCGGTTTCGCCGATGATCAGCACGCTGGCTTCACTCGGCGCGACCTGTTGCAGGTGCGCGAGCAAAGCTTGGGATTTCGGGTCTTCGAACACCTGCGCCGTGGCGCGGATCGAGGTGGCCAGGGCGGGCGAGGGCGGTAGGGTCAACAACTGCATGGGGGCACGCTCCATGGATGGAAGGCTATGAATAGAAAGTGGGAATCGGCAGGGACTGGTTCAACGCCCAGTCACCCAGTTCATGGAGTTTGTAATCCACCGGGTCATGCAGGGTTTGGGTGCGCAGATTGCGCCAGTGGCGATCCAGTCCGAGGGAGGCGTGGGTCGAGCGTGCGCCAGTCACTTCAAATAACCGGCTGCACAGCTCCAGGCCGTTACGGGTTGCTGCGACCTTGGCCGTGGCAATGGCGGTCGCCAGATGTCCACGTTCTTCGGCGCCCAGGCTCGGGCCTTTGGCCCAGGCTTTGTCGAGTAATGCGCTGGCACGTTCCACCAGCAACCGTACCCCTTCGAGCGCCACCCAGAACTCACCGTAATGGCCCAGCACGTAAGGATCCTGACGCACATTCTGCGCGATGGATTTATGCCAGGGGCGGGTCTCGGTGACCGTGTATTGCCGCGCTTCTTCGAAAGCACCTTCGGCGATACCGAGGAACATGTGGGTAAACGTGAGCTGTGCGATCAATGGCCGCAGGCAGGCGAACGGCGTGCTCAAGGGGCCCGGATCGAGCAGCAACTCAGATTCTTCGACCCGTACCCGCTCGAACGTCGCGCTGCCGCTGTCGGTCTGGCGCTGGCCCATGGTGTTCCAGTCATTGTGCAGGGTGATGCCACTACGTCCGCTGGGAATCGCGGCGATCAACAGTTTGCCGCCGGCGTTTTCGTCCACCGCCGAGGCGATGAGCATTTGTGAATCGCTGGCGCCTGAGCAGAAGCTTTTCTTGCCGGAAAACTCTCGCCAGCCGCCGAGGTTTTTCACCACGGTACGCGTATCAAGCGGATTCAAGGCGTTGCCCCAAAACCAGTTTTTGCGCGCTGTCTGCTCGAACCACGGCTGCCACTGCTCCGGCCGAGAAAACAGGCGCACAGTGGCAAGCATTAGGTGATGAAAACCGAAGACGTGGGCGATGGAGCTATCAACCTTGGCGAACTCACGGACGACAGCCAGGATTTCACTCCAACTGGCGCCGAGTCCGCCGTATTGAGCAGGAATGCTCAATGCCAGCAGGCCGCTGTGGCGCAGGGCATCACGCTCGACTTTGGGGGTGCCACCGCGCTCGTCGCGTTCGACGGCGGTCAGCGCGAACTTAGCAGCCAGTCGGCGAGCGGTGTGTAAGGGGGGTAGCAGGGTGCCTTGTGGTTTTGCAGTCACGCTGAGTTCCTTCTTTCTGGCGACTGATCGTTCCCATACTCTGTGTGGGATGCCTCTGGAGACGCGGAGCGTCACGGCCTGCGTTCCCACGCAACGCGTGGAAACATTCAGGCGAGGCGGTCAGGCCGTAGCTTTGGTAGGCAACACATCATTGGCGATCATTTCGCCAAACGGCCCGGTGAGGTTGGTGACCCCACGTCCAGCGAGGCTGGCATAGGGTTCGGGCAGCAGCGGGAACACCAGTTCAGCGAAGCGATACGCTTCTTCAAGGTGTGGATAACCGGAGAAAATAAAGCTCTCGATTCCGAGGTCTGCGTACTCCTTGATTCGCGCCGCCACTTGCTGCGGATCACCGACCAATGCCGTTCCGGCGCCACCGCGTACCAAGCCGACACCGGCCCACAGGTTGGGAGAAATTTCCAGGTTGTCGCGACGTCCATCATGCAAGGCGGCCATGCGTCGCTGACCTTCGGAATCAAAACGCGAGAATGACTTTTGTGCGGCGGCGATAGTTTCGTCGCTGATGTGCTCGATCAATTTGTCGGCAGCTTTCCAGGCCTCTTCGGCGGTTTCGCGAACAATGACGTGCAAGCGAATCCCGAATTTTACCGTGCGCCCATTACGTGCTGCCCGTTCACGCACATCCGCCAGTTTTTCCGCTACAGCGGCCGGTGGCTCGCCCCACGTCAGGTAAACGTCCACTTGCTCGGCGGCCAGTTCATGGGCCGCTTCGGATGATCCACCGAAATACAGGGGCGGATAGGGTTTCTGCACCGGCGGATACAACGCCTTGGCGTTCTGTACTTTAAGGTGCTTGCCCTCAAAATCCACTGATTCGCCTTGCAGTACCCGGCGCCAGATTTGCAGGAATTCGTCGGTGACTTCGTAGCGCTCGCTGTGATCGAGGAAGATCCCGTCTCCACGGTTTTCATCCGGGTCGCCGCCTGTCACTACGTTGATCAGCAAGCGGCCGTTGGACAGTCGATCCAGGGTCGCGGCCATGCGTGCCGACACGGTCGGTGAAATGATCCCCGGCCGAATCGCCACCAGATAACGCAAGCGCTCAGTCAATGGCACCAACGCCGAAGCAATCACCCACGAGTCTTCGCAGGAGCGCCCGGTGGGAATCAGCACACCGTGGTAGCCGAGGCTGTCGGCGGCCTGGGCCACTTGTTTCAGATAGTTGAGGGTTACCGGGCGGGCGCCTTGGGTCGTGCCCAGGTAATGACCGTCGCCGTGAGTGGGCAGAAACCAGAAAACATCCATGAAGAGATCCTTAAGCGATTTTCAGCAGATTTTTGGGGTATACGCCGAACAACGGCGCAGCGCGCTCTGCAGCAAGACGAATGCGGGCCTTCAAGGGCTCACTGGTTATTTGGTAGTTGGAGAAGTCCGCTTCGGTGGCGTACACACCAATCGGCAAGGTCAGGGCCTGGAAGAAACTGAACAGAGGCCGTAGCTGATGATCGAGCATCAGAGCATGACGCTCGCTGCCTCCGGTGGCGGCCAACAGCACCGGGGTGTCGATCAGCGCGTTGAGGTCGATCAGGTCGAACAGGTGCTTGAGCAGTCCGGGGTAGGAACCGCGATACACCGGCGCGGCGACGATCAGCAGGTCGGCGCTTTCGATGGCTTGCAACTGGGCTTCGATCTCCGCGCTCAGTTCGTTGCGTGCTAATGCCGCGCCCAGCGGCCGGGCGATGTCACCCAGTTCGATCAACGTGCTCTCGATCGGTAATTGTGTGGCCAGTTCGGCCAATAGCGCCTGAGTCAGCACCAATGTGCGAGATGGACGCCAAGTGCCTCCAGAGAGGGCAATCACTTTCAATGGACGCGACATGATCAGTTCCTTTTTAAACAGTTGCTCAGGGAGCAGTGAGTAGTCACCCAATTGAGCAAGAGCTGTACCAATCTATAGAGGCCCCGTATTTAGGGGCGTGCAGCACTGTCGGAATGAAGGACTGTGCGATTTTCAGACGGGTTTGTTGAATGGCTGTTGCCTGGCAGACAGTTGCGTGGGCAACAGTGCATGAGGCGCTAGCGTTGTTATAGAGGCTCTTTGTTATTCCTCAAAATACCGTAAATAGATATTTCTAGATCTTAAAAGAATATGCGGGCGTTCCCTATCCTGTAGGCGCGATCTGTTTGCTGCCAATCGCTGACTAACCTCGATACCGACTATCACGAGTGTTGATTTCTGCTGTCGGGTGCACGGGCGTAGCCTTCATCCACCGCTACAGACCCGATCGTCAGGACCTTCCCATGAACCGTTTGCTCGCTGTTTCTTTGCTGCTCACCGTCTCTGTTCTCGCAGGGTGTGGCACCCACCAATCCCCTGAACTTCGTCCCTACAGCGCACAAGAAGCCCAGGAACTGGCGCTGGAATCCTTGAGTCGTCGCGGGTTGTCCTTTGATGAATACCAGGCCAAAAGAGCTGAGTTACTGGGCCCGCCACAAAAATCTCTGGTTTTCGACAACCGGGGTGAAATGAACGCCGAGCGCGCGGTACACCTTCACGGTCGTCCAAGCTGATCGAGGACTGTACTGCTCGAACTTTCAGGCAACTGTGCGTGGGTTTCCTTTCGGGCGTGCGTTAGGGTCAATGCCTGACTGACCCTGACTGGCTGCCACCGATGACACTCTCGCTTGATCTGCTGCTGGGCTTCGCCCTGTTTGCTCTCGTCACCTCAATCACCCCCGGCCCGAACAACACCATGTTGTTGGCATCGGGTGTGAACTTCGGTTTTAACCGAACCATTCCCCATATGCTCGGCATCACCTGCGGCTTCTTTGTGCTGGTCTTGGCCGTGGGGTTTGGCTTGGGCGCAGTCTTTCAACGCTACCCATTGCTTTACACCGTGTTGCGTTATGTTGGCGCCGCCTACTTGCTATATCTGGCGTGGAAAATCGCCCATTCGGGTCCTGTCTCCGAGAGCGAAGCCGGCAAGGGCAAACCGATCAGTTATCTGGGCGCTGCGGCGTTCCAATGGGTCAATCCCAAGGCGTGGATCATGGCTATCGGCGCCGTTAGCACTTACACACCGATGCAGGGCTACTTCACCAACGTGATTGTTATTGCGGCGGTTTTTGCCGTGATCAACCTGCCAAGCGTGGGCCTCTGGGCTGCGTGCGGCACGCTGTTGCGCAATGTGCTGCGTCATCCGCGCTGGTTGCGCCTGTTTAACTGGGGCATGGCACTGTTGCTGGTGATTTCGCTGTATCCGCTGCTGCTTCAAAGCGTTAGCTGACGCATTGCTTCAATCCGGCGCCCGATGCCTGTTAAGCTCGACTTCAGGAGCGTTCCTACGCACTTTGAAACGAAGTCGTATTTCTTTTATGGCATCCAATCAGGTATGGCTGGTGTCCACATCCCGCGTACCTGATCCCGGAACATGCTCTGCGAGTCTTTTATGAATAAACGTGCGTTGTATTTCGACTACGCCGCCACCACGCCGGTGGATGAGCGGGTCATCAAGGTCATGGTCGAGTGTCTGGGTTTCCATGGCAACTTCGGCAACCCCGCGTCTAGTTCCCATTCCTTTGGCCAACAGGCTCGTCAATCGGTCGAGCAAGCCAGACGGCAAGTGGCTGAGCTGATCGGTGCTCAGCCTGAGCAAATCGTCTGGACCTCCGGTGCCACCGAATCCAATAACCTGGCTCTTAAAGGCGTCGCCCAGGCCCGTGGTGTGTCCGGTGGACATATCATCACCAGCCAGATTGAACACAAGGCGATTCTCGACACGGCTAAACAGTTGCAGGACTCGGGCGTCACGGTGACGTATCTGGTGCCCGACGCTGATGGCCTGATTACTCCGCGAGCGGTCAGTGAAGCCATGCGCGCCGACACCTTCTTGGTGTCGCTGATGTTGGTCAACAACGAACTGGGCACCGTCAACGATATTCCGGCTATCGGTCAGGTGGTGCGTGATCGTGATGCGCTGTTTCATGTGGATGCGGCGCAAGGTGCAGGGAAAGTGGCGATTGACCTGGCGCAGTTGCCAGTGGATCTGATGTCATTTTCGGCGCACAAAATCTACGGCCCCAAGGGCATCGGGGCGCTGTATGTCGGCCCTCGTGCCCAGCAACGTTTGCAGGCACAGATCCACGGCGGTGGTCACGAAGGCGGTTTGCGCTCTGGCACCTTGGCGACTCACCAGATTGCGGGCATGGGCCTGGCTTTTGCGTTGGCAGCGACATCTTTTGAGGAAGAGCACGCCACGATCGTCCGTCTGCGAGAACGCTTGCTCCAGCAACTGCTAAGCATTCCGGGCGTTCGTCTCAATGGCAGCCCCTCCCGGCGTATCCCTCACACCCTGAGCCTGACTTTCAGCGAGGGCGAGTTCAACTCGGCTGCGTTGAGCCATTCGATAGCGTTTTCCGCGACGTCGGCCTGTAACTCCGCCAGCAATGCGCCCTCCCATGTGTTATTGGCCCTTGGGCATGACGTGCGTTTGGCCGGTCGCACCCTGCGCTTGAGCCTGGGGCGTTTCACTACTGAGCAAGACATCGATCAAGCGATTCAACTGATTAAAGCGGCTTGCACCGATGCACCGGCATTCTGGGCGGTCAGTCCCTAAGCGCCGATTTTGATCGGCACCGAACAATAATGAAGTGGTTAGCAGGAGACACGATGAGTACGCAGCCTTTGACCCATGGATTGGTTCCCCAGCGCCTGGCGCAAACCCGCGAACTGATGAGCCGCGAGGGTATTTACGCCCTGCTGGTGCCGTCGGCCGACCCACATCTTTCGGAATACCTGCCAGGTTACTGGCAGGGGCGG
This sequence comes from Pseudomonas sp. DC1.2, assembly GCF_034351645.1. Taxonomy (NCBI): domain Bacteria; kingdom Pseudomonadati; phylum Pseudomonadota; class Gammaproteobacteria; order Pseudomonadales; family Pseudomonadaceae; genus Pseudomonas; species Pseudomonas sp. DC1.2. The sequence continues at coordinate 3,728,837 of NZ_CP133782.1, read as the reverse complement.
CAATGGCTGTCGGGTTTTTATGGCTCGGTGGGCACCTTGATCGTCACGCAGGATTCTGCCGGTGTCTGGGCGGACAGCCGCTATTGGGAGCAAGCGAGCAAGGAACTCGAGGGCAGCGGTATCGAATTGGTCAAGCTGCAACCAGGTCAGGCGAGCCCGCTGGACTGGCTGGCTGAGCGGACGCCGGAAGGTGGGGTAGTGGCGGTGGATGGTGCGGTGATGGCCGTGGCCTCGGCGCGTACCCTGAGCAGCAAACTCGAAGAGCGCGGCGCGCGTCTGCGTACTGACATCGATCTGTTGAACGAAGTCTGGAGCGATCGTCCGGGCCTGCCGAACGAACCTGTCTATCAGCACTTGCCGCCGCAGGCGACTGTGAGCCGCGTCGAGAAACTGGCTACGTTGCGAGAATCGCTTCAGGCACGTGGGGCCGATTGGCACTTCATCGCCACCCTCGATGACATTGCCTGGCTGTTCAACTTGCGAGGCGGCGATGTTTCGTTCAATCCGGTATTCGTGTCCTTTGCCCTCATTAGTCAGGAACAGGCGACGTTATTCGTCGCGTTGAGCAAGGTCGATGTTGAGCTGCGAGAGATTCTCGAACGCGATGGCGTGAGCCTGCGCGATTATAGCGAAGTGGCTGCTGCCCTGCGTTCTGTTCCAAGCGGCGTGAGCCTGCAAGTCGATCCGGCGCGTGTGACGGCCGGCTTGCTGGAAAATTTGAACAGCGGCGTGAAACTGCTCGAAGGCTTGAACCCGACTACCCTGGCCAAATCGCAAAAAAGCCTGGCCGATGCCGAACACATTCGTCGGGCCATGGAACAGGATGGCGCGGCACTCTGTGAATTTTTCGCCTGGCTTGAATCGGCGTGGGGCCGCGAACGTGTCACCGAGCTGACCATCGACGAACACTTGACGGCGGCCCGCATGCGGCGCCCAGATTATGTGTCGCTGAGTTTCAACACCATCGCGGCGTTCAACGCCAATGGCGCAATGCCGCATTACCACGCCACCGAAGAAGAACACGCGGTGATCGAAGGCGATGGCCTGTTACTGATCGACTCTGGCGGCCAGTACCTGGGCGGCACTACCGACATTACCCGAATGGTGCCGGTGGGGACGCCTACTAACGAACAAAAGCGCGATTGTACGCGGGTGCTCAAGGGTGTGATCGCGTTGTCCCGTGCGCAGTTTCCGCGGGGCATTTTGTCGCCGTTGCTGGATGCCATCGCCCGTGCGCCGATCTGGGCTGAAAGCGTCGACTACGGTCACGGCACCGGTCATGGTGTGGGGTATTTCCTGAATGTTCACGAAGGCCCGCAAGTGATTGCCTATCAGGCTGCCGCTGCGCCGCAAACCGCTATGCAACCTGGAATGATCACGTCCATTGAACCGGGCACTTACCGTCCGGGTCGTTGGGGTGTGCGGATCGAGAACCTGGTGTTGAACCGTGAGGCAGGCAAAAGCGAATTCGGTGAATTCCTCAAATTCGAAACCCTGACCCTGTGCCCTATCGACACACGCTGCCTGGAATCCTCGCTGTTGACGGAGGAGGAGAAGCAATGGTTCAACGCCTATCATGCCGAAGTGCGCGAGCGCTTGAGCCCATTGCTCGATGGCGCTGCGCTGGAATGGTTGAAGACCCGTACAGTGGCTATCTGACGCAAATGAACTCAGGCGCTGTGTTAGGCGCCTGACTCATTCAGCGAGATCTAACTCAACGCTTCCACTACGAAGTCCAATCGGTCTTGGCCGAAGAACAACTCATTACCGACAAACATGCTGGGGGCACCGAACACGCCGCGTTTTACCGCGTTTTCGGTGTTGTCCTTCAGAGCGGTTTTGACTTCCTCGTCGGCCGTTAGTGCAAGCACCTCATGTGGGGCGAAACCGTTTTGCGTCAGCACCGCCGCGACGGCTTCTGGATCATTGAGATTGCGGCCTTCAACCCAGAGTGCATTGAACAGGCAATTGATTAGCGCCTCGAAACGTTCGGGGTGGCGCAATTGCATGCCGGTGACTGCGCGCATCAGCATCAGGGTGTTGATCGGGAAGTGCGGATTGAACTTCATTGGTACGCCGTAACGTTTCGCGTAGCGGTCCAGGTCCTGAAACATGTAGCGGCCCTTTGCCGGGATGGTCGCGGGCGATGCATTGCCGGTGGCTTTGAAGACGCCACCCAGCAGCATCGGGATGTAGGTCAACTGGCTGCCGGTTTGTGCACAAATTTTCGGTAGTTGTGTATGGGCCAGATAAGTGGCCGGACTTCCAAGATCGAAAAAAAACTCTACGGTTTTGCTCATGATCGGTACGCTCTGCTTATTGTCGTGGAGGTGGGCTTACCAGCGTTCGTTCCATGGGCGCAGGTCGAGTTCGAAGGTCCAGGCATCCCGTGGCTGGCTGTGCAGGTACCAATAGTTTTCGGCAATGTGCTCGGGGTTAAGGATGCCGTCCTGGTCCTTGGTCGCATATTTTTCCGGGAAGCTGTCGCGGATAAAATCGGTATCGATGGCGCCGTCGACCACGATATGAGCGACATGGATGTTCATCGGTCCGAGCTCCCTGGCCATGCTTTGTGCAAGGGCTCGAATACCGTGCTTGGCCCCTGCGAAGGCAGCAAACCCGGCAGCGCCGCGGATACCCGCCGTGGCCCCGGTGAACAGGATCGTGCCTCGTTGGCGTATCGCCATGCGCTTGGCGACCTCACGTGCATTGAGAAAACCTGAGAAACAGGCCATTTCCCAAATCTTGAAATACTTGCGGGCGGTTTCTTCGAGAATACTGCAAGGCACATTGGCACCGATATTGAAGACAAAAGCTTCGATGGGGCCGATCTCGGTTTCAATCTGCTCAATGAGCGCAACCACATCCTCTTCCTTACGTGCATCGCAGGCAAAACCATGAGCTTGGCCGCCGCTGGCCTTGATGGTATCCACCAGTGGCTGCAATTTGTCGGCACTGCGGCGAGTCACACAGGCGATGAATCCTTCCTGGGCAAATCGTTTGGCGATAGCGCCGCCGGTAGCATCGCCTGCACCGACAACCAATACGACCTTCTTGTTATTCATAGGTAGACCTCTTTATTAAACGATCGTTAACTAAACGAACGTTATGCTACGATCCGGCCAGCGTCAAGGCGATCAACTCTGAGGACAAGGCAATGCGTTACTCATCCAATCACAAGCTGGAAACAAAAGAGAAGCTGCTGGACAGCAGTGGATTACTTGCCAAGAAGTCAGGTTTCTCAACGGTTGGCGTCGATGGCTTAATGAAGGCTATCGGTTTGAGTGGTGGGGCGTTCTACAGTCACTTTTCGTCGAAGGACGAGTTGTTTGCGGCGATCGTCGAACGAGAGTTGTGCCAAAGCCTGGCTCGTCTTGGCGGGCATGACGAGCAGAATCGTTTCAGGCTCGAGCGTTGCCTGAAGCACTACCTGAGCATGGCCCATGTCGAGCACCCTGAGTCCGGATGTGCGCTTCCGGCTTTAGGTGCGGAGATTGCTCGCTCAGATGTGTTGGTGCGCCAGCAGGCGGAGCTCTGGATTTGCAAGCTTCAGGAGAGTTGGGCGCAGATTCTAGGCAGCGACAGCCTGGCTTGGGCGATTCTGTCGCAATGCGTCGGCGCTTTGGTGGTGGCGCGAATGTTGGCCACCCCAGAGATACAGCGCACTGTGTTGCAGTCCAGTCACGATGAGATTGGCCGCCTGATGGCGGGGCAGCACGCACCTATTTACAAATGACGATCATGCTGCGACTGGTATAGCCGGCGGGGTTAAGGCCAAACGGATAATCCCCGGGTTCCTCTACAACGTCTCCCGATTTGGCGATTACCTTGTAACCCTTGGGTGCGCAGGAGTCAGCAGCGCTGGTGTAGCACTTGTCCCAAGAGGACGAGAGCCCTGAACAGTTGATGTGGATCCCTTTTTTGCCGTGTTTGACTTGGGTTTTTGAGGTCGCCGCACAGCCCGCAACTGCAAGTAAGGCGATCAATATCAAAATTCGTTTCATTGCTGTCCCTTAGCGGCCCGGATCTTACGCCCGAGTCTGGCTGTATTCGCTTTTGCTTGAAGCGTTTCGACATCCCTATTTGAAAAAAATCCATTTGTGGCATTAGGTTACGGTCCTAAACATGGCCTAAGTGCGCGACAAATGCCATAGCTTCTTCAAATCCTGTATCAATCCGCCGCGACTGCTGGCTTTGCATTACTGCCCATGGTCATGGTCGCGCCGACGGAAGCCAGGATGATGCACAAAATGGCCATCCACTGTGACAGCGAAAGAAACTCATGGAGGAATAGCAGGCCTGAGAGGGCGCCGATTGCAGGCTCGATGCTCATGAGAGTGCCGAAGGTACGTGTGGGCATTCTAGTCAGCGCGATCATCTCCAGGGTGTAGGGGAGTGCTGTGGAGAGTACGGCAACGGCGATGGCTATTGGGATTAGGGAGGGTGTCAATAATGCTGCGCCGGCATGAACAATGCCGATGGGCGCTACAAATATCGCCGCGATCATTACCCCCAGCGCTGCCGTCTGTACCCCATTGTCTGCGCCAGCCTTCTGGCCGAAGAGAATGTAGAGTGCCCAGCAGACTCCTGCGCCCAGCGCGTAGCCGGCTCCCACCCAATCGATTCCATTGCTCGCCGCTCCTGTCGGTATCAATAGCATCAAGCCCACGGCTGCGAGTGCGATCCACAGAAAGTCGATTGCTCGACGCGATGCATAGATAGCCACTGCCAGTGGTCCAGTGAACTCCAGTGCTACCGCGATCCCCAAGGGAACGGTGCGCAATGACATATAGAAGAGGAAGTTCATCCCCCCCAGTGCCATCCCGTAGATGATTACCGTGCGAAGGGATTTTGCAGTGAGGTTCGCCCGCCATGGGCGCAGTAATAGCAACATGATTATGCTGGCGAAGACCAGTCGCAGGGTCGTAGTCCCTTGGGCGCCCACAATAGGAAACATACTTTTGGCCAAGGATGCACCGGATTGGATCGACGCCATGGCTATTAATAGCAGGCCCACTGAGAACAAGGTCGAGGCAAGGCTGCGGGGCTGGTCATTCATTGCGTGGCATCGTCCGAAGTGGGAAGCGAAAGCATTGCTTAAGTGATGGGCAATATACTGCGCATTCGTTTCGATCTCGTCTATATATAAGCAGGCATTTTGCGCTTCTTGATAGAAAAGGCTAATTAGGTGTTGACGGCAGATTCTGGAAGTCTATAATTCGCCCCACTTCCGGCGCAGTCGAAACGGAAAACTCCTTGGTAAACAAAGAGTTATGTAGGTTTCGACAGCGAGCTGCTTCAGATTATCGAAGCCCAGAAGGAGTTGATAAGGCAGTGTGTTTTAGCCTTATAAACGATTCGATCTTCTCGATCGAAAGCGGAGAAAAAGAGGTGTTGACAGCAGCGAGTAACGCTGTAGAATTCGCCTCCCGCTAACGAGAGATCGAAAGCGCAAGTGGTTGAAGTTGCAGAGGAAACTTTGAAACTTCTTAAAATAACCGCTTGACAGTAACAGGGGCTGCTGTAGAATGCGCGCCTCGGTTGAGACGAAAGATCTTAACCACCCGCTCTTTAACAACTGAATCAAGCAATTCGTGTGGGTGCTTGTGGAGTCAGACTGATAGTCAACAAGATTATCAGCATCACAAGTTACTCCGCGAGAAATCAAAGATGTAACCAACGATTGCTGAGCCAAGTTTAGGGTTTCTTAAAAACCCAAAGATGTTTGAACTGAAGAGTTTGATCATGGCTCAGATTGAACGCTGGCGGCAGGCCTAACACATGCAAGTCGAGCGGCAGCACGGGTACTTGTACCTGGTGGCGAGCGGCGGACGGGTGAGTAATGCCTAGGAATCTGCCTGGTAGTGGGGGATAACGCTCGGAAACGGACGCTAATACCGCATACGTCCTACGGGAGAAAGCAGGGGACCTTCGGGCCTTGCGCTATCAGATGAGCCTAGGTCGGATTAGCTAGTTGGTGAGGTAACGGCTCACCAAGGCGACGATCCGTAACTGGTCTGAGAGGATGATCAGTCACACTGGAACTGAGACACGGTCCAGACTCCTACGGGAGGCAGCAGTGGGGAATATTGGACAATGGGCGAAAGCCTGATCCAGCCATGCCGCGTGTGTGAAGAAGGTCTTCGGATTGTAAAGCACTTTAAGTTGGGAGGAAGGGCATTAACCTAATACGTTAGTGTTTTGACGTTACCGACAGAATAAGCACCGGCTAACTCTGTGCCAGCAGCCGCGGTAATACAGAGGGTGCAAGCGTTAATCGGAATTACTGGGCGTAAAGCGCGCGTAGGTGGTTCGTTAAGTTGGATGTGAAATCCCCGGGCTCAACCTGGGAACTGCATTCAAAACTGTCGAGCTAGAGTATGGTAGAGGGTGGTGGAATTTCCTGTGTAGCGGTGAAATGCGTAGATATAGGAAGGAACACCAGTGGCGAAGGCGACCACCTGGACTAATACTGACACTGAGGTGCGAAAGCGTGGGGAGCAAACAGGATTAGATACCCTGGTAGTCCACGCCGTAAACGATGTCAACTAGCCGTTGGGAGCCTTGAGCTCTTAGTGGCGCAGCTAACGCATTAAGTTGACCGCCTGGGGAGTACGGCCGCAAGGTTAAAACTCAAATGAATTGACGGGGGCCCGCACAAGCGGTGGAGCATGTGGTTTAATTCGAAGCAACGCGAAGAACCTTACCAGGCCTTGACATCCAATGAACTTTCTAGAGATAGATTGGTGCCTTCGGGAACATTGAGACAGGTGCTGCATGGCTGTCGTCAGCTCGTGTCGTGAGATGTTGGGTTAAGTCCCGTAACGAGCGCAACCCTTGTCCTTAGTTACCAGCACGTAATGGTGGGCACTCTAAGGAGACTGCCGGTGACAAACCGGAGGAAGGTGGGGATGACGTCAAGTCATCATGGCCCTTACGGCCTGGGCTACACACGTGCTACAATGGTCGGTACAGAGGGTTGCCAAGCCGCGAGGTGGAGCTAATCCCAGAAAACCGATCGTAGTCCGGATCGCAGTCTGCAACTCGACTGCGTGAAGTCGGAATCGCTAGTAATCGCGAATCAGAATGTCGCGGTGAATACGTTCCCGGGCCTTGTACACACCGCCCGTCACACCATGGGAGTGGGTTGCACCAGAAGTAGCTAGTCTAACCTTCGGGAGGACGGTTACCACGGTGTGATTCATGACTGGGGTGAAGTCGTAACAAGGTAGCCGTAGGGGAACCTGCGGCTGGATCACCTCCTTAATCGACGACATCAGCTGCTCCATAAGTTCCCACACGAATTGCTTGATTCATTGAAGAAGACGATTTAGAAGCAGCCCGAAATTGGGTCTGTAGCTCAGTTGGTTAGAGCGCACCCCTGATAAGGGTGAGGTCGGCAGTTCGAATCTGCCCAGACCCACCAATTTTGTGTGGGAAACGCCTGTAGAGATACGGGGCCATAGCTCAGCTGGGAGAGCGCCTGCCTTGCACGCAGGAGGTCAACGGTTCGATCCCGTTTGGCTCCACCACTTACTGCTTCTGTATTGTAAAGCTTAGAAATGAGCATTCCATTGTTAAGATGGTGAATGTTGATTTCTAGTCTTTGATTAGATCGTTCTTTAAAAATTTGGGTATGTGATAGAAAGATAGACTGGACGTTACTTTCACTGGTAACGGATCAGGCTAAGGTAAAATTTGTGAGTTAAATTGCGAATTTTCGGCGAATGTCGTCTTCACAGTATAACCAGATTGCTTGGGGTTATATGGTCAAGTGAAGAAGCGCATACGGTGGATGCCTTGGCAGTCAGAGGCGATGAAAGACGTGGTAGCCTGCGAAAAGCTTCGGGGAGTCGGCAAACAGACTTTGATCCGGAGATGTCTGAATGGGGGAACCCAGCCATCATAAGATGGTTATCTTAAGCTGAATACATAGGCTTAAGAGGCGAACCAGGGGAACTGAAACATCTAAGTACCCTGAGGAAAAGAAATCAACCGAGATTCCCTTAGTAGTGGCGAGCGAACGGGGACTAGCCCTTAAGTGGCTTTGAGATTAGCGGAACGTTCTGGAAAGTACGGCCATAGTGGGTGATAGCCCTGTACGCGAAAATCTCTTAGTCATGAAATCGAGTAGGACGGAGCACGAGAAACTTTGTCTGAATATGGGGGGACCATCCTCCAAGGCTAAATACTACTGACTGACCGATAGTGAACTAGTACCGTGAGGGAAAGGCGAAAAGAACCCCGGAGAGGGGAGTGAAATAGATCCTGAAACCGTATGCGTACAAGCAGTGGGAGCCCACTTTGTTGGGTGACTGCGTACCTTTTGTATAATGGGTCAGCGACTTATTTTCAGTGGCGAGCTTAACCGAATAGGGGAGGCGTAGCGAAAGCGAGTCTTAATAGGGCGTCTAGTCGCTGGGAATAGACCCGAAACCGGGCGATCTATCCATGGGCAGGTTGAAGGTTGGGTAACACTAACTGGAGGACCGAACCGACTACCGTTGAAAAGTTAGCGGATGACCTGTGGATCGGAGTGAAAGGCTAATCAAGCTCGGAGATAGCTGGTTCTCCTCGAAAGCTATTTAGGTAGCGCCTCATGTATCACTGTAGGGGGTAGAGCACTGTTTCGGCTAGGGGGTCATCCCGACTTACCAAACCGATGCAAACTCCGAATACCTACAAGTGCCGAGCATGGGAGACACACGGCGGGTGCTAACGTCCGTCGTGAAAAGGGAAACAACCCAGACCGTCAGCTAAGGTCCCAAAGTTATGGTTAAGTGGGAAACGATGTGGGAAGGCTTAGACAGCTAGGAGGTTGGCTTAGAAGCAGCCACCCTTTAAAGAAAGCGTAATAGCTCACTAGTCGAGTCGGCCTGCGCGGAAGATGTAACGGGGCTCAAACCATACACCGAAGCTACGGGTATCACTTAGGTGATGCGGTAGAGGAGCGTTCTGTAAGCCTGTGAAGGTGAGTTGAGAAGCTTGCTGGAGGTATCAGAAGTGCGAATGCTGACATGAGTAACGACAATGGGTGTGAAAAACACCCACGCCGAAAGACCAAGGTTTCCTGCGCAACGTTAATCGACGCAGGGTTAGTCGGTCCCTAAGGCGAGGCTGAAAAGCGTAGTCGATGGAAAACAGGTTAATATTCCTGTACTTCTGGTTATTGCGATGGAGGGACGGAGAAGGCTAGGCCAGCTTGGCGTTGGTTGTCCAAGTTTAAGGTGGTAGGCTGGAATCTTAGGTAAATCCGGGATTCTAAGGCCGAGAGCTGATGACGAGTTGTCTTTTAGACGACGAAGTGGTTGATGCCATGCTTCCAAGAAAAGCTTCTAAGCTTCAGGTAACCAGGAACCGTACCCCAAACCGACACAGGTGGTTGGGTAGAGAATACCAAGGCGCTTGAGAGAACTCGGGTGAAGGAACTAGGCAAAATGGCACCGTAACTTCGGGAGAAGGTGCGCCGGTGAGGGTGAAGCATTTACTGCGTAAGCCCATGCCGGTCGAAGATACCAGGCCGCTGCGACTGTTTATTAAAAACACAGCACTCTGCAAACACGAAAGTGGACGTATAGGGTGTGACGCCTGCCCGGTGCCGGAAGGTTAATTGATGGGGTTAGCTAACGCGAAGCTCTTGATCGAAGCCCCGGTAAACGGCGGCCGTAACTATAACGGTCCTAAGGTAGCGAAATTCCTTGTCGGGTAAGTTCCGACCTGCACGAATGGCGTAACGATGGCGGCGCTGTCTCCACCCGAGACTCAGTGAAATTGAAATCGCTGTGAAGATGCAGTGTATCCGCGGCTAGACGGAAAGACCCCGTGAACCTTTACTATAGCTTTGCACTGGACTTTGAATTTGCTTGTGTAGGATAGGTGGGAGGCTTTGAAGCGTGGACGCCAGTTCGCGTGGAGCCAACCTTGAAATACCACCCTGGCAACTTTGAGGTTCTAACTCAGGTCCGTTATCCGGATCGAGGACAGTGTATGGTGGGTAGTTTGACTGGGGCGGTCTCCTCCTAAAGAGTAACGGAGGAGTACGAAGGTGCGCTCAGACCGGTCGGAAATCGGTCGTAGAGTATAAAGGCAAAAGCGCGCTTGACTGCGAGACAGACACGTCGAGCAGGTACGAAAGTAGGTCTTAGTGATCCGGTGGTTCTGTATGGAAGGGCCATCGCTCAACGGATAAAAGGTACTCCGGGGATAACAGGCTGATACCGCCCAAGAGTTCATATCGACGGCGGTGTTTGGCACCTCGATGTCGGCTCATCACATCCTGGGGCTGAAGCCGGTCCCAAGGGTATGGCTGTTCGCCATTTAAAGTGGTACGCGAGCTGGGTTTAGAACGTCGTGAGACAGTTCGGTCCCTATCTGCCGTGGACGTTTGAGATTTGAGAGGGGCTGCTCCTAGTACGAGAGGACCGGAGTGGACGAACCTCTGGTGTTCCGGTTGTCACGCCAGTGGCATTGCCGGGTAGCTATGTTCGGAATAGATAACCGCTGAAAGCATCTAAGCGGGAAACTAGCCTCAAGATGAGATCTCACTGGGACCTTGAGTCCCCTGAAGGGCCGTCGAAGACTACGACGTTGATAGGTTGGGTGTGTAAGCGCTGTGAGGCGTTGAGCTAACCAATACTAATTGCCCGTGAGGCTTGACCATATAACACCCAAGCAATTTGCAGGCTTTGAGCCCAAGGGCGAAAAAGCACCAGATTGCGGTGTGTGAAGACGACACAAGTCGAAAGTTTGCGATCAAACACACAAATCTATTACATACCCATTCGCTGGCGTGTTACCCGTAAGGGCTGACGCACTGGCTACCGAATTTCTTGACGACCATAGAGCATTGGAACCACCTGATCCCATCCCGAACTCAGTAGTGAAACGATGCATCGCCGATGGTAGTGTGGGGTTTCCCCATGTGAGAGTAGGTCATCGTCAAGATTAAATTCCGAAACCCCTATCTGCTTATGCAGGTAGGGGTTTTGTTTTTGCGCCCAGGAAAGTACCTTTTTCTCCACAACTGCTAAAAAGGCATGAATCAGCCCATCAAAGTTGAGAAAAAGTCACGAATTCTCCTTCACTTCAAACGCATCCGACTGTCGTTTTGGCCTTCAAGGACAACCTTTCGAGTAAATCGCGCTAAAGTGGCAGCGCGGTTTTTGGTATGGTGCAGCTCGTTTTTTAACGGACTGATTTCAACCCCACGGACCGGCCCCCTTTTTTTGTCAAAGAGCTGCTGCAGAAATGCCCGAACCGATACCTATAAAGGATCACGAAAAAGAAAAGCGTCTGGTCAATAAAAGACTGATGGCCTGTGCTTTGTTTGTGATCGCCATCACTTGCGCGCTGGTCGTGCGCATGTATGTGTTGCAAGTCGTCGAGTTTGATTACCACTCGACGATCTCTGAAAACAATCGTGTTCACGTCTTGCCGATCACTCCGACCCGTGGGTTGATTTATGATCGTAACGGCGTGGTACTGGCGGACAACCGACCCAGTTTCAACCTGACCATTACCCGTGAGCGCGCCTCCGATGTCAAAGAGGAACTGGATGAGGTGGTCAGTCTTCTGCGTCTGCCGCCCGAGGACCGGACGCTTTTCGACAAGGCGATGAAGCAGGCGCGTCATCCGTTCGTGCCGGTCACCCTGTTCTACGAACTCACCGAACAGCAAATCGCTGTGCTTGCGGTCAACGAATTCCGTTTGCCGGGCCTCGATGTTGAGCCACAATTCGTGCGCCATTACCCAATGGGTGCGCATTTTGCCCACTCCATTGGTTACGTCGGTCGCATCAACGAGAAAGAATCCAAGGCCCTGGATACGGTGGAATACCGTGGCACACAATCTATCGGCAAGACGGGTATCGAAAAATTCTATGAGTCCGAGCTGCACGGCCACGTAGGTTACGAAGAGGTCGAAACCAACGCCCAAGGCCGAGTGTTGAGGGTGCTTAAGCATACCGATCCGATTCCAGGCAAAAACATCGTTTTGAGCCTGGACGTCAAACTTCAGGAAGCCGCCGAGAACGCGCTGGGGGATCGCCGTGGTTCGGTTGTGGCGCTTGATCCGTCGACAGGCGAAGTATTGGCCATGGTCAGTAAGCCTAGTTTCGATCCTAATCTCTTCGTCACCGGCATCAGCTTCAAGGAATATGCGGCGCTGCACGACTCTATCGACAGACCGCTGTTCAACCGCGTGTTGCGTGGTCTCTACGCGCCGGGCTCGACCATCAAGCCGGAAGTCGCCATTGCCGGGCTCGACGCCGGCGTGGTCACTCCGCAGACTCGGGTCTTCGATCCGGGTTATTACCAACTGCCTGACTTTGATCACAAGTACCGCAACTGGAACCACAGCGGTGACGGCTGGGTGGATATGGATGCGGCAATCATGCGGTCCAACGACACCTATTTCTATGACCTAGCGCACAAGCTGGGCATTGACCGTCTGCACGACTACATGGCGATGTTCGGTCTTGGCGAGAAGGTTTCCCTGGACATGTTCGAAGAGTCGGCAGGTCTGATGCCATCCCAGGCGTGGAAGCGCGCCACACGCCGTCAACCGTGGTTCCCAGGTGAAACAGTAATCTTGGGCATTGGCCAGGGTTATATGCAGGTCACGCCATTGCAGTTGGCCCAAGCGACAGCGCTTATTGCCAACAAGGGGGTCTGGAACCGCCCGCACCTGGCCAAGACGGTGGATGGTGTGGCGCCGGTTGACGAGCATCCGATGCCGAACATCCTGCTCAAGGATCCGCGTGACTGGGAACAGGTCAACCACGGCATGCAAATGGTGATGCACGATGCTCGCGGTATTGCTCGGGCGGCAGCGGTCGGCGCGCAGTACCGTATCGCTGGCAAGAGTGGTACGGCACAGGTGGTGGCGATCAAGCAGGGCGAGCGTTACAACCGCGCGAAAACCCTCGAGCGTAACCGCGACAACGCCTTGTTTGTAGGTTTTGCACCGGCCGAGCACCCGAAGATTGTTATCTCGGTGATGATTGAAAACGGCGAGGCCGGTGGGCGTGTTGCGGGGCCAGTGGTAAGAGAGATTATGGATGCCTGGTTACTCGATCAGGACGGCCATCTGAAACCTCAATACGCCACGCCAGTTAAACTGCCGGGCGACCCTCACGTTTAAGTGACCAAGGCTTGTTCCGGCGCTAAATGTCAGAACAAGCCTTTGTTCAGCAATAATTTGCCATTCAACTGCGTGGGCTAGTTCGGTTGCTTTGCCGTCCTGATCAACGCCAAAGCATCAAGCCCCTGGAACCGGGCAACTCATATCACCTTCCTGACACTTTAAATATTGCTTGAACGCCTCGACCCGCACCTTGGTCAAGTCAGTAGCGCAATTGTTGTGGATCAATGGATACATGCTGCCCCCCACCACCCCAGAAGCCGTAAATTCGCACTCGGCATCACGAAACGCCACCCACGCTCGCTGAGCCCCAACCAATAGTTTTTTGGTGTCTGGGCTGTCCTTCAACCGCGCAGTGATCTGCTGGTAAAGCGCATTCAGCTCCTTGTCTGCTACTTTGTTCTGCTGCGCCGCGCACTGATTCATAGTGCTCTGGTCGGTGGCGTTAGCGCAGTCAATGGCATTGGCCAAGGTGGTGAACAGCAATGGCGCCAAGGCCAGAAGAACACGTGGGTGCATGGAGATTCTCGCTGTGAGAGTGGCAATGAAAGTGCAGTTTAGCGAAGAGGGTGGCAGGTGAGGAACTGTGCCACGCACCGAGGAAACTTGCATTGTTGGTCCTGGGTCTGAATGTTGAATATCGCGCACTTTAACACGTGCCTATCAGTGCTCTGAGGGGCTCCGTCCAGACGCTTAGAACGGCGGCCACGCCCGCTTGATACAACTTTAAGGTTGGTCTTGTGGTCTTTCGGGCCTACTGTTCACTGCAGGAGGTGACTTATGAACCCAGCATCAGATCGCATCGAAAGGAAGATCCTGCTTCAGGCACCGCGCGCTCAAGTCTGGCGCGTTCTGGCTAACGCCGAAGCATTTGGACAATGGTTTGGTGTGTCACTCGACGGCATGCGGTTTGTGGCCGGTGAGTGGACCCAAGGACAAGTGACATATCCCGGTTATGAACATATACGGTGGAATGTTCTGGTGGAGCGGGTCGAGCCTGAGCGGGTGTTTTCGTTTCGTTGGCACCCTTATGCTGTAGAGCCCGACGTCGACTATTCACAGGAGCCCACCACGTTGGTGACGTTCGAGCTTGAAGACATGAATAACGGTACCCTGCTAAAAGTTACCGAGTCGGGTTTCGATCACATCCCTCAACATCGTCGGCTCAAGGCATTCCGCATGGACAGCCGTGGTTGGGACGAGCAGATGAGCAATATCGAACAGTTCCTTGCCTCAACGACCCACGTACTCAACACCTGACATCTCTAAGGGTTTTCGGAAGACGTTCTATAGCGAATGTCTTACACGCACTGGTAGCTATGTCGTCTAGTGCGTATTGGATCCGAAGCGTAACCTAGCTACATCAACTGAAGCACAGGGAGTGCTCAGGATCACGGATGATCGACCATAAGCAAGGATTGCTGCCGACAGGGAGTCGTAATGGTCTTGGGAAAAACCCGCTTCGGCGGGTTTTTTTTCGTCTGGAAAAAAATCCAGTCGACCCGTGTAGGAATTCGATCAGGGAAGAGACTGGCTTATGGTTAATGGCTTACACGTTGTCGCGAGAATGTCCTCTTTTTAAGCGTTGGCGATACGTTTAATCTAGCCCCATCAACTGAAGCACAGGAAGTGCTCAGGGTCACGGATGATCGGCCACTAGCAAGGATTGCTGACGACAGGGAGTCGTAATGGTCTTGGAAAAACCCGCTCCGGCGGGTTTTTTTGTTTCACAGGAATCGAAATACCCTGCTGTTTTTGACGGCAGGTGCTGCGACGTGTCTTGACCGCCAACTGCTGTCATCGGGTATCAGCTTCTCGACGTTTGATCGAGTTTGGCGGCTACGCGCTCGGTGATCTGCTTGCGCTGTTGGATCGATTGCGCCGCACGCCGTTGAGCTTCTTCCACAATGTGCGGCGGTGCAGTTTCAGGCGTGCCCGCTGTAAACGGCGGCGCAGGCGCGTATTCAAGCTGCAATTGCACGAGTTGCGCCGTGTCGTTATCGAATAATTGCGCGGCCAGGGTCAGGGCAAAATCGATCCCCGCTGTGATCCCTCCGCCGGTCAGCAAGTTGCCATCGCGTACCACCCGATCGTTTACTGCAATCGCTCCCAGTGGCGCGAGCAAATCCTGATACGCCCAATGGGTGGTTGCCCGCTTACCCCTCAGCAACCCTGCCGCTGCGAGTACTAATGCGCCAGTGCAAACCGATGTGACATAACGTGCGTTCGCCGCTTGAGTCCTTATGAATGCTAGCGTCTGCTCATCCTCCATCAGTGGCCCGACGCCGCTACCCCCGGGAACGCAGATCACATCCAGTGGCGGGCAATCGTTGAAGGTCGTGGTCGGTTTCAGCACTAGGCCGGTGCTGGCCGTGACTGGAACCAAGTCCTTCCAGATCAAATGCACCTTCACGTCCGGCAATGAGGCCAGTACGTCGTAGGGCCCCGTCAGGTCCAGTTGCTGCACCTGTGGAAACAATAAAAAGCCGATCTGCAACGTCATGGTGTTTGTCTCATGAAGTGGGTGGACGGCTTCACTGTAGGCTCGTAGGATCTGGCGTATACGCCAATAACCCCACGAATCACGCCAACCATGTCGAAAACCATTCATGTGCTCGCGTTTGCCAATGTGCAATTGCTCGACGTCACGGGTCCTTTGCAGGTATTCGCTTCGGCCAACGATGCTGCCCGTCAGCAGGGTTTACCGCTGCCCTATGTGCCGTTGGTGATTGCCAGCGGTGGTGGTGCGGTGATGTCGTCAGCGGGTTTGGCGCTGTTGGCCGAGCCGTTGCCGGAGGGTGCCAGTGATACGTTGATCATCGCCGGTGGCTGGGGTGTTTATTCGGCGGCACAAGATCAGTCGTTGGTGGCGTGGGTCCGCGAGCATGCGGCAGGCTGTAGGCGGGTGTCGTCAGTGTGTACCGGGGCGTTTTTATTGGCTTCCAGTGGCTGGCTCGACGGTCGGCGGGTAGTGACTCACTGGACTCGCTGCGAACAGTTGGCGCAGATGTACCCAAGGCTACAGGTCGAACCCAATCCAATTTTTATCAACGACGGCCCTGTCTGGACCTCAGCAGGGGTGACCGCTGGCATTGATCTGGCACTGGCGATGGTCGAAGAGGACCTCGGTCGCGCCGTGGCCCTCGACGTTGCGCGGCAACTGGTGGTGTTTCTCAAGCGCCCAGGCGGCCAGTCGCAGTTCAGCGTAACCCTCGCGCTGCAAAAGGAAGGCAACCGTTTTGATGAACTTCACGCCTGGATCAGCGAAAACCTCGCCATGGACCTCGGCGTCTCGACGTTGGCCTCACAAGCCGGCATGAGCGAACGCAGCTTCATTCGGCACTACCGCACCGACACCGGCCAAACACCGGCCAGGGCCATCGAGCTGATTCGGGTAGAGACGGCGCGGCGGTTGCTCAGCGATACCGGCGTACCCATCAAGCGCGTAGCAGTGCAGTGCGGATTTGGCTGTGAAGAGACGTTGCGTCGCAGTTTTCTACGGGCCATGGGCGTGACGCCTCAGGCCTATCGCGAACGTTTCAGCGTCAGCGCTCCAACAGGTTCAGCAATGCCTTGATCGTTGCGTCGGGCGCTTCTTCGGGAATGTTATGGCCGACGCCTGCCAGCACTCTGCGTTCGTAGGGGCCGGTGAAGTGCGTGATGTCTTCGTCAACCTCGGGTGGCGGGCCGACGCCATCGACGGCGCCGCAGAGGGAAATCGTCGGCACACTGATAGGCGGTTGTAGGGTCAGAGCCTCTTCGATCCACTCCAGTGCCGGGTCGCCCGGGCTGTACATAAAGCGATGTCGATACGAGTGAATCACCACGTCGACGAAATCAGGATTGTCGAAGGCGGGTGCGGTTAACGGATAACGCTCCGCGCTCCGGGCCCAGGTCGGTGACCACAGGTGCCAGAGCAGTTCGCACAGCGCACGGCGGTTTTGGCTCAGACCTTCCGCGCCACGTGGGGTGTGGAAGTAGTACTGATACCACAGGCGATATTCCGTGAGCGGGTCCAGTGGCTGGCGTGCGTGAGGAATGTCCTGAAGGTTGTAGCCGTCCCCGGTCACCAGGCAGCGAACCCGCTGCGGCCAGAGCGCCGCGACAATGCACGCCGCCCGTCCGCCCCAGTCGTAACCGCAGAGCCCGGCTTGCTCAATGGCGAGGCTGTCCATCAAGTCCAGCAGGTCCTGGGCGAGGGCGGCTTGCTGCCCGGAGCGCAGGGTGTTGGGGCTGTTGAAGCGGGTCGGGCCATAACCGCGTAAGTAGGGCACGATGACGCGATAGCCACGAATGGCGAGCGCAGCGGCGATTTCGTCATAAGCGCGGGGCGAGTAGGGGAAACCGTGGAGCAGGATGACCGGGGCACCGGTGCTGGGCCCGTGTTCCTCGTAAGCGATCTGTAGTGATGGCGACTGAGCGTACTGAATGGCCGGCGCCGGATTCATGGAAAGCTCCACTGAGGCATCGTCAGGGAAAACAAGACGATCGAAGTAAAATCGCCACGAAGGCGCCGTTCAGTCCAGCGCTCAGGCGTCCGCCTCTGCCATTTGATTAAAATATTTTGATCGGTCCGGCGTGTACGTTACCACCATGTGGGTCCGCGAGCAGGTCAAAGCCTGCTCCTCACCCAGATCAATGTCCAGATCCTCACCGCGTAATCCCTGCCACTGCGCCAGGTATTTCAGCGAACCGAATTTTTCGAGTTTTTTCAGGCTGCGACTTACTCCACCTTTCCAACCCAGCACCGGCAGTTCTCCGGCGAGACATTGTTGGGCGAGAGTGGGGAAGCGGCCGGCGCGATGGCGGCCGATTTCCCAACACTTGATCAGACCTTTGTCGTGGCTTTCCCAGAGTTCATCTCGGTTAAGGCCGGATCGGAATGGGGCGTCGATGCTGCGATGGATGCGCTGGGTCATTCAGGTTCCTTGAATTCGGGTTTTTGGACAGCTCCGCTGTGCCCGTTGTAAGAGATGTTAGGGGGGGATGCCAGCGCTGGCAACAAAGTATTTCCGGGTGTCGGAATCATCAACAGGGTGGTAAACGACAGTGCTCTGTTTATCTTTTGTAGGCTCGCACCCCCCGGCTCGTTAACGCCGTCTCAAGGCTGCCACTCGGTTTTTTTTCCACTCAACTGCCGATCCAGAAAACTCGCGGCACTGATCAACGCCAAGTGCGTCAGCGCTTGTGGGGTGTTGCCCAGGTGTCGCGCGTGGCTGTCGAATTCTTCGGCATACAACCCCAGCGGGTTGGCATACCGCAGCAATTGCTCAAACTCCAGATGCGCCTTGTCCACCTGGCCGGCGCGGGCCAGGCATTCGACGTACCAGAAGGAGCACGCGGCAAAAGCGCCCTCGTTGCCGGCCAAGCCATCGAGCTGAGTGTCGTCATTGCGGTAGCGATAGACCATGCCGTCGCGCACCAGGTTTTTTTCGATGGCTTGCAGGGTCGCAAGCCAGCGTGGGTCCTTGGCGCTGACGAAGCGCACCAGCGGCATGAGCAACATCGAGCCGTCGAGGGCCGTACCCCCTTTGTACTGGACGAAGTGGCCACGCTCTTCGCTCCAGAAGTTGCTCCAGATGTCGGCGTAAATCGCTTGGCGGGTCTGATCCCAGCGGGCGAACGGGGCGGGCAGGGAGCGCTTGGATGCCAGACGAATGGCCCGGTCCATGGCGACCCAGCACATGAGTCGCGAATGCAGGAAGTCATGCTGTTCGCCGCGCATTTCCCAGATGCCGACATCCTTGTTTTGCCAGGTTTCGCAGACCTGCTCGATGACTTCTACCGTGTGCTGCCAACCTTCGTGAGAGATTGCATCGCCGTATTTGTTGACCAGGTACACCGCGTCCATCAGCTCGCCGAAAATATCGAGCTGAATCTGATCGTAAGCCCCGTTGCCAATGCGAACAGGCGTTGCGCCGCCGTGGCCAGAGAGGTGCGAGAGTTCGCTCTCTGGGAGTTCCTGGCGACCGTCGATGGCGTAGAGAATGTTGAGCTTCATCGGCTGCCCGTGGCAATCGCTAACCCGCCCGCGCAGCCAGCCCATGTACGCGTTGGCTTCCTCGACAAAGCCCAAGCGCATAAAGGCGTAGACGGTGAACGAGGCGTCACGAATCCAGGTGTAGCGATAGTCCCAATTGCGCTCCCCACCCGGTGTTTCCGGAAGACCGAACGTGGCGGCAGCGAGGATCGCGCCATGTTTGCGTGAGGTCAGCAGCTTCAGGGCCAAGGCCGAGCGATTGACCATTTCCCGCCAACGGCCGCGATAGTTTGACTGGCCAATCCAGTCGCGCCAGAACTTCAGGCTGCGCTCAAGGCACAGCGCCGCCGCGCCCTCTTTGAATCGGGGATCGTTGATGCAACCGAGCAGAAACTCAGCGCTCTGGCCTTGCTCCAAGGTGAATTCGGCGACTGCTGACGCGCCGTCGATGTGCATCACCTGATCCGAGCACAAGCGCAGCGCCGGCTGATCCGCCGCTTCGAACGCGACATCCTGTTGGTCCATGCGCGCGCGCGTGTCGGCGCGAGCGTAGTCATGCCGCACGGCACACCGCATGCGCATTGTCGCCTTGCCGCTGACCACCCGTACCCGGCGCATCAGAATCGGTAAATCGTCTGCACTGTCACCGATCGGCAACAGATCGGTTACCTCCACCACCGCACTTTCGGCGAGCCAGCGGGTGAGCAGCACGTTGGTGTCCGGCAGGTAAATTTGCTCGCGGCGAGCGTCTGGCAGGTCCGGCGACAATTGAAAAATGCCCGCCTCGGGGCTGTCCAGCAGTGAACAGAAGATCGATGGGCTGTCGAACTCCGGCCAGCAGAAAAAATCCACGCTGCCCTTGTCATTGACCAACGCCGCGGAGCGCATATCGCCGATGATGCCGTGAGCCGAGATGGGGCTTTGTCGTTCTAGGGGATGATCAACCATTGCCACGGAACTCCGGATAGAGGCTCATGCCGCCGTCAATGAACAGGGTCGTGCCGACGATGTAGTCAGAGGCATCCGAAGCGAGAAACACTACTGCATTGGCGATGTCCTCGACATCCCCGATGCGGCCATAAGGAATCAGTTTGAGTAACGCCTGTGCCGCGTCGCCTTCAGTGGCCGCGCGGTTGATCGCCGTGCGAATCGCCCCCGGTGCGATGCCGTTTATGCGAATGCGTTGGTGGCTGACCTCCTGCGCCAGGGTCTGCATGAGCATATCGACCCCGCCCTTGGAGGCAGCGTAATTGACGTGCCCGGCCCAAGGGATTCGCTGATGAACCGAACTCATGTGGATGATCTTGCCGGCAGCCCGCGACACGCCTGGGCGCACGCCTTGTTGATTGAAGAGGCGCAGGGCCGCGCGGGCGCAGAGGAACTGGCCGGTGAGGTTGACCCCAATGACCTGATTCCAGTCGGCGAGGCTCATGTCCACAGCCATCGCATCTTTTTGCATACCGGAGTTAGCGACTAAAATGTCCAGCGAGCCAAAGGTGTCCACGGTCTGGGCGAACAGCCGTTCCACGTCCTGTTCTTTCGAGACATCGGCGCCGATGGCCATGGCACGACCGCCTTGTGCGTTGATCTGCCGCGCCAGCTCCTCGGCGGGGCCAGCCTGCGAATTGTAGTTGAGCACCACCGCTGCCCCGGCGGCGGCCAAGGCTTTGGCCGCACCGGCACCGATGCCCGAACTGGCACCCGTGATGAGGGCTACTTGTTGATCGAGGGAAATTTGCATCAGCGTTGGCACCTTGAAGTGAGGGCTTATTTAGCTGACTGGTGGGGTGGCGCAGAGTTCATTTGCGACGGTTTGTGGAATGCCTCGGCGGGCTGGCTCTGTGGCGTTCACCCATCCCCTAACGGGCGCGACCCCGCTCACGACGGCCTCTGCACCGTCAGCAAACCGTTCACACTTTCCCCGCCAGTCGTCTTTGTGGCAACTTGCACGCCCTGATTGAGGCCCATCCCATGGCGAACCCCTACCGCGAATTGTTCAACGCCCCAGGTGCGCGTGCCTTTGTAATCGCAGGGATGGTTGCGCGCATGCCGATTTCCATGACCGGCATCGGTCTGATCACCCTGCTTTCGCAAGTGCATGGCGGTTACGGATTAGCCGGAGCGGTGGCCGCGACGTTTGCGCTGGCCACGGCGTTTTGCGCGCCGCAGGTATCGCGGCTGGTGGACCGATTCGGCCAGGGCCGGGTCTTGCCCTTGGCGGCGTTGCTCGGCGGCACAGCGTTGCTGGCGTTGTTGCTTTGCACAAGGTTGCAAGCGCCGTTATGGACGCTGTTTGTGTTCGCGGCGCTCGCCGGGTGTATGCCGAACATGTCGGCAATGGTCCGGGCGCGCTGGACGGAGTTGTATCGAGGTCAGCCGCAGCTGCAAACCGCGTATGCCCTGGAGTCAGTGCTGGACGAAGTCTGTTTTATTGTCGGGCCGCCGCTGTCGGTGGGGCTGTGCGTGGTGGCGTTCCCTGAGGCCGGGCCCTTGGCGGCTTTGCTGGCGTTGGCCGTTGGGGTCAGCGCATTTGTGATACAGCGCGCCACTGAACCGCCGGTGCATCCCGCTGAAGAACATCACCAAGGCTCGATTATTCGCTCGGGTGAGATTCGCCTGCTGATGGTGTTGATGACGGCCATGGGCACCATTGTCGGCGTAGTGGACGTGGTCAGCGTTGCGTTCGCTCAACAGGCGGGGCAACCGGCGGCGGCCAGTATTGTGCTGTCGGTGTACGCCATCGGTTCGTGCCTCGCCGGCCTGGCGTTCGGCGCGTTGCGCTCGACCGTGCCGCTGCCGCGCCTGTTTCTGTATGGCGGAGTGGCGACAGCGGTAACCACGTTACCGTTGTTGCTGGCGACGAACATTCTCGGGCTGTCGGTGGCGGTGTTCGTGGCCGGGCTGTTCTTTGCGCCGACGCTGATTGTGGCCATGGCGCTGGTCGAGCAAATCGTACCGCCGGCCAAGCTCACCGAAGGGCTGACCTGGCTGATCACCGGGTTGAGCATTGGTGTGGCGATAGGGGCAGCAAGCTCCGGGTGGCTGGTGGATGCGTTCGGCGCACGTAGCGGCTTTTGGGTCGCGCTAGCTGCCGGGGCGGTGGTACTGGGATCCGCAGTGCAGAGCTTTCGCCATTTGAAATGAAGGCCTGCCGGTGAGCGCCTATCGGCATCCACTGACTAATTCCGCTGGTGCCTCATCCGTTCTCTTTTACAGATAACCCATTGAGGTAAATGCGGTGACAAAACTGACACTGCTGTGCCTGCCCTATTCGGGCGCCAGCGCCATGGTCTACAGCCGCTGGCGGCGCCAATTGCCGCCCTGGCTGCACCTGCAACCGGTGGAGTTGCCGGGGCGCGGTGCTCGCTACGACGAACCCTTGCAAACCGACATGCGAGCCTTGGCCTTGCAGTTGGCTCGTGAACACCAACCGACCTTGCAGGCCCCTTACGCCTTGTTTGGACACAGTCTGGGCGCCTTGCTCGCCTGTGAAATGGCCCACGCGTTGCGCGCCCTTGGCGCCCCTGAACCGGTGGCATTGTTCGCCAGCGGGACAGCCGCCCCGAGCATGCGCAACGACTACGATCGCGGCTTCGCTGAAGCCCAGAGTGACGAGCAACTGATCGAGCAGTTGCGAACCTTCCAGGGCACCAGTGAAGAGGTGCTGGGCAATCAGGAACTGATGAGCCTGACGCTGCCAGTGCTACGCGCCGATTTCATGCTGTGCGGGCGGTTTCGTCCGATGCAGCGGCCGTTGCTCAAGTGCCCCGTGCATGTGCTCGGTGGTAAGGAAGACAAGGCCACCACTGAACAGTTGATTGGCTGGAGCAAAGAAACCCTCGGCAGTTTCTCGGTGGACATGATGACCGGTGGACACTTCTTCATTCACGAGCATGAAGCCAAGGTCCTGCGGATTATCAAGAACCATCTGGACGTCCATCATCGGCGGCATGCACAGCCGGTAGCGCCGGTTTTTTAGCTCGCGCCGTTCACCTATCGAATATTTACAGGAGGCCCGTCATGGGTGTTGCTGGGGGATTTTCCGTGCGGCCATTGTTGCCGCAACGTGGTCGCTTGCCGCTGTTGGTGGAGGCGACTGAGCCCAATACCAGCCTGTTGGCGGTATTCGACGAATTGAGTGCGCTGGTGGATGAGCATTTGCTGCGTGACGGCGGCATTCTGTTTCGCGGGTTCCAGCTCGACGGCGCCGAGCCGTTTCGTCAATTTGCGGCCGGCTTCGGTCATCCACTGTTGAACTACGAGTTCGGCTCGACGCCACGCACCCACGTGACCCAGGGGGTCTATACCTCGACGGAGTACCCGGCGCATCAACGCATTCCGCTGCACAACGAACAGGCCTACTCCCGCGACTGGCCGATGAAAATCTGGTTCTACAGCATGATCGCGGCCAGGTCGGGTGGGGAAACACCGATTGCTGACAGTCGGGAAGTGTATCGCCGTATCCCGCAGGCGATCCGTGAGCGCTTCGTCAGTAAAGGCCTGATGTACGTGCGCAACTTCGGCAACGGGCTGGATGTGGCCTGGGAAGACGTATTCAACACGCAAGACCGGGGCGTGGCCGAAGCGTACTGCAAGGCTCACGGCATCCTCTGCGAGTGGAAGGACGACGGCGAGTTGCGCACCCGCCAGACCTGCCAGGCCGTGGCGCGTCATCCGGTGACGGGCGACAGCGTCTGGTTCAATCAGGCGCATCTGTTCCACATCTCCAATTTGCCGCCGCAGGTGCGTGAAAGCCTGCTGGATATTGTCGAAGAAGAAGACCTGCCGCGTAACGTTTATTACGGTGACGGCTCGCCCATCGAAGACGCCGTCCTTAGCGAGATCCGCGCCGTTCTCGACGACTGCGCCATCAGCTTTGCCTGGCAGGAAGGGGATGTGCTAATGCTCGACAACATGCTGTCAGCCCACGCGCGCGCGCCCTTCGAAGGCCCGCGTAAAGTGATTGTGGCCATGGCCCAGGGGCATTCTCAGGAGGCGTCCGGGATTAGTTGACCCCTGCGCGCTGGAGCCCATCCGCAAGAGGCGGCAGGCCATTCGCCGGTGCGATTCTGGCAACGCATCAGCGTTGCGCTCAGCCGATCTGTCGGCTCCGACATCAGAAATACCCGTGGTGACGACGCAGCCTATTGGTGATGTAGCGCCTTCAGCGGTTGTGTGGCGCTGACAGCGACCGTCCAGACGGTCTTTGTCCACACCGCTAAATCATCGCGTTTGCCATTCGTTCTTGTTGATACGACCGGGCCTCCTGGTCACGCCGCCGATCAGCAAGGACCCCATGCATGAATGCCGCAGACGCACAGAAACTAGCCCGCCGTTTTATCGAATTGCCCCAGGACAAACGCCACTTGTTTTTGGCCGGCATGGCCCGCGAAGGGATTGATTTTGCGCAGCTCCCCATGACCGCCTGTGTCGGCACCACGGAACGCGACGGCCTATCCTATGCCCAGCAGCGGATGTGGTTTCTCTGGCAGTTAGACCCGCAAAGCGCCGCCTACAATCTGCCGATGGCGGTACGCCTGAACGGCGCGTTGCAGCCTGAGGCGCTGGAGCGTGCGTTCAGTCTGCTGGTGGCGCGGCATGAGTGCCTGCGCACCACCTTCGGCCAAGAAGGCGAGCAGGCTTTTCAGCGAGTGGCCGAGCCCAGCGCACTGACATTTGCGGTCAGCGACTTGAGTGCCTTACCCCAGGCCCAGCGTTGGCCGTGCGCGCAGCAACACATGGTGGCCGAGGCCACCCAGGCGTTCGACTTGCAACACGGGCCGTTGCTGAGCCTGCGCTTGCTGCGCATGGCCGAGCAGGAGCACGTGTTGTTGCTGACGCTGCATCACATCATTGCGGATGGCTGGTCGATGAACATCCTCATCGACGAATTCATGCGGACCTACGACGCCTTGGTTGCGGGTCGGCAGCCGACGTTACCGGCCCTCGCCGTACACTATCGCGACTATGCCCTGTGGCAGCGCAGTTGGCTGGAAGCCGGAGAGCGCGAACGTCAGCTGGATTACTGGCGTCAGCAGTTGGGCGAAGCACATCCAATCCTGGAATTGCCCACCGACCGTGCCTATCCGGCCCAGTCCAGCCATCAGGGCGCACGCCTGGAAAAAGTTATTGATGCAAGCCTGCGTCAGGGTCTGAAAAGCCTCGCTCAACGCCACGGGGTGACGCTGTTTGTGGTGCTGTTGGCGGCGTTCAAGACCTTGCTGCACCGCTACAGCGGCCAGACCGACATCCGCGTTGGTGGGTTAATCGCCAACCGTACCCGCAGTGAAACTGAAGGCTTGATCGGCTTTTTCGTCAACACTCAGATACTGCGCAGCGAGGTCACGGCGCAGACCCGTTTCGCCGACCTGTTGCAGAGCCTGCGCCAAGCGGCGCTCGGTGCTCAGGCCCATCAAGAGTTGCCGTTCGACGCGTTGCTCGAGGCCCTGCAACCGGCCCGTAGCCAAAGCCACAACCCGTTGTTCCAGGTGATGTTCAACCATCAGCCCTTGGTGACCGACCTGCACGACGTGACGCTCGACTGTGGATTGCAGGTGGGCTATTTGAGTGAAGAACAATTGGCCGGCAGCGGGCGCCAACACGCCGCCACCAGCGACTTGATGCTCGATACACGGGAGGAGGGCGAACAGTTGTTTGCGGCCTTCACCTACGCTACCGATCTCTTCGACGAGTCGACCATCGCCGCGCTGGCCGGGCATTGGCACAACCTGCTGGCGTCGGTGTGCCGCGATCCGCAGCAAGCCGTGGGTGCGTTGTCGATGCTGGCCGAAGACGAACGCGAAGGCTTGATCCAGCACACTCAAGCCTCGGCCAGAATGGCGTGCGTGCAGCAGTTGTTCGAAGCACAAGTCGCGCGTACTCCCGCCGCATCAGCACTGATTCTGGCGACGGATCAAGCGCCGTCACTCAGTTATGCCGAGCTCAATATTCGCAGCAATCGCCTGGCCCATCATTTGCGCGCCCACGGCGTTGGTCCGGATGTACTGGTCGGGGTGGCGCTCGGTCGCTCAATAGAATTGGCGGTCGCGTTGCTGGCAGTGCTCAAGGCCGGTGGCGCTTATGTGCCGCTGGACCCGCAAACACCCGCCGAACGCCTGCGTCACGTACTCGATGACAGCGGTTTGAAACTGCTACTGACCGACCGTGAGTCGCTGGTCAGTCTGCCGAATCTAGCGGGTATCGACTGCCTGTGCGTGGACCGTTTGCCATGCGATGAGGCAACAGATAACCCGCAGGTGGCGGTTGACGCGCAGAACCTGGCTTACGTGATCTACACCTCGGGTTCTACCGGAAGGCCCAAGGGCGTCGCGGTCAGTCACGGCGCCTTGAGCGAGTTCATCGAGCGCGCCATCGACTACAGCGATCTGCACGAAGGCGACCGGGTGTTGCAGTTTGCCACGAGCAGTTTCGACGGTTTCGTCGAGCAATTTTTCCCGCCGCTGTGCCACGGCGCCTGCGTGGTTTTGCGCGATACGCGGCTGTGGGACAGCGCGACACTGCATCAAGTGATCCTCGAACACGGCATTACCCTGGCCGATTTGCCGGCGGCTTACTGGCACTGGCTGGTGCAGGATTACGCGGCCAACCCGCCCACCCATTTCGGCGCCCTGCGCCAGATTCACGTGGGCGGCGAGGCCATGGCGGTGGAGGGTCTGCACCTGTGGCAGCGCGCCGGGTTGAGCCATGTGCGCCTGCTCAATACCTACGGACCGACCGAGGCGACGGTGGTCTCGACGATTCACGATTGCAGCGCCCTGACGCCCGACGCCGTGTCGTGGCGCGGTATACCGATCGGCCACGGTCTGGCTCAACGCCGACTGTATGTGCTCGACGATGATTTGAACGTGCTGCCCCAAGGCGCGGTGGGCGAGTTGTACATCGGTGGTCCGGGCCTGGCCCGTGGTTATCACCAGCAGCCGACCCTCAGCGCCGAGCGCTTTATCGCCGATCCGTTTGCTGTCGGTGAGCGCCTGTACCGCACCGGTGACCGCACCCGATGGCGGACCGACGGGGCGCTGGAGTACGTCGGTCGGGTGGACCATCAGGTGAAAATTCGCGGTTTCCGCATTGAGTTGGGCGAGATCGAGTCGCGCTTGCAGCAGTGCGCGGGGATTCGCGAAGCGGTGGTGCTGGCCCTTACGCTGACCACCGGGCTGCAACTGGTGGCTTACCTGGTCGCCGATGATGCCGTGCTCGATAGCGTGGCCGAGCAGGCGGCGTTCCGTCAGCAGGTCCGCGCCTCGTTGCAAGCCAGTCTGCCGGACTACATGGTGCCGAGTCACTGGCTGATCTTGCCGCACTTGCCGCTGACACCCAGCGGCAAGCTGGACCGCAAGGCGCTGCCGGCGCCCGACCCACGTCAGTTACAGGCTGACTATCGGGCGCCGCACACCGAGACCGAACGCTGCCTGGCGCAGATCTGGAGGGAGGTGTTGCAGGTTCCCCAAGCCGGTCTTGACGACCACTTCTTCGAGTTGGGCGGCCATTCTTTACTGGCTGCGCAAGTGATCGCCCGGATCAAAAACCAATTGGGCGTAAGCCTGCCGTTGCGCAGCTTGTTTGAAAAACCGCTGCTGGGTGATCTGGCGCTGGAGTTGGCACAACTGATCGGTGGTGCTGCGAGTAACGACTGGTCCGATATGGACCAGTTCATGAGTTCCCTGGAAGGAGTTGACGTATGAGTGGCAGCATGGCGCAGCGTATTGCTAAAAGATTCGTCGGTTTGCCACTGGAGCAACGTCGATTATTTCTGGCCAAACTGCGGGAGGAGGGCAAGGATTTCAGTCTGCTGCCCCTGCCCGTCAGTCGTCATGACTGCCCGCTGATACCGCTGTCGTTTGCCCAGCAGCGCCTGTTGTTTCTGTGGCAACTCGACCCACAGAGCGCCGCTTACAACATGGCCGCCGGTTTGCGTTTGCACGGGCAGTTGAACGAGGGGGCGTTGCTGCGCTCCTTCGAGCACTTGGTGGCCCGCCACGAAGTGCTGCGCACGGTGTTCCAGACGGACGGCGATCAGCCGGCTCAGGTGATCCTCGATCAGCAACACGTGCCGCTGCAACGCATCGATTTATCCGGTCACGCCCCGCAAGAGCGAGAGGCCGAGCTGGCGCAACGGGTGCAGGCCGTGACCGCGCAGCCCTTCGATTTGCGTCACGGTCCGTTGTTGCGCGCCAGCCTGTTTTGCCTGTCTGCGGACGAATCCGTGCTGGTGGTGAGCATGCACCACATCGTCTCCGATGGCTGGTCGATGGACGTGATGGTCAAGGAGTTTGTGCAGTGCTATCAGGCTTTCAGCCTTGAGCGCGAGCCGACATTGCCAGAACTGGCGTTGCAATACGCCGATTACGCCATCTGGCAGCGTCGCTGGCTAGAAGCCGGCGAAGGCGAGCGACAGCTCGACTACTGGCGCCAGCAGTTGGGTGACGAACACCCGCTACTGGACGTGGCCGCGGATTATGCGCGGCCTCCGACCCAGAGCTTTGAAGGCCAGACCCTGAGCTTTGATTTTGGCTCGGACCTGTCCCGCCAACTCAACGGTTTTGCCCGAGCCCAGGGCATCAGTTTGTTCATGCTGGTACTGGCCGGTTTTTCGTTGTTTGTGTCACGTCAGGCAGGGCAGCGGGACATTCGGGTCGGCGTACCGAACGCCAATCGCGGGCGCGCCGAAGTCGAGGGCTTGATCGGTTTCTTCGTCAATACCCAAGTGCTGCGCTGCCAGGTCGATGAACGCGCTAGCTTCAATGATTTGCTGGCTCAGGTTCGTGAAGCCTCTTTCGGCGCCCAGGCTCATCAGGAGTTACCGTTCGAGCAACTGGTGGATGAACTGGTGGAGGAGCGCACCCTGGGCCATAACCCGCTGTTTCAGGTCAAGTTCAACCAGAACGTGGGCATGCACAAGCAGCGCTCGCTGGCGTTGCCGGGCCTGAGCGTTACGGAATACCCACTGCATAAGGACGGCACCCACTTCGACCTGGCGCTGGACATCACCGACGATGGCGCGCTGATCCATGGGCAAATCACCTATGCCAGCGACCTTTACCGGCGTTCGACCGTCGATGGGTTTGTCCCGGCGCTACTCGGTGTGTTCGCTGAGCTGCTGAAGGCCCCGCAAGCGCCGCTGCACAGCGTCGCAACCACGCCGCCGCCAGCCGCCGATGCCTGTGCTGAGCCGGCCTTGCTGGTGTTGCAACACTGGGAACGAGAAGTCGCACGGCAACCCCAGGCACTGGCGGCCCGAGGTCTTGAGCAGACCCTGAGTTTTCAGGCGCTGGATCAGGCGGCCAATCGCCTCGCGCATTATCTGCGGGCTCAAGGTGTGCGCGAGGGCCAACCGGTGGCGGTGCTGATGGAGCGCTCCCTGGACTGGCTGACCTGCGTGCTGGGCATTTTCAAGGCCGGGGCGGTGTACATGCCGCTGGACGTCAAGGCCCCCGAGGCGCGGTTGCAGCAGATGCTCGGCAGGGCGCAGGCGCGGGTGCTGTTGTGCGCCGACGGTGACCCGCGCATCGCCAGCCTGGCGGTATCCGGTTGCCAAGGCGTGGCCTTTGCGCCGCCGCACTGGCAGGACCAGCCTGCGACCCGTCCAGCGTTGACGCTGTTGGCGGATTCGCCGGCCTATGTGATTCACACCTCCGGTTCCACCGGGCAACCCAAAGGGGTGCTGGTCAGCCACGCGGCGCTGGCCAGTTACGTGCGCGGCGCGCTGGAACGCCTGGCGCTGGCACCGGACACAAGCATGGCGCTGGTCTCCACCAACGCGGCCGACTTGGGCTTTACCGTGTTGTTCGGGGCGCTGTGTTCGGGGCGTTTGTTGCACGTGCTGCCGCAAGCGTTGGGCTTTGACCCGGACCGTTTTGCCGAGTACATGACCGAGCACCAGGTGGGCGTATTGAAAATTGTGCCGGGGCATTTGTCGGCGCTGTTGCAGGCCTCGCGGCCCGCTGACGTGTTGCCGCAACACGCACTGATCGTCGGCGGTGAGGCTTGCTCGCCCGCGCTGCTGGCGCAGGTCCGGCAGCTCAAGCCGGGCTGTCGTTTGATTAACCACTATGGCCCCAGCGAAACCACGGTTGGCGTATTGACCCATGAGGTCATCGACCTCGACCCAAGCGCCCGCTGCATTGCGGTGGGCGCGCCACTGCCGGGCGCGCAGGTGTACGTGTTGGACGATGTGCTCAACGCCGTGGCCGATCAGGTCGCTGGCGAGTTGTACATCGGCGGCGACAGCGTGGCCTTGGGCTACTTGCAGCAGCCGGGGCTGACCGCCGAGCGCTTCGTGCCCGATCCCTTTGGCGCGGCGGGCCGTCGGGTTTACCGCAGCGGTGATCGGGTGCGACGCAACCGACAGCAGGCGCTGGAATTCATCGGCCGTGCCGATGATCAGGTCAAGGTCCGGGGCTATCGGGTGGAGCCGGCAGAAGTGGCCCAGGTTCTGCTGGGGTTCGACGACGTCAGCGCCGCCGTCGTGTTGGCGCTGGCGCTGGACGGCGATGAGTCGCGGCTGCAATTGGTCGCGTATTGCGTAGGTGTTGCGCGCGGGTCGGTGTCGGTGGAGGGGCTGCGCCAGCAGTTGCAGGCCTGCCTGCCGGACTATCTGGTGCCGGCGCACATTGTCCTGCTCGAACACCTGCCGCTTACCGCCAACGGCAAACTGGACAAACGCGCTTTGCCGGTGCCGGGCGTGGTCACCCAGCGCTTTGTCGCGCCGGTGGGTGAGGTCGAAGAGACACTGGCGGCGATCTGGGCGCAGGTGCTCAAGCTTGAGCGCGTGGGCAGCACCGACAACTTCTTCGAGTTGGGCGGCGACTCGATTCTCAGCCTGCAAATCATTGCCCGGGCCAAGCGCCAAGGCATCAAGTTGAGCCCCAAGCAGGTGTTCGAGAAACAGACCATCGGCCAGTTGGCTGCCGTGGCGAAACTGATCGTGGCCAAGCCGACGGTCGAGGTGACGCAACAGGTCGCTGGCAACCTGCCGTTGCTGCCGATCCAGGCGCGTTTCTTTGAGCTGCCCATCCCCGAACGTCAGCACTGGAACCAGTCGGTCATGCTGCAACCGCAGACAACTCTGGACGCCGGGCACCTGCACAACGCCTTGTTGGCCCTGATCGAGCAGCACGCTGCGCTGGCCTTGAGCTTCCAGCCCGCAGGCGATGCCTGGCAGGCAACGTTCCAGGCTCAGCGCGACCCTGAATTGTTGTGGGTGCGAGAACTCCACGAGCTGGCGGACCTGCCGGCGCTGGCGAGCACCGCTCAACGCAGCCTTGATGTGCAACAGGGGCGACTGATGCGCGCGGTGCTGGTGAACGTGCCGGACGGTGCGCAACGCTTGCTGCTGGTCATCCATCACCTGGTGGTGGACGGCGTGTCCTGGCGCATCCTGCTCGAAGATTTGCAGCAGGCATACACGACGTTGGCGGCGGGTAATGCCCTGGCCTTGGCAGCCAAAAGCAGCTCGCTGCAACAGTGGGCCGAGCACCTGCATCGCTACGCACAGAGTGAGGTGCTGGGGGCGGAGCGCGATTATTGGAGACAAACCCTGGCCGCTGACGAGACGCCGCTGCCCCAGGACTTTGCAACGACCACCCAGACCCAGGCTCAGGCGGCCCGTGTGACCTCGCGCCTGAGCAAGGCGCTGACCCACAAACTGCTCAAAGTGGCGCCCGCCGCCTATCGGACCCAGATCAACGACCTGTTGCTCACGGCGCTGGCGCGGGTGTTGTGTGACTGGAGTGAACACCCATCGGTGCTGATTCAGCTCGAAGGTCATGGCCGTGAAGACCTGTTCGATGACCTCGACCTGAGCCGCACGGTCGGCTGGTTCAGCAGTCTGTTCCCGGTCCGGTTGACGCCGCACACCGAACGCGGCACCTCGCTGTGTGCGATCAAGGAGCAACTGCGTGCGGTGCCGGGCAAAGGCATAGGCTATGGCGTGCTGCGTTACCTGACGCGGGACGAGCCTTTGCGCGCATGGAGGCAGCCGCAAGTGACGTTCAATTACCTGGGGCAGTTTGACGGCGCATTCAACGCCGCCGAGGAGGCGTTGTTCGTGCCCACCGGGGAAAGTACCGGGGCCAACCAAGACGCCGCCGCGCCGCTGGGCAATGGGTTGAGTATCGATGGTCAGGTGTATGGCGCCGAGTTGGAATTGACCTGGACCTTCGGCGTGGGCATGTACCGCCCGCAAACCATTCAGGCCCTGGCCGATGCTTATCGTCACGAGCTTGAACAGTTGATTGAACACTGCTGTGACAGCGAACAGGCTGGTGTCACGCCGTCAGACTTTTCGCTGGTGGACCTGACCCAGGCGCAATTGTCTGCGCTGTCAGTGCCGGCCCGCGACATCAGCGACCTGTACCCATTGTCGCCGATGCAGCAAGGCATCCTCTTTCACAGCATCAATGAGCCCGATGGCCCGGCCTACACCAACCAGTTGCGGGTTGATGTGCAGCACCTGGATGCCGAACGTTTCCGTCAGGCCTGGCAGCAAACCCTCGACGCGCACGAGATTCTGCGCACTGTGTTTGTCTGGCCGGACGCGGCCGCCGCCGCGGTTCAACTGGTCCGTCAGAGCGTGCAGATGCCGTGGGTCGAGCATGACTGGCGCGCTCGCCATGATCTTGATACGGCGTTGACGCAGCTGGCACAGGACGATCTGGCCAATGGTTTTGAACTGCACAGGGCGCCGTTGTTGCGAGTGTTGTTGGTGCAAACCGGGGAATCGCAGCATCACTTGATCTACACCAGCCACCACATTCTGATGGATGGCTGGAGCACCTCGCAGTTGTTTGGTGAAGTGCTGCAGCGCTACGCCGGCATCACCCCGGCCAAGGCGCCGGGGCGTTATCGCGATTACATCGAGTGGCTGGCGCAGCGTGACGCGCCGCTCAGTCAGGCATTTTGGGTGTCGGCGCTTACCCGCCTTGAAGAGCCGACCCGGCTGGCCAGTGCCATGGCGCCTGGGCAGCAACTTAGCCGCGGTTATGCCGATCACCAGCACGTCTTCAGTGAACAACTGACCACCGACCTGAACCGTTTTGCCAGGGCACAGAAAGTCACCCTCAACACCTTGATGCAAGCCGCCTGGCTGGTGCTGTTGCAGCGTTACACCGGCCAGGCCACCGTGGCTTTCGGTGCCACCGTGGCCGGACGCCCCACCGATTTACCCGGCGTCGAACAACAGATCGGCCTGTTCATCAATACCTTGCCGGTGGTGGCGTCGCCGTCCGCCGAGCTAACGGTCAGCCAGTGGTTGCAGCAGGTGCAGGGCCTGAACCTGGCCCTGCGTGAGCACGAACACACGCCGCTTTACGAGATCCAGCGTTGGGCTGGGGGCGGTGCGCTGTTCGACAGCATTTTGGTGTTCGAAAACTACCCGATGGCTGAAGCGCTGGAGCAGGGCCAGGCCACAGGGCTGGTGTTTTCAAGCATCAGCCGTCAGGAACAGACCCACTATCCGCTGACGCTGGTGGCGGTCACCGGTCGTCAACTGAGCCTGGGGGTGAGCTTCGATCAGGTCTGTTTCGACGCACCGACCATTGCCCGGTTGAGTGCTCAGCTTGAAAGCTTGATGACGCAGTTTCTCGCGGACGCCACGCAAGCGTTGGGAGCGCTGCACCTGTTGCATGGCGAGGAGCGTCAGGCTGCCATCGACTGGGGCAAGGCCTTGGTCATGCCGCGCGATTCGCGCACGGTACTTGAGCGGATCGACGCGCAGGTTCGACGCCAACCAGAGGCGGCGGCGGTTCTGTTTGCCGATCAGCAGATCGACTACCGCGACCTTGACGCCCGTGCCAATCGCCTCGCGCACAAGTTACAAGCGTTGGGCGTCGGCCCCGAAGTGCGGGTCGGCGTGTGCCTGCGCCGGACCCCGCAAATGCTGGTCGGCCTGCTGGCGATTCTCAAGGCCGGCGGCGCCTACGTGCCGCTGGACCCGGACTATCCGCAAGCGCGTTTGCTGCACATGCTGGAGGACAGTTGCGCGGCAGTGCTGCTGACCGAACCGGTGGCACAGGCGCTGCTGCCCGCGACGTTGTCGTCGCAGGTGCTGCTGGTTGAAGCACGGCCTGACTGGCTGCATGAGTTCCCGTCTACGGCACCTTCCATCGGCATCGAGGGGCAGAACCTGGCGTATGTCATCTACACCTCGGGTTCCACTGGCCAGCCCAAAGGCGTGGCGATAACCCATGGCAACCTCGCCGCGCTCATCCAGTGGTCCGAGGGTGTGTATCGCCCTGAGCAATTACGCGGCGTGCTGGCCTCGACCTCGATTTGCTTCGACCTCTCGGTCTGGGAAATTTTCGTCACCCTGGCCTGTGGCGGTTGCATGGTCTTGGCCGACAACGCCCTGGCGCTGGCCGATTTGCCAGCCCGCGAGCGGGTCACGCTGATCAATACGGTGCCGTCGGCGATTGCTGCATTGCAGCGTGCCGGACAGATTCCCGCGTCGGTCAGCACCCTCAACCTGGCCGGTGAGCCGCTCAAGCAGACGTTGGTGGACACGCTCTACGCGAACCCCTCGATCCAGCAGGTCTATGACCTGTACGGGCCATCGGAAGACACCACTTACTCGACGTTCACCCTGCGCACCGCGCAGGGGCAGGCGAACATCGGGCGGCCGCTGGATAACACCGTGGCGTACCTGCTCGACAGTCAGTTGCAGGTGCTGCCGGCCGGTGTGGCCGCCGAGTTGTACCTGGCCGGTGCCGGGGTGAGCCGGGGTTACCTGATGCGTGCGGGGCTGACCGCTGAGCGCTTTGTGCCAAACCCGTTCGCCGGTAATGGCGAACGGCTTTACCGTTCCGGCGATCTGGTTCGCCAGGGGCCGGACGCCACCCTCGAGTACATCGGTCGCGCCGATCATCAGGTGAAAATTCGCGGCTTCCGCATCGAGCTGAACGAAATCGAAGCGCGTCTGCTGGAGCAGGTCGAGGTTCGAGAGGCCGTGGTGCTGGCCCAGGACGGGACGGCGGGCAAGCAGTTGCAGGCGTATGTCGTACCGTCGGAGTCAGGTGCGGACTCTCCCGCGCTGGCGCAACAGTTGCGAGCGGCGTTGGCCAGTCGGTTGCCGGCGTACATGGTGCCGGGGCATTTGCACCTGATCGATGCCGTGCCGCTGACCCCCAACGGCAAACTGGACCGCAAGGCCCTGATTGCCCTGGGCGGCAGTTCAAGTCAGCAGCACTACGAAGCGCCGCACAGCAATGTGCAACGGCAAGTGGCGGCGATCTGGCAAGAGGTGCTGGAGGTAGAACGTGTAGGCCTCACCGACAACTTCTTCCAGCTCGGTGGGCATTCGTTGTTGGCGACGCTGGTGGTGACTCGGATCAAGGAACGCCTGGGGGATAAGGTCGCGCTCAAGGCGCTGTTCGAAGCCGACACACTGCACGCGTTCTGCCATCGGATCGAAGCCTTGCGCGTCGATTTATCGCCGGTTCAGGACGAATTGGCTAAATCCCTGGAGGCCCTCAAACGTCTATCCCTCGATGATCTGGAAAAACTGATTTCTTGAGAGGGAACAACGCGTGCAAGAGTTAATCGAGTCGGTAGGACAACTTTCGGCTAAGCAAAGAAAGGCTCTGGCGGTGCTGCTCAAGCGCAAAGGTGTCAACCTTTTTGACATTGCCCCGGTTTTCAAACGCACGGCCGAAGAACCGTTGTTGCTGTCCTACGCTCAGCAACGCCAGTGGTTTTTGTGGCAATGGGCGCCGCACAGCGCGGCCTACAACATACCGACGGCCCTGCGCTTGCGGGGTCTGTTGGACGTTGGCGCGTTGCAAAATAGCCTCCAAGCGCTGACCGAACGTCACGAAACCTTGCGCACGGTGTTCACCCAGGAAGCCGAACAACCCTTGCAAGTGGTCCTGCCCGCAGGGCCCTTTACCCTTGAGATCCACCCCCTGAGCCCGGAACAGGCGATTGACCTGGAGGCGTCCATCCAGGCCTTCGTCCAGACCCAGAGCCAGAAGACTTTCGATTTGCAGAACGGCCCGCTATTGCGCGCGGCACTGTTGCAGATCACCCCTGATGACCATGTGCTGGTGCTGACCCTGCATCACATTGTTTCTGACGATTGGTCGTTGCAAGTGATGATTGAGGAACTGGTGCAGTTGTACGCCGGTTTCAACCTCGGGCACGACGCTGGCCTGCCGCCCTTGCCGATTCAATACGCCGACTACGCGCTGTGGCAGCGGCAGTGGATGGAGGCCGGTGAGCAAGCGCGTCAACTGGCCTATTGGCAGGAGAAACTCGGTGGCGAGCAACCGGTGCTCGAACTGCCCACCGACCGCGCACGCAGTGTTGAGCAGAGTTTTGCCGGGGCCAGTCACAACCTGATTCTCGACCCGGCGCTGAGCCAAAGCCTCAAGGCCTTTGCTCGAGAACAAAACGTCACCCTATTTGTGCTGTTGCTGGCCTCGTTCCAGGTCCTGTTGCACCGCTACAGCGGCCAGGCCGACATTCGCGTCGGCGTGCCAGTGGCTAACCGTGGGCGTGTGGAAATAGAGCGTCTGATCGGTTTTTTCGTCAACACCCAGGTATTCAAGGCGGATGTCGACGGGCAGGCGCGTTTTGTCGATTTGCTGCGTCAGGTCAAGCACACAGCCCAAGAGGCCCAGGCTCATCAAGACCTGCCGTTCGAGCAACTGGTGGAAGCCCTTGAACCGGGCCGCAGCCTGAGTCACAGCCCGCTATTCCAAGTGATGTTCAATCACACCGCGGAACGCAGGGCCAGCGTCGAAACCCGTCTGAACGGGCTGCACATCGAGCCGCTGGAATGGCAAAGCCAGACCGCACAGTTCGACCTGGTACTCAACACAACCGAGCAGGCCCATGGCATCGAAGCGGTGTTAAAATACGCCACCGACCTGTTTGATGCCGCCACACTCGAACGTCTGGCCCAGGACTGGACTCTGCTGTTGCAGGGGATTGCCCAGGACCCGACCCAGCGCATCGCACAATTACCCCTG
The DNA here is from genome assembly GCF_034351645.1 of Pseudomonas sp. DC1.2. Lineage (NCBI taxonomy): Bacteria > Pseudomonadati > Pseudomonadota > Gammaproteobacteria > Pseudomonadales > Pseudomonadaceae > Pseudomonas > Pseudomonas sp. DC1.2. Next base: position 3,691,733 of record NZ_CP133782.1, on the reverse strand, counting down.
CTGGATAACGCTCGGCAACAGCAGTTGCTGGCGCACTGGAACCCGGCGCGGATCGAGCACCCGGTCAGTCAGTGCCTCCAGCAAGCCTTCGAAGCCCAGGCCGAACGTCATCCCGACGCGGTGGCGGTGGTGTTCGATGGGCAACGCCTGACCTACGCCGAACTGAACCGTCGGGCCAATCAGTACGCACATCGATTGATCGCCCAAGGCGTCGGTCCGGAGGTGCGGGTAGGCGTTGCGGTTGAGCGGTCGCTGGACATGATCGTCGCCATCGTCGCGGTGCTGAAGGCTGGCGGCGCCTATGTGCCACTGGACCCGAGCTACCCCGACGACCGACTGCGCTACATGATCGAGGACAGCGGCATCGCGTTGCTGCTGACCCAGGGCCACTTGTTGGCGCAGTTGCCGATCCCACAGGGGCTCGCCTGTCTGGACCTGAGCCAGCCGCTGCACAGCGGCAATAGCGTTAACCCGGCATGCCAGACCACGCCGGACAACCTGGCTTACGTCATCTACACCTCGGGCTCCACCGGGCAACCCAAAGGTGCATTGCTGCCTCACAGCAACGTCATGCGCCTGTTCAGCGCCACCGACCACTGGTTCGGTTTTGGCCCCGACGACAGCTGGACCCTGTTCCATTCCTACGCATTCGATTTCTCGGTCTGGGAAATTTTCGGCGCGCTGCTGCATGGCGGCAAATTGGTGGTCGTACCGCATGACGTCAGCCGTTCGCCGGAAGAGTTCTACCGCTTGCTGTGCGACGAAAACGTCACGGTATTGAACCAGACACCGTCGGCGTTCAAGCCACTGATGCAAGTGGCCTGTGCCTCCGCGCGCCACAACGCGCTGCGCTATGTGGTGTTTGGCGGCGAAGCCCTCGAAGTGCAGAGCCTGCACCCGTGGTTCGAGCGCTTTGGCGACCGCGCGCCGACGTTGATCAACATGTACGGGATTACCGAAACCACCGTACACGTCACCTACCGGCCGCTGTCCATGACGCACTTGCAGCAAAGCCACAGCAGCCCGATTGGCGAGCCGATTGTCGACCTCTCGTGGTATTTGCTCGACGGCGCACTCAACCTGGTGCCCCAAGGCTGTATCGGTGAGTTGTATATCGCCGGTGCCGGCCTGGCTCGGGGTTATCTGAATCAGCCGGGCATGACCGCTGCCCGCTTCGTGCCCGACCCGTTTAACCCGCAATGCGGCGAGCGCCTGTACCGCACTGGCGACCTGGCACGGCTGCGCGGCGATGGTGTAATCGAGTACATCGGCCGCATAGACCATCAGGTCAAGGTCCGTGGTTTTCGCATTGAGCTGGGGGAAATCGAAACCCGGTTGCTCAAACATCCGGCGGTACGTGAGGCGGTGGTCCTCGCCGTCGAAGGGCTCAGCGGCCAGCAATTGGCAACGTGGATTGTGCCGACCGAGGCGCTGGTGGGCGATGCCCACGTCGCTGTGCGCGACGCGATCAAGGCGCACCTGCGCGAGACCTTGCCCGACTACATGGTGCCGGTGAGCTGGGTGTTCCTCGAACGCCTGCCCCTGACGGCCAACGGCAAGCTGGACCGCAAACAGTTGCCGAGTCCGGATACCCATCAGGTGCAAGAGGCCTACGCCGCACCGCGCAGTGACCTTGAACAGCGTCTGGCGGAGATCTGGCAGGACGTACTGAGCGTCGAGCGTATAGGGCTCAATGACAACTTTTTCGAGTTGGGCGGTGATTCGATTATCTCGATTCAAGTGGTCAGCCGCGCCCGTCAGGCGGGCATCAAGTTTTCGCCCAAGGACATCTTTCAGCACCAGACCGTGCAGCGCCTGGCTACCGTCGCGCAACAGAGCGACGCCGTGCAGGCGATGCAGGGCGACGTCTTGGGTGCTGCACCGCTGACGCCGATTCAGCAGTATTTTTTCGGCCTCGACATTCCCCAACGTCAGCACTGGAACCAGTCGATCCTGCTGACCCCCGCCGAGCACCTGGACAGAGGGCTGTTGGAACAATCGCTGATGCATCTGCAACGGCATCACGACGCCTTGCGTCTGCGCTATCGCGACACTGACGGTGGCTGGGTCCAAGAGCATGCGACTGTCGATCAGCCACCTGTGTTGCTGCGCACCGTCACCTTGGCCGATAGCCAGACCCTGCCGGCGCTGTGCATGGAGTTGCAACGCAGCCTTGATCTGCACAACGGGCCGCTGCTCCAGGCGCTGTTGGTGGACTTGCCGGATGCCAGCCAGCGCCTGTTGCTGGTGATCCATCACTTGGTGGTAGACGGCGTATCGTGGCGCATTCTGCTTGAGGACCTGCAAACCGCGTATCAGCAACTGACCACCAACCGAGTGCTGCGGCTGCCGGCCAAGACCACCGCGTTCAAGGATTGGGGCGAACACCTGCAAGGCTATGCCCGCAGCGCGGCCCTCGAAGCCGAGCTGGGTTACTGGCGCGAGCAACTGGCCGAAGCATCGTCCGACTTGCCGCTGGACCACCCGCAAGGTCAGTTGCAAAACCGCTTTGAACGCAGCGTCGACACGCGCCTGGATGCCGCACGCACCCGGCAATTGCTGCAACAGGCCCCGGCGGTCTATCGCACGCAGGTCAATGACTTGCTGCTGACCGCACTGGCCCAGGTTCTGTGTCAATGGACCGCCAGCGACAGCGTGCTGGTGCAACTCGAAGGTCATGGCCGCGAAGACGTGTTCGACGACCTCGACCTGAGCCGCACAGTCGGCTGGTTCACCAGCATGTTCCCGGTACGCCTCAAACCCCAAGCCAGCCTTGAAGCGTCGATCAAGGGTATCAAGGAACAACTGCGGGCGATTCCGCACAAAGGCATCGGTTACGGGCTGTTGCGTTACCTCGGCAGCGCCGATGCGCAAGCGGCGCTCAAGGACCTGGCACAGCCCACTGTCACGTTCAACTACCTCGGCCAGTTCGATAACAACTTCGACGAGGCGGCCCTTTGGGTGCCGGCCACCGAAGACAAGGGGGCCGGCCAAGACCCGCAGGCGCCGATGAGCAACTGGTTGACCATCGACGGACGCGTCTATCAGGGCCAGTTGAGCCTGACCTGGACTTACAGTGGCGATGTCTTTGAAGACGCGACCATCAACGCCTTGGCCCATGCCTATGAAGTGGCGTTGGGCGAACTGATCGACCATTGCCTGAGCCACCCGCGTGGCGGCCTGACGCCGTCCGATGTGCCGCTGGCCGGTTTGTCCCAGGCCCATCTGGACAGCCTGCCGATTGCGCCACAGCAGATTGAGGACCTTTATCCGCTGGCGCCGATGCAGCAGGGTATTTTGTTCCACAGCCTGTACGACGCTGATGCCAGTGCCTACGTTTATCAAATGCTGCTGGACATCGATGGGCTGGACGTCGCGCGCTTTCAGCAATCCTGGCAGCGCGTGGTGGATCGCCATGAAGTGTTGCGGGCCGGTTTCATCTGGGGCCGTGACGGTCTCGATACGCCGCTGCAAGTGATCCATCGTCAGTTAGCGCTGGAAATGCCGGAAGTGGACGTTCGCGATGAGCCGGACCAGGCCACTGCCCTTGAGCGCCGGGCGCGGGCTGACCTTGAGCGCGGCTTCGATTTGCAGAACCCACCGTTGCTGCGCCTGTGCCTGTTGCGCACCGCGCAGGATCGGCATCGGTTGATTTTCACCTGCCACCACATCCTCATGGATGGCTGGAGTAACTCGCTGATGTTCGGCGAGGTATTGCAGGATTACGCCGGTCATCCGGTGCCGAGTTCACCAGGGCGTTACCGCGATTTCCTGGCCTGGTTGCAACGCCAGGATCAAGGCGCGGCGCAAACCTTCTGGCGCAGGCAACTGGCCGAGCTGAGCGAGCCGACCCGATTGGCGTCGGCCTGTCACGGGCAGACCGTGCCGGGACCGGGCAAGGGCGTGCATCGCCTGAACTTCGACGCGGTGTTTACGCAGCGTTTGAACGGTTTTTCCCGTCAGCAACAAGTGACGCTCAACAGCCTGGTGCAAGCCGCATGGCTGCTGGTGCTGCAACGCTATACCGGGCAGGACAGCGTCGCCTTCGGGGCGACGGTGTCCGGACGTCCGGTGGATTTGCCAGGTATCGAGCAACAATTGGGGCTGTTCATCAACACGTTACCGGTGATCGCCACGCCGCAAGCCACCCTCAGCGTCCGCGACTGGGTGCGTAGCGTGCAGGACAAAAATCTACTGTTACGCGACTACGAGCAGACGCCGTTGCAGGACATTCAGCGCCTGGCCCAGCTCAGCGGTGAGGCGCTGTTCGACACACTGTTGGTGTTCGAAAACTACCCGGTTTCGCAAACCCTGGAGGCCAATCCCGGCGGCTTGCGTTTCAGCGGCCTCGAACACCGTGAACAAACCAACTATGGCTTGACCCTGATCGCCGGTGCCAGCGACGTGTTGAACCTGGACTTCAACTACCTCACCGAGCATTTCAACGAGCGCAGCATTGTGGGCCTGGCCCGTCATCTGCAAGAAGTGCTGCGCCAGTTCCTCGAAGCGCCGCAACGGTTGTTGGGCGAGATCGGCCTACTGCCCAGTGCCGAACAGCACAGCCTGGCGCAGTGGAATGCACCTGAGGCCGCGTACCCGACCCAGTTACTGATTCATCAGGGCTTTGAGGCTCAGGTTCAGGAACGGCCGCACGCCATGGCGCTGAGTCATGCCGGTGTTGCCCTGAGCTATGCCGAACTCAACCGCCGCGCTAATCAACTGGCCCGGCGTCTGGTGGCTTTGGGCGTTGGTCCTGAAGTACGGGTGGGCGTGGCGCTGCCGCGTTCGGCTGAACTGGTGATTGCACTGATGGCGGTGCTCAAGGCCGGTGGCGCCTACGTGCCGCTGGACCCCGACTACCCGGCGGATCGCGTGGCGTACATGCTCGACGACAGTCAGGCGAAAGTCTTACTGACCCAGCAAGCGTTGCTCGCGCAATGGCCGCAGACCCAGGCCCACGTGGTGTTGCTTGAGGCCGGGGTGAGCGCGGTGACCGACCTGGCGGCGGACAACCTCGATGTGCGCTGCGCCAGCGCTAACTTGGCTTACGTGATTTACACCTCCGGCTCCACCGGTAAACCCAAAGGCGTGGCCATCGCGCATCGCAACGTACAGGCGCTGATTCACTGGTCCCGCGAGGTTTACAGTGAGGAAGACCTGCAAGGCGTGCTGGCCTCGACGTCGGTGTGTTTTGACTTGTCGGTGTGGGAGATTTTCGTCACCCTGGCCCGTGGCGGCTCGATCCTCATGGCCCGTAACGCCCTCGAACTGCCGGACTTGCCAGAGCGCGATCAGGTTCGCCTGATCAACACGGTACCGTCGGCCATCGCCGCGTTGCAGCGCATCGGGCAAATTCCGCAGGGCGTGCGCATCATCAACCTGGCCGGCGAACCGCTCAAGCAAACGCTGGTTGATACGCTGTATCGGGACACGTCGGTGCAACACGTCTACGACCTGTACGGGCCGTCCGAAGACACCACGTATTCGACCTGGACCCGACGCGAAGCCGGTGGTCAGGCCAACATTGGCCGGCCGTTGGTCAATAGCACCGCGCAGTTGCTGGACGCGCAATTGCACGCCGCGCCCCTCGGCGTGGCCGCCGAGTTGTACTTGGCCGGTGAGGGCATTACCCGTGGTTACCTGTTCCGCCCCGGCCTGACTGCCGAACGCTTCGTGCCCGACCCATCGTCGAGCAACGGCGAGCGGATGTACCGCAGCGGTGACCTGACACGCTACCGCGACGATGGCCTGATCGAATACGTCGGCCGCATCGACCATCAGGTCAAGGTCCGTGGCTTGCGTATCGAACTGGGGGAAATCGAAGTTCGGCTGCTGGCCCACGACCGCGTGCGCGAAGGCGTGGTGCTGGCGGTGGAGGGTCACAGTGGGCAACAACTGGTGGCCTATGTGGTGCCGACGCAGACCGACCTGAGCCTACAGGAACAGGACGATTTGAGTGACTCACTCAAGGCCGGACTCAACACGCACTTGCCCGATTACATGGTGCCCGCCCACTGGTTGTTCCTCGATCAGTTGCCCCTGACGCCTAACGGCAAACTCGACCGCAAGGCCTTGCCGACGCCGGATACCCATCAGGCACAGCGCGATTACGTGGCACCGCGCACAGGGCTGGAACAGCAGATTGCCGGTGTCTGGCAAGACATTCTGAAAATCGACCGGGTGGGGATTACCGACAACTTCTTCACCTTGGGCGGTGACTCGATCATCTCCATTCAAGTGGTCAGCCGCGCACGCCAACTGGGCATTCGCTTCACGCCCAAAGACCTGTTTCAGCAGCAGACCGTACAAGGCTTGGCCACGGTGGTGAGTGTCGATCCGCTGAGGCTCACCCGCGATCAAGGGCCGGTGACCGGCAGTACGCCGTTGTTGCCGCTGCAACAGGACTACGTGAATGCCGCGCTGGAGCAGCGCCCGCCTAACCGGTCGGCGTTGCTTGAACCTCGGGTGCAACTGATGCCCGAGTGTGTTGAACACGCGTTGCAGGCGTTGCTGGCGCAGCATGACAGCTTGCGGTTGACCTTCAAGGATGGACTCGCGCGCTATCGCGATGAGGCACCGCCCGGCGCGGCGCCGCTGTTGCTTCAGCAACGTGTGAGGGACATTGACCAGTTGCAGACCCTGGCCGAACAGGCGCAACACGACCTTGATCTGGAACACGGGCCGTTGCTGAGAGCGGTGCTGTTCGAACTGCCCGAGGGCGAGCAGCGTTTGCTGGTGGTCGGCCATTGGTTGGCGGTGGACACCGTTGCGTGGCCGCTGCTGTTGCAGGACTTGCACCATGCCTGCACGCAACTGATGGCTGGCGAAGCCTTGGTGTTCCCGGCTAAAACCGCCTCGTTCAAACGCTGGAGCGAACAGGTACTGGACTTCGGCCACAGCCAAAAATTGCGGGCTCAGTTGCCATTCTGGCAGGCACAACACGCCGTCGAGGCTGCTGAGTGGTGTTGGGTTCCCGCACCGATCCTCAATGGCGCTGAAGCGCGGTTGAGTTGTCTCGACCAGGTTGCCACGCCTTCGTTGTTGGAACAGGCCTGCGCCGCTTACAGCACTGAGCCCCGTGAGCTGTTGCTGACGGCACTGGCGCGCGTTCTTTCACGCTGGAGTGGCCAGGCCTCAAACGTGGTCGAGCTTGAAGGTGATGGACGCCAAGCGTTGGGCGAAGACTTGGACCTGACGCGCACCGTGGGTGGATTCCACCAGCATTTCCCGGTGCGCCTGACCACGGTCGAGCCGCTGGGTGATTCGATCAAGCAGATCAAGGAACAACTGCGTGCGGTGCCGAATCAGGGGCTGGGTTACGGCGTGTTGCGCGAACACATCGAGGGCGCGGCAACAGTCGGTGCGCCGCGAATCGGTTTCAGCTTCGACGAGGTGCCGAACCGCCGTGTCGAATCCGCTGGCGATAGCCTATGGACGGTGGCGGGGCAAAGCCCTGGCACGGCCGTGTCGTCTTCGCGCCATGGGCTGAAGCTTGAGGTGCAGTTGCTTAATGGTCAATTGCAGTTCGGCTGGTCGTCCAATGATCAGGCCTTCAAGCCTTCGACCCTTCAGCGTTTGGCCGATGACTTCGCCGAGGAACTCGGTGCCGTGATCGAGCATTGCTGCCAGCCCGGCACGCGAGGCCTGACGCCGTCGGACTTCCCGCTGGCACGCCTCGATCAGGCGCAATTGGATGCACTGCCCGTCGCAGCGGCAACCATCGAAGATATCTACCCGCTGTCGCCGATGCAGGAAGGCATGCTGTTCCACACCCTGTCGGACAACGGCAGCAGCCTGTACGTGCAACAGGTCAGCCTGCCAATCAAGGGACTTGAGGTGGAGCGCTTCCGAGCGGCGTGGGACTACGTCATCGAGCGTCAGGCCATTTTGCGCACCAGCTTCCATTGGCAGGACGGCCTGGCCAAGCCGTTGCAGATCGTTCACGTCCACGCAGCGTTGCAGATGCAGGTATTCGATTGGCGCGAGCTGCGCGTCAGCGAAACGCAGATTGCCGAGTTTGCCACTGAGGACCGTGCGCTGGGGTTCGACCTGTCCCAGGCGCGCTTGCAACGACTGACGTTGCTGCGCCTGAGTGATGAGCAGTACCAGATGATCTGGACCAGTCACCACATTTTGATGGATGGCTGGAGCAGCTCGCGGCTGTTTGGCGAGGTGTTGCAGTTCTACTCCAAGGGCATGGTCAGCGGCGAGAATGGCCGCTATCGCGACTTTATCGCCTGGTTGCACGCGCAGGACCAGGATGCCCAGGAACTGTTCTGGAAAGCGCGCTTGGCGGCCGTCACCGAGCCTACCGCGTTGAGCCAGTCCATTCACCCGCGCCACTCGGTCGATGTGTCGGGGCACGAGGCGATTTACTCAAACTGGAATGTGCCGCAAACCGCACGGCTGTTGCAGTTCTGCCGTGACCTGCGCATTACCCCCAATACGCTTATTCAGGGGGCTTGGCTGTTGCTGTTGCAGCGCTATACCGGCCAGCGCACGGTGACGTTCGGCGCCACCGTATCCGGTCGCCCCGAAAGCTTGCCGAATGTCGGCAACATGCTCGGGTTGTTCATCAACACCTTGCCAATCATTCAGACCCCCGAGCCGGATCAACGGCTGGCTGACTGGCTGAACCAGGTCCAGGCTTACAACCTCGACATCCGCGACTATTCCCAGGCGCCGCTGGCGGATGTGCAGCGCTGGTCGAACCTGGGTGGCCAGGCGTTGTTCGACAGCATCATCGTGTTCGAGAATTTCCCGATCGATGATCGCCTGCAAGAAGAGAACGACACTGACCTGACCTTCGGTAAGTCCATCGGCCACGGTGTGACCAACGTGCCAATGGACTTGGCCGTAATGCTCGGCGACGAGTTGTCCATCGAATACCTGTACTTGCGCAGCCATTTCAGCGCCGATGCGGTCGAGAATATTCGCCTGACCCTGGAAAACACCCTTGAAGCGATGATGAGCGCGCCTTACGAACGCCTGGGTAATTTGCAGCGTTTGTCGGGTGAGCAATGGCAGGCGATGCAGGCCTGGAGCGCCGAGCCTGTGGCGGATCATCAGGCAACGCTGTTGCCGCAACTGATCAGCCAGCACGCCCGGCGTCAGCCTGAAGCGATTGCCTTGCAGTGCGCCGGGTTGAGCCTGAGCTACGGCGAGCTGGAGCAACGGGCCAATCGATTGGCGCACTGCCTGATCGAGCACGGCGCAGGGCCCGAAGTGGTGATCGGCGTAGCGTTGCCACGCTCACTGGAAATGCTGGTCAGCTTTCTGGCGGTGCTCAAGAGCGGGGCGGCCTATGTGCCGCTGGACATCGATTATCCACCGGAGCGACTGGCGTACATGATCGAGGATTCAGGCATGGCGCTGCTGCTCAGTCAAAGCAGCCTACGGGCCACGTTACCGGCGCCGGAGGGACTGCTGCGCCTGGAAATCGATCATCTCGATGCCTCGCGTTACGCTGATGAGGCGCCGGTGTGCCGGGTTCAAGAGCAAGGGTTGGCCTATCTGGTCTACACCTCAGGTTCTACCGGTCGGCCAAAAGGTGTCGCGGTCACTCAAGGGCCGTTGAGCATGCACTGCCAGGCCATCGCCAAGTTGTACGAGATGGACACCCGCAGTTGTGAGTTGCACTTCATGTCGTTCGCCTTCGATGGGGCGCATGAGCGCTGGTTGAGTACGTTGTACAGCGGCGCTCGCCTGGTGATTCGTGACGGCTGCCTGTGGACCCCCGAACAGACTTACGCGGCCCTGCACCAATACGGCGTCACCATTGCCTGCTTCCCACCGGCCTACCTCAAGCAACTGGCCGAATACGCCGCCGACAGCGGTATCGCGCCGCCGCCGGTGCGGATTTACTGCTTCGGCGGCGACGCGGTGCCGGACCAGACCTTCGAAAAGGTCAAGGCCGCGCTGCGCCCGGAATACTTCACCAACGGCTACGGCCCGACCGAAACCGTGGTCACGCCGATGCTCTGGAAAGTGCCGGTCAGTCAGCACTGCGAAGCCGCCTATGCACCGATTGGCCGAGCCGTAGGCGCTCGCTCGCTGTACGTCCTCGACGACGACCTGAATCCATTGCCGCCAGGCTTTTGCGGCGAGTTGTATATCGGCGGCTACGGGATTGCCCGTGGTTATCACCGTCGGCCGGATTTGACCGGTGAGCGTTTTGTGCCTAACCCCTTTGTCGCGGGCGAGCGGCTCTATCGCTCCGGCGACCTGGTGCGCTTGCGCCCGGACGGTGTGCTCGACTATGTCGGGCGCATCGACCATCAGGTCAAAGTCCGCGGGTTCCGTATTGAGTTGGGTGAAGTCGAGGCCCGCCTGCGGCAACTGGAAGCCGTCAACGATGCGCTGGTGATCGCCCGCGACAACGCCAGCGGCAAGCAGTTGATCGGTTACGTGGTGACCGACGGCGGGCAGGACCTGGGTGATGAACTCAAGGCCGGGCTAAGGGCGACGTTGCCGGAGTACATGGTGCCGGCGCAGATCGTCTGCCTTGACGCTTTTCCGGTCACGCCCAATGGCAAACTGGATCGCAAGGCGTTGCCGGAGCCAACGTTCAAAAGCGAGGAATACGTCGCGCCACGCACTCAGCAGGAGCAACTGTTGGCCGAGATCTGGGCGCAGGTACTCCAGGTGGAGCAGGTCGGTATCAGTGACAACTTTTTCGAATTGGGGGGGGACTCGATCCTCAGTCTTCAAGTGATTTCACGCGTCAGGAACCACCCGACGCTGAACATGGACCTCAAGCTTCGCGACTTGATGCGTTTGCAGACCATCGCTGGGCTGGTCGAACAGGACGTGGCGAAAGCGGGCACGCCGCCACCGGTGAAAGATGTCACCCACGTTGCCAGTGCTGGCTTGTTTAATTTGTTGCCGATTCAGGAGTGGTTCTTCGCCGAGGGCATGGCCGAACCGCACCACTACAACCAGTCACTGCTGTTGAGTGCGCGTCAGGCCCTGGACCTGGATGCACTTGAACAGGCCTTGGGCTGGATCGAAAAACATCACGACGCGCTGCGCCTGCGTTTCTGTCAGGAAGGTGGCCGCTGGCTCCAGCGTTACGCGACGCCGACCGAACAGCGCGAGCCGTTGTTGTGGCGGCGCGAGGCGCAAACCAGTGAACACGTAGAAGCCCTGGCCAACCTGACCCAACGCAGTCTCAAACTCGATGATGGGCCGGCCTGGCGCGCCGTGCATATCGCGTTGCCGGACGGTGCAGCGCGACTGTTAATGGTCATTCACCATTTGGTGGTCGATACGGTGTCGTGGCGGATTCTGCTCGACGACCTGAAAGTGGCCTACGAGGCATGCGCCATGGGCCTTGAACCGCAACTGCCGATTCGCACCAGCAGTTACCGCGCGTTTGCCGAAGCCTTGCAGACGCAGGCGCCGGTCATCGCCGAACAGGAGTTGGGGTACTGGCTGCAACAACTGGATCAGCCGAGCGTCGATCTGCTGTGCGACAACCCCCGTGGCAAAAACCAGGTGCGCCAGCAAGCCCAGGCACGGCTCAAGTTGTCTCGCGAGCACACCGACCAGTTGCTCAAACAGGCTCCGGCGGTGTACCGCACCCAGATCAACGATTTGTTACTGACCGCGCTCAGTCGTGCGTTGTGCCGCTGGAGCGAACAGTCATCGGCGTTGATCCTGCTGGAAGGGCATGGTCGCGAAGACCTGTTCGACAGTATTGATCTGAGTCGCAGCCTGGGCTGGTTCACCAGCATGTTCCCTGTGCGCCTGAACCCAGACCGCGAGGATATCGGTACGTCGATCCTCAACGTCCAGTCGCAGTTGGCGGCCGTGCCTCAGAAGGGCATCGGCTATGGCGTTCTGCGCCATCTGGCCGGCACGTCACTGGGGCGACAACTCGCCGATCTGCCGCAGGCGCGTGTGACCTTCAACTACCTGGGGCAGTTCGACCAGAGTTTCGACGAGCAGGCGCTGCTGGTGCCGGCGCTGGAGGACAGCGGCGATAACTACAGCCTGAAAGCGAACTTGGGAAACTGGCTGGAAATTGTCGGCCAGGTCTATGACGGTCAATTGGCGTTGCGCTGTATTTACAGCACTCAGCGCTATCGGGCCCAGACCATGGAGGGCTTCATGCAGGGATATCAGCAGGAACTCGAAGCGCTGATCGAGCATTGCATGGCACGTATCAGCTGATCGGCAGCCCCCTGTAGGCGTTAGCAGGCTCACGCCTACAGGTAGGCCGCTGCGTTCTCCTTTTTTTGTGCATACAAGGACCTAATCGATGCCGTTACACCCTGATCTCGAAGCCTTTCTCGACCTGGCGCAAGACAGCCGCGACGCGGGCCTGCCGGCGATGCACCAACTGACGCCGACCCAGGCCCGTGACACCTTCGAACAGACCACCGCGCAACTGCGCTGGCCCGCGCCCGACGAGCTGCACGTGCAGCCGATCAACACGCTGGGCCGCGACGGCGCGCCTTTGGCGTTACGTCTGTATCGCCCGCACGCTGTGACCGAGCCTATGCCAGTGCTGGTGTACTTCCATGGCGGCGGTTTCGTGGTCGGCAGCCTCGACTCTCACGATGGCGTTTGCCGTGAGTTTTGCCGGCGCACACCGTGCGCAGTCCTCAGCGTCGGTTATCGGTTGGCGCCGGAACACCGTTTTCCGACGGCGCTCGAGGATGGTGAGGACGCATTGTCGTGGCTGGCCGAACAGGCGCGCACGCTCGGGCTGGATCCCGCACGCGTGGCATTTGGCGGCGACAGTGCGGGGGCGACACTGGCGACCGTGCTGGCCTTACAAGCTGTGATTCAGCCCGCCACCGTGGCCATCGCGCCGACAGTCCAGTTGCTCTGCTACCCCGTCACGGATGCCTCACGCGCCCATGATTCACGGGTGTTGTTCGGCGAGGGCTATCTGCTGGAAAACGCAACGCTGGACTGGTTCTATCAGCACTACGCGCGCACGCCTGAAGACGTTCTCGACTGGCGCTTCTCGCCGTTGTTAGCCGAAAACGTGCGCGGCCTCGCGCCCGCGATTGTGCTTCTTGCCGGGCTCGATCCGTTACTCGACGAAGGCCAGGCCTACGTCGATAAACTGCGCGCGCAGGGCGTGAGCGTCGAACTTGAACACTGCCCAGGGCTGACCCATGACCTGCTGCGCATGGCCTCAGTCATGCCCGAGGTACTGGCAGTGCATGAAACCTTGAGCCGGACGTTGAGTCGGTATTTGGGTTGAGTGTCGGATTGATAGGCAAGCCTAAAAAACGCCGCTTACCCCTAACGAGCACGCGGCGTTTTTTATGCGCGCTGCAATTAAAGCGCCGGCCGAGCCTTCGACAGTTTCTACAGAGGTTGCCGCTGGTTATATCTTCGGGCTACGTCACCTTGGGTCATTGCCTACAAGTCCGCCAGAATCGCCCGGCTTGTGGGTAGGGTGGGCCGCCGTTATCGTTTCTTGTCGCTGAAGCATTCAGCGAACGGGCTTGGAAACCCGATGAGTCGCGCAACAGCATGTTAAGGAGTTACACCATGCGCGCTGTAAATCTGCACAAAGTCAGGCATTTTTCTCCTCTTGATATAGACCCTTGCCCTCACGGCCTCCGCGTTAATGGAGGTGGCCAATGACTGAAAAAAAACACGCCACAACCATTGGTGTCACTCCTTTCATCTACTGTTCAGATCGAGCACTTTTCCACGTAAGCGCTGGTGTTCCCATCAGCCAGGCATTGTCACAGGCCTCTGATTTGCTGTTTCTTGCCAAGGCGCTTGCAGAAGACGCGGCTTTTGCAAAAGACACTGACCGGCATGCTTGGGCCGCGCACTATCTGACGGCGATGGGGAAGGCAGTGATAGATGATGTGATAAAAGCCGTTACACCGAGGCCTGCGGATTCGGTTAAGAAAACATCACGGTAGCGGCTAGCCGTTTTGACTTCAGCCTGCGTTCCACCCTAAACAAAAAAGCCGCGCTAAATGCGCGGCTTTCTGGTTGTTCAGTGCAATCAGAAGTCAGCTTTGACCGACATCACGAAGTTGCGCGGATCGCCGTAGAAGTTACCGAAACCTTCGGTGCCGATGGTGGCGTAGTAGCGTTTGTCGAACAGGTTGTTGCCGTTGAGGGCCACGGACCAGGTGTCATCGATGCGGTAACCGATGCGGCCGTTCCAGATCGCATAACCCGACTGGGTGATTTTGTTGCCACTGGTGGGTGAAGTGCGGTAGTTGCTGCTCTGGGCGTTGACGCCGGCCCCGACGGTGACGCGGTCCAGCGGGCCGCTGAGGGCGTAATCCCCCCACACTCGCAGCAAGTGGCGTGGCACGTAGGTGTTGTACGACAGACCATCCTGGCTTACGTCGGCGTCTTCCAACACTTTGGTTTGGGTGTAGGTGTAACCGGCCAGCAGTTGCAGGCGGTCAATGACTTCACCGCCGACTTCTGCTTCGAAACCCTGGGCGCGGACTTTGCCGGAGTTCATCGAGCAACTGCTGTCTTCGCAGGCGGGATCATCCTGGGCGGCGTCTTTCTGTAGGGTGCGGAATAGGTTGAAGGAGCTGTTGAGGCGCCCGGCGAACCATTCACCCTTGATCCCCAGTTCGTAGCTTTGACCGATCAGCGGCTTGAGCGTCGCGCCGTCGATGGTTTTGTAGCCGCCTTGCGGGGTGAAGATGTCTGAATAGCTGGCGTAGGCGGTCAGGTTGTCGTTGATGTCAAACAGCAAACCTGCAAACGGTGTGACTTGCCCGGTTTCGGTGGAGCTGGTGTTGACCTGTGTCCCTTCGCCTCGGTAATACTGCACCGAGTCAGTCTCGGATTTGTACCAACTGACGCGGCTGCCCAAGACGAAGGTCAGTGGGTCGGCGAGTTTCAGGCGTGCAGTCGAGTACACGCCATATTGCAGGATGCTCATGTCCACCGGCCCCCCCCGCGAGGCATTCGCCAGGTAGTAGCTGTCGTCAGGCTTGGCGATGTGATGGTTGGGGTCGAGCACGTTCTGGCGCTGGGGCAGGGCGGCCACGGCGTAGAAATCGTCCTTGCGCGAGCGACTGGCGTTGGCACCGACGGTCAGTTCGTGTTGCTGGCCGAATGCGTTGAATTTGCCATCGACATAGGCGTCGAGGCCGTAATCGACTTGATCGTAGTCATACGTACTGCCCAGCATCAGGGTTGAGGAGCGCGTCGCTCCCACCGGCACCGAGCCACTCGGGAAGGCGTATTCCATGTCTTGGGTATTACGCGAGTAGACGCCCGCCACTTTCAGTGCCCAATCGTCGTTGAGCTGTTGCTTCAGGTCGGTGAAATAGGTGGCCCGTTTGCTGCGCTGGTTGTTCCAGGCGGTGTTCAGGCAGGTGGAACGCTTGAGGTGCAGGTCGCTGCCATCGGCGTAGCGGGGCAGGCCACCCCAGCAAGGCGTTGCGTCCACGTCTTCATATGCGAAGCCCAGGCCCAGGGTGGTGTCGGGGCTCAGGTCGAAGTCCAGAGCGCCGTAGTAGATCTGGTCCTTGCGATCACCGATGTCATAGAAGTATTGCCGAGTCTGCTGGGTGACCACGGCGCGACCACGGACGGTGCCAGTGTCGTTCAGCGGGCCGCCGGTATCGACCTGGGCGCGGTAGTTGTCCCAGGAACCGGCCGACATCGACAGTTCGGTATGCGCGGTGTCCTGGCCACGCTTGCGCACGAAGTTGACCGCACCCGAGGTGCCGCCTGCGCCCTTCATCATGCCGGCCGCGCCGCGTAGCACTTCGACGCGGTCATAGATGGCCATGTCGCTGTTAAAACTGTCGGCCTGAACGTAGCTGCTGCCGATGTCCAGCGGCACGCCGTCGTACTGGTATTGGCCGGTCATGCGGAAGCCGCGCGAGTAGAAATACTTGCCGCCCATGGGCGAATCGTAAACGGTGATGCCTGGGGTCTTTTCCATGACCTGTTCGATGGTGT
Source organism: Pseudomonas sp. DC1.2 (assembly GCF_034351645.1). NCBI lineage: Bacteria > Pseudomonadati > Pseudomonadota > Gammaproteobacteria > Pseudomonadales > Pseudomonadaceae > Pseudomonas > Pseudomonas sp. DC1.2. The sequence goes on along the minus strand of NZ_CP133782.1, from coordinate 3,675,812 downwards.
TGAGGTTCTGGTCGTCGAGCATTTTGCGGGTCATCACCGTGACCGACTGCGGCGTGTCCTTGAGCGAATGCACGCCCTTGCCAATCGTTACGCCGCCGGTGGTGTAGGCGTTGCTGCCCTCGGTGGTGGCGGTCAACTGCTGACCGGTGACGCTGGTCGGTGCCAGTTCCATGGCGCTGCCAGTGGCCGGCGCGAGGAGTGTCACGGTGTTGCCGTCGCGCTGATGGCGAATGCCCGTGCCCTTGAGCAAGGCGCTGAGCGAGTCATCCTCCTGATAGCGACCCTTGAGCGCGCTGGAGCGCAGATTTTGCAGGCTCTCGGGGCTGTAGATGATTTGCAGGCTGGTTTGCTGGCCGAGGCTCTGCAAGGCTTGAGCGAGTGGCTGAGCGGGAATGTTCAGGGTCCATTCCTGGGCGTGGACATAGGGCGCGACGGCCAGTGTCATTGCCAGGCTGAGGCCGGTGGCGGCGACTCGGGAGCGTGGGGTGCTGCGCATCAGCAGAGCGTGGGTCAAGGGACGAAGCATGAAGCGGAATGCGGACATGAGGTTAAGACCTTGGCAGGTATAGTTGTTAATGGTTCTTATTCATCTCATTAAGACGAGGAGGCCGCGGGAAACCGGAAAACTATTTTCCGGTCGCGTCGCGGCCTCGTCGGTCAAGCCGGTTGCAGTTCGCTTTTGACCTTGCCGGCCTCCATCCGTACCAGTTGATCGGCGACGTCGAAGTAGCGGTCATCGTGGGAAATCACAATGATGGTCTTGCCCAGTCGCTTGAGGTCGGGCAACAGCTCGGTGTAGAAAATTCGCCGGAAGGTCGGGTCCTGATCGGCTGCCCATTCATCGAACACCAGCACCGGCCGCTCTTCGAGCCAGGCGTTGACCAGGGCCAAGCGCTTGCGCTGGCCGGTGGACAGGTCGGTGGTGCTGAAGGCGCCGTCGCGCACGCTGACTTTGTGTGCGATTTCCAGGCGCTCTAAATAGCGGGTGGCATCCTGCGGCACCTGCTGGTCGCCCTGGATCAGATCGTCGAAGAGGTAATAGTCGGCAAACACCGTGGTGAAATGCTGTCGATAGTCATCGCGGTTGAGGGCAGTGATCGGCTGACCGTTGACGCGAATCTCGCCTTCGGTGGGCGCATAGAGCCCCAGCAACAGTTTGATCAAGGTGGTTTTGCCACAGCCGTTTTCACCGACGATAAACACGATGTCGCCCTGTTCGATTTTCAGGTTGACCGGTCCCAGACGGAACGGCTCGCTGCCTTCCACAGTGGGGAAGGCATAGCGCACGTTGCTCAGTTCGAGGCTGTTTACCGGCCCCGGCTTACGTCCCTGGTCTTCCAGCAGCAGGTGCGGCTCGGGGGAGGAAAATTGCTCACTGAGTTCGGCGATTCGGCGGAACGCGATTTGCGCCCGGCTGATGATGGGCAGGGTACTGACCAAATGCTCCAGCGGCCCTTTCATGTACAGCAGCACCAGCACAAAGCCGCTCATTACCGCTTTGTCGGCACTGGGCCAGAACGATTGCAGGGCCAATGCCAGGCCGATCACAACGAAAAACAGCATTGAGCCGAACGACTTGGCAATCACGAAAATGTTGATTGAACGGATCTGCGTGTCGCAGATTTTTTCGGCAGTCTTCTGAATACCCGACACGAACATACGCTGGCGCCGTGGGCGGTGGATGCGCAGTTCCTTGGCGCCCTCGGCAATTGCGTTGTAGTGTTTTTGCAGTTCGTCTTCACTGTCGCGTGCTGCATAAAAACCGCGCATGCCCTTGGCCCTGGCAATGGCTTGAATGGTGGTGCCAATCGCAATCGCCACCAGCATCATCAAAAACATCGGCCAGGACAGCATTGCCAGGTAGCCCAGACAGCCGAGGGTCACGGTCAGGGAGATCGCCAGGGGCGCGAAGGCGAAAGCGAAGTCGCTGATGGTGTCCACGTCATGCGTCAGTACCGGAATCAAGCGATGACTGCGGTACCGCTCGATCTGATCGATGGGCGCCGACAGCACTTTCTCCCCCAAGTCTTTTCGCAACCTGGCAATGATGTGCTGGCCGACGTAGTTGGTGCCGATGTCGGACAGAATCGAGGTCAGCAGCGCCAGCACACACAGGCCGGCAAAAATCATGACCACGGTGCGGGTCAGGCCGTCGGCAGAATGCAGGGCATTGTTGATGGTTGCCAGCAACACGGTGACGCTCAGGCCGCCGATCATGCCGAGCACGATGGACACAGAGACGATCAGGCGGAAGGGCTTGAGCAGGGCGAACAATTCGTTGATCGCCCCTCGCGTTGGCTTGGTCATGGAGGATTCCTGCTTCGGTGCGGAGGGAGTGACTTAAGGAAAACGAACGATTGCGCACTTTCTTTAAACGACCGCAGGCGAGGCTGCGGTCGCGTGGGGCAGGATCAGAGGTCGCGCACTACGCGAAAGCCCAGCCAGTCGCCTTTGCTGGTGGGCCAACTGCTGTTGCGATTGCCGGAACGTGAGAACACCGGGGCTTCGCCCCAGTCGTTGCCGCGCATGACCTGACGTTCGCAGTTGGCCTGCAACCAGGGGCTGCCGTCGGAAGGGACACCGGAATAGTCCGTGTGGTAGCAGTCAGCGGTCCACTCGTAAACGTTGCCGTGCATGTCGTACACGCCAAAGGCGTTGGCCGGGAACGTGCCTGCCGGGGAGGTGAAGTTATAGCCGTCGGCTGCGCCATAGGTGTTGGCGTGTTTGGCTATCTGGTAGTCCTTCCCGTCGTCGAAGGGGAAGGGGAACGAACCGGTGCTGCCACCCCGCGCGGCGTACTCGCGAATTGATTCGCTGGGCAAACGGTAGGCCTGCCCGGTTTTCTTCGACAGCCAGGCGATGTAACCCTGCGCTTCGGCCACGTTCATGCACACGGCCGGGTCGCGCGCGGTTTGCGCAAAGGTGGGCTTGCCGGCGGTGCAGCGACGACCCGGTCGATCATCGAAATCGTAGGGTTGGTTGCCGGTGGCCCGGACATAGGCGTCCCATTCGCTGACCAATACCTGAAAGCGGCTGATGGCAAAGGGTTTGGTGAAAGTCACTTCGTGTCGCGGACCTTCATCGGGTTCGCGGCCGACCTCATCGTCCGGGGTGCCCATGGTGTAGCTGCCGGTGGGCAGTACGACCATTTCCGGGCAGTCCTTGCAGTCCTTGAACACTTTGCCGGGCGCCGGCAGGCTGGCGGCCTCGGCGGTGACGGGCAGCAGGCCGGCGAGCAGAGCGGTCAGGGCCAGGGCCGACAAGTGCTTGAGGGCGGAGGGCGTTTGGGGCTTGTTCATGAGTCGTCTCTCGTCAAGGAAACTGCACTTCAGGGCGGAGTTCAGGCGTTCAGCTTTTTGCTGAGAACGGTCATGAACCGGTCTATTTCGGCGTCGGTATTGAGCAAGCCGGGAGCGGTGCGGATCACCGGGCCGACATCGCGGCTCACGGCGTCACAGACCACGCGGTTGTGCATCAGGTAGGCGGCCATCGCGTCGCTGTCCTGGCCCTTGACCCGAAAGAAGCTGAACCCGGCGGACAACGACGGGTCGGTCGGGGTCACCAGTTCGATTTTCGGATGTGCCAGCAGGCGTTGTTTCAAGTCGTTATTGAGCTGGTGGATGCGTGTCTGCACCTCGGCCTTGCCCAGTTCCAGGTGCAGCTTGAAGGCTTCATCCACGGCCCAGCGATGCTCGAAAGCGTGGTAACCGCCGGGGGTCATGGTGGTGGAGAACGTGGTGGCTTCCGAGAACGTCGGCACGCTGGGGCTGACGTACTTCAACTCTTCGCTGCGGCTGCACACCAGGCCAGTCCCGCGTGGGCCGAACATCCATTTGTGGGTGCCGGCGATAAAGAAGTCGCAGTTCATCGCCGGAAAACTCAGGTCTTCAACCCCGAAGCCGTGTACGCCATCGACCACGTAAATAATCCGGTCCTTGTCCTCGCGTTGACGATTGTGTTCATCGACCAGGGTCGCGATGTCGCTGATTGGCAGCTTCACCCCACTGCTCGAATGCACCCAGGTCATGCCCAGCACTCGGGTTGCGGGGCGGATGTTGCGGTTGATGGTGTCGAGTATCTGATCTGCCGAAACCGTTTGCGGGTTGTCGAACAGCGTGAGTTTGCGCACTTGGGTGCCGTCACGTTGGGTGCGCAACGCCAGGATATTGCGGGTGGAGTAATGCTCGTGAACCGTGGTGAGGATTTCCTGATCGGGGCGCACCTGGACACTGCCGTAAATCATCGCCAGGCCCTCGGTGGTGCTGCCGGTGAGGGCGATCTGGGTCGGTTTTGCTTGCAGGTATTTTGCGGCCCAGACCCGCACGTTTTCCTCCCGTTGTTCGGTGACGCCCATGTCCCAGTCCATGGCCAGGCCTGGGTTCAGGTCGAGTGCGGCACGGTGACGGTCGATGGCCTCACGCACCGGTTTGGGGTGGGAGGTGATCAGGAAGTTGGCAAAGTGAAGGCAGTTCGGGTCCTGCTCGAACAGTTGACGAAATTGCGCCCATTTGTCTTGGGGGAGGGCTGGCAGGCTGGCGGCCGTGGCGCGGTTGCCGAGGCCAGCGCCCAGCGGCAGAGCGACGGCAATGACGCCGGCCTGCTTGAGAAAGGTTCGGCGGTCGGTCATGGCTTGGCAGGCTCCTGGCGAGAAATCAGCGTTGGCTTGGCGGCGTGTTGCACCTCTTCCCAGACCCGCAGGAAATTGCCGCCCCAGAGTTTGGCGATATCGGCTTCGGAGTAACCGCGCTGGATCAGCTCGGCGGTTACGTTGCGTATTTCACCGACGTTTTCCCAGCCCTTGATACCGCCGCCGTCATTGAAGTCCGAGGCAATGCCAACATGGTCGATGCCAATTTTGCGCACGGTGTAATCAATCGCGTCCCCGAGGTCCTTGAGGGTTGCCTTGGGTTCCTCTTCAAGAATCGCGTACAGGCCGCTGGCGTATTGACCAAGCTTTTGTTCGGACCAGGCGCTGATGATCGGATCTCCGGGCATCAGCGCCATGGCCAGATTCGGCAGGGGCGGCAGATCGAAACGTGTACGCAGAACGTTGAGTTTGTCCTGGGTGGCTTGGGTCAGCGGCTTGAGGTATTGCGAGAAACCGACCACCTGAACCACGCCGCCACTGTTTTTGATCAGTTGCAGTTCTTTGTCGCTGAGGTTACGCGGGATGTCCACCGCGGCCCTGGGCGCCGAATGTGAGGCCACCATCGGCGTGCGGCTCAGCCGCGCCACTTGCTCCAGGCCCTTGGTCGACATCTGCGAGACATCAATGATGACGCCGAGGTCGTTGAGCCGGTGTACGGCTTGCTGGCCGATCTGCGACAGGCCATCGAGGGCATCGGGGGAATCATTGAAGAACGGCAGCGGTCGAGAGGAGTCGGCCCAGCTGTTGTTGCCGATGTAACTGAAGCCAAACATGCGCATGCCGCGAGCTGCCCACCGGTCGAGCGCGTTCAGGTCATTACCCAGTGGGTAGGCGTTGAGCATGCTGATGAAAATCGCAAATTTGCCTTCGCCGTGCAGGCGTCGAAAGTCGTCGGGTGTGTAGGCGATGCCGACTTGGTTGGGGAAGTCACGCACCAGGCCGGTGATGATTTTGTAGCGTACTTCTTGCTGATTACGCGCTTCCTCGACGAAGCCTTCGGTGGGCCGATGCGGCGCGTTTGGACCATTCCACATTTCCGGCCAGCCGAACACGGTCAGGGCGGCGCCGGACAGGCGCCCGCGGTTGGCTTTGATCAGGTCGAACTGAGCGCTGCCGTCTTTGTCCGCCTCGTTGCCGTGGGCGCCGAAGCTCAGCGGTACGGTGATGTGGCTGTCGAAGGAAATGAGACGGTCCTGTAGCTCGGTGGCTTGCTTCATCACCTTGACCGGGTAGCCGGGGTTGTCTCTGAACCCATAATCCCAGGCCAGAAAGCCTGCTCCGGCACCGATGGCCAGGGCCAATGGCAGGCCGAGGTACAACGCCTTTTTCGAACGTGTTTTTGTCATTGCCATCTCAGTCAGGTTCGCCGTTGTGGATCAGGCGCAGGGGCCTTTGCTATCTGGGAGGAACGAGTGACAGCGGAAAAAAATTAGGCGGGTTTTCCTGGGCGACGAGGCGCACCCGTGGTGCTTTTAAATTTGTCCGGCCAGCAAACGTTCTAGCTTGGATAAAGCCTGCTTCATGGCTGACACAGGTAGGGCAATGACGATTTCTCGACGCTGGTTCATGGCGGGCCTGGCGCTTACGGGCGCTGCGCTGCCTGCCGCTTTTTATGCGCACCGTGAACTGATCCGCGAGCAGGAGCCGATTACGCCGGGAGAGGCCACAGTCGATCTGGCGGACACGGCCGGCCAACAGTTGGCGGATGCCCTGCGCGGGGTTTGGACTCTGCGTTTTACGGGCGCCGATGCCGGTCTCGATGGCGTGCCGGACGAAGGCCTGGAGCTGTTTCTGGACATCGCCCACCGCGGGCGTGGATTGCGCGGTTACCTGGACACGGCGGTCAATCTGCGTGCGGAACAAACGCCGTGTTACCAGGTGATCGGTGACCTGGCGCCAGGCAATGGTGCCGAGTTGTATTGGCGACTGATGCGCACCGATGCGCCGTCGGCACCCCCGGTGTATGAGTTCAAAGTCAAACTCGACGAGGTCTGGGCCGCATTCGGCAATGCCGGCAGCGGTACGTTCAACGGCCAGGTGCTGCGCCTGGATCGGCCGCTGGCGTTGCCGGAACTGGACAATCGGTTTATCGCAATCAAGCGCCGGTTTCCCGAGGCGCGGGAGCGCACGGGCCTGAATCCGCAACTGCTGGCCTGGCTGGTAGCGCCCGAGCACCGCTTGTTCCACCAGCTCTGGCATGCGTCCCGAGATAAGTGGCACAAGCTGTCGGAAAAAAAGCGCGACGCATTGCGTGGGATTGGCTGGCAACCCGGCCCGCGAGACAAAGAGCGCGATGCCCGAGGGCCGCGCAAGGATCGCAATGGCTCGGGCATCGATTTTTTCTTCATGCACCGGCACATGCTGGGCATCGCCCGTTCCAAGCAGGACTTGCCGTCATGGCTGGCGTTCCCGTTACCGCAACCGGCGCTTGAGCGAGATCGTCAAGGGTTCGCCCGCTACTTCGATAATCACGATGGCAATGCCTTGCCGCCGACCTGGTTGACCGAGGGCGACGACGAGTACACGCGATGGGTCAGTGACATAAAAGCCGCTGAGACCTATCACAGCAACTTCCAGGTGTGGGAGTCGCAGTACCGCGACCCTCGGTATCTGTCGACGCTGACCCTTGGCCAGTTCGGCTCGGAGGTCGAACTCGGCCTGCACGACTGGTTGCACATGCGCTGGGCTTCGGTGGCCCGCGATCCGTCCAATAACATTCCAGTGCCGATGGCTCGTGATCAGGCCGACTTTGCGGCGCGTTGGTACGCCCCGGAAAACGACTTTCTCGGTGATCCGTTCTCGTCTCACGTGAACCCGGTGTTCTGGCGTTTCCACGGCTGGATCGACGATCGCATCGAAGACTGGTTTCGTGCCCACGAGCGCTTTCATCCGGGGGAACTGCACCGAAGAGAGGTCAACGGTGTGCCGTGGTTTGCACCGGGGCGTTGGGTGGAAGTCGATGACCCGTGGCTCGGGCCGGATACCCATGGTTGCAGCACGGTCGCGGGTTTGCAGGTGGGGCGATCGGTGGAGATGGACCCCGAAACCATGAAGTTGGCGTTACGCATCACCTTTGGCGACGAAGACAACATGACTGAGCTGTTTCGCAAGGTGCCGCAACGGCCCTGGTATGCGCGGCATTTGAAGGTCAAGGGGTGGCCGGTTTAGTCCGGGCCCCGCGTTAGGGGTCTTCGCGAGCAGGCTCGCGCTCATATTGAGCCGTCGATAAGGTGAATCATCAGCCTCATGTGGACGCGAGACCGCTTGCGAAAGCGGTCTCCGCATTCACCTCGTCAGATGACCTGCCAGCCGCCGCCCAGCGCTTTGTACAAGGCAATACTGGCCTGTAATCGCGACAACCGCAGTTGCACGTTCATATCTTGCGCGGCATACAGCGTGCGCTGGGTTTGCAGGACTGTGAGCAGGTCCTCGGCGCCGGCCTGGTAGCGGCTCTGGGCGATGTCGAACGCTGTTTGCGCCTGGGTTAGCTCTTCATGTTGCCACTGACGTTGTTCATCGAGGCCACGAATGCCAATGAGGGCCTTTTCGACGTCGGCAAAACCGTTGATGATCGCGCCGCGGTAGGTCTCCAGCAGCTCCTGCTGGCGTGCGGTGGCTTTGTCACGCTCGGCGCTCAAGCGACCGCTGTTGAAGACCGGGGCCGCGAGCCCGGTTGTCAGGTTGTAAAAAGTCGTGCGCAGCAAGTCCGCCGCCACATCGGCGCCAGTGCCCAGGCTGGCGGTGAGGGTGACGTTGGGCAGCATCGCCGCCCGGGCGACCGTGACGTCAGCTTGGGCGGCGGCCAGTTTAGCCTCGGCGCTGGCAATGTCCGGACGCCGGCTCAGCAGTTCGCTGGGCACTCCGCTGGCAATCTGTGGCCAGCGCAATTGATCGAACGGCTGCGTGGAAAGGGTCAGTGCCTGTACCGGTTGGCCGAGCAAGGCGGCCAGGGTAATCAGGGCTTCGCGGGCTTGCTGCTGCACCAGTGGCAGTTTGCGTTGTTGTTCGGCCACCAGGCTCTTTTGCTGCGCCAGTTCCAGGGCCGTCGCGCTACCGGCGCTGTAGCGGGTTTGCACCAGGTGCAGCACGCTTTGCGCATTGGCCAGGTTCAGTTCGGCAATTCGACCTTGTTCGCGCAACGCCAGGACTTGGGTGTAGCTGTTGGCGACGCCACTGAGCAAGGTCAGTTCGACCGTGGCCCGGTCGAACTCACTGGCCTGCAAGCCGAACACGGCGCTGTCGCGGGTCGCGCGTTTGCCGCCCCAGAAATCGACTTCATAACTGGCACTCAGTTCGGCGTCGTAGTAGTCCAGCGAACGATTCGTCGGGCTCACATCCAGCTGGCTGTAACCCTTGCCATGGAGGAGTCGTTGCCGATTGGCGTTGACCCCGGCCTTGACCTCGGGCAGCAGCGGCGCGCCGGCAATGATTACGCTGGCCTTGGACTGCTGGACTCGGGCGACCGCAGCGGCGAGGTCATAACTGCCCAATCGCGCCTGTTCAACCAGACGATCAAGCTGCGGGCTGCCGAAGCCTGTCCACCATTGCTGATTGCGCTGCGCGGCGGTGGCCGTGTTGGGCGATTGCCATGCCACGGGCGGTTGCAGTCCGCTCTCGGGGCGTGGCGCAGGGCTGTTGCAGGCCGCCAGTAACAGACTGGCGGCAACGAGGGTCAAGTGCGCTTTCATAGGTCGATCATTCACTGGTAAGGGCCGTGACCGGGTCGAGCCGGGCAGCCTTGCGGGCGGGCATGAAGCCGAAGATGACACCGGTGACTAACGCGCAGCCGAAGGCGCCGAACACCGCGACCCACTCGAAGGCGACGGCCACATTGCTCAGTAGCAGCACGCCGCCGACCAGCAACGCTAGACCGATCCCGGCGAGGCCGCCCACCACCGAGAGCATCACCGCTTCGGTGAGGAACTGGCGCAGGATGTCGCGCTGACGGGCGCCGGTAGCCATGCGGATGCCAATTTCCCGGGTACGTTCGCGCACTGTCATGAGCATGATGTTCATCACGCCAATGCCGCCCACCAGCAAGGAAATGGCGGCGATAGCGCCCAGCATCAGCGACAGCGTGCCCTGGGTGCGGGCTTCGGCCTGGATCATGGCGGCGTTGTTGGTCAGTTCGAAATCTTTTTTGCCTTGGTGCAGGCGCAGCATCAAGTGCTCGATGGCCTGCTCAGCGTCCTTGACCTTGCGTGCATCCCTGGCGGCGATCACCACGTATTCAGGATTGCGGCTGCCAAACAGGCGCACGCTGGCCGCGGAATAAGGCACCGCAACGCGGTTGTCGCTGTCAGAGTCACCGGAGCTGGAGCCTTTTTCGGCCAACACGCCGAGCACCTGAAAGGGCACGTTTTCGATCAGGATGTAGTGACCGATGGGGTCGGCTATACCCTTGAACAGTGTGTCCCGGACCTTCTTCCCGATCACCGCCACAGCCGCAGCGCTGTCTTCATCGGCCTGGGTGAAGTAGCTGCCCTGGACCACTGGCCAGTTGAAAATGCTTGGGAAGTTGGTGTCGTTGCCACCCACATAACTGGTGTGATCGACGTTGCCGAAACGCACGCCGGCCGTCGAGCCGTTGACCGGCATGATGCGTTGCACCTGGGGTAGATCGGCCAGCGCAGCGACGTCATTGAGGGTGATGATTCCCGGCGGTGTGCGCGGGTTGGGGGCGGCGCCGCTGAGGTAAATGATGTTGGAACCGAAGGCGCCCATTTGCGCCATGACCTGGCGTTTGCTGCCTTCGCCCACCGCGAGCATCACCACCACCGAGGCGACCCCGATGACGATCCCCAGCAGGGTCAGCGCAGTGCGGAACCGGTTGAGCCACATCACCCGCCACGCCGCTTGAACGGCGTCCAGCAGTTCGCCTTTCCAGGCCCCTGTGTGTTCGCTGCCAGCACTCAGGCGCTGGCGCAGGTCCACCGCTTGCAATGCGCCCGGATTGTCCCGGCGCGGGGTGGTTGAGGGGACATCGGCGGTATCGCTGATGATCAGGCCATCGCGAATTTCGATGATACGGTTGGCGCGTTGGGCCACTTCCCGGTCGTGGGTGATCAGGATCACCACATGGCCCTGGCTGGCAAGTTCGTCAAGCAACGTCATGACTTCGGCGCCGCTCTGGCTGTCGAGCGCGCCGGTGGGTTCGTCGGCGAGGAGGATGTGACCGCCGTTCATCAAGGCTCGGGCAATCGACACCCTTTGTTGCTGGCCGCCAGAGAGCTGATGCGGGCGGTTGCCGGTGCGGCTCGCCAAACCGAGGCGCTCAAGCAAGGCGCTGGCGCGGGCGTGGCGCTCAGCCGCCGGGGTGCCGGCGTAGATGGCTGGCATCTCGACGTTTTCCTGGGCTGAGCCGGAAGGAATCAGGTGGTAACCCTGGAACACAAAGCCGAATGCTTCGCGCCGCAGCCATGCCAACTCGTCAGTGTCCAGTTGCGCGACGTTTTCGCCGGCAAACAGATAGTCGCCGCGGGTGGGCCGGTCGAGGCAGCCAAGGATGTTCATCAACGTCGATTTACCGGAGCCGGAAGCGCCTACGATCGCCACGAACTCGCCGGCATGAATCGACAAATCGATGCCTCGGAGTACCTCGACCAACGGGCTGTCGTTACCGCCGTAGGCTTTGCGGATCTGGCGCAGTTCAATCAGGGGCGTTTGCATTCAGCCTCCATTGCTGGCAGCGGGAACGGCCAGCACGTGATCACCTTCGACCAGCCCGTCGAGGATCTGTGTGCGTAACCGGTCGCTGATGCCGGTGCGCACGTCCCTTGGCTGAATGTCGCCATTGGCCGCCGCCACCTGCACACGTTGTCGATCTGCCTGCGGGCTGCTTTGCAGCGAGGCGGTCGGTACAGTGAGGACGTTCTGTGCGTGTTGGGCAACGAAGAAGACCTGTGCGGTCATGTCCGCCATCAAAGCGTTATCGGCGTTATCGACATCCAGCAACACGGTGTAGAGCACAACGCGCTCGCTGCCACTGCGTCCGCTGGTGGGGCTGCCGCCCTGGGCTTGTTCGAGTGGGCGGGGCGGCACCGGGAGAATCTGTCTGACGGTGCTGCGCCAGCGTCGGTTGCCGCCGCTGAGGGTGGTGAAATAGGCGCTCATGCCGGGTTCGACATGACCGATATCGGCTTCGGAGACTTCCGCCCACACCGTCATCGGTGACAGCTTTGCAATGCGCAGGATCAACGGGGTCTGCTGCTGTGCGTTGAGTGTCTGGCCTTCCCGCGCGCCAACCGCCACGACGGTGCCGGACATTGGTGCATAAATACGGGTGTAACCCAGTTCGGCCTCATCGCTGCGCAAGCTCGCCTGGGCCTGGCGAATCTGCGCCTGGAACATGTCAACGCGAGCCTGGGTGGCCCGTACTTCGGCTTGGGCGGTCTGCACATCTTCTTCGCGGGTGGCGCCACCGGCCGCGAGTTTTTGCTGACGCTGGTATTTTTGCTGCGCCAGATCGTGCTGGGCGCGCTGTTCTTGCAATTGTGCCTTGAGGTTATCGATCGAGAAGCGACCGGCATCGAGTTTGGCTTTCTGCGTCGAGGGGTCGATTTCGACCAGCAGTTGGCCTTCCTCGACTTCGTCACCGGCCTCGACATGGATTTTCTGGATCTGCCCGGAAGCCTGCGCGCCGACGTCAACGTAACGACGCGGTTGCAGAGTGCCGAGGGCTGTCACGCTGCTTTCGATGTCGGCGCGGCTGACCCTGGCGGTGGCCGGTTTCTCGCGCCCCGGCATAACTTGCCAGGCGGCTAAGGCCATGGCGGGGATCAGGCAGAGTGCTACAAGCAGGGCGCGTCGGGTAGGACGGGGACGTTTCATGCAGGGTTCCAGCCGGTGGGAGTCGGCCCGTCGTGCGGCATTCGCGCCAGTCTCGCGCGCCGCCATACGCTGTCGGAGGGCCGACAGACACGGGAAGCTGTCCTGTAAACGAGAAGTCCGGGGGAGAATTTAAGCCTTGATACCGAGGATTACAGGTGCGGTTCCCCGCTATTTGGCGGGCAAGTGGACGCAGTGCTTTAAATCTATATGAGAATTACTATAAATTACGCACCTCGAGCGGCCATCATCGTGCCGCTATCGAGGGTGATAGCGCCGATCTGGCTAAAAGACAGAATCCGCACCGTGTGCGGCCGGGAGTCATGTTGGAAAACTACTATCGTGAGCTGGTGTGTTTCCTGAACGCCAGGCTGGGCAACCGTCAGGTTGCCGAAGATGTGGTGCATGACGCTTATGTGCGGGTTCTGGAACGCTCCGGTGACACCCCGATCGAGCAGCCCCGTGCGTTCCTTTATCGCACCGCGCTGAACCTGGTAATCGATGATCACCGACGCAACGCGCTGCGTCAGGTCGAACCGCTGGAAGTGCTCGACAACGAAGAGCGTTACTTCACTCCGTCTCCCCATAACAGCCTCGATCATGGCCAGCGCCTGGAGATGCTCCAGCGCGCATTGGCGCAATTGCCCCAGCTGTGTCGCGAGAGTTTTTTGTTGCGCAAAATCGACGGCTTGTCGCACCTGGAGATAGCCGAGCACCTGGGCATTTCCCGGGCACTGGTGGAGAAACACATCGTCAATGCGATGAAGCATTGCCGGGTACGCATCAAACAATGGGACGCCCATTGATCCTTTGCCGTTAAATTTATTTTCATTGCCCTCGTTCCTACTCAACAGACGATCTGCTGTGCTGCCCAAGGCCGGTCAGGTCACCCAGGTTTTATCCCCCACTGTTGAGGGGTTCATCCAGAGGACACTGGAAATGACACAGGCAATTGCATCGCCCATCGTTCACGACCTGATCGGCGTCGGTTTCGGCCCCTCGAACCTGGCGTTGGCCATCGCCCTGCAAGAACGGGGGCCGAGCCAGGGCAAGCTGGATGTGCTGTTTCTCGACAAGCAGGCCGACTATCGCTGGCACGGCAACACCCTAGTGACCCAGAGCGAGTTGCAGATCTCCTTTCTCAAGGACCTGGTGACGCTGCGTAATCCCACCAGCCCTTATTCCTTCGTCAATTACCTCAAACAGCACGGCCGTCTGGTGGACTTTATCAACCTCAGCACCTTTTACCCTTGCCGTATGGAGTACAACGACTACCTGCGCTGGGTGGCCGGGCAATTCACCGAGCAGAGCCGCTACGGTGAAGAGGTACTGGCCATCGAACCGGTGCTGCACCAGCAGCAAGTCGAGGCACTGCGAGTCATCTCTCGGGACACGCAGGGCCAGCAGTGTGTGCGCACCGCGCGTTCAGTGGTTGTCAGCGCCGGTGGCACGCCGCGTATTCCCGAGGCCTTCAAGGCGTTCAAGGATGACAGTCGGGTCTTCCATCATTCCCAGTACCTTGAACGCATGGCCAAGCAGCCGTGCGTCGCTAATCAGCCGATGAGCATTGCGATCATCGGCGGCGGGCAGAGTGCAGCGGAAGCCTTCATCGACCTCAACGACAGTTTTCCATCGGTGCAGGTGGACATGATCCTGCGTGGCTCGGCGCTGAAACCGGCGGACGACAGCCCGTTTGTCAACGAAGTGTTCTCGCCCGAGTTCACTGACTTGGTGTTCCAGCAGGCCAGCAGTGAACGCGAGCGCCTGGTCAACGAGTACCACAACACCAACTATTCGGTGGTGGACATCGACCTCATCGAGCGCATCTACGGCATCTTTTACCGGCAGAAAGTCTCGGGCATTGCGCGCCATGCGTTCCGTACCCTGACCACGGTCGAAAAGGCTACCGCCACTGAGCACGGCATCGAGTTGGCGCTGCGCAACAATGCCACCGGTGAAGTCGCGGTCCGTCATTACGACGCGGTGGTGCTGGCCACCGGTTACGAGCGGCAGATGCACCGCAAGCTGCTGGCACCGCTGGCGCAATATCTGGGCGATTTTGAGGTTGATCGCAACTACAAGCTGATCACGGACGAGCGCTGCAAGGCCGGTCTCTACATGCAGGGCTTCTGCCAGGCCAGCCATGGCTTGAGCGACACATTGCTGTCGATCCTGCCGATCCGCGCCGATGAAATTGCCGGTTCGCTGTACGACCATGGCAAACACCGTGGGCACAGTCGTTCGGTAATGGACCTGTTGTTGGCGACAGCGAGCTGAGATTTTTCCGCGTCTGAAAAAACGACCTGCTTCGGATCACCGCCCGGAACCTGCTCGCTGCGGACGGCGATTCGAGGAGAGGCATCAAAAACATCACCTGTACCCAATCCTGAACCCTTCCTGAAGATCCCCCTGTTTCCCCCAATATCAGCCTTGGCTTCGTTTACTCTCGCGCTCTCGGTGCGCACACTTCGCGCGATTTATAAATAGCGGAGATCCACAGTGGGTACATGTTCGAGCGCCGTTTGCTGGCCTGTCTCGGCCCGTACTCGCTCGACGTTCTCCTGGCTAACCCCAGGGAGAAACTGCCATGAACCTGACCCTGCTCAAAGAATTCTTTGCCGGATTCCTGCGCACCCGCCACATCGCCCGGCACTTCCGCCGCCTGGCGCTGCTGGAAAGTTTCACTGACGCCAAGGTCAACCGCGAAGTCCCGCCGACGCTGGCGCAAACCCTGGTAACGGCTGCCAACAGTGACACCGGCCAACTGCTGAATAAACTCGGTAGCCACACTGATGGCTTGAGCGAGCAGGAAGCTGAAACCCTGCGCCAGCGATTTGGCCTCAATGAGGTTGAGCATGAGCAGCCACTGCCCTGGTGGACACACTTGTGGCACTGCTATACAAATCCGTTCAACCTGCTGCTGACCCTGCTGGCTGTCGTGTCACTGCTGACAGATGACCTGAAAGCGGCCACCGTGATTTTCTCCATGGTGGTGCTCTCGACCCTCCTGCGGTTCTGGCAGGAAAGCAAATCCAACCGGGCTGCCGATGCCCTCAAGGCAATGGTCAGCAACACGGCCACGGTGCTGCGTCGCGACTTCAGCGCACCCCAGGGTTCGGGTAAAGGTGCTCGCCTGGAGTTACCCATCAAGCAACTGGTGCCGGGCGATCTGATTGTGCTCTCGGCCGGTGACATGATTCCCGCCGACTGCCGCGTGCTCAGCGCCAAGGACCTGTTCGTCAGCCAGGCCGCGATGACCGGTGAATCGATGCCGGTGGAAAAATTCCCGCGTCAGCAGGACCGCGGCACCCTCAATCCGCTGGACCTGGACAACATTCTGTTCATGGGCACCAATGTCGTGTCCGGCACGGCGATGGCGGTGGTCCTCGCGACCGGCAACAGCACCTATTTCGGGACGTTGGCGCAACGGGTTGGTTCCACCGATCGTGGACCCACGGCCTTCCAGACCGGGGTCAACAACGTCAGTTGGTTGTTGATCCGTTTTATGTTCGTGATGGCGCCGCTGGTGCTGTTCATCAATGGTTTTACCAAGGGTGACTGGACCCAGGCGCTGCTGTTCGCGCTGTCGATTGCCGTGGGTCTGACCCCGGAAATGCTGCCGATGATTGTCACGTCTACCCTGGCCAAGGGGGCGGTGTTTCTGTCACGTAAAAAAGTCATCGTCAAACGCCTCGACGCTATCCAGAACTTTGGCGCTATGGACGTGCTGTGTACCGACAAAACCGGCACCTTGACCCAGGACAAGATCTTCCTCGCCCGTCATGTGGACGTCTGGGGCGAAGAGTCCGATGACGTGCTGGAAATGGCTTACCTCAACAGCTACTACCAGACCGGCCTGAAAAACCTGCTGGACGTGGCCGTGCTTCAGCACGTCGAAGTTCATCGTGAACTGGAAGTGGCCACCGCGTTTGCCAAGATCGATGAAGTGCCGTTCGACTTCACCCGTCGCCGCATGTCGGTGGTGGTGGCTGAACATGACCAGCAGCATCACTTGCTGGTGTGCAAAGGCGCGGTGGAGGAAATTCTCGCCGGTTGTACTCGGGTTCGCCATGGTGACAATGACGAGCCGCTGACGGATGAACTGTTGGCGCGCATTCGTGCGGTGACCGCCTCTTTCAACGAGGAAGGGTTGCGAGTTGTGGCCGTGGCGGCACGGCATACGCCCAATGAACAGACGGTTTACAACGTCTCCGACGAGCAGCAGATGACACTGATCGGCTACGTCGCTTTCCTCGATCCGCCCAAGGAAAGCACCGCACCTGCCCTGCGCGCGCTGGCCGCCCATGGCATTGCAGTGAAAGTGCTGACCGGCGACAACGAACGGGTGACCGCCAAAATTTGCCGTGAAGTGGGTCTGGCACAACAAGGCCTGCTGCTGGGTAATGACATCGAGCGCATGACCGATACCGAGCTGGCGCTGGCCGTGGAGACAACCAACGTCTTTGCCAAGCTGACGCCGTCCCACAAGGAGCGCATTGTGCGTTTGCTCAAAGGCAATGGTCATGTGGTGGGTTTCATGGGCGACGGTATCAACGACGCGCCGGCGCTGCGTGCGGCTGATATCGGTATTTCTGTGGACAGCGCCGTGGACATCGCCAAGGAAGCTGCCGACATTATCCTGTTGGAAAAGAGCCTGATGGTGCTTGAAGAGGGCGTGCTGGAGGGGCGTCGAACCTTTTCCAACATGCTCAAGTACATCAAAATGACCGCCAGCTCGAATTTCGGCAACGTGTTCTCGGTATTGGTGGCGAGCGCGTTTATTCCGTTTCTGCCGATGCTGCCGATGCACTTGCTGGTGCAGAACCTGCTCTACGATATTTCGCAGATCGCGATCCCGTTCGACAACGTCGATGACGAGATGCTGAAAAAACCGCTGCGCTGGCAGCCGGTGGAGGTTGGGCGCTTCATGCTGTTCTTCGGCCCGATCAGTTCGGTCTTCGACATCACAACATTCGCCTTGATGTGGTATGTCTTTGATGCCAACACCCCTGACCACCAGACGTTATTCCAGTCCGGCTGGTTCGTGGTGGGGCTGCTGACCCAGACGCTGATCGTGCACATGATCCGTACACCGAAGATTCCGTTCCTGCAAAGCCGCGCGGCCATGCCGCTGATGGTCATGACCGGGATCATCATGGCGGTCGGGATCTTTCTGCCGATGGGGCCGCTGGCCCACTACTTCAAGCTACAGGCACTGCCTTCGCTGTACTTTGTGTTCCTACCGGTGATTCTGCTGGCGTACATGGGCCTGACCCAGATGGTGAAGGGCTTCTACATTCGGCGGTTCGGCTGGCAATAGGCAGGTGACGAGCGTTCTCACGCTAAGTGAGAACGTTCCAAATCCCAGGTAATCAGGGCAGGTACGCATGAAAGCCATCGAAAACATCAACCTGACGTCCCTGGTCGACACCTTGGTCAGCCTCAGCGCGGCGTTCATCCTGGGTGGCCTGATCGGTTTTGAACGCCAGTACCGACAACGCACCGCCGGTCTGCGCACCAACGTACTGGTAGCGGTCGGTGCCGCGATTTTTGTTGACATGGCCAACCGTCTCGGGGGGGCCGAAGGCGCGGTGCGGGTGGTGGCTTACGTGGTTTCCGGCATCGGTTTTCTCGGGGCCGGGGTGATCATGCGCGAGGAAGGCAACGTGCGGGGGCTCAACACCGCTGCCACCTTGTGGGCCTCCGCAGCGGTGGGGGCTTGCGCAGGTGCCGACCTGGTGCTGGAAGCGCTCCTGGGCACGATCTTCGTGCTCGCGGCCAACACCTTGTTGCGCCCGATCGTCAACAACATCAACCGCCAGCCGCTGGACGTGATTTCGGCAGAGGTGACCAACATCGTCTACGTGATCGCCCGTCGCTCGCAGCAAAAAAGCGTGTTGGCACTCCTCGAGGCAGAGCTGGAGCGCAGCAACTACCCGGCCAGCGATGTGGATGTGCGCGCCTTCGGTGCGGACGAAATTGAGGTGGAGGCAACGCTGGCGACCACCTCGGTGGATGGCGACGAACTGGATGCCTTGGTGGCGCGGATCTCGATGTCGGCGTTGGTGGTGCAGGCATTCTGGAGTCCGAGTACGACTGAATAAACGCCATCGGAACCAGACGATCGCCGTGTGCGATATCGCCTGCGCGCCGTGAGTCTTTGCGCCGCAGGCTGCCGTTGCGGGGTGAATGATCGATGAAGTCTTGAATACTTTAGGATTTTTCCTACAGATAGTGCCTTCATGCATGCGTAGCCTTGGGCGTCCAACACTCAGCGACCGACCTGGAGGCCTGCGATGTCGAACAAAGCCTTGCGTATCCTGATCGCAGACGAACAGCATTTTCACCGGATGAAAATCGAGCGGCTGTTCAATCAGCTCGACTACTACCGAGTGGCACCCGTCCAAAACGTGGAAGAACTGTTGAACCTGGTGGAGTACGGTCTCGAGCCCTTCGATCTGGTGGTGATCAATGCTGCGCTGGCGGCCGGCGCGTTCGATCTGCTGGGGTTCTTTCTTGATAACCCACAGGTTCGGCATGCCCTGATCTACCAGGGTGAGTCGATCCAGTTGCCGCCGATCCCGGCCTGCCGGGAGCAAAAGGTCCAGGTCAGCCACGGGTTAATGCCTGACTTCAGGACCATTGAGCGGCTGATGGCGATCATCGACCCCGCAGTGAGTGAGCGCGGTCGGCGCTGGTTGCCCGAACGCTGCGACCAAAAGACCGGCTGAAAATCGCTACCGTTCGTCGCTACTGTCAGTTCTGACAGGTAGATTCGTTTTGTCTCTCATGTGAAGGTCCGAGCGCAGCCGTTGCGTCTGAACCAGGCCACGTCCTGGGTATTCGTGGCGCGATCGTTAGGTCTTTGCTTCAAGGAGTTGTTATGAAGTCAGCATTGATTGTGGACGATCACCCTGTTGTGCGCGCCGCAGTCAAAATCGTTCTTCAACAGGAAGGGTTCAGGCGAATTTACGAGGCGTCCACCGGCAGTGAGGTCATGGCGTTGATGCGCGATCACGCACCCGAACTGGTGGTGCTGGATCTGGTCATGCCGTCCCTCGACGGGATTGATGTGCTGGAGCGGATCAAGGCCAGCGAGCTATCGAGCCGGGTGTTGGTGTTCACTTCGCTTGACCCTGCGTTTTTTCAAGAACGGTGCATGCGTGCCGGCGCCATGGCCTATGTTTCCAAGACCAATGACTTGAGCCAATTACAAAAGGCGGCGCACGCGATCATGGCCGGTTACACCTATTTCGCCCAACTGTCCTCGGGGCCAGGGGTACCCAACGCTCTCCAGTTCAGCGAAAAGCAGATGATCGATAGCCTCTCCAATCGCGAACTCACTATTTTTCAGCACTTGGCCCGTGGCTCGAAAAACCAGGACATCGCCTTGCACATGCACCTTAGCCACAAAACCGTGAGCACCTATAAGACCCGTCTTAAGGAAAAGCTCGGGCTGGACTCTGCGGTGCATTTGCGTGAGTTTGCCATGCGCAATCAGCTGATTTAAGTGGCCCTGCCGTGCGGACTTTTCTGTTCGTCCTGACATTGTTCTCAGTGCTGCACGCGTTGACGGTCAGGGCGGACGAACCGCAGACGTTGCAGCTGTTGGGCCGCTCTACGGTGGGTGGGTATGAGGTGCGGCTGGACGAAAAGGACTGGCAGTGGTTGCGCAGCAAGCGGGTCTTGCGCCTCGGCGTCTCAGGGGCGGACTACCCACCCTTTGAGGTGACTCGAAACCGTGAGGAGTTGGAGGGCATTACCGCCGACTACGCCGACCTGCTTGCGCAACTGCTGTACATCAAGATCGACGTGTTGCATTACGACACTCGCGCAGCGGCCATGGCCGCCCTCAAACGCGGTGAGTTGGATTTGCTCGGGACGTCGAACAACTTCGAGTTAGCCGATCCCGAACTGACAACCTCGCGTGCCTATGCCGACGACCAGCCCATGCTGGTGAGTTTGCAGGACGACCCTATCTCCGACGATCTTGCTGGTAAGCGCATTGCGATGGTCGATGATTATTTACCGGCAGCCAGTGTCGAGGCGTTTTATCCCAAGGCGAGTCTGCACCTGTATCCATCGACGCTTGAAGCGCTCGGCGCCGTCGCGTTCGGCCAGGATGACGTGTACCTGGGCGACTTGATCAGCGCCAACTACCTCATTAACAACAACTACTTGAATAACCTGCACCTGGCTGGGACTTCTGGTCTGGATGCGAACGCGTTCGGCTTTGCCCTGGCCGCAGGGAACTCGCGGCTGAAAAGCATCATCGACAAGGCCCTGGCGGCGATTCCCATGGATCAACGCACGGCTATCGAGCTGCGCTGGAGCGCGGGTCGGGCCAATATGGCGGCACAGCAACGGGTGCATTTGAGCGTCTCTGAACAACGCTGGCTGGATCGGCATCCGATGCTCACTGTGGGCGTCATCGAGGATTATGCACCCCTGACGTTCTACGACGCCGAAGGGCGGTTTCGCGGGTTGACTGCGCAATTGCTGACCCTGATCAGCCAGCGCAGCGGATTAAACTTCAAGGTGCTGCGGGGCAACTCCCTGGACCGGCAGATTGAGCAGCTCAAGGCCGGCGAGATAGACGTTTTGCCCGTTATCACGCCGAGTGCCCAGCGCGAGTCCGAGTTGAGCTTCACCCGCGCGTATTTGAAAAATCCATTTGTGTTGGTCACGCTCGCCGCCCCGCAGGGCCTTCAAACCCTCGACGATCTGGCTGGCAAGCGCTTGGCAATTTACCGCGGGCACCCTTTGTATGAGTTTATTCAGGCGCGCGCGCCAACGGTGCGCCTGGTGGAAGTGCAAAGCCCCTCCCAGGGCATGGAGTGGGTGAGCAAAGGGCAGGCCGATGCGGTGGTTAGCTCGTTGATCGTGGCCCGCTATTTAATTGCCCGGCAATATAACGAGCGTCTGCGCATCAGCAGTACCGTGGGTGACGAACCGGCCCGTATTGCGCTGGCCACCGATCGGGGTGCGCTGGAATTGCACTCGATTTTGAATAAGGCGTTATTGAGTATCTCGCCGCAGGAGATGGAAGAACTGGTGGCCCGCTGGAGCAATGACGAGGCATTGAATGGCAACTATTGGCTGCGCCATCGTGATGGCATTCTCCAGGGCTTCGGTGCAGCAGGCGCTTTGCTGCTGTTAGCGTTGGGCTGGATTGCCTGGCAGCGTCGGCAGATCCGGCAGCGCCAGCAGTGGTTGCAACAATTGCAGAACGCCAAGGATGCCGCCGACCAAGCCAGTCGCGCCAAAACCACCTTTCTGGCGACCATGAGCCATGAGATTCGCACGCCGATGAATGCCCTGATCGGCATGCTCGAATTAGCGCTGAAACGCTCGGAGGAGGGTGAGACTGATCGTTTTGCCATTGAAGTCGCGTCGAATGCCGCGCAGCAATTGCTGGCATTGATTGGCGACATTCTGGACATCGCCCGCATTGAGTCCGGGCATTTATCCCTCACCCCGGAGCGGGCCAATTTGCGCTCGTTGGTCGAATCGGTGTGCCGGGTCTTTGAAGGACTGGCTCGACAGAAGGAATTAGCATGGCGCGTTGAACTGGACGGTTCCAGCGACCGCGATGTGCTGATCGACCCCACGCGTTTCAAACAGGTGTTGTCCAATTTGCTGAGCAACGCCATCAAGTTCACTGAGGGCGGTGAAGTCAGTTTGGCCCTGCGCCTGGAGCCCGTCACGGGCGGACATTTGGCGGTGAGCGTGAGTATCGAAGACAGTGGCATCGGCATCAGCGCGGCCGATCAACAGCGCTTATTCAGCCCGTTTATTCAGGCTGACAACCATGCACAGTCGGGCCGCGGTGGTTCAGGTCTGGGGCTGGTGATCAGCCGCAACCTATGCGAAATGATGGGGGGGCAGTTGCAGTTGCACAGCGATCTCGGTCGAGGTACGCGGGTCGAGGTCAGTCTTGAACTGCTGGCCCTGGACCCATTGCCCGTCAGTGCCGCGGCAGCTAGCGGATTACCGGTCCTGACCCGCGCGTTGACGATTTTGGTGGTTGATGACTATCCGCCCAATCGTCTGTTGCTGGCGCGCCAACTGAGTTATCTGGGGCATCAGGTGCTAGAGGCCGAGCAGGGCAGTGAGGGTTTTGAGCAGTGGCGATGTCAGGTGTTTGATGTGCTCATCACCGATTGCAATATGCCGGTCTGTAGCGGTTATGAATTGGCCGCAATGATACGGTCTGAAGAACACGCCTTGGGATTGCCTCGCACGCTGATTCTGGGATTTACCGCCAATGCTCAGCCGGAGGAAAAGCTGCGCTGTCTGGAGGCGGGCATGGACGATTGTCTGTTCAAGCCCATTCGCCTGGCAGATCTGCGCGGGTGGCTGGTATCAAAGTTTTCCGGCGAGTCGGTGGTGACGGAAGAGGAACCCTCCATGACTGACATCGACCTCACAGGCCTTGAGTGCTACATCGGCGCGGACCGGCAGTTGCTCGATCTTCTGCTGCACGAGCTGGCGGTGACTAATCGCCAGGACCGCGACCAGCTGCTTCTGGCCCGAACCGCGGGCGATCGACACGTCCTGCGGGATCTGGCGCATCGCATCAAGGGCAGTGCGCGGATGGTTCAGGCGGTGCGTCTGATCGAGGGGTGCGAGCACTTGGAACAGGCCTGCAATGAAGGAAGCGCGGCGTTGATCGACACGGCCGTCGAGCACTTGCAACAGGCCATGGCAAGCCTGGATCAGTACCTTGCAGGCCAAACGTACCAAACGCCAACGCAGCAATAGCCATCGATGATTGCAGAAGACGGCGGGCCAGCCTTCGCTCATTGTTCTTCAGGTAGAACGCTAAAGCTGATTTTTGCCGTCTAGTGCTCAAGAGGTATGAGTTTTAAGCTCCGTCCATCGCGTCACCCTCTGACTCAGCGACAGATTAGAGAGCCACCATGAAAAAAATCATCGGTATTTACAGCAGCCCACGACCGCATTGGGTCGGCGACGGTTTCCCGGTTCGCACGCTTTTTTCTTACGACAACCTCGGCAAACACATCAGCCCGTTTTTGCTGCTGGATCACGCAGCGCCTTACGAATTCACCCCGACCAGCGAGCGGCGTGGTGTCGGGCAGCACCCGCACCGCGGTTTTGAAACGGTGACCATCGTCTATAAAGGTGAGCTTGAGCACCGTGACTCCACTGGCGGTGGCGGCAAAATCGGTCCGGGAGACGTGCAGTGGATGACCGCCGCATCGGGGATTATCCATGAAGAGTTCCATTCCGAAGGCTTTGCCAACAGCGGTGGGACCATGGAAATGGTCCAGCTGTGGGTCAATCTGCCCGCCAAGGATAAAATGGCCGACGCCGGATACCAGACGATTCTCGACCGCGACATTCCGACTATTGCGCTCAAGGATCAGGCCGGCAGCCTGCGTTTGATCGCCGGCGAGTTCCAGGGCCTCACAGGCCCCTCGCGTACCTTCACCCCGATTGATGTCTGGGACATTCGCTTGAACAGCGAAAAATTGCTGACACTTGATTTGCACGAGGGTCGTAACACCGCCCTGGTGGTGCTTCACGGCGCCGTTCAGGTTAACGGGCTGGAGTGGGCGCGCGAAGGGCAATTGGCGTTATTTGAGCGCAAGGGTCATCAGCTCAGCCTGAAAGCCAATGACGACGCGGTGGTGCTATTGCTCAGCGGCGAGCCGATCGACGAGCCCATCGTCGGCCACGGTCCATTCGTGATGAACAGCGAGCAAGAGATCCACCAAGCCTTTGCCGATTTCCAGTCGGGTCGGTTTGGACGGATGAGCGAATGAATCGAACGCTGTAACACCGCGGCCAATCTGTGAGATCTTCGCTTGATTGGTCTTCGCTGGAGTTGCTTGATGCTGTCATTGTTCACCGATCACCCGCTGCTCTGCGCGTTGGCCCTGGTTCTGATCGATATCGGCTTGTGGCGTTTGATCGGTTCCAGCCGCCGCCAATGGAAATTGGGCGTGCGCCTGGTGATTTTCTCGTTATTCAGTGTCTTGCTGTTCAACGAGGGCTTGAACCCGATGGAGCCGCCGCCCTGGGCCGACAACGTGCCGTTGCACCTGGCCGCGACCGGTTTGCAGATCGGTTGGTGGCTGTTCGGCGCGCGAACCCTGACGGTGTTGATCGGCGCGGTCATGATGCAGCGGGTCGGGCACACCGGGCGCTTGTTGCAGGATGTGCTGGGTGCGGTGATTTTCCTGATTGCGATCATCGCCGCCATGGCTTATGTGCTCGACCTGCCGGTCAAGGGCGTGCTCGCCACCTCGGGCGCGGTGGCGATCATTGTCGGTCTGGCACTGCAAAGCACCCTCAGTGATGTGTTCTCCGGCATCGTGCTCAACACCACTAAACCCTATCAAATCGATGACTGGATCTCGATTGACGGCACCGAAGGTCGGGTGACTGACATCGATTGGCGCGCCACGCGCATGCAGACGGCGCAAGGCAGCCTGGCGGTCATTCCTAACTCGCTGGCGGCCAAGTCCAAGATCATCAATTTCAGTCGGCCCAGAGATATTTTCGGGGTCTCCATCAGCCTGCAGTTGAGCCCTCATGCCCGACCGCACACGGTTATAGAAGCGCTGGAGCGAGCCGTGCAAGGCTGTCACTTTTTGCTGAACAAGCCGGCGCCGAGTGTGGCCCTGAAAACGTCCAGCAGCAGTGGCGTGGAGTACGAAATCAGTGGGTTCGTGGTGTCCATGGACCAAAAACGCATGGTCCGTAATCAATTGTTTGACCTGGCCTACCGGCACCTTCAGGCGTCTGGTGTGAGCCTGTTGTCGAGTGTTGAGCCTAACGTGCCGGCGAAGCTGTCGCGGGCATGGGCACTGCTCGATAGTTCGAGCATCTTCTCCACCCTGCGCCAGGAAGAGAAAGAAACCTTCAGCCAGAACATGACGCTACAAACCTTCCGTGCCGGGGACGTGATTCTGGCAAGTGGGGAGGTCAGCGATCACCTGTTCATCATTGAGTCCGGCGTGGTGTCGGTGGCCCTGACCCGCGCGGGCAGCAAGTTCGAGGCCGGGCGCATGGGGCCTGGGGAGGTGATCGGTGAAGCCGGGATTCTCTCCGACGAGTCGGTGCCGGCGGACTTTTCAGCCAAGACCCGGTGCGCGCTTTACCGCGTTGAGAAGGAATACCTCAAACCGTGCCTGGACGCTCGCCATGACATCAACGAGGCAATGAAAGCCTTGTTGGATTTTCGCCTGAACACAGCTCACGCACTGACTCAGGACCTACCGCATGCGGCGCCAAAAAAAGGTTTCCTGCAATGGCTGCGCAGCCGCACGTAATACGACCTCTGGCCGGCTCGGCATGACGCCCGATGGCTGATGCGCGCGCGTCCCTGATGAAAAGGGGGGGGACGCGCCGGGTCTTGGGTGGCGCTGCTTCAGACTCGGTTTTCAGGGCCTAAGTCTGCGTGACGACGGCCCATTTGAACCAGGGCGCTCTGCCGTCACCGCCACCCCGTTTTAACTAAGAATCCGTGCTGGGCGAGCGACGTTGCCCGCCATGCCTTTCAGACTTTCAACACCTTGCCGCCGATGGCCACCGCCACCAGTAACATCGCCATCAATCCGAAGGCAAAGCTCAAGCTACTGCCATGGGCCACGAAACCAATCACGGCCGGCCCTGCAAGAATTCCGGCGTAGCCCAGTGTGGTAATGGCCGGTACGGCGATGCTCTCGGGCATGACTTTCTGCTTGCCGACGGCGGTGTACAGCACCGGCACAATGTTCGAACAGCCCACCCCCACCAGTGCATACCCCACCAGTGCGGCTTCCCAGGTCGGTGCAAATGTGGCGACTGACAGACCCACCGCGGCGGTCAGTCCACCGAATACGATGACCTTGGTGGCGCCCAGGCGCCGGACAATGGCATCGCCGGTCAAACGTCCCACGGTCATGGTCAGGGCGAACGCTGCATAACCCAGCCCTGCATACGCGGTGTCGATGCCACGCTCGGATGCGAGGAATACCGCGCTCCAGTCGAGTACCGCGCCTTCAGTGAGGAATACGATGAAACACATCACGCCGATAAACAGCACGATGCCGTGGGGCACGGCAAAGGCTGGGCCAGAGCGTTCACTCCCGTAAGGCAACAGGTGCGGCCCAGCTTTGAGTAAGGCCAGCACCAGCAACACGATCACCACCAGCATCGCTCCCAATGGCGAAACCCCCAGCCCGAGCAAGGCGCTGACACCTGCCGCGCCGACGATCCCACCCAGGCTGAACAGCCCATGGAACCCCGACATCATGGTCTTGCCGCTGGCCCGCTCAACGATTACCGCTTGCAGGTTTACCGTCGAATCCACGGTGCC
The DNA here is from genome assembly GCF_034351645.1 of Pseudomonas sp. DC1.2. Lineage (NCBI taxonomy): Bacteria > Pseudomonadati > Pseudomonadota > Gammaproteobacteria > Pseudomonadales > Pseudomonadaceae > Pseudomonas > Pseudomonas sp. DC1.2. The sequence goes on along the minus strand of NZ_CP133782.1, from coordinate 3,649,008 downwards.
CAGCCCCGCGCCAAACATAAACAGCGCAACGATCAACGCCGGAATCGAGGACACCGTCGCCAACATCGGCAAGGCCATGCAGATCAGCAATACGCCGGCGCTCACTACTCGGCGACAACCAAAACGAGTGGCTAGAATCCCGGCGACCGGCATCGCCAGAATCGACCCCACGCCGAGACACAACAGCAGCAAACCGAGGGTGCCTTCATCCAGCCCGGCACGGGCTTTGGCGTAGGGTACTAGCGGTGCCCACGCGGCAATCCCGAAACCGGCGATGAAAAAGGCGATGCGGGTGGACATCTGTTCCAGACGCCCTGGAACAAATGAGGCTTGGTTGTTGAGTTGAGTCATATCATTCCTTGGCAAAAAAACGTCGTGTACCCAAAGGACCTGACTCACCGCCAAGGGTTCGATCAGCCTCTGCGAGGGCTCGCGTTCAGGCAGGCTGACATCCTTGCACATCTGACTGGCACAATCTTGCGTCACGGCCCGGCGTTGGCCTTGACCCGGTTTTTCGCAGGTGTGATTTTTCTCGTCACCCCCTAAAGTACGGTCTCTTTGTGACGGACTTCAGGACCGAACCATGACCGCGTTCTACGATGCCCGGGGCAATATTTATGCAGTTGTGACGCCCGAAGCCTTGCGTGCTGGCGGTTTCGATGTGCCTGAGCAGGCCAGCCAGGCCGCGCTTAGGCGCGAGACTTGGGCGTTGGCGGCCGTTACGGCATGCTGTGGCTGGACGCCCGGCGCGCGGCCGCCCGGCAGTAAAGACCACCGTTGTGATGGATTGCTCGTGGGGCCATTTCAAGCGGCCACGCCGTTTGACCTGCTGATCGTCAACACTGACGGCACCCTCGCCGAGCGCAGTGGCAATGGCTTGACGATTTTTTCTCAAGCGCTCAGTGAGCAAGGCCTGCTGCCAAGTGCGCAAACCAGTGTGCTTAGGGTGCATCACGACAAGCGCGATGCGGTTTCACCGGTGGAAACGTCCGTGAAAACGGCCGAGGTCGAGGGCGTGAGCGGTTTCTGGCTGGACTTGGGGAAACCCTTGTTCGGGCCGCAAGCGGTGGGCGCATCAGGGGTTGAGCACGTGATGTGCAACGGACGTGAGACCAGTCATCTACCGCTGCTGTCGGCGCTTGCGCGAGCCTGGAACCAGAGCCAGTTCGTGCGGATCGGTAATCCCCATTGTGTGACGTTGTTAACAGACGCCGATGCGCTGCCGAGTAATGAGCAGATGCTCGAACCCGGATTGTTCGAAGGATTGATGCGCATCGCTTATGCCCCGCCGAGCGGCGCCGGGCGGCCCTGTGCCGCGGGGGTGAATCTGCAATGGGCGATGCTTGATGCTGAAGGCCGGATCGTGGCGCGGGTGTTCGAGCGCGGGGAAGGGCCGACAGCCTCGTCCGGCACCAGCGCCAGTGCGGTGGCTTGTGCGGCGTGGCGAATGGGCTGGGTGAGCGCCGGGGCAGTGAGCGTGGTAATGCCCGGTGGGACAGCACCGATTTTGCTGGAAGAAGAGCTGGGTGAGTTGAGCCGGGTGAGACTGTTTGGGACAGCGCGGCTGATCGACTGAGTTGCAGGCCGTCATCGCGGATAAGCCGCGATGACGTCCGCTCAATCAATGAGGCGTCTCAGATCGAGTCACCCATAAATTCCACTACTGGCATTTGCCGCTTCATCAACACCTTGCCACCGCGAATCGAATACAACGGCAAGCCCTGGCTGCGAATCACTTCGTAATCACTGTCCGCCGACAGAATCAGCAAATTCGCCGGACGTCCCGGCTCCAGCCCGTAACGCTGCCCAAGGTTCATGGCCTTGGCGCTGTTGTCGGTGACCAAGTCGAGGGCACTTTGCAGGTTGCGGTAACCGAGCATATGGCAAATGTGCAGACCGGCCTCAAGTACCCGCAGGATGTTGCCGTTGCCCAGCGGGTACCACGGATCAACGATTGAGTCCTGGCCAAAGCACACGTTCATGCCGGCCTCCAACAATTCATTGACCCGCGTCACGCCCCGGCGTTTGGGGAAATTATCGAAGCGCCCTTGCAGGTGGATGCTTTCGGTGGGGCACGATACAAAGCTGATCCCCGAATGCCCGAGCAGGCGAAACAGTTTTGCGCAGTAGGCATTGTCATAAGAGCCCATCGCTGTGGTGTGGCTGGCCGTAACCCGCGAGCCCATGTCGCGGCTGCGTGCCTCCTCGGCCAGCACTTCGAGGAAACGCGAGTGCGGGTCATCGGTTTCATCGCAATGGACGTCAACCAGGCAACCGGTGCGCTCAGCCAGGTCCATCAGGAACTTCACCGAACTGACGCCTTGATCACGGGTGTACTCGAAATGCGGAATACCGCCGACCACATCCGCACCCATGCGAATCGCTTCTTCCATCAGCGCCCGACCATTGCGGTACGACTCGATCCCCTCCTGGGGAAAGGCCACGATTTGCAGGTCAATCAGGTGACGGCTTTCCTCGCGCACTTCGAGCATGGCCTTGAGCGCCGTCAATTGCGGGTCGGTCACATCAATGTGCGTGCGCACATGCTGGATGCCGTGGGCGGCCAGGGTCTGGATGGTTTTTTTGGCCCGGGCTTTGGTGTCCTCCTGGGTGATGGTTGCTTTGCGCTCGCCCCAGCATTCGATGCCTTCGAACAACGTACCGCTCATGTTCCAGCGCGGCTCGCCGGCGGTGAGCGTGGCGTCGAGGTGAATGTGTGGCTCGACAAAGGGCGGCACGACCAGATTGCCGCCAGCGTCCAGGTCGTCAGGGCCCAGGCGTGGTGCTTCGGTTTGTCGAGCAATGCTGCGGATCAGGCCGTTTTCCAGGTGCAACTCATGCAGGCCTTCTTGGTTGCGCAGGCGGGCGTTGATGATGTGCATCAGGCAAATCCTTTTAGAGATTTTGTAGGGGAGCATCGGCGATACGGGCACCGGGTACGCCGGTCAGTCACTCATACGTTAGCGCGGGCGCAGGTTCAACAGCAAAGTGACTCACAGAAAGTGGCGTTTTACCGGGCATAAAAAAACCACCGACGTCGGTGGTTTTTTTAACAGCCAGGATTTACTCGCCGCGATAGATGCAACCGCTGGTGCAGGTCTCATGGATGCGAATCGCACTCAGCTCCGGCAGTAGCGGCTTCAACTCGGTCCAGATCCACTTGGCCAGCACTTCGCTGGTCGGGTTTTCGAGGCCAGGAATGTCGTTGAGGTAGTTGTGGTCCAGTCGCTCGTAGAGCGGCTTGAAAATCGCCTTGATCTCAGAAAAATCGCGGATCCAGCCCGTGTGCGGGTCGAGGTCGCCGCTGAGGTGAATCGCTACTTTGAACGAGTGACCGTGCAGGCGTCCGCACTTGTGGCCGTCCGGTACGTGCGGCAGACGGTGGGCGGATTCGAAGGTGAATTCTTTGAAAATTTCCACAGTAGTTTGAGCTCTGTCAGGTGGCGATCGCCGCAGCGATGTGGGCAGTCGGCGAGTTTAACAGCTTGCGTTTGGTGATGCGGGAAAACACTGACTAAAGGGTCAGCAAGCGTTCGCCAAGACGACCGCTGGCAGCCATTTCGAGGAATTCGTCGCCCAATCGACGGCTTTCATCCATCGCCGCGCGCCAGTATTTTTGCCGGCTCGGGGCATCGCCCATGAAACGCTTGAAGTCGTTACGGTCGGGCAGTTTGCCGTAGGGCAGGCGTGCCAGATATTCCTTCGACGGCGCCAGCAGCAACACATCCTGCAAACGCTCGGTACTGGCGCGACGCCACGGCAACGCCTTGTCGAACCAGCCGGGAATCACTCGGTCGGTGAAATGCGGGTAGAGCACGATGTCGTTGCCGCTGTAGGGCAGGTCCAGGTGATAGTCCAGCAGACCGCCGTCGCGGAAGGTTCCTGCGCCGGCTCCCGGCAGGTCGCGCACGCCTTCCATGACCATTGGGATCGAGCCCGATGCCAGCAGGGCTTGACGCAAGTTGCCGGCATTGAGCGCGACGAAACGCGACGGGAAGTCGTTGAGCGCATTGACCGGTGGCGCCCGGCGCGGGTCGTGGATGATCAGCCGTTCAAAGTGCCGTGACAGCCGCGCACGACTTCGCAGGTTGTCGGCAATCACCGACGACAGGCCCAGTCCTAGTCGCCCGCGATGATCGTCGGCGAGCAGGCCGTGGCTCTTGACCACCATGATGTTCAGCCGGTAATGCGCATTGTTCAGGACCGCGGCATCGCGGCCGTCGAGCAGTTCGTCGAGCATACGCCGCGAGCTTTGGCTGATCTGCGCCATGGTCACGCCTTTGGCGAAGTGCTGCTCGTTATACAGATGGCCGAGGCGCCGAATGCCTTCGGCCGCCTCCGGCAGGCAGGCACTGGCGAAGCGCCAAGAGCCCACTGACGCACCAATCAGCGAGCGCTCTCGTGGCGCTGCCGGCAGCCACTCGCCAAACAGCGCCAGGTCCAGCCCCTGAATCCCCAAGGCTTTGGGTCCGCCGGCGGCACCCGGCACAGTGCCGACGTCGGCGGCACTCAAACCGTGCTCACGGATACGGGTGAAGGCCCGTGGCCCGGCCTTGAGGGTCAGGGACGGGAACTTGATGTGGATAGCGCTCATACCGGTCTCGATCTCGGGCAAACGGTGGGCAGTGCCAATGATGGCCATTCAGTTTCAATTAAGTTCATGCGGCTAAGATGCCTTCGCCCGCATGGCATAAAAATAAGAGGGAACCCCCGCATGAAACCCCTGAGGGTCTTGTTCACTGCGTTCGTCATCGGCATGGCCAGCTTCGCTCAGGCTCGCAGCCTGGGTGCCGATGAGACACGCAGGTTACTCGACGCTGGTACCATCGTCACTTTGGAGAAACTCACAGCCCTTGCATTGGCCAAACATCCCGGTGCCCAGGTCAATGAAACCAATCTGGAAGAACAGTACGGCAAGTACCTCTATCAGGTGGAGTTGATTGATCCTAAGGGCATTGAGTGGGACGTGGAGCTGGATGCTGTCAGTGGGCAGGTTCTCAAGAATCATCAGGATATGTAATGAAGGTGCTTTCTTTTTTAAATCGGCGCGCCGGCAGCCACCTGGCGCTGGTGCTGCTGACTTTTTGCTCGGTGAGCATGGCGCGTGACCTGGATCAGGACGAAGCCCTGCGCCTGCGTCAGCAAGGGGTGATTCTGCCGCTGGAGCAGCTGTTGCAGCAGACGCTGGACCGTTATCCAGGGTCCAAACTGCTGGAGGCCGAACTTGAAGAAAAACACAACGTGTACATTTATGAAGTCGAGTTGCTGACCGCCGAAGGGGTCGTCCGTGAGCTGGATATCGAAGCCGCCACGGGCCGCTTACTGAAAGACAAGGAAGATTGACCGATGCGTTTGCTCTTGGTGGAAGACCACGTACCCCTGGCTGATGAACTGATGGCTGGCCTCAACCGACAGGGCTATGCCGTGGACTGGCTGGCTGATGGCCGAGACGCGGTGTATCAGGGCAGCAGCGAACCCTATGACCTGATCATCCTCGACCTCGGCCTGCCGGGTTTGCCGGGGCTGGAGGTGCTGACCCAGTGGCGGGCGAGCGGTTTGGCGACGCCGGTGCTGATTCTCACTGCTCGTGATTCCTGGGCCGAGCGGATCGAAGGCCTCAAGGCCGGTGCCGATGATTACCTGACCAAACCCTTTCATCCCGAAGAGTTGCACCTGCGGGTTCAGGGCTTATTGCGCCGTTCCCACGGCCAGGCCAATCAGCCCACCCTGAAGGCGGCCGGCCTGCATTTGGATGAAGGTCGTCAATGCGTGGTCCGCGAGGGGGCCGATATCCAGCTGACTGCCGCCGAGTTCCGGCTGTTGCGCTATTTCATGCTGCATCCCGAGCAGATCCTTTCCAAAACCCACCTCGCCGAACACCTCTACGACGGTGAAACCGAGCGCGACTCCAACGTCCTGGAAGTCCACGTCAATCACCTGCGCCGTAAACTCGGACGCAGCGTGATCGAAACCCGTCGTGGCCAGGGTTATCTGTTTGGTGGGCAAACGCAGTGAGGTCGATCCAGCGCCGTTTGAGCCTGGGCCTGATCAGCGTGTTACTGATCGTCGGCGTGGTGCTGGCGCAGACCAGTCTGTGGCTGTTCGAAATGGGTTTGCAGCGTTACTTCGAAGCCGGTCTGCGCAACGACAGCGAAAACCTGTTGGCGGCACTGGTGCGCGGTCCTCAAGGCTTGCAACTGGATGAGCGGCACCTGGCACCGGCCTATCAACGACCGTTTTCAGGGCACTACTTCCGCATCGACTTTGTCGACAGCCACTGGCGCTCTCGCTCGCTGTGGGATCAGGAACTGCCGCTGATGGACAGCCCGGGTTTGCACAGCAACCTGCAACTGGGGCCGGAGGGGCAGCAGTTGCTGGTGTTGCGTTCGGACTACCGGAGGCTGGGTCAGTCAATGTCCATCAGCGTCGCGCAGGATTACACCCCGGTACACGAAAGTTTTCAGCGCATGCGGCAAGTCGGGCTGGGCTTGGGGCTGGCGGGGTTGCTGCTGATCCTCCTGCTGCAACGGTTCACTGTGCGCCGGGCCTTGCGGCCACTGGAAAAGGCCCGTGAGCAAATCGCGCAACTGCAACAGGGCCAGCGGTCACTGCTTGACGATCAGGTGCCGGTTGAACTGGAGCCCTTGGTGGCTCAAATCAACCATTTGTTGGCTCACACTGAAGACAGTCTCAAGCGTTCGCGCAATGCATTGGGGAACCTGGGTCATGCACTGAAGACGCCGTTGGCGGTGTTGCTCAGCCTGGCGTCCAGCGAAAAACTCGACGCCCACCCACAATTGCGCAATAGCATTGAGCAGCAGCTCGATCAGGTGCAGCAGCGACTCAATCGCGAACTCAACCGTGCCCGTTTATCCGGCGATGCGCTGCCGGGGGCATTGTTTGATTGCGCCGCCGAACTGCCGGGGTTACTGGCGACGTTGAACATGATTCATGGCGAACACCTTGAACTCAGCGCTCACGCACCTGCTGGTTTGCAACTGCCATGGGATCGCGAAGACCTGCTTGAACTGCTGGGCAATCTTTTGGACAACGCCTGCAAGTGGGCCGATGCCGAGGTTCGGTTGAGCGTGATCGAAACCGCGGAAAGTTTTGAGTTAAGTGTGGAGGATGACGGTCCGGGCATTCCACAAGACCAGCGCGATCTTGTGTTCAGCCGTGGCGCGCGGCTGGATGAACAGACGCATGGGCATGGTTTGGGGCTGGGTATTGTGCGCGACATCGTCGACACCTGGGGCGGGGTGTTGACGTTGCAGGAGAGCGAGTGGGGCGGCTTGAAAGTTGTCATCAAGCTTGCGAAACGCTGACAGATCAGCGTTTCGCGAGCAGGCCGCGCGCCCATTTTGATTTTCGGTGGAGGCAGCCTTCGCGTTAGACGCGGAACTGGTCCATCAAACGTTGCTGCTGATTCGCCAGGCTGTTGAGTGACTGACTGACCCGCGCCGATTCATTGGCCTGCTCGGACAGCGACTCGGTGACGTCGCGAATGGTTGCCACGTTGCTGTTGATCTCTTCCGCCACCGCGCTCTGTTGTTCCGCCGCGCTGGCGATTTGCAGGTTCATGTCGCTGATCACCGTTACCGCGTCGCCAATCTGGCGCAGCGCGGTCACCGCCTGGCCAACTTGCTCGACGCTGCCCTGGGCCTGGCGATGACTGCTGTTCATCGACCCGACGACCTCTTGAGTCCCGCTCTGTAGCTGTTCGATCACTACGCGGGTTTCCTCGACGGACTCTTGCGTGCGGCGTGCCAGGTTGCGCACCTCATCGGCCACCACGGCAAACCCGCGCCCGGCTTCACCGGCCCGAGCGGCCTCGATGGCGGCGTTGAGGGCCAGCAAATTGGTCTGCTCGGCGATGGCGCGAATCACTTCCAGCACTGATCCGATTTTCTCGCTGTTGGCTGCCAAGCCTTCAACTTGCAGCATGGCCGCGCTCATGTCCGCGGCGAGGTTGCCAATGCTGGTGGTGGTACGGTCGATCACGGTCAATCCCTGACGAGTCGCCTGATCGGCCTCCCGCGCAGCTTGGGCTGCCTGGGCGGCGCTCCGGGCGACGTCCTGGGCGGTGGCGCTCATCTCGTGAGACGCGGTGGCCACTTGATCCACCTGACGGTACTGCTGCTCCATGCCAGCGCTGGTCTGGGTGGCGATGGCGGACGATTGATCGGCTGTACTGCGGGCATCCTGCACCGAGCGTTTGACCTCAGCGATGATCGGTTGCAGTTTGTCGAGGAAGCGGTTGAACCAACCCGCCAACTGGCCCAGTTCATCCTGCTTGGCATAGGCCAGGCGCCGTGTCAGGTCACCTTCGCCGCTGGCAATGTCCTCTAGCATCCGCGCTACGCCGAGGATCGGATGGGTCACGCTACGGGCCATCAGCCACACCAGCAACAAACCGATCAACGCCGCCAGAACCCCCAGGCCGAGTTCGGTCAGGGTGCCGGCGCTGTTGCTTTCATCCAACTGCTTTTTCAGCGTTTCGGCCGGCCCTACGAGGACGTTCTCCGGCACATCGAGCAACACGCCCCAGGACTTGCCACCCGGAATTGGCTGGAATGGCGATAGCACTTTCAGTTGCTGGTTGTTGCGCAGGCTCTGGGTTTTGTTGCTTTCGGAGAGTAGGCGGATCAACTCGGCGCCGCTGGTTTTATCAACGGCGTCCAGGCGCTGGCTGAGCTTGCTCGCATCCGGGCTGTAGCCAGCCAGTAAACCGACGGGGCTGAGAATGCTGACACTGGTCTGGCCGTCGTAGAGCTTTTTGCTCGCGTCCTGACTGACCGCTTGCAGGCTGTTGAGGTTGATGTCGACCGACAGCGACGCGATGACTTTACCGTTGACCATCAGCGGGAACACGATGCTGGTCATCAGCACGTTCTGGCCGTCGATTACATAGAAGTAAGGTTCGATCACGCAGGGCTTGAGCGTGGCGCGCGGGCAGGTGAACCAGGCGTTAGCCGCCTCGCCGCTGGGTCCGGAGCGGGTGTCGGCGATGTCACTCTCCGGTAGCGACATTGAGGTCAGCTTGCCCGCAGTCGGCTGCGACCAGTACAGGGCGAAGCGGCCCTTGTCGTTGCTGCCCAGCTCGGCCTGGCCGGCGAACAGTTCGTCCTTGCCGTCCAGCGCGTTGGCTTCGAACACCAGCGACAATCCGAGCAGTTGCGGGTTGGCTTGCAGTGCTGACTTGACTTGACGGGTCAAATCCTCACGCAGGTCAAAGGCATCCAGAAAGCGTTTTTCGGCCTGGTCGCGCAGGAACAGCACCTGGCGCGAAAAACCGTGACCGTATTGATAAGCGTCCATGAACTGCTGGCGAATGCCCAGAGCCTGGACTTCACCCTGGGACTCAATCCGTGCTTGCGCCGCATCGTTGAGCATCTCCATGCTCGAGGCTTTCACTAACTCGGAGCTTTGCTGCATTCGATACAGCGAAAGACCGACCAGCAGGGTCACGATGCCGGCCAGGCATAGCCCGGCCAGCAGGGTGATTTTCCATTGAATGGAAAGGTGTCTGAGTGGCATGAAAGCGTCCTTTTATTCGATAAATATCTGAGACTTTGCACTGTAGCGGCGGCGAATCTGCTTTCTTGATACCGCCCTTCAAATAAGCCGTGCGGCTTAAACATCACATCCCGTTACACCGCGTCGAAGGCTCTGCGCTTTGACACCGGAGCCCCTGTGCGGCAAAGTGCGCGCCCTCTAATAAAACCCATTCCTTTATCCGCTGGCGGCTCATGCAGACTGCCGGCCGGACTCATTTCGTTTGCCTTGAGGTCACGATGATCAATGCTGTAATTGCCGCCGTCGGCGTCATGCTGGTGCTAAGCCTGTCCCGGGTGCATGTGGTAATCGCGCTGATTATTGGCGCGCTGGTGGGTGGCCTGACCGCAGGCCTGGGCATTGATGCGACGCTTAAGGCCTTCAACAGCGGCCTTGGCAATGGGGCAACGGTGGCATTGTCTTATGCGTTGCTCGGTGCCTTCGCCGTGGCCATCGCCAAGTCCGGTCTGGCCCATGCCCTGGCAGACAAGGCTCTACTGATGGTCGATCGCCAGCACGCCAGTGGGGGGCGTCAGGTCAAGTGGCTGCTGATTGGTTTGCTGTGGGTGGTGGCGATCGCTTCCCAAAATATCTTGCCGATACATATCGCTTTTATCCCGTTGCTGGTGCCACCGCTTCTCTATGTGCTGACCAAACTGCAACTGGACCGCCGCCTCATTGCTTGCGTCATGACCTTCGGCCTGATCACGCCCTACATGGTGTTCCCGGTGGGGTTCGGCAATATTTTTCTGAACCAGATTCTGTTGGCCAACGTCAGCAAAAGCGGAGTGGACATCAGTCAGATCAACGTCATGCACGCCATGGCGATTCCCGCGATGGGCATGGTCGTCGGTTTATTGGTGGCCGTGTTGTTCAGCTACCGCAAAAAACGTGTCTACGACCTGGCGAAGATTGAGCAGGTAGAACAGGTTAGCGTCGCCTACAACCCGATGACCCTGGGCATTGCCGGTGTGGCCATTGCCGCTGCGTTTATCATCCAATTGTGGCTGGACTCGATGATCATTGGTGCGTTGGCGGGGTTTCTGATTTTCTCGGTATCGGGGGTGGTGAAGTGGCATGAAACCGACGACCTGTTCACCGAGGGCATGAAAATGATGGCGATGATCGGTTTCATCATGATTGCGGCTTCAGGCTTCGCCGAAGTGCTTAAAGCGACCGGGCAGGTGCGCACGCTGGTCGAAAGTGCGGCAGCGTGGATTGATCACAGCAAGGCGATTGGCGCGTTGCTGATGCTGCTGGTGGGATTGATGGTCACCATCGGCATTGGTTCATCGTTTTCTACGGTGCCGATTTTGGCGGCGATCTTTGTGCCGCTGTGCGTGCAACTGGGTTTCAGCCCGATGGCCATTGTGTGCATCGTGGGCACTGCGGGCGCGCTGGGCGATAGCGGATCACCGGCCTCGGACTCGACTCTCGGCCCGACCTCGGGCCTGAACATTGACGGTCAGCATCACCACATCTGGGACACGGTGGTGCCGACCTTCCTGCATTACAACCTGCCCCTGTTGGTGTTTGGCTGGGTCGGCGCGATGGTGTTGTAACCCCGTCTTCCTGAATGCCCAGGATCAACAGGTGCAGCGAGCCCATTCGCGATGGCGGCCTGACCTTCATCAATATTGGTGGCGCCACCGCTAGCGTGAGTAGGCTCGCGGCCACAGCGGGGACGACGATTCAACTTTTGCTTCGGCGTGCCGTTACAGCCTTTAACCACGCCAAAAAAACTAAAAGAGTGAACCGTCATGCGCATGAGCCTGAAGGCTAAAGTTCTGTCCCTTGCCGTTCTCCCGGTGTTGCTCTTTGCCGTAGTGATCAGCCTGACCACATTGTTCATTTTGCAGGATCAGGCCCGCAAGGAGGTCGAGGAAACCCGCCAGAGCCTGCTCAACGACGCCAAAGCGACGCTACAAAGCTACGTCGCCGTGGCCATGACTGCGATCAAACCGCTCTATGACGCAGCCGCGCCGGGCGACGACGTCGCGCGGGCTCAGGTGGTTAAGTTGCTGTCGAGCATCAACTACGGCAAGGACGGCTACTTCTTCGGCTACGACTCCAACACCGTGCGCCTGTTCAAGGCCAACAGTCCTGACGGCGTGGGCCAGAGCTTTAAGGACAACCGTGACCCGAACGGCGTCTACGTCAACCGCGACCTGGTGAAGGTCGCCAAGGACGGCACTCACTACCTGCAATACAGTTCACCGCTGCCCGGTAACACGCAGGTGTTGGTGCCCAAACTGGGTTACACCGAATACCTGCCCAAGTGGGACATGGCGGTGGGCACTTCGGTCAACCTGGACGGTATCGAAGCCCAAGTCGCGCTGGTTCAGGCCAAGGTCACCGAGCGTATGGAAGGCGTGGTGCTGAGCATCGTCGGGATCGCTGTGGTGGTGTTGCTGGTGATCGCGGCCGTCGGGATGTTGCTGGCCAACGCCATTTTGCGTCCGCTGAACCTGATGAAAGCCAACCTGGACGACATCGCGGCCGGCGAAGGCGATTTGACTCGCCGCCTGAACATCACCAGCCAGGACGAACTCGGTCAACTGGCTGGCTCCTTCAACCGCTTTGTCGACAAAATCCACGGACTGGTGCGTCAGATCACCGAAATGACCTCGCAACTGACCGGTCTGGTGAATCAGGTGTCCGAGCAGGCCCAGCGCTCCGAGCAGGCCATGGAACGCCAGCGTCACGAGACCGATCAGGTGGCCACGGCGATCAACGAAATGTCGGCCGCTGCTCAGGAAGTCGCGAAAAGTGCGCAGAACGCGGCGGTTGCTGCCCAGCAGACCGACGAAGAGGGCCAGGCCGCCAAACGTGTGGTGGCGGGTAGCATCGTCAAGATTCATGCGCTGGTGAATGACATTCGCAGCAGCGGCGTCTCCCTCGATAACTTGCAAAAAGACGTGTCGTCGATTGTCAGCGTGTTGGGCGTGATCCGCTCGATTGCTGAGCAGACCAACCTGCTGGCCCTCAACGCCGCCATTGAGGCGGCCCGTGCCGGCGAGGCGGGGAGAGGGTTTGCGGTGGTGGCGGACGAAGTGCGAGCGCTGGCCAGTCGCACGCAGGTCAGTACCCAGGAAATCCAGAGCATGATTGACCGTTTGCAGGCTGGCACTCAGTCGGCAGTCGAAGCCATGCGCCGCTCCAGTGAGGCCGGCGACGGCACCTCGGTCCAGGCCAACGAAGCGGGTGCGTCACTGGACACCATGGCCCAACTGATCGGCACCATCAACTCGATGAACGCCCAGATCGCCAGTGCTGCCGAAGAGCAAACCGCCGTGGCTGAAGAGATCAACCGCAGCGTGCATCAGATTGCCGTGGCCGTGGACAACGTGGCCGACGAAACTCAACTCGGCGCCCAGACCTCGCGCAGTTTGGCCGACCTCGGTCAGCGCCTCGGCAAACTGGTGGGGCAGTTCCGTATCTGAGTCCGCAGGGACTGTGTGCTGTCAGGGCCGGTCCCAATACGGCACAGTCCCAAAGCGTTCGATAAAGAAGTCGATGACCGTGCGCACCTTCACTGACAGGCGCCGACTGCCAGGCCACAGCACCGCAATTTGCTGCGGTTCCAGGCTGTTGGATACTTGGTAGTCGCCCAGCACCGGCACCAGCGTGCCTGCGCGCACCGCTTCGCCAATCAGCCAGGACGGAAACATCACCAACCCCAGCCCTTGCTCGGCGGCCTGGGTCAGGGTGTCGGCGTGGTTGCCGGTGATCGGCCCCTTGACCGTGTAGGGCGTCCAGTCTTGCTGGTCGCGACGAAAGAACCAGCGTTGCTGACCGGCCACGCCCTTGTAGACCAGGCACTGGTGCGCCGCCAGGTCCTGAGGGTGTTGCGGGCTGCCGTGGCGTTTCAGATAGGCCGGGCTCGCTGCGACCTGAAAGCGGTGCGGTGCCAGAATGCGCGCCTGCATGCTCGAATCGTGCAGCGCGCCGATGCGAAATAACAGGTCGGCGCCCTCCTGCAAGGGATCGACATAGCTGTCTGTCTGCTGGATATCCAATTGCAGTTTCGGGTAGCGCTCGCACAGTGCCCCCAGCCACGGCGTCAGATGCCGTTGACCAAACACTACCGGGGCATTAATCCGCACCAGGCCGCTGGGCTCGCTTTGCTGTTCCTGCAAAGCTTGTTCAGCTTCTTCAAGTTGCGCCAGCACCAGCCGCGCATGATGCCCGAGCATCCGTCCGGCTTCCGTGGGTGTCACCGCGCGGGTATGGCGGTAGAGCAATTGCTGGTTCAGTGCCTGTTCCATTAATTGGATTTGCCGTGAAATCGAAGAGGGTGCCAGGCCTTCGCGGCGTGCGACTTCTGAAAAACTGCCGTGGTCGAGCACTGCAACGAAGAGCCGAAGTGCCTTGAATCCCAGTTCGTTAAGCCCGTGCATGGTTAATCCTGCTGTGCGTATTACGCAAAAGTGTTGTCCGGATGCTCCCATTTATCGCAAAGGATCGCCAGCCGATAATGCCCGCCATTGTTTCCTTGGATGGGTTTTCTGTATGCAGTCTTCTTCAATCGACGACGTTGGCGTTGTCGCAACACCTTCCAGTAAACCGGGGCTGCGCTTGTTACTGCTACCGCTGGTGATTCTGGCGGGCATGGGCCTTTCCGTGGAGGCCGGCTTGCTCGGTCCGCTCGGGGTTCAAGTCGGGCACTTGTGGGCGACCTTGAGCATTTTTGGCGTGGGTTCGGCGATTCTGTTTTTGCTACTGCTGTTCAGCGGTCCGCAGCAAGGGCCCGCCCTCAGCACGTTACCGCGCTGGCAGTTGATCGGTGGCTTTCTCGGACCGATTTACGTGGTGGTGCTGACCTTGGCGACGCCCCATATCGGTATCGCGATGACCATGATTGCGATCCTGTCCGGGCAGGTTGGCAAGAGCGTGTTGATCGACCACTTCGGCTGGTTCGGCGCCACCCGTAAAAAGGTCAACGGTGAACGTTGGCTAGCCTTGCTGCTGATTGTCGCGGCACTTGTTCTGATTGCTCGGGGTTGATGATGAGTCTGATTATTTTGTTGGCGGTGGTCGTGGCTGCCGGTGCGGTACTGAGCATCCAGGCTGCGATCAACGGGCGCCTTGGGGAAACCGTCGGCGTGTTGCGCAGCAGTTTGCTGACCTTCGCTGTCGGTGCGGTGGTCACGGCACTGTTGATCCTGTTTTTTGAGCCGGCGCATGCCGTCAGCCTGCTGGATGTGCCGAAATGGCAGCTCAGCGGTGCGTTGTTCGGCGTCGTCTACATGATGGTCATGGTGGGCGCGGTGCCACGGGTTGGCACGGCGGTGGCGACGGTTGCGGTGATCGTCGGGCAATTGGGCATGGGCATGTTGATCGACAACTTCGGCTGGTTGGGCAACCCCGCCATTGAATTGTCCGCAAGTCGGATACTGGCGATGGTGTGCCTGGCCTTGGCGCTGGTGTTCATGTATCGCAGCAGCACTCGTCAGGCGTGACTGA
This sequence comes from Pseudomonas sp. DC1.2, assembly GCF_034351645.1. Taxonomy (NCBI): domain Bacteria; kingdom Pseudomonadati; phylum Pseudomonadota; class Gammaproteobacteria; order Pseudomonadales; family Pseudomonadaceae; genus Pseudomonas; species Pseudomonas sp. DC1.2. Next base: position 3,633,987 of record NZ_CP133782.1, on the reverse strand, counting down.
AAAAGGCTCCTACACTGGAAGAACGGTGCGCAGTTGCAGCACCGGACGACCACAAAAATGGAGTCAGACCAATGACTGAACGTACCTGCGACTGCCCTAAATGCTCATGCAAACTGGGCGAACATCCGATTGCGCGCCACGGCAAACACTACTGCTGTGAAGGCTGCGCCAAGCATCACGAACACGGCGAAGCCTGCACCAGCAACGGTTGTAAATGTGCCCATGGTTGACCGTTCATCCCAACTAAAAAGTGGAGCCTTCGAGGCTCCACTTTTCGTTTTCAGTGTTGCCTTCAACTCGTCGGTCGCCATTTGACATTTTCGACGCCGAATTTTTCAGCCAGTGGCTTGCTGGTTTTTTGCACCTTCTCACGGCCAAAGCGCGGAATTCGTCCCACTCCGGCATCGCAACTGGCCCAATGCCAAGCTTCCGCGTTATCCATTTTGTCCAGGCGGATGATGAAAGACTTGGGGGCGCCATGAAGGGTGTATTCAATGACGAAGAGTTTTGCGTTGTTCATAAAGCCCGTATTCCTCCCTGTGGTAATAAAAGGATCGCTGGGCGCACGGAAAATTCAGTTGGATTGTCGGACGGTGCGCGCCAGTGGCGACAGGTCCCGTGGCTGGTTACCATGCAAGCCCTGAAAACCTCAACGATCCTGGCCCATGGCACTGGCTGCGCCCCCTGACCTCAGTGATACCGATGTGCTCGTGCAGCCGCTCGCGCGCACCTATTCGCGTGGGCTGTACATCGAGCCTCATGAGCATGTCTGGGGCCAATTGCTGTACGCGATGAGCGGCGTGATGTGGGTTGAGACACCGCATGAAGCGCTGGTCGTCCCACCCCAACGGGCGGTCTGGCTACCGCCAGGCGTGCCGCATGGGATTCGCGTGGTGTCGGACTTACAGATGCGCAACATCTACTTGCGACCAGCCTTGGCGGTAACACTCGACGCCACGGTGCAAGTGATCGAAGTAGGCGGGTTGCTGCGCGAACTGATCGTCGGGCTGGTAGCGCAGGGCGACGCGGGTGATGGCGCGTATTACGAGGCTTTGGTTAGCCTGACGCTGTTGGCGCTTAGGCGAGCCAAACGATCGTTACTGAAAATCCCCCTGCCGGACGATTCCGACCGGCGCCTGATGACCCTGTGTCAGGCGGTCATGGCCGCGCCGTCCTTGGCCATCGCTTTCGAACAGCACGCTGAAAACGCGGGTGCCAGCGTGCGCACCCTGGCGCGCTTGTTCAAGGATGGCCTGGGCATGGGGTTTGCCGAATGGCGGCGGCAGGTGCAGTTGGCCACGGCGGTGGCAGCGTTGATTCAGGGCGTGCCGGTCAGTGCCATCGCTCGGGAACTGGGCTACTCCCCCAGCAGTTTCAGCGATATGTTTCGGCGGGCGCTCGGTGTCGCGCCGTCACAGTTTTCGCTGAGCCAACACGCCGACTAAAGCGTTCCGGCGGGTTTTTTGGCCGAAATTCAGAAGCACTTGGCCGATGGCGTGCGTCGCGGCCCCCTAGACTCTGTGCATTCCTTCTCTGGAGTCCGCCATGAATTACCTCATTTCGCTGGGCATCGGTCTGGGCGTCGGCTTGCTCTATGGCGCCCTCGACTTTCGTTCCCCGGCACCGCCTGCCATCGCGCTGGCGGGGCTGTTGGGTATGCTGGCCGGCGAGAAGTTATGGCCTATGGGTCGGCAGTTGCTCGCCGGCTGGATCTCCTGAACCCTATTGATCGACTTAATGGACGCGCCCATGAAAGCACTGCAATTTGACCAAACCGGCGACCTCGCGGCCCTGCGTTACGTTGACGTACCCACCCCGGTGGCTGGCACCGGCGAAGTGCTGGTTCAGATCAAGGCGGCGGGGCTCAACCCCAGCGACGTGAAGAATGTGTTGGGGCGTTTTCCCTACACCACGTTGCCACGGATTCCCGGGCGGGATTTCGCCGGTGTGGTGGTTGAAGGGCCGCAGGCGTTACTTGGTCAGGCCGTCTGGGGCACAGGCCGCGAACTGGGCTTTTTCGCTGACGGAGCCCACGCGCAATTCGTCAAGCTGCCAGCCAATGGTGTCGCGCTGAAACCCACTCACCTCAGCTTTGCCCAAGCGGCCAGCCTCGGCGTTCCTTACACCACCGCGTGGGATGCGCTGGAGCGCAGCGTGGTGAAGGCCGGGACTCGATTGTTGGTGATCGGTGGCGGGGCGGTGGCCAATGCGGCGCTGGCGCTGGCGAAAGTCCGTGGTGCGCAGTTGCTGGCGGCGGCGCGGCGACCCCAGCAGGTCAAGGCTTTGCAGGCTCAGGGGTATCCGACCCTGCAACTGGATAAACCCGAGGACTTGGGCGCTCAGGTGAACGCGGTATTGACCGGCGGCGCCGAGGTGATCTTCGATACCACCGGTTTCTGGTTGCCGGCCTCGGTGGCGGCGTTAGCGCCGTTCGGTCGCATCGCGATCATCGCCGCGCCGGTGGACGGCTTCGTGCAATTGCCGGCACTGGGCTTGTACCGCAAGGGCGGTTCGGTGGTGGGGATCAATTCGTTGCTGTATGGCGTCCAGGCATGTGCCGCGATGCTCGATCAATTTGGCACGTTCTTCGATCAAGAGCGGTTGCCGTTACCCAAAGGGCTGGTTGAGTCGCCGTTGGTCGAGGGGCCGGCGCGCTATGCCGAGGTGAATCAAGGGGCGAGCGACAAAGTGATTCTGTTGCCGTAACCCCCATCGACAGCGGCGCGAGCGTGCTCGCGCCCACAGGTTTGCAGCTCAGATCACGTATGGGGAACACCGTTCTCCCACGCCGACCAGTTCTGCAAAATGTCCTGCACCAATGGATTTGCGGTGCGGTACAGGTTTTCTAGCGCCGGCACAAAACCACCCTGGTCGGCGTATTTGAGCAGGTTGTCTACTTCGCTCTGCCCAGGCGCCGGTTGGTCAAAGTCGGAACCGGCACGCAGCACCGCCAGGCGCTGTATATCCACCAACCCTTCACGGCTGGCCCGCAACAGCGCCTCATAGGTGGAGTTGTCTTCCTGTTGGGTCGTGCAGTATTCACCTTTGTTATCGGTTAAAAGTCGGGTCCAGACTTCGGCGCGTTCACTCAGGCGCGTCCCGGAAAACCAGGTATTACCCGCCACGGTGTCGCACCGGGTGACCACCGGCGGCTGGTTGGCCACGGCAGAGGGGTACTTCAAACGCCAGTTTGCCGACTCTTTGCTCTCGCTCAACCGGACGCTGTGACTGAGGGCGAAAGCCTTGGCCTGCAACTTCGGGTTGAGTTCGAAGACTTCGGTCTTGTAGTCCAGCGGCGGTTTTTCGTTCGGGCCTTGGGTGTTGATGCCGAGGTAACCGGTGGGCCAGTCTTTCGGCACGTCCCGGGAATCGATCTCCCACTGGGTGCCGAACTCCACCAGATAGTGCGCCCAGGCGGCGGTGCCAATGGTGCCGTGTTTGGGGCTGATGCCGGCAATGCCAGCGATCAGGAAATAGCTTTTGCGCAGATCGAATTTCGGCGACAGGGCCAAGGCCAGGGTTGAAGCCGCCGCGTTGGTCTGGCCCATGCCGGTGACCATCAGGCACACCTGCTGAGTGTTACAGCGAATGTTCGGATACTCGGCGGACAGCCCCGGTACACGAATTTCCTGTTTGAGTTGCAGGCGATCGATCCAATGCTGAGCTTCGGGGGCGAACATGGTGATCAGCATCACTTTGGGCGTGACCGGTGCTTCAGCCGCCCAGGCAGTGCAAGCGAGCAGCGTGCCGCAGGCCAGGCCTACGGAGAGGGAAAGACGGGTGATTGCCTTCATAAAATCTCCAGATTCAAACAAGACTTAGAACTGATAGCCGATCCCGGCGTAGTAACCCCAGCCGTTTGAGCGGGCTCGGAAGTCGCCATCACCGAAGTTCAACTCGCTGCCATCCTCCCAGTTGCCGCCGTTGTGGAAGTAACGACCGACCAGGGTGAAACGCACGTGCGTGAACGAGTACAACAATACGTTGGTGGCAACGGTGGCGTTGGCAGTCCGGGCCGGGTTTTCCTTATGCAGGTCCGAGCCAAAATCGAAGTTGGTGAAGCCGATATAGGTCAGCGACGCACCGTTGCTGAAGCGGCTGATGGGCACTATGTATTTGAGCTGCGCGCGATAGCCATCCCACGAATACTCGTTACTGGCGCCGTAGTTTTCCCACTGATAACGCCCGTAGAAGTTGGCTGACAGGTTGACCCGCGAGTGGGTGTCGATGTCGGTGCCCAAGCCGCTGTAGAGCGTATTGGCGCGGTTGGCGGTGCTGCTGCCGTGGTCGTAGATCCAGTCGAAGGCGACGTACCATTCCTTGAACGGCCCGATGGCCAGGCTGCGGCCGGTCAGGTAGTCGATGGAAATGCGTGGTTCGTGTTCCATAAACACCGGCGAGCCATGGTCCCATGCGCCTTTGTCATGGCTGTTGCCAATGTCGAAAATCTTCGGAATATCGACGTAGCCATACAGCTCGAACGGTCCTTTGCGGCCGAAATACTCGTACTCCAGGTACACATCGTCGGCCGGACGCGGGCCGAAGCTGATGTCCTTGCTGCCAATGACGGTCAGGTCCTGGTTGAACCAGTCGGACAGGTACGCGCCTTTTTTCACCGGGCTGATGTCGGGACTCAGGGTTTCGCCCTGTGCTGATTCATCGACGGTGGAGGACTGCGCCAAAACGTTGCAGCTGAGTAGTCCCGTAACGCTGGCCAACAACATGGAAACAGCAAAAGTGCGCGAGCAAGTCGCGCGGCTGGACGTGCGATGCATTAAAAGTCCCTTTTCGTGTGGATCGAATGCCCGGTTGTCGGGTGTGTGCTGTCAGGTTGCAAAAATGCCGGTATCGGCGACTCGCAAACGTTTGCATATCCCATACCAATTTCGTTCAAGGTGCGGAAAAGGCTAAGGAATAACCCTTTAATCTGTCCTTTCGGTCAATGCCCGGCCCCTGCATCGTTGTGCTGTACCTTGCGTCCAGCGGCGCACCTGGCGAAATGCCTTGCGGTGTCCATGCTCTGCTAGAATCGGCGGCATTGACTTCACGAGGTACCCCCATGAGCGAGCCGATTCGTCTGACCCAGTACAGCCACGGCGCAGGATGCGGCTGCAAGATATCCCCTCAGGTGCTGGAGGTTATTCTGGCCGGCAGCGGCGCGCAGAACCTGGACCCGAAATTGTGGGTCGGCAATGCCTCGCGCGATGACGCGGCGGTGTATGCCATCGACGAAGAGCGCGGGGTGGTTTCGACCACTGACTTCTTCATGCCGATCGTCGATGACCCGTTCGACTTCGGCCGTATTGCTGCCACTAATGCCATTAGCGATATCTACGCCATGGGCGGCGATCCGCTGATGGCGATTGCGATCCTGGGCTGGCCGGTTAATGTGCTGGCGCCGGAAATTGCTCGTGAAGTGATTCGCGGTGGGCGTTCGGTGTGCGATGAGGCCGGTATCCCGCTGGCGGGCGGCCATTCCATCGATGCGCCGGAGCCTATTTTTGGTCTGGCCGTGACCGGTCTGGTGCAAAAGCGCCATATGAAGCGCAACGATACCGCCACCGTGGGGTGCCTTCTGTACCTCACCAAGCCGCTGGGCATCGGCATCCTCACCACCGCCGAGAAGAAGGGCAAGCTACGTCACGCCGACATCGGCCTGGCCCGCGACTGGATGTGTACCCTGAACAAACCCGGCAGCCGTTTCGGCAAACTCGACGGTGTCACGGCGATGACGGACGTCACGGGTTTCGGCCTGCTCGGCCACCTGGTGGAAATGGCCGACGGCAGTCATGTGACCGCACGCATCGAGTACGCCCGCGTGCCGCTGCTGCCCGGCGTTGAGTATTACTTGGACCAGGGCTGTGTGCCGGGCGGGACATTGCGTAACTTCGACAGCTACGCCAGCAAACTCGGACGCTTGCAAGAGTTGCACAAACGCGTGCTGTGCGATCCGCAAACCAGCGGTGGTCTGCTGATTGCAGTCACGCCTGAGGGCAACGAACAGTTCCTGGCGGTCGCCGCCGAACTGGGCCTGACGCTTGAGCCTATTGGTGAACTGGTTGAGCGACAGACCAACGCGGTAGAGGTGTTCTGATGTCTATGGACTTCACCGATTACCGCGACATTTTTCTCAATGACCGGCCGATGATGGATGCCCGTGCGCCAATCGAGTTCGTCAAGGGCTCGTTTCCGGGGGTGGTTAACCTGCCGCTGATGAGCGACAACGAGCGCGAACAAATTGGCACCTGTTACAAGCAACATGGCCAGCAGGCCGCGATTGCACTGGGGCAACGACTGGTCTCGGGTGAGGTCAAGGACCGACGTATCCAGGCGTGGGTCGAGTTCGCTCGGGCCAATCCCGAGGGTTACTTGTATTGTTTTCGCGGCGGCTTGCGTTCGCAGATCGTTCAGCAGTGGATCAAAGAAGAGGCCGGCATCGACTATCCACGCATTGGTGGTGGTTACAAGTCCATGCGTACTTTTCTGCTGGAAACCGTCGATCAGGCCGTTGAACAGTGCGACTTCGTGCTGTTGGGTGGCATGACAGGCACCGGTAAGACTGAGGTGCTGGCGCAACTGAGCAATGGCCTGGACCTTGAAGGTCACGCCAATCATCGCGGCTCCAGTTTCGGCAAACGGGCGACAGGCCAACCGACCAACATTGATTTCGAGAACCGTCTGGCGGTGGATGTGCTGAAAAAGCGCGCCACGGGTATCGAGCAGTTTGTGCTCGAAGACGAAAGTCGCATGGTCGGCAGTTGTGCCTTGCCGTTGCCGCTGTACCAAGGCATGCAAGGGTTTGCCATGGTTTGGCTGGAGGATAGCGTCGAAGGGCGGGTGGAACGGATTCTTCAGGATTACGTGATCAACCTGCATGCCGAGTTTGTAGCGCTGCACGGTGATCAGGGATTTGAGCTCTATGCCGAGCGGCTGATCTCAAGCTTGAACAATATCTATCGCCGCCTCGGTGGTGAGCGTCACCAGCGTATGTTTCTACAAATGGAAGACGCATTGGCCGAGCAGGCGCGCACCGGATCGGTCGAGCTGTTTCGCGACTGGATTGAGGTGCTGCTAGGTGAGTATTACGACCCGATGTATGCCTTTCAACGCGAGAAAAAAGGCCACCGGATCGAGTTTTCCGGCGAGCAGGGCGCTGTTCTCGAGTATTTGCGAGAGCGCCCTAATCGGCTCGGGTGATGGTTTTTCGCCCCCTCATCGCGCGCAAACTCGCGATGAGGGGGCAAGAACACTGCACCCAATACCTTAAAGTACCCAAGCCCCGATCAACCCGCACACCACACCCATCAGTATGGTCATCAGCGCCACGCTCACCAGCACCCGCGCTTCGAAATCCTTGCGCAGCATCAACAGCGACGGCAGGCTGATGCTCGGCAAGGTCATCAGCAGCGCGACGGCCGGTGCGGTGCCCATGCCCAAGGTCATCATGGTTTGCACGATGGGGATTTCAGCGGCCGTCGGAATGACGAACAGGGTGCCGATGATCGCCAGCGGTACCAGCCACAGCAAACTGTTGGCCATCGCGCCATCAATATGCGGAAACACCCAGACCCGCACCGCGCCCAGCACCAGCACCGCGAGGATGTAGATGGGGATCGTGCTCCAGAAGAGCTGCCAGATCGTCCGGCCCCAGCGGGTCAGGAAGGGTTGGGAATCCAGCTCGGTGGCTTCGGCCACGGCTTCGACGGCGGCCTCAGGCAGGTTTTCGGGGCCGGCGATTCGCTGGGCCACCATCGATACGCCGAACACCAGCACGATACCTGCCACCAGCCGCAGCGCGGTGAACCCCCAGCCGAGCACAAAGCCCATGAACACCAGCGTCGCGGGGTTGAGCACCGGGTTGCCGATCCAGAACGCCAGCGCGGCCCCGACCGAGACATTCTGCCGACGCATGCCGGCGGCCACCGGGGCCGCGCAGCACGAGCACATCATTCCCGGCAGGGCGAACAGGCCGCCGCGCAAGGTCGAGGCAAAACCGGCGCGGCCAAACAAGCGCAGCAACCAGTCCCGTGGAATCAATACTTGCAGCAGGGAACCGAGAATCACCGCGAGCACGGCGGCCTTCCAGATCGCCAGGAAATACACCTGGGCATACGCCAGCGCCGCAGCCAGCGGTGAAGACTGTTGGTCGTTGAGGATGGAGGCGCCGATGCTGTGGTTGTCAGCGGCAACGAAGGCCTTGAGGTAGTAAGGCGACCACTTGACGTAGTAGAGACCGACGCAGGCCACCAGCAAGAACAGGGCGGGTTTCCACCAGAATGACCAGCCCCGGGTGGGGGCGGCTACGGATGTGAGTGACATGGAAGGATTCCGGACATTAAGGGAGATTGAGTCATGATAGCCCAGCCCCTTTGTCGCGTGCTCCCGAGAGTGCGTAGGACGCAGTAGATCGATTAGGTAGGACAAGTCTGGGAGCCGTTGCCGCGCACCGGTCTGCGAGGGTGACGCACCCGATGGGCTTTGGAAAAGGTCGCAGCCCGCACCTGCTGCACACTATGATCGGCGCTCCAAGGTTTGCATTGAGACTCTGATGACCGATTTGTCCGCGTTTTCCGTCACCCACAAATGGCCGGCCCAGTACCCGGAGTGGGTGCAGCTCTACTCCTTGCCGACCCCTAATGGCGTCAAGGTGTCGATCATGCTCGAGGAGATCGGTTTGCCTTACGAGCCGCACCGTGTGGGCTTTGACACTCAGGACCAGCTTTCTCCCGAGTTCCTTTCTCTGAACCCCAACAACAAAATCCCGGCGATCCTCGACCCTCATGGGCCGGGTGATCAACCGTTGGCGCTGTTCGAGTCCGGGGCGATTCTGATCTACCTCGCCGACAAGAGCGGGCAACTGCTGGCCCAGGAATCGGCGTCACGTTACGAGACCCTTCAGTGGCTGATGTTTCAGATGGGGGGCATAGGGCCGATGTTCGGCCAGCTGGGTTTTTTCAACAAGTTCGCCGGCAAGGACTACGAGGACAAGCGGCCCCGTGATCGCTACGTGGAGGAAAGTAAACGCTTGTTAAAGGTTCTTGATGGACAACTGCAAGGGCGCGACTGGATTATGGGCGAGCGTTACACCATTGCCGACATCGCTACGTTCCCGTGGGTGCGCAATCTGATCGGCTTCTATGAGGCCGGCGATCTGGTGGGCATTCAGAACTTCCCCAATGTCACGCGGGTTCTGGCGCGATTCCTCGCACGGCCGGCGGTGATCCGCGGGCTCGACATCCCCAAATAGCACTTTAAAGACCAAGGCAGGCCATGCACTCATTTAATTTCAAGCAGATAGACGTTTTCAGTCGCACCCCGCTCAAGGGCAACCCGCTGGCGGTGGTGATTGGCGCCGATGAGCTGAATGACGAGCGCATGGCGGCCTTCGCGGCCTGGACCAACCTTAGCGAAACCACGTTTTTGCTTCAGCCCCGAGACCCTCGGGCCGATTATCGTGTACGAATTTTCACTACCTTGAACGAGGTGCCGTTCGCCGGTCATCCGACTCTCGGCTCGTGCCATGCCTGGCTTGAGGCGGGCGGTGTGCCCAAGGGGGAGGAGATCATTCAGGAGTGCGGGGTGGGGCTGGTGCGGATCCGTCGTCAAGGGGCCGAGTTGGCTTTCCTCGCGCCGCCCTTATTGCGGACCGGGCCGGTAGACGCCGATGTGCTGGAGCGTGTGCGGCTTGGGCTTGGCCTGGCTGAAGGGCTCATCGTCAGGTCGCAGTGGGTCGATAACGGCATAGGCTGGCTGGCGGTGATGGTCGAGGATCGGCAGCAGGTGCTGAACCTGCAACCGGATTATTCGCTCATGCGCGGCCTGGAGGTGGGTGTCATCGCCCCGTGGTGCCCCGAGCGCGATGGCGATGATGCACAGTTTGAAGTGCGCGCGTTCATCTCCGGTGAAGGCATGCCGGAAGACCCGGCCACCGGCAGCCTGAACGCCGGGATTGCCCGATGGTTGCTCGCTGAAGGCTTGGCCCCGGCGTCCTATGTAGTTAGTCAGGGCTTGACCATGGGCCGTGCCGGGCGGATTCAAGTGGAGCAGGTCGGTGATGAAATCTGGGTCGGCGGCTCGGCGGTGACCTGCATCAATGGGACGCTGACGCTGTAGTCAGCCCTGTGCGGTGCGCCCACACGGGCCGGGATTGTTGCCGGGTCAGTAACGGTTTTTTCCACGCCTGAGGTTTGTGCCTTGCACCACACAGGGCATAAGCTTCGTCCCCTACGACTTTCATCTCGTTTTGGTTTTTCAGGAAGGCCCATGTCCAGTCAGTTCCCCGAAGCACGTCCACGCCGTCTGCGCCGCAATGCGAGCCTGCGCAGCCTGTTCCAGGAAACCGAGTTCAGCTTGAACGACCTGGTGCTGCCGATTTTCGTCGAGGAAGAAATCGACGATTTCGTACCGATTAAAAGCATGCCCGGCGTGATGCGTATTCCAGAGTCGAAACTGGCGGGTGAAATCGAGCGTTATGCGCGTGCCGGGATCAAGTCAGTGATGACGTTCGGTGTGTCTCATCACCTGGATGCCAGCGGCAGCGATACCTGGAGCGACAACGGTCTGGTATCGCGGATGTCGCGCATTGCCAAGGACGCGGTGCCGGACATGATTGTGATGTCCGACACGTGTTTCTGCGAATACACCGACCATGGTCACTGCGGTGTGATGCATCACCATGAAGTCGATAACGACCAGACCTTGATCAACCTCGGCAAACAAGCCGTTGCTGCGGCTCACGCCGGTGCCGATGTGATCGCTCCATCGGCGGCGATGGACGGCCAGGTCCAGGCGATTCGTAGGGCGCTGGATGCAGCCGGTTTCACCCAGACCGCGATCATGGCTTATTCGACCAAATTCGCCTCCGCACTCTACGGCCCATTCCGCGAAGCCGGCGGCAGTGCGCTCAAAGGCGACCGCAAAAGCTATCAAATGAACCCGATGAACCGCCGCGAAGCGATACGTGAATCGCTGCTGGACGAACAGGAAGGCGCTGACGCGTTGATGGTCAAACCCGCTGGCGCCTACTTGGACATCATTCGTGATATCCGCGAAGTATCGCGCTTGCCATTGTCGGCGTATCAGGTCAGTGGCGAGTACGCGATGATCAAGTTTGCCGCCCAGGCCGGAGCGATCGATGAAGACCGCGTCGTGCGTGAAAGCCTTGGCGCGATTAAGCGTGCAGGGGCGGACTTGATCTTCACCTATTTCGCGATGGACCTGGCCCTGGCCGGGATCTGACACGCACTGCAAGGCCCCGTGTGTGAGCCAGTTCGCTCGCACACGGGGGAGAGTGGGTTCATTGCGAATCAAAAAACAGCCGAATCCCGTGATCCCGCAAGTACCGCTCGATCACCTTGGGGTCGGCACTGTTGTCGGCAATCGCGACATAGGTATCGGGCCGCAACAGGTAAAAGCCGTTGCGCGCCAACCCGGCCTTTTCAAAGGCTGGCCGCCAGTCGAAGACCTGTAACGGCAGATGATGCTCGATGCACCAGGCGATCATTTCGTCGCTGGTGTCGCCGTACACGTGTACTTGCCAGGTCGGGTTTTTCAGCGAATCGAAATTATCCCCCTCGCCGTCGTGTGCCCAGGGCAGCCGGTCACCGCCGTGGACGAGGCCGCCAACGCCCTCGCTCAATGGCATGCCACGGTAGTTGAGGGTGATCTGCGACACCGTGCGAAACAGCAATTCCCGGGCCGGGGCGAAGGACGCCAGTTTCGGCATGGCAAACGGTGCGAGCCGGGTGCGCAGTAGGTCGGCGATTCGCCCCTCGGCGGTGACGAAGCTGAACACTCGGTCGGTGGTGGACACCAGGCGTCGGGCGAAGGCGATGCGTTCGATTTCGTAGCTGTCGAGTAGTTTGGCGGTTGCGCCGCCGCTCAGCACGGCGGCAAGTTTCCAGGCGAGGTTGATCGCGTCGCCAATGCCGGTGTTCATGCCTTGCCCGCCCGCAGGGCTGTGGACGTGGGCGGCGTCGCCGAGCAAGAACGCGCGTCCGCTGCGAAAGAATTCCGCCACCCGGTGATGCACCCGGTAGGTCGAAAACCAGTTCACCTGTTCGACCTTTACCTTCATGTGTTCGATAGCGCGGTGGCTGACGTCTTCAAAACGCAGGGTTTCAGTGTGTTCGGCATGTTCGTCGCGCACGGTGCCGATTAACCGGGCATGACCTGGGTGGGTCAACGGAAATACCGCGAGAAAATCCGCCTCATCGAGGTCCACGTGCAATTCACCGTTGAGCGCCGGGCCGCTAGCCTGGATATCGGTGACGTAGAAAATGTGTTGGTAGGTGCCACCTGGAAAAGCGCTGTCCAGGGTCTTGCGCACCACTGATCGGGTGCCGTCGCAACCGGCAATGTAGCAAGCCTGGCAGGTTTCCTCGCGGCCATCGGGCAGGCGCAACTGAGCACTGATGCCGTCACCGGTTTCCTTGAAATGTTCAAGTGTGGTGCCGCGTTCCACCGTGATGCCGAAGGTTTCAAGGCGTTCGATCAGCAGCCGTTCGTGCTCATCCTGAGGAAATATTTTCATGAACGCATAAGGCGTCAGGCCTTCACCGATGGCGTCCAGGGGCACGCGCGTCACGGCTTCGCCGTTGACCCAGAGGTTAGCGGCTGCCACCCGGTGACCCTGCTGCACGATGGTGTCGCTCAGGTCCAGTTGTTGATACAGCTCAAGGGTTCGCGCCTGAATCGCCAGTGCGCGCGACGTGGTGCCGGGTGCCTGGGTTTTGTCGATGAGGCGCACCCGTATCCCGAGTTTGCTCAGCCACAGCGCCAGTACCAGCCCGGTCGGGCCGGCGCCGATAATCAGTACGTCACTACGATTCATGGTTCGGCTCTCCGGGGCGTCTGGACCCAGTATGGTTCACTCCGGGCGCACAGGCCTGCGGACAGCCCAATGGAAAAAGGCCCCGCAGCTGAAGCTGCGAGGCCTTTTCATTGTGCGGCGGTGATTAGAAATCGATCGTGCCAGACAACTTTGCCACCCGTGGTTCGCCTTGCGTCAAGTAACCCCCGAGGGCCGATTCCCAGTATTTCTCGTTGCTCAGGTTGTCGACGCCCAGACGCAGGGTCACGTCTTTTTGCGAGACCTTGAAAGCGTAGCGGGCACCGGCATCGAAGCGGTTCCAGGTGGGCAGGCTCAGGTTGTTCGCCGCGTCGGCGTATTGGCCGCCGGTGCGCAGCATCCGTCCGGTCAGTGCGACGCCTTGCAGCCCCGGCACGTCCCAATCCACACCAGCGTTGAACTGGAAGCTCGGTACGCCAATCGCCCGGTTACCGTCGTTGGCGGCGTTCTGGGTGTTCTTCAGTTCGGTATTCATCAGGGTCAGGCCGCTGATCAGGCGCAGGCCGCTGACCGGTTCGCCGAAGACGTTGAGTTCCACGCCTTTGTTGACCTGTTCACCCTCACGCACATAGACCGCCGTGGTGTTGCTGGTGATCAGCGGGTAGCCATCGCTTGGCTGTTCGATGCGGTACACCCCGAGGCTTGCGCCGTAGGTGCCCATGTCGACTTTTACACCCGCTTCGATTTGCTTGGAGCGGGCCGGGGCGTAGACCTCGTTGCCGTTGGTCACCACGCGACCGCCAGCCGATGTCGGCGAGGTTGGACCTTGCGCCAGGCCTTCGATGCGGTTGGCGTAGAGCGACACGTGTTGCCACGGTTTGAAGACGATGCCGTACACCGGCGTGGTGATCGATTCGTCATAGGCGCTGGTGCGCGTGCCATCGCCGTAGCTGTAGCCCTGAATCACCATCTGTTGACGACGCAAGCCGACGGTCAGCAACAGACGATCGTCCATCAAACCCAGGGTGTCGGACACGGCAGCGCTGCGCACGAAGGTTTTGCCGACGATGCCTGGGTCGCTCAGGTCGCCGCCGGAGAAGCCACCCTCTGGCGCCGGCACATTGGCCGGGCGGTAGAGGTTGTTGGCGTAGGGGGTGAGGTCGAAATCGTAGGCGCTGCGTTGTTCGGTCCAGATTCCGGCCAGGCCGACGTTCAGCTTGTGACTGACCGAGCCGGTCTGGAAGTGCCCGTTGAGACCGGTCATGGCGCTGGTGTTGTCTTCATTGTGAGGAATGAAGGAGCCAGTGGTGGTGGCGTTGCCGAGGTTGTCGGTCAGGGTGGTGGAGCTGTAGCGACCGACTTCACGGGTATGCTTGGCGCCCCCTGCCGCGTAGGCGGTCCAGTTGTCGTTCAGGTCATATTCGGCGCGCAGCATGCCGAAAGTGTCTTCGATGTCGGTGTAACCCCACTTCGGCGCATAGTTGGTGTCGGCCGACGGCGCGTCCGGAACTTGGGTGGCGCTGCCGAGGAACACCGAGTTGCGTCCACCATTGATGCGCTGCTTCTGGTAGGCGAAGTCGCCGGAGATGCGCAGGGCGTCACCGCGATAATCGAGGCCGAGGGCAAATAGTTTTGAGCGCTGGTTTTCGTCGTCGATACCGGTATCGCCCTCGCGCTGGGCCAGGTTGAGCCGTGCGCCGAAGCGGTTGTCCTCGCCGAAACGCTGGCCAATGTCCAAGTGCTCGCCGACCCGACCGTCACTGCTGATGTCGCTGGTGAAACGACGCAGCGGCACGTCGTCGGCGCGTTTCGGTTGCAGGTTTACGCCGCCGCCGATGCCGGAGCCGGTCGGGGTGACGCCGTTGATGAAGGCGTTCGGGCCCTTGAAGACTTCCACGCGTTCGAGCGCGTCGGTGGAAATAATCTGCCGTGGCAGCACGCCGTAGAGGCCGTTATAGGAAATATCGTCGCCATTGAGCGCTAGACCGCGGATCACGAAGACCTGAGCCTGGTTGGCGTAGCCGGTGGCTTGGCGCACTGAGGCATCGTTTAGCAGTACATCGCCGACGGTTTCGGCTTGCTGGTCCTGGATCAATTTGGCGGTGTAGGAGGCGACGCTGAACGGCACGTCCATCGTCTCTTGATTGCCCAAAACGCCGAGTTGGCCTCCGCGAGCCACTTGACCACCGGCATAGGCCGGGGCGAGGCCCGATGCCGTTGGCGCCTGTGCGTTGACGTTTACGTCGTCCAGCACCCATGTTTTACCTTCACTTTCGGGGGCGGCAGCATGGGCGGTGAAGGACAGTGAGCAAAACAAGGCGAGGAGCGTCGGACGAAAAGGAACGCCGAGTCGAGCTGGAGTGGGCATGTTCAATCCTGGCGGCGTGCCGCCGATGAGAAAAAGGAAAGATGACGGCGCGGGGAACTCCTTGCGCAAATGCGACTCCAGGTACGAATGGTAGTGTTTCTCAGTAACGTCCTGCAATCATTTTGTCATCACCGCGGAATTGAGCCATGGCCAATCGTGGGCGCAGAGAAGGGAACAGCCACCGATGACCACAGTCATAGCCTGCAACTTGCATTAGTCGTAGGGTTGGCCTGGCTAAACGGATTTCATGGAGCAACATGTCGCCCTATCGATTGATCATGAGCATCGTCGGCTTGCTGGCCTTGGCCGGTTGCGGCACTCAGCGCGCCCACGAGGCAGCGGCCCGTCCAGCAGCCGAAGTCACCGCGCAAATCGTGCAGTTGCTGCCCGCCAAAACCATCGACCGCTCCGGTTGGGCCAGCGACATCTACGCCGCTTTTGCCGCGCAGAACATCCCCACGACCCCGCAATCAACAGGGCAAGGTCAAGACCTTTGCGATCACTTTTGCTCATGGCGTCCTCATTGAATTACGCGCTATTCGACCAAACGCACAGGTCTGGCTTCACTTGCTCTCTGGCCGGTAGACTCCTTGTCTGAAATCAGGATGAGAATGAAATGGCTGAAGGGAACTGGGCAGGACACCACTGCAAGGTGTGTTACGAGCAAGCGATGAAAGAAAAGGCGCGTTTAGACGCGTTATTGCGTGCAAAACGGAACCGGCAGTTGGTCGAGCCATCACCCCGGCCAGAGCCCCCAGCTCCAGTAAAAAAAGTTCCCTCGCCCCTGCTCAACGGCTGCGTTTTCGCCAAATCGTGTGCGTTGCCAGATGGGATTATCAACCACAGCAACGCGAACGGGTTTGTGCCGGTGGAGTCGCTCAGCCAGTATGGCGCGTATGCGGTGCTGGGTATGGGGACGGCGGTCTCTAATGCCGGGGCGGCGCTGGAGTGGATTGGCGGTTCTGGGAGCGCCATCGAGTTGGCAAAGCGCTTGGGGGGCAGCTTGTCTACGTTGGCCCCGCCGAATGTGAAAATCATCATTGGCATGGTGCTGCCTAACACGACCTCACCCGACAGCGCGTTCTACACGTCCGAGCAATACGCCCAGCTCAGCGAAGGAAATACGCGGGTGCGAGTAAACGTTAAACACCTCCCGGATGGTTCCGTGAGCGTATATGGGTTCTATACCGGGACAAAACGCGAATGGCAGCGTGTTCCTGTTATCGCCGCGCAGGCGCGTGGTGCGCAACTGGTTGCGGACATGGGGGGCGGTATCGAGGTCATCTGGACGCCCGCCGCCGATCCCAACAAAGTGTTGGGCATTCCTGCGCTCGAGGGCGCCTCGTTAAAGCCTGCGGTGTGGGTGTATCCACCGGGCGAGAAGGCCGACCAGATCCTGATTAACCCGGTGCATCCGCCCGATTACCAGGACGCGATAATCTGGTTCCCGAGCCAGCCCCAGGTTGCGCCGATCTACCTGTCAATCAACGTCAGGGGTGGCGGGGATATTAAGTACCACAAGCCCCCCAAAGAGCTTTCTGCTTTTCCAGACGCTAAACCGGCAAAAGATAAAAGCTCTATCCAAGGAGGCGGTGGTAAGCGGCGACGTTGGAAAGACAGCAAAGGGCGCATCTACGAATGGGACAGCCAGCACGGGAAAGTTGAAATTTATAGCCCGCAAGGAACCATCCACCTTGGCGAGTTTGACCCCGAAACAGGTGAACAAACCAAACCCGCCAAACCGGGAAGAACAACCCCGAAATAAGAGAGATATCATCATGTTTTTATGGATTAGCGGTTTTTTGCCAGGCGATAACGAAGATGACTCGCTGAAGTACGAGCTAGATGTAGCTCATGAGTTTGAACAAAGAGTGTTGGATGTTCTGGGGTGGTCTGATCTAGGTAGCAGCCCTGATGGTGACTGGCTACTTGATGCTGTACAGGTACAGCAGATTGCGAGCATTGTTGGTGAGTCTCTACCAGAGGACTTAGATTTATTCATCGGTGTAACCGCTTAATTATGAGTGGATGCGGGATAGGGCGAGTGCTATCGGTAGCGGTTTGCAATCGAAAACGGCCATGCTCGCAATACCCCACAATACGTCCTGATAGCTGACCGTTATGTTAAATCGGCAACCCTGCGGCCAGCATCTTGTCCCGCAGTTCGGTAGCCCGTGTCGGATCGAGCATATTGCTCAACAACGCTTTGATCTCAGTGGAGCTGGCGGCGAACTGCTCCACCAAGTCTTTCATACAGTATCCATGGCGCGTCAGCGTCGGTTCCAGATCACCCAGTTGACGCGACAGCACCGACTCAAGCAGCTCCGGCGAGACAGGTTTTTCGCCAGTCAGGTATCCGGCCTCCAGGGACAGGCTCAGATGCAGTTGAATCTGTAGAGGAGGCGCAACTTGGGGGCCAACAGATCAATAGGTAATCTCGCCGATGGCGGTGGTCTGCATCGCAACCTTGTGCCCAGCCGGGACTTTGACACTGTCCGGCAAGTCGCTCTGTGCGTAGGCAAAAGGGGCGGCGGCGAACACGCCGGCAAGGCAAATCAGCTGTTTAGCGTTCATCAATAGCTCTCCGTCAATGAGTAACCTGCGTCGCAGCCTCAGGGGCTGCTACAGGTACTACCCACCGCAGAGGGGTTTGGATGCAGCGACCTGAAAAAAATTCAGGACCACCCCAAAGCCCACTGCGTTAGGTGATGGGCATTGCCTGCGGCTTCACTGCACCTGGCCGCTTCAGACTCGAGGCCGCGAGCAGCTCTTGGGTGTAGGGATGCTGCGGCGCTGAAAAAATCTCCCGCGATGAGCCTTGCTCCACCACCTTGCCGTCCTTGATCACGATCAGATCATGGGCCAGCGCCTGCACCACGGCCAAATCGTGGCTGATAAACAGATACGTCAGGCCATGGCGGATTTGTAACTCGCGCAACAACGCCACCACCTGTTTTTGTACCGTGCGATCCAGCGCCGAGGTTGGTTCGTCCAGCAGAATCAATGCCGGCTCCAGCACCAGTGCGCGGGCGATGGAAATGCGCTGGCGCTGGCCACCGGAAAACTCGTGCGGATAGCGATGGCGACTTTGTGGGTCGAGGCCCACTTCCTTCAGCACTCGAATTACCGCCGCCTCACGCTCCGCTGCCGTACCAATGCCGTGTGTCAACAACCCTTCGGCGATGATCTGCTCCACCGACATGCGCGGGCTTAGACTGCCGAACGGGTCCTGAAACACCACCTGCATTTGCCGGCGCAAGGGCCGCATCAGGCGTTGGCTGAGAATGCTCAATTCTTTGTTGCCGAAGCGGATGCCACCCTCGGATTCAACCAGCCGCAGAATCGCCTGACCCAGCGTGGACTTGCCCGAGCCAGACTCGCCGACGATGCCTAGGGTTTTGCCGCGATGCAGGCTCAAACTGACACCGTCCACCGCTTTGATGTAGTCCTGATGACGGCTGAACAGCGCTTTGGGCAGGGGGAACCAGACCTTGAGGTTGTCCACTTCCAGTAAGTTGTGATCGTACTGACTGGGCACGGGCGCGCCCGTCGGCTCGGCTTCGATCAGCAAGCGACTGTAGGGATGCTGAGGCGCCCGAAACAGCGTCTCGCAATCGGCTTGCTCGACAATCTCGCCCTCGCGCATGACACACACTCGCTGCGCAATACGACGCACCAGATTGAGGTCGTGACTGATCAAGAGCAGCGACATGCCAAGGCGTTGTTGCAACTCAATCAGCAACTCCAGAATCTTCTGTTGCACCGTCACGTCCAGCGCGGTGGTCGGCTCATCGGCGATCAACAGCTCCGGCTCATTGGCCAGCGCCATCGCGATCATCACCCGTTGCCGCTGGCCGCCCGACAACTGATGCGGGTAGGCCTTGAGCCGTTTGTGCGGTTCGCGAATGCCGACCAATTCCAGCAGCTCCATGGTGCGCGCCTGAGCGGCACGGCCCTTCAAACCCTTGTGGATTTCCAAGACTTCGCTGACTTGTTTTTCCACTGTGTGCAGCGGGTTCAGCGAGGTCATCGGCTCCTGGAAAATCATCGCGATCCGGTTGCCGCGCAAACCGCGCATTTGCTGTTCACTGGCGTACACCAGGTCCACGCCGTTGTAGCGAATAGTGCCTTCGGTGGCGACGGTTTTACCCGGCAGCAACCGCAGGATCGAGTGTGCCGTCACCGACTTGCCCGAGCCCGACTCACCGACCAGCGCCAGGCACTCACCACGCCGGATATCCAGGTCCAGCCCATGCACCACTTCCTGGCCACCGAAGGCGACACGCAGGTTACGAATTTCGATCAGGTTGTCGTTCATTTCAGTTCCTGGGAGCAAACTCGAGGGATCAAGATCGTGGATCAAGATCGTGGATCAAGATCGGGGATCAAACGCATCGCGGCAGGCCTCGCCGATAAACACCAACAACGAAAGGATCAGCGCCAGCGCGAAAAACGCCGTCAGTCCCAGCCACGGTGCTTGCAGATTGCGCTTGGCCTGGCCGATCAACTCACCCAGCGACGCCGTGCCGGCCGGCATGCCGAACCCGAGAAAATCCAGCGCGGTAAGGGTGGCGATGGCGCCGGTCAAAATGAACGGCAGGTAGGTCAGGGTCGAGGTCATGGCGTTGGGCAGGATGTGCCGGCGCATCAGTTCGCTGTCGGTCAGGCCCAGGGCCCGTGCGGCTTTCACGTACTCCAGATTGCGCCCCCGGAGGAATTCGGCACGCACCACGTCCACCAGCGCCAGCCATGAAAACAGCGCCATGATCCCCAGCAACCACCAGAAACTCGGTGAGACAAACCCCGACAAGATGATCAGCAAATACAACACTGGCAGCCCCGACCAGATCTCCAGCAAGCGCTGCCCGATCAGGTCAACCCAGCCACCGTAATACCCCTGCAACGCCCCGGCCCCGATGCCGATCACGGCGCTGATCGCGGTTAGCAGCAAGGCAAACAGAATCGAAATACGCGTGCCAAAAATTACCCTGGCCAATACGTCTCGCGCCTGGTCATCGGTGCCCAGCCAGTTGCTCGCCGAGGGTGGGCTCGGGGCCGGTTCTGTCAGATCGTAATTGACCGTGTCATAGCTGAACGGGATCGGTGGAAACAGCATCCAGCCACCCTGGCCTTCAATCAGGTTATGCACGTAGGCGCTGGCGTAGTCCGGTTGGAACGGCAACTCACCGCCGAAGGTGATTTCGTCATAGTCCTCAATGATCGGGAAGTACCAGGCACCGTGGTAATGCACGATCAGCGGCTTGTCATTGGCGATCAGCTCGCCGCCCAGGCACATCAGGCACAGCCCGATGAATAGCCACAACGACCAGCGCCCGCGCCGATTGGCTTTGAAGTGCGCGATACGGCGTTTACCCAAAGGCGAGAATGTGAACATCAGGCAGTCCTCGCCGAGAAGTCGATGCGCGGGTCGAGCAGGGTGTAGCAGAGGTCGCCAATCAGCTTGATCAGCAGCCCGAACAGGGTGAACAGGAACAGCGCACCGAACACCACCGGGTAGTCGCGTGATACGGCGGCTTCGTAGCTCATGCGCCCGAGGCCATCGAGGTTAAAGATGGTTTCGATCAGCAGCGAACCGGCGAAAAATACCTCGATCAACGCCTGGGGAATCCCGGCCACCACCAGCAGCATCGCGTTGCGAAACACATGGCCGTAGAGCACTCGGCGTTCGGTTAAGCCCTTGGCGCGGGCGGTGATGACGTACTGGCGGCTAATCTCGTTGAGAAAGCTGTTTTTGGTCAGGATGGTCAGCGTGGCAAAACCGCCGATCACCAGCGCGGACACCGGGAGTACCAGGTGCCAGAGGTAATCACCGACCTTGCCCAGCGGGCTCAAAGTGTCGAAGTTGTCCGAAACCAAACCTTGCACCGGGAACCAGTTGACGTAGCTGCCGCCGGCAAACACCACGATCAGCAGAATCGCAAACAGAAACGCTGGCATCGCGTAGCCGATGATGATCGCGGTGCTGGTCCAGACATCGAAGGCGCTGCCGTTGCGGATCGCTTTGCGCACCCCCAGCGGGATCGAAATCAAGTAGGTGATCAACGTCGCCCAGAGCCCGAGTGAAATCGACACCGGGAGCTTTTGCACAATCAGGTCGGTGACTTTTGCGCCGCGAAAGAAGCTGTCACCCAGGTCCAGTTGCGCGTAGTTCTTGAGCATCAGCCACAGCCGCTCGTGCAGCGGTTTGTCGAATCCGTAGTGGTGTTTGATCTCCTCGATCAGTGCCGGATCGAGGCCGCGGCTACTGCGCCCGGCGCCACCGACGGCCGAGACTTCGCCGCCGCCGCCCATGGCGTTGCCGCCAAAGCCTTGCAGGCGGGCGATGGCCTGTTCCACCGGACCGCCCGGCGCGGCCTGCACAATCAGAAAGTTGACCACCAGAATGCACAGCAAGGTCGGGATGATCAGCAACACGCGTCGACTCAGATAGCGCCACATATCACTGCACCCCCGCGAGTTTGCGCAGGGCGCTCATCTGCTGGTTGTCCAACGGCTTGGCGGCGACTTCCCACCACGTGTTCAGGCCTTCGTCATACGCCGGTTGGGTCGCGGGCATGCCGAAGCGATTCTGGTACACCGTCGGTGTGCCTTTGGAGTAGTAGTTGGGAATCATGTAGTAACCCCATTGCAGCACCCGATCGAGGGCGCGGGCGTAATGCACCATTTCGTCGCGGGAGTTGGACTGGACCAGGCCATCGATCAGCCGATCCACCGCCGGATTGGCCAGCACCATCGAGTTGGAACTGCCGACTTGCGTGGCGCTTTGCGAGGCGTAGAGGCTGTAAAGCTCGCGACCGGGGGAAACAATCGGGTCGCCGCTGCGTGGAAAACTGGTGACGATCATGTCGTAGTCCCGGGCGTTGAGGCGGTTGACGTATTGCGCCGAATCGATCCGCCGCAGGTCGAGGGTGATGCCGATCTGCGCCAGGGTTCGCTTGAACGGCAGCAACATGCGGTCGAAACCGCCCTGGCCGTCGAGGAAGGTGAATGCCATCGGCTTGCCGGCGGCGTTGACCAGGTGATTGTTTTTTGGCGTCCAACCGGCCTCAGCCAGCAGCTTCAACGCTTGCAGTTGCTTGTCACGGATATAGCCGCTGCCATCGGTTTTCGGCGCCTGATAAACCTGCGTGAAAACCTCATCCGGGATTTGCCCGCGCAGCGGTTCGAGGATTTCCAGTTCACGCGCGTCCGGCAGTTCGCTGGCGGCCATTTCGCTTTTCGGCCAGTAGCTGTTCTGGCGCACGTAGAAGCCGCGCATCATCTGCTTGTTGGTCCATTCGAAATCCCACAGCAGGGTCAGGGCCTGACGTACACGGCGGTCCTGGAAGAGCGGGTTTTGCAGGTTGAAAACGAAACCCTGGGCCGCCGTTGGTTTGGCCGGGGCGAGGATTGACTGCTGCAAACGACCATCACGTAGCGCCGGGCTGTCGTAACCGACCACGTAGCCGGACGAGGAGAACTCGCGGTTGTAGTCGAACGCACCGGCCTGTAACAGTTGGCGGGCGACGTCGGTGTCGCCATAGAAGTTCACCGTCAGGCTGTCGAAGTTGTACATGCCACGGCTGACGGGCAGGTCCTTGCCCCACCAGTTCGGGTCGCGGGCAAAACTGATGCTGCGCCCGGCATCGACCTTGCTGACGGTGTACGGGCCGCTCCCCAGCGGTGGCTCGAAACCGCCGCCATTGGCGAAGTCGCGGGTTTTCCACCAGTGCTCGGGCAGCACACGCATCGTCGCCAGATCCAGTGCGAGGGTGCGGTTGAGGTTGTTCTTAAAGTTGAAGCGAACCTGATTCGGTCCTTCGATCAGCACGTCCTGGACGTCGGCGTATTGCTGGCGGTAGCTCAGGCTGCCCTTGGTCATCAGCAGCTCGAAGGTGTAGCGCACGTCCTCAGCGGTGATAGGCGTGCCGTCGGCGAAGCGGGCGGCGGGGTTGAGGGTGAAGCGTACCCATAAGCCGTCGGCGTCGCGTTCCATTTGCTGGGCAACCAGGCCATAAACTGTGTAGGGCTCATCCAGTGAGCGAAAGGCCAAGGGTGCGTACACCCAGTCGTTGACCTGCACCACCGAAATCCCTTGGTCGGCATACGGCGTGATGTAGTTGTACTGGCCGATCTCCATGGACGCGCGGCTGAGCGATCCGCCCTTGGGCGCCTTGGCATCAACGAAGTCGAAATGCTGGAAATTGGCCGGGTACTTTGGCGCCTCGCCATACACCGTCATCGCGTAGCTGCCGGCGGCCATTACAGACGCGCCGTTGCAGAGCAGGGCGCCGCCGAGCAGCAGACCCGCCACGTTGCGCATGAATGTCATGAAGTCGTTCCTCTAAACCCGAAAAGCCCACAGTGGCCGGCGTGCCACCGTGGGGTGCGAATTCGCAATGAGGTCGGGGAAGGCCGGAGTATTGCGATCCCCGACCGTGACTCAGAAGTGGTACGTCATGCGTGCGAACAAGGTGCGGCCCAGTGGGTCGGCGTAGCGCGGGTCATAACCGCTCTGGAAGTTGTAGGCCTGGTTGGAGAAGGGTGGGTCGCGGTCGAACATGTTTTTCAGTCCGGCATCCACGTCCAGGACCTTGTCGAAGGTATAGCCGGCAGACAGGTCCCACACCGAGTACGAAGCAACACGAGGGTTGGTGGTGCGGTCGTAATCGTTGTAGCCGGTGGTGAAGCGGTTGGTCAGCGACGCCCGCGCGGCGCCCAGGGTCCAGGTGCCGCTCAGGTTGTGTTTCCAGCGAGCGATCACGCCATCACCCTCGAAGTCCCCGACCTTGTCGGTGTACGGGCCCTTGATGGTGCTCTGGAAGTCGTATCGATCGACATAGGTGCCTTGCAGCCCCAAGCCAAACTGGCCATACGGAGTGTTCGGGAACCGATAGTCGAGGGACACGTCCACGCCGTTGGTCTTGACGATCCCCAGGTTGGCGTTGCCGGTCACGATGTAGTTCAGCGTGCCGTCGGCATTGCGCACGAAGCGATCAGCATAAGTGCCGGACTGATCAAATACGGTGGATTCCGGGAACGGCTGGATTTGGTTGGAGATGTGAATCCACCAGAAATCCAAGCCTACCGACAGGTCGCGAATCGGCTGATAGACGAAGCCCAATGTCACGTTGCGCGCCTTCTCGGGGGCCAGTTTCTCGTTGCCGCCGATCTGGCTGAGGAACTGCTGACCACAGTCGCGCCCGCCGTTGCCCCCCGGTTGCACTACGCCGCCGGTACACAGCACCGGGTCGTTGTAGTAACCCAGGGTGTAGGTCAGGCTGCGCGGCGAATACAGCTCATACAGTGACGGCGCACGGAAACCCTCGCTGTAGGCACCGCGCACCACCAGCTCTTTGAGCGGCTGGTAACGGAACGAATATTTGGGGTTGGTGGTGCTGCCAAAGTCGCTGTATTTGTCGTGACGCACGGCGGCGGACAATTCGAGGCTGTCGAGCACCGGGACGTTGATTTCCGCGTAGGCAGCTTTCACGCTCCGGTCGCCCTCGACGCTGCCGGCCGGGTCGACGCCCAAGCTCTGGATATCACCCGCAAATTGTTCGTAATCCTGGTGGAATTTCTCTTTGCGGTACTCGCCGCCCAACGCCAGTCCTGAAGGGCCAGCACCAAACCAGTCGCCGATTTCACGGCTGATGCGCCCGTCAAACCCGGCCACTCGTCCAACGGCGGTGGAGTACGCGCCGTGGTAGGCCGCGTTATCGATGTAGGTTTGCCCGGCGCTGGTTTGCGGGCCGAACGGATTGAGCAAGCCACTGGCCAAGCCTGCGGTCATGGCCGAGTCGCTGACATAACCACTGGTAACGCTGGAAACGATTTTGTTCTGGTTATACGAGGCGCCGACGTTGTAATCCCAGCCGCTGACCAGACCATCGAAGCTCAATACGAACCGTTGACTGGTGTTCTGGTCCTTGGATTGCCGTGGGCCGGCCGCTGTTTCGCGCCAGTTAACGCCGATTGGTTGCGTCGGGTCCAGGGCGAAACTGGTCGGTGCCGCCGTGATGCCATTGCCAGGGAAGTAGGGCGAGGAGGCGTCCAACGTCTGGCCGGTCAGCGGAGCCGGGCCCACGGTGGTGGCGTTGTCGTTGCGTGACCAGAAGTATTCGAGGTTGACGTTGTGATCGTCTGCCAGTTTGCCGGTGGTCTTGCCGAAGAATGACGTCTTCTCGGTTTGCGGCACCAGGTCGATGAACTGCCGTGTGCTGAAGCGGCATACGCCGTCCCGACCGACCAGGTTCGGTGCGTTGCAGTTGCTGTTGGACAGCGGGTTGGTGGCGTTGCCATTCTGACTGTAGTTGGCGGGGAACGCGGTGCCGGAGGTCTGGTCGAGGCCTCGGCCGGGGACGAAATCGGTTGCGAACGAACGGTCGTTGGCTTCCAGGTTCTGCTGCTTGTTGTAGTTGAACACGCCGAGGACGTTGAAACGGTCCTGCTCCACGTCGCCGTAACCCCAACTGGCGCTCATGTCCTTGGTCGCACCGCCGCCGCTATGGGTCGGGGTCTCGCCGCCAAGGGTCAACTGGCCGTCCGTCATGGCTTTCTTGGTGATGAAGTTGATCACGCCGCCGATCGCATCGGTGCCGTAGAGGGCCGATGCGCCGTCGCGCAGGACTTCGACGCGGTCGATGGCCGCGAACGGAATCATGTTCAAGTCGACGGCGCCGCCGGCCGAGTTAGTCCCGGACAGGGCGTTGTTGGCCAGGCGCCGGCCGTTGAGGAGCACCAGTGTCTTGTTCGCGCCGATGCCGCGCATGTCGGCAAACGAGGCGCCGCCGGTGGCCGAGCCCACGGAGCCGGCGCTGTTGTTGATCGACTGGCTACCGGTAATGCGCTGCACCAGCTCAGCGGTAGTGCTCACGCCCTGTTTGCGCAGTTCGTCGGCCTTGAGAATGGTAATCGGCACCGCCGTTTCCGCATCGACCCGACGAATCGCCGAGCCCGTCACTTCAACCCGTTGCAGCTGCGTGGTGGCTGGTGCGACCACCGCCGCACTGGCGGCCGGTACGACGTTGCTGCTGTCGCCCTCGGCGCCCGTTTCCGCGGCCTGCAACGACCCGGCGCTCATCCCCATGGCAACCAGGTACAACGGAACAAAACGGTGACGTTGAATCGTCGCCACCAACGGCTTGAGCGTGAAACGTGGAATGTTCATCAGCATGGTTACTTCCGACTTTATTAGACGTTTATCGAAATGGCCTTGTGAGCCCTCATTGCTCCGGCATCGGTGGTACCGCGCCCGGAAAACCACTTTCTTCAAGCAAGCCGATCCCCTCCGAAGACGCGTGGCGTTTTTCGGTCGGCTGATTGCGACGGGAATCAACGAACGGTGCCGGGCGAGACCCTCACTGCACGCCCGGCACCGGACTCAGCGGGTGGTCATCACCGATATCTTGGTGATGCCCGAGCGCTCGATTGAGGCCATGGCCTTCGCCACCTGCCCGTAATTGACGGCGGAATCGGCCTGCAACTGGATACGCACTTCACTGTCCCTGGCCTTGACCTCTTTGAGGCTGGCCTCCAGAGATTCGGGTGCGACCTCGGTTTTGGCCAGGTAGAACTTGCCGTCCTGATCGACGCTGACTACCACCGGGTCTTTCTTTTCAGCAGGGGCGACGGCGTCGGTTTTAGGCAAGTTCACCTTGATCGCGTTGGTCATGAGCGGCGCGGTGACGATGAACACCACCAGCAGCACGAGCATCACGTCCACCAGCGGCGTGACGTTCATTTCGCTGAGCACTTCATCGCTGTCTTGAGTGGAGAAAGACATTAGCTAGCCTCCCGCACGGCGGCTGGGTTTTTGCTGGCGATGGCCTGGCGAGTGATGGAAAACGCACTGCGTGAGGCGAGGGCGTCGAAGTCGTGGGCGAAGTCGTCCATGTCCGCCGAGGCAAGTTTCAAACGGCGCAGGAAGAAGTTGTAAATCAGCACTGCCGGCACCGCGACGGCGATGCCGACACCGGTGGCGATCAACGCGTGGCCAATCGGTCCAGCGACGGTTTCCAGGCTGGCGGAACCACTGGCGCCGATGCTTTGCAGCGCTTCCATGATTCCCCACACGGTGCCGAACAAGCCAATGAACGGCGCGGTGCTGCCGATGCTGGCGAGGATCGCCTGGCCATTTTCCAGCGAGCGACGCTCTTTCTGGATCTGCTGTCGCAGGTTGCGTTCCAGCCGATCAGAACGGTTGATGGTGTGGGCCAGTTGCTGGGTGGTACGGGGTGACTCGTCAACCAGCAAGGCTTCGAAGCCGCTGCTGGCGATCCGCGCCAGTGAGCCCGGATATTGGCTGGCGTGTTCGGCGGCGGTGAGCAAATCCGGCGCGCCCCAGAAGGCTTTGCTGAATTGTTTGTTCTGGGATTTCTGCCGCAAGTATTGGGCGGACTTGACCAGCAAAATCGCCCAGCTGACCACGGAAAACAGTACCAGGCCCCAGAGCACGCCCGGGACAATCATCGAAGACAGTGAATCGTTCATGGCTACACCTCGCTTGCATTAATCAGTGATGAGTTCAGTTCGTTGCGCCGCTACTGCGGCAACTTGAAATCGATGGTTTGGGTGGCGAAGCCGTCGATTGGCGTGTCGCCGCGTTTGGCTGGAATAAACTTCCAGGCCTTCACTGCCGCGACTGCCGCTTCGTCCAGTTGCGGTTTACCGCTGGATTTGGTGACCGTTACCGCCCCGGCGCGACCGTTGGCCAGCACCTGAATACGCAGCACTACCGTGCCTTCCCAGCTCCGGCGCAAAGCCAGGGACGGGTATTCCGGCGGCGGATTACCGAGACTGGCCAGGCCGGAAATGGCTGCCGACTCTTTCACTGGCCCAGGGGCGGCGGCGGGCGCGGGGGGCGCTGGGCGTCGAGGGCGTGGCGGGCGCTGCCGGTTGGGCGGGCGCTGGCGCAGCTTTCGGCGGCTCGACCTTCTTCACCGGTTTCGGTTTCTCAACCGGTTTCGGCTTTTCGATAGGCTTGGGTTTCTCCACCGGTTTGGGCGGCGGCTTAAGCGCGTCCTCATCCTCCACCGGTTGTTCGGGTTCCGGCGGTGGCGGTGGCGGTGGTGGCGGTTCCGGGGTGGGCGGCGCGGGAGGCGTCGGGCTGGTGAGTTCGACGGTCATCTCCGGAATCTGCGGCGGGGTGGGCAGCGGTTCAGCCTTGGCTTGTTGGAAAAACCACCAGGCCCCCCCGTGTATCAGCGCCGATACCGCGATCAGCAACAGTACCTGCTGCTTGCTCAATCCTCCGGGTCTAGAGGTGTTGGTTTTAAAGGAAAGACCACTCGACGCCGGCGCAATCGGATCATCCCGTAGCGACCCCGGCAGGGTTCTATGTTTTACCGCATCGTTCATTAAAGCTCCCTCGGGTAGATGAAGGGCAATAAGGTGCCGTCCGAACATTGGCGCAATGTTCGAGTGTTTTATTTCAACTTTTTCAAGGGTGTGCAGAAGCCGATAGTTAAACTATCTATTGAGTTGGCTGCTGCAGGCTAGTGGCTTAATGCAATCGACTTCGTGTGTTCATTACCGTGTCCCTGGTGAATCTTTTATGGGGCGAGAGTGGTCGATGTGTCGACGGTGTCTCATGTTTGTTACGTAATAATTGCTTAGCAACCGGTGTGCCAAATCTGCGCTTTATATAGTGTGGATATTTCAGTCTCGGTACCCATGTCGCATTTATATAAGTTTTACCGGTCGCTGGGTTTGTGGCTGGCAATGACCGACCGGTCACCCCTGAGTGCGTTACTTTTTCAGGGGCGAGTCATGCCGGTCGCTGTATTCCGATAGTTAGCGGAATACAGCGGCTCCTGGCCATTTATTCATGGCACCAAACAGTGCGTCATGAATTGATTTGGTGCGCATCAGTGTTTTAGCTAATCACAGGGAATGTTCCTTATTGTTGTGCAAATAAAACCGGGCGGCGGTCACGAGCGTCGTTAAAGGTTCGAGAACACTTTTGGTGCGTTCGTTGAAACTAACTGCTGTCTACAGATGATCACTAATAAATAATATTGACTGGTTATTGTCCGACACTTTTTGGTGGTCGTTGATTACGCCTGTGGCGCGCCAGAATGTGAGGAGTATTATTTAAAAAATAAATAGCACTGCGCGCGGGGCGAGTTTCATCGCGCCACCGCGCAACGCCGTAGTGTTGGTCAGGTAATAAAGTAATGTCGAAGAGGGCTGGCGCGAGCCCACAGACGGGCGCTGCCAAGAGACACGTTGGGGCGGTAGTGTATAAAAGTACAATGGCTGGCCAGAACAGGCCTTGATAGTGTTTGAACCTTCACGCGGTGATTTCCTTATTGCCAGCCCGGATACACGAACTTTTGATTCGGCATCGCACCTTACAAGAACGCGGATAGCGTCCGATGATTGCTCTTGGTGCGGGGTGGGCACCGTAAGCGCTGTTTTGCGAGGTTATGGTTTCGCAAGCTGCAGGTGCATGGGAAAAGCGTGCCAAAGTCGATACGCAGGTAAGAAAATTTATACATCGGTTTGCTGAGCGCGAAGGGGCCACTCTGTTTAGTGCGAGCGTGCTTCAACAGGCCACTATTTCTTCTCATCAGGAGGCGCTGATATGTACCAGCTCTATGGACAGAAGGACTCGGGTGCGGCGGCCATCGAAGCGGCCCTGGAGCTTTGTGAGATTCCTTACCGCTTCATCGATGTGGACGCCTCGGCCGAGGCGGCGCACGCGTTGCAAACACTCAACCCGCTGAGACAGATACCGACCCTGCAATTACCGGATGGCAGTAGCCTGACCGAGAGTGCGGCGATTCTGATTCACTTGGGCCTGCAATTTCCGCAGTCCGGTTTGCTCCCCAAAAGTCCCGCCGAGCGCGATCAGGCCATTCGTGGCCTGGCGTACATCGTCAGTAATTGTTATGCGGCCATCGGCATCATCGATTACCCCGAGCGCTGGCTAGCCAAGGCGGATGAATCGTCGAGGGAAAACCTTATGGCCGGTGCGAGCGCGCGCCTGCACTGGAGTTGGGAAGTCTTTGCCGATCAATTTTCCAGCGAGTTGTATCTGGGCGACGAGACGCCGAGGGCGCTGGATTTGCTGGCGGCGGTGGTCACGCGCTGGTCGGGCAGTCGCGAGCATCTGCGTACCGCCCGACCCGGTTTTTTCGCCTGGCTTGAGCGCATCGACCGGCATCCGACGCTGGCGCCGGTCTTCGCTCGGCATTGGCCGACCTAGGCACGCAGTAAGCCATCGGTGGGAGCTGGCATGCTGGCTCCCACCGATGGCCTGGGATCATTCGCCGCGAATGTACTGTTCCAATTGGCGAATCAGCTCTGCCTGTTCGGCAATCGATTCTTTGACCAGGTCACCAATCGACAGCAAACCCAGTAACTGGCCGTTTTCCACCACCGGCAAATGGCGCAGGCGTTTGTCGGACATGATGCCCATGCAGGTTTCGACGGTTTGGTGAGTACCGACGGTGATCACCGGCGACACCATGATCTCGCTGACCGGCGTGCCGACCGAGGAGCGGCCTTTGAGCACCAGTTTGCGCGCGTAGTCACGCTCGCTGATGATGCCCACGACTTCGCCATTCTCCACGACCGGTAACGCACCGACGTTCTTTGCAGCCATGACCATCAGTGCTTCCAGCACCATTTGATGGGGCGAGATGGTATGCACTTGCTGATTTTCATTGGCCTTTAACTTAAGCAGTTGGGCGACGGTTTTCATGGTGGCTTCTCGGTTTTATCGTTGTTCTTGAAGAATCGTAGACGCGAGCGTTCAGAGCAAGCGCGAAAGCGCTCGATAGCACACAAATAACGTCATTCAATGGTTTTTCTTTGATAAAAGCCACGCCGCCGTGGCCGATGCATCGCCGCAGGCACTTCGCGCGCCCGCTCAATCGGTGCCGTGGGCGCTATCGCGGTCGATGACGCGTAGAATCGCCCGTTGAGTCAAATCTTGAGGTTGCAGTGGTGGATTTACAGCAGGGCTTCGTCCTTACACGGCATTGGCGCGATACCGCAGCCGGCACCGAAGTCGAGTTCTGGCTGGCGACCGAGACGGGTCCCCAGCGCATCCGCCTGCCGCATCAACCGTCGGTGGCGTTTATCCCGGCCGCGCAACGCGAGCAGGCCGAAAACGTGCTGCGCGGCGAAAAGAATGTCGAGCTACGGCCTCTGGCGTTGCTGGATTTCGAGCACCGCCCGGTGCTCGGTCTGTATTGCCAGCAACACGGTCAGTTGATGCGTCTGGAGACCGCGCTGCGCAAGGCCTGCGTCGAGATGTTTGAAGCCGACGTGCGCCCACCGGAGCGCTACATGATGGAGCGTTTTATCACGGCGCCGGTGCTGTTTGGCGGCACGCCCGGCGCTGACGGCCTGCTGCTCGATGCGCAAATGAAACCCGATGCGCACTACCGGCCATCCCTGCGTCTGGTGTCTCTGGACATCGAAACCACCGCCCAGGGCGAGTTGTATTCCATCGCGCTGGAAGGTTGTGGTGAGCGCCAGGTGTACATGCTAGGCCCGCCAAACGGTGACGACAGCGCGGTGGATTTCCAGCTGGAGTATTGCGACTCCCGAACCCTGCTGCTGAAAAAACTCAATGAATGGTTCGCCCGCCATGACCCGGACGCAATCATCGGCTGGAACGTTGTGCAATTTGATATGCGCGTCCTGCATGAGCACGCCCGACGCCTGGGGGTGCCGCTGCAACTGGGGCGTGGCGGTGAAGAAATGCAGTGGCGCGAACACGGTAGCCGCAACCATTATTTTGCCTCGGCCGCCGGCCGACTGATCATCGACGGCATCGAGTCGCTGCGCTCGGCAACCTGGAGTTTTCCCTCGTTCAGCCTGGAAAACGTTGCGCAAACCTTGCTGGGTGAAGGTAAGGCAATCAGCACGCCTTACCAGCGCATGGACGAAATCAACCGGCTGTTTGCCGAGGACAAACCGGCCCTGGCCAGGTACAACCTCAAGGACTGCGAACTGGTAACGCGTATTTTCGCCAAGACGCAACTGCTGACCTTCCTGCTGGAGCGGGCCAGCGTCACCGGTTTGCCGGCAGATCGCAGCGGTGGTTCGGTGGCGGCGTTCACCCACCTGTACATGCCGTTGATGCACCGTAAAGGCTTCGTCGCGCCGAATCTCGGCGGTAAACCACCGCAAGCCAGTCCCGGTGGTTTTGTCATGGACTCGCAACCGGGGCTCTATGAGTCGGTGTTGGTGCTTGATTACAAAAGTCTCTATCCGTCGATCATTCGCACGTTCCTGATCGACCCGGTGGGGCTGATTGAAGGGCTCAAACACCCTGACGACAGCGAGTCGGTGCCAGGCTTTCGTGGGGCGCGGTTTTCGCGTACTCAGCATTGCTTGCCGGCCATCGTCGCGCGGGTCGCCGAGGGCCGGGAAACGGCCAAGCGCGAACACAATGCACCGTTGTCGCAAGCCTTGAAAATCATCATGAACGCCTTCTACGGCGTGCTCGGTTCCAGCGGTTGTCGTTTCTTTGATACACGCCTGGCGTCATCCATAACGCTGCGCGGACACGAGATCATGCTGCGCACCCGACAACTGATCGAAGACCAGGGCCATGCGGTGATTTACGGCGACACCGACTCGACTTTCGTCTGGCTGCGCCGCGCGCATGGTCAGCAAGAGGCCGCGCAGATTGGTCACGCCCTGGTGGAAAACGTCAACCAGTGGTGGCGCGAGCATGTGCAGCAGGTATACGGGCTGGAAAGTGCGTTGCAGTTACAGTTCGAAACCCACTACACACGCTTTCTGATGCCGACCATTCGCGGCGCCGAGGAGGGCAGCAAGAAGCGTTATGCGGGGCTGGTCATCCGCCCCGATGGCAGCGATGAAATGGTTTACAAGGGCCTGGAAACCGTGCGCACTGACTGGTCGCTGTTGGCCAGGCAGTTTCAGCAGGAGTTGTACTCCCGGATTTTCCACCGCAAACCCTATCAGGACTATGTTCGCGACTACGTGCGAAAAACGCTCGCCGGGGAATTCGACGACCGTTTGATCTACCGCAAGCGCCTGCGCCGAGCGCTCGATGACTATGAGCGTAACGTGCCGCCGCATGTGCGGGCGGCACGCATGGCGGACGACTACAACGCTCGGCAGGGTCGGCCACAGCAATACCAGAACGGCGGCTGGATCAGCTACGTGATCACTGTCGCCGGGCCCGAGCCACTGGAAATTCGCAGCGCGCCGATCGACTACGATCACTACGTAACGCGGCAATTACAGCCGGTTGCGGATGGGATCCTGCCCTTTGTCGATGACGATTTTTCAACGCTGATTGGGGGGCAGTTGGGCTTGTTTTGAGTCCAACAGTGACAGCGTTGTGTCATCGGGAATGCCATGGAAGTACCGCTTTAGTGCCAGGTGAAAATCGCTGCCGGCGCTGGCGACCAGAGCGAACAAGGTCATCGAAGAATAAAATTTGAGGTCGTCGGGGTGGCCGAAAATTTCGGCAATCGAGCGCTGGCGTGTGTTGAGAACCAGTTGGGTACACGTTCGCAGCCGTGCGCCCAGTAATGGGTGCGCAAGGTAGGCCGTGGCTTCTTCGACGCTGCCAATCGCGAAATAGCGGGACATTTCGCTGCCGCCAAGCCCGGCCAACTGCGGAAAAATGAACCACATCCAGTGCCGGCGTTTGTGGCCAGCGCGCAATTCCTCCTGAACCCATTCGAACACGGGATCCTGCGCCGGGATAAAGCGTTGCAGGTTGAAGGTGTCGCGCGAATCGGTACTTCGCATGCCCAAGCCCTCCGACAGGCTGCGGGTGGCTCAGACCATAGCCAGGCGCTGCTTGCATTGTGGCGCCTCAAACGCGTGGTCCAGCGCCTCCAGATCTCCAGCCTCCAGCTGTAATTGCGCGGCGCGTGCATTGAGCTGCACATGCTCGGGGCTGACTGCTTTGGGGATGGCGATCACACCGTCCTGACGCAGAATCCATGCCAGAGACACTTGAGCTGGGGTGACCCCATGACGGGCGGCCACGTGCTTCAGCGTCGAGTGGACCAGCATAGGCCCACCCTGGCCAATGGGACAGTAGGCCATCAACGGCAGGTGATGTTGTTGGCACGTTGGCAATAATTCGAATTCGATGCCACGTTCTTCCAGGTTGTAGAGCACTTGGTTGGCGGCGCAGGCCGGGTGCCCCAGAGCCTGAAGGTCATCGACGTCGAAATTGGACACTCCCCAGCGGCCAATCTTGCCGTCTTCGCGCAGGCGCTCGAAGGCGTCGACGGTTTCTTCAAGGGGATACTGGCCGCGCCAGTGCAGCAGGTATAAATCGATGTAGTCAGTGTCCAGCCGCCGCAGGCTGCGCTCGCACGCTTGAGGGATGCCTTTGCGGCTGGCGTTGTGTGGGTAAACCTTGCTGACCAAGAACACCTGGTCGCGCTGGCCTGCAATGGCTTCGCCCACGATCTCCTCTGCACCGCCTTCGGCGTACATTTCAGCGGTGTCGATCAGTGTCATACCCAGGTCAATGCCTTGGCGCAGTGCCGTCACCTCTCGTTTGCGTGCCGAGCGGTCTTCGCCCATACGCCAGGTGCCTTGGCCGATGACCGGTACGTGAACGCCGGCCAGTTCGAGGGTACGCATGCAAACCTCCCATTCAAGAGTCGATCACTCCTTCAATGGGCATCACCATAGCGCAGAGGTTCAGTCGGTCGCACCACGGCAACGATCAATTTTACTGCGCCGAGAACTTCAACACGGTGCTCTGGGTGTAGGTTTTACCGGGGTCCAGGCGCGTCGAGGGGAAGCCCGGCTGATTAGGCGCGTCCGGATAGTGTTGGGTTTCCAGGGTGAACGCGCCCCAATGCCGATAGGTTTTACCAGCCTTGCCCTTGACCGTGCCATCAAGGAAGTTGCTGGTGTAAAACTGCAGGCCGGGTTCGGTGGTGTAGAGCTTTAGGCGACGACCTGACGTCGGATCAAACACGTCGGCGGCGAGTTGGCCCGGGTCACCCTGAGCATTGAGGACCCAGTTGAAATCAAAACCGCCCTGTTTTGGCTCGGCGAATTTAAGTTGTGGGTGGTCGGCCTTGATGTTTTTGCCAATGGCGGTTGGCTGGGTGAAGTCCATCGGCGTATTGGCCACGGGCGTCAGCTCACCGGTCGGGATGAGTGTGCTGTTGACCGGAGTGTAATGGTCGGCGTGCAAGGTTGCGATCTGCCCCAGCACATCGCCATTACCGGCGCCGGCAAGGTTGAAGTAACTGTGGTTGGTCAGGTTCAGTACCGTCGCTTTGTCGGTGCTGGCCTTGTAATCGATGCGCAGCTCGTTTTTCTCGTTGAGGCTGTAAGTCACCTCGGTTTTCAGCGTGCCGGGGAACCCCATTTCACCGTCCGGGGAGACGTAAGTCAGGGTCACGCCCACCGAATCGCTGCCTTGGCTGGCTTCGGCCTTCCACAAGTGTTTATCGAACCCCCGAGGCCCACCGTGCAGTGAGTTAACGCCATCGTTAAGCGGAACGTGATAACGCTTGCCGTCCAGTTCGAAGGCGCCGTTGGCCAGCCGATTGCCGAAGCGGCCGATGGTCGCACCAAAGTAGGCCGTGCCGTGCTGGTAACCCTTCACATCATCGAAACCAAGGACCACGTCTTCAACCTTGCCGTTTTTATCCGGCACCTTGAGCGATTGCAGGGTAGCGCCATAGGTAATGACGGTGGCTTGCAGGCCATGGCTGTTGCGCAAGATGTATTGCTCGACGGGCTTGCCGTCACTGGTTTTTCCAAAGGCTTTGTGTTCGCTGGACAGGCCACTGGCGTGGGCAGAAGCGGTAGCAATCATCAGGGACAGTCCTAAGCCAAGCAGTCGATAACGGGAATTAAACATGACTGGGGTTTCCTTTTCTTGTTTTTTTCAGGGGGTACTGACGTCCGACAGCAGACGCTGTAAAAACTCTATTAGTCATACTAAATAAACGAATCAAGCTGGATTTATAGCTTATTGTTCGGATTCATCAAGTAAAAGTATTACTAAAATAGATCGGGTAGACCCGGCTCATCCTGTGGATGACGTGTAACCCCGACGCATTTTGAACGCGCAGTTCGGTGTCGTGATTCGATTAAGGTGGCGTGTTTTTTGTATACAATCGCCACCGCTATCGACAGTAAGGAGCGTCACCGACATGACTGACCACGCCACCGCCCACCACGGGTCGCTGGAGCGCAGTACGCGCTCGGAGAAACTGCCTTACGCCGCGTTGTTGGCTTTCGCCATGACCGGTTTCATTGCGATCCTCACCGAAACCCTGCCCGCAGGCCTGCTGCCTCAAATCGGCGCGGGGCTGAACGTCAGTGAAGTGCTGGCCGGACAGTTGGTGACGCTCTATGCGCTGGGTTCGATTGTCGCCGCCATACCCCTCACCGTCGCCACCCGGGGCTGGCCTCGGCGTCGGGTGTTACTGATAACTGTCGGTGGTTTTTTGCTGTTTAACACCGTTACCACGTTCTCTACCCATTACGGGCTGACCCTGGTATCGCGCTTCCTGGCGGGCATGGCGGCAGG
Organism: Pseudomonas sp. DC1.2; assembly: GCF_034351645.1. NCBI lineage: Bacteria > Pseudomonadati > Pseudomonadota > Gammaproteobacteria > Pseudomonadales > Pseudomonadaceae > Pseudomonas > Pseudomonas sp. DC1.2. The sequence goes on along the minus strand of NZ_CP133782.1, from coordinate 3,597,312 downwards.
GTTGTCGTGGGGCATCATGGCCGGTTATGCGCGGCGGCTGGTGCCGGGGTCCCTGCAAGGTCGAGCGCTGGCCATCGCGATGCTCGGCACGCCGGTCGCGTTGTCCCTCGGTACTCCGGCGGGGACGTGGCTGGGTAACGTGATGGGCTGGCGTGCCTCGTTCGGCATCATGTCGGCCTTGGCGCTGGTGCTGGCGGCGTGGATCGTCATGGCCGTGCCGGACCGGCCAGGGCAGACGGACACTGAACGCCTGCCGTTGCGCAAAGTGTTCTGCATGCCGGGCGTGCGCCCGGTACTGTTTGTCGTACTGACCTGGATGCTGGGGCACAACATCCTCTACACCTACATAGCGCCATTCCTCATGCAGTCCGGATTGGGCGAGCGGGTGGACTTGGTGCTGCTGGTGTTCGGTCTCAGTTCTCTGCTGGGGATCTGGATTATCGGCGTGCTGGTGGATCGCTGGTTGCGCCGGTTGACGTTAGTTTGCCTGGCGGTGTTTGCCCTGACCGCGTTGGTGCTGGCGCTGGCCACGACTTCACCGTGGGTGATTTACGCCTGCATGGCGGTGTGGGGACTGTCCTTCGGTGGCTCGGCGACGCTGCTGCTGACGGCGGCGGCTGACTCAGCGGGTGAGCACGTCGATGTGGTGCAGGCCATGCTCACCACCTCTTGGAACGTGGCTATCGCCGGCGGAGGGGTGTTTGGCGGTGTGTTGCTGGCTCAGGCCGGGGTGATGTCATTTCCGTGGGCACTGCTGGGGTTGTCGCTGATCGCGTTGGTTACGGTTTGGGTTAACGGCCGTTACAGTTTTAAACCCGGTCGCCGGTAGCATTGACCTGGAACGGCGTTTGCGGGTCGGGGCATAACGATAGACCGCATTGATATAAGTAGTTATAAGAAAAATCGCTATGCTGCGGGCCAGTTTTTTCATGCGTTTTTGTGGGCGTGTTAATGGAATTCGGTAATCTCGGGTTGGTCGTTGCAGGGTTGGTAGTCGGCTTTATCGTCGGGATGACCGGCGTCGGCGGCGGTTCGTTGATGACGCCCATTTTGTTGTGGTTCGGGGTCAATCCGGCGACGGCCGTGGGCACGGATTTGCTGTACGCGGCCATCACCAAGTCCAGCGGTGTGCTGGTACACCGTAAGAACAAGAACATCGACTGGGCGATTACCGGCTGGTTGACCCTCGGCAGTGTGCCGGCGGTGATGATGACGCTGTGGTTTCTGAGCAGCCTGCACACCGCGCCCGAGGCAATGAACGCGATCATCAAGCAAGCCTTGGGTTACGTGTTGTTTGCCACGGCCCTGGCGATTTTCTTCAAGAAGCGCCTGCTCGATTTTGCCCACAAGCGCGCCGGTGGCAATTACAACCCCAGCGGTACACGCCTGAACGTGCTGACCGTCGTCACCGGTCTGATCCTCGGCACAATGGTTGCGCTCACGTCCATCGGCGCCGGCGCATTGGGCACGGTGGCGCTGTTTATTCTCTATCCGCTGCTGCCCACTCGCCGACTGGTGGGCACGGAAATCGCCCATGCCGTGCCGCTGACCCTGGTCGCGGGCCTTGGGCACGCGAGCATGGGCAACATGGACTGGCACGTGCTGGGTTTCCTGTTGATCGGCTCGTTGCCGGGGATCTGGTTGGGCAGTCACCTGACCGGGCGCCTCTCTGACGAATTGTTGCGACCGTGCCTGGCGACGATGCTAGTGTTGATCGGCTACAAACTCGCCTTCTGAACCGCTCGCCACAGGCTGTTTGCGAGCCATCAGTCAGATCGTTGCTGCAGAAACGCTTTCAAAACAAACCACTTCTGTCATCCCATAGATGCTACGGTGCCAAGCCATCCTTTCATTCGCCTGCGAATGACCTGTCGGCATTCCCTCCGCGAACGACAAGGAAGAGGTGGCACGTGTACCCGCTAATCGACATCGCAGAGTTTCAGATCCACGAAACCGGGTATTGCCTCGACACCCGGTCTTGAACGCCCCGCCCAAGAGCCTGCCGCTGATTCTCAGTGAGCTGCGCACGGCCACGACCCAGCAGCATCAGGCACTGGAGAAACGTATCCCGTTTTTTACGGCTGATCTGGACCTCTATACCCGGTTGATCAAAGCCTATTACGGTTTTCATCGCCCGTTGGAGAACCTGCTGTCTCACGTGGCGATGACCGTCCCGGACCTGGACTGGTTGATGCGCAGCAAAACCCCTTCCCTTGAAGCAGACCTTTACGCACTGGGCCTGGACGCAGCAGCCATCGACGCGATCCCCCTGTGCCGGTTTGCCCTTCAGGCAAACTCCATTGCCCAGGTGCTGGGCGTTTTGTACGTCCTTGAAGGCGCGACGCTGGGGGGACAAATTCTGCGCAACCGCGTGTATTCGCGCCTGGATATCGACGAGTACAAGGGCGGTCGCTATTTCGCGGTTTACGGCGCTGGCACCGTACTGATGTGGCGTGGCTTTCTGGCTTGCCTGTATGAAGTCCGCGACCCTGTCGAGCGTGCGACATCGGTACGCGCTGCCGAGACGACCTTCAAGGCGTTCGAAAGCTGGCTTGAACAGTGCGGAGTCCTGAAGTGATCCGCCTTAGCGAGGCACAACTGGAGACGGCACTCGCCCAGTGCGCCAGTGAACCGATCCGCATTCCAGGATCGATCCAGCCTCACGGCGTGCTGCTGACCTTGATCGGACCGGCGTTGACCATCAACCAGATCAGCAGCAACTGTGTGTCGATGTTCGGTCAGTCGGTCGCCGCGTTGCTACAGCAACCGTTGACGACGCTGACGGGCGCCGCGGTGGCCGAGCAGGTGCATCACGCGTTATCGCTCAAGGACCTGGAAGACGCCAACCCGCTGGTGTTGGAAATCGACGCCCGGCGCTGGCATGGATCGCTCAGCCGCCACGACGCCGTGATCATCCTTGAGTTGGAGCCGTTGCTCGAACCGGTTCAGGACAACACCGCCATTCTGCTGCGAACCCTGCGGCGGATGCAGGCGGCCACGACCCTGCAAGACTTGTATGCCGTGAGTGTCGAAGAGATCCGCCACCTGACCGGGTTTGATCGCGTGATGATTTACCGCTTCGAACCTCAAGGGCATGGGCAGGTCATCGGCGAGGCGCTGGGCGGTCAGTTGCCAGGTTATCTGGGCCAGTGTTTCCCCGCCTCGGACATTCCGCTCCAGGCGCGGGAGCTGTATCGACTGAACTGGATTCGGGTGATTCCCGATGCGCGTTATGTGCCGGTGCCTATCCTCCCGGTGTTACGCCCAGATACCGGACAGGCGCTGGACCTTGGTTTTTCAATGTTGCGCAGCGTTTCGCCAGTGCATTGCCAGTACCTTGAAAACATGGGCGTGCGTGCCTCCATGAGTCTTTCTCTGCTGGAGAACGACCAACTCTGGGGCCTGATTACCTGCGCGCATCCCGAGTCGTTGCTGGTCAGCCACCCGGTGCGCACGATGTGTGCCGCGATCGCTCAACTACTCAGCGTGCAAATCACCGCACTGCACACGCGTGACCGTCAGGCAGAGCGCGAGGAAAAGTCCCAGCTGATCAGTGAACTGGCGCTGGCGATGCGCGTGGCTGAAAAGGATGTGCTGGTCGGGCTGGTCGATCATTCAAAGCAATTGCTGGCCGTGACCGGCGCCACCGGGGTGGCCGTGCTGATTGAGGACCGTCTGCAATTGATCGGCGAATGTCCGACCCAAGAGCAGGTGCGGGCACTGTATCTATGGGTTAGAGAGCAGTGTCTGGAGAGCGGCGAGCTGTTGCTGACCGACCATTTGCAAGGTCTGCACGGCGTCAGTGCGCTCTACAGCGATGTCGCCAGCGGGCTGCTGGCCTTCGTGCTGCCCAAGCCCGTGGACAATGCTGTCATGTGGTTTGGCGCGCAACTGCGCTCCAGCATGCGGTGGAGTGGTAATCCCGACGAACATTTCAGCGCGCCTGGTGATGCCAGTAACCGCTTGCAACCGCGCAAATCGTTCGCGGCGTGGGAGCAGCAGGTGGAGGGCCGGTCGCGGACATGGAGCGCCGCCGATGCCTACGCGGCGAAGGAGTTACGGCGTTCAGCGATTGAAGGTGACCTGGACCGTCAGGTGCGCCGAGAACATGAAGCGGTGCGCGTGCGTGATGAGTTGGTGGCCGTGGTGTCCCATGACCTGCGTAACCCGATGACCATTATCATCATGCAGTGCGGGATGATGCAGCGCTTGGTCTCTCGGGACGAAGGTAAAAACTCCCCGCGTCTGAGTGCCGCGCTGGGCACCATGGAAGAAGCCTCGGCGCGGATGAACACGCTGATTGCCGATCTGCTGGACAAATCGAAGCTGGATGCCGGTCATTACCCACTCGACTGCAAGCCGCTGGATATCGTCGAGTTGCTTGAGCAGACGTGCGCGTTGCTGGTGACCCTGACCTCGCACAAGGACATCGCACTCAGTTGTACCAGCGCCGCCGGCCTGTGCATCGACGCCGATCCGCAACGGCTGTTCCAGGTGTTGTCGAACTTGTTGGGCAATGCGATCAAATTCACCCCGCCTGGCGGGTGTATCGACCTCAATGCCTGGCAAGTGGACGACAAGGTGCTGATTTCGGTGCGCGACAATGGCAGCGGTATCCACGCCGCGCAATTGCCCCACATCTTCGAGCGCTACTGGTCGGTGCGCGAAGGCAACCCCAATGGCAGCGGCTTGGGTTTGTACATCTGCCGCAGCATCGTACAGGCCCATGGCGGCGAGTTGTGGGCAGACAGCGAACCGGGGGTGGGCAGTGTGTTCACTTTTTCCATTCCGGCATTTGTCGGGGGAGCCGTGAAGACCTGACTCGGCTCAGGCGGCGTTGTGCGCCGCCATGAAGCCGTCATCAAACGTAATCAAATGCCGCTCACAATCCTTTGGCGTCTGTTGCGCAATGCCGGCGCTGACCTAAGCTTTGGGCAACGCGAAACATATTCGCGGATCGTCACCCGGAACGATCGCCGCGATGCGCAATCATTAGAGCGTGGATATCAAAAGGAGATGCGCATGCTCATAAGGTCTTTGACCCTGGCTACTCTGCTGGCTTTCGCCGGCCCACTGTTCGCCGCTGATGGCGACTCACCCCTGGCACCCGAGTTGGGCAAATCTCGGCCGTTGATTATTGTCGCGTCCAGCAGCATCGACCCCACGTTGGTCAAACTCAAAAAAGCGCTGGACGAGCCGGCCAATCGCGACGGCTTCAAGCAGCGCAACATGGTGTTGTATACCGTGGTCAACCTGATGGGCCAGCGTGAGGGCAAAGACCTGGACGCCCAGACGACCATGGCGCTGATCCGTCAGCTCAAGCTCGGCGTGAGCGCTGAAACCAAGGTGATTCTGGTGGGTAAGGACGGCGAGAAGAAGATGGAACATCTGGGGCCGATCGAGCCCAAGGCTATTTTTGACGCCGTCGACCAAATGCCAATGGCCGAGAAAGAGGCCGCCGCACCGACGCCACCACCTGCCCCTGACGCTGCACCAGTCAAGGGCGCAAAAACTGCAAAACCCGGTAAACCGGCCAAGCCTGCCAAACCGTTGGAGCAGCCGGATGACTGATTGAAGCTCGCAGTCGTAGGTGTCATGCGTCTGCTTGCGGCATGACACTCGCGGTGCAAGTTATGCAATCGTGTCCACCACCCCGCCATCCACCCGCAATGCCGCGCCGGTGGTGGCGGACGCTTGAGGCGACGCCACATACACCACCATATTGGCCACTTCTTCCATGCTCGCCGCCCGCTGAATGATTGAGCTGGGCCGGTTTTTCATCACAAACTCCGCCGCGACTTTTTCCATCGGCTCGCCAGATTTTTGTTGTTCATCTTTAAGCATGCCTTGCAGTCCTTCGGACAGGGTTGGCCCTGGCAGAATCGCATTCACCGTTACCCCCGTGCCGGCCATGCGCTTGGCCAAGCCTCGGGAAATCGACAGATTAGAGGTCTTGGTAAAACCGTAGTGAATCATGTCAGCCGGAATATTCAGTGCCGACTCGGACGAAATGAACACCACTCGCCCCCAGCCATTTTTTGCCATGCCTGGCAGATACGCCCTGGATAACCGGACGCCGGACATCACATTGACCTCGAAGAACTTCTCCCAGACCTCGTCTTCAGTGGCGAAAAAATCCTGCGGACCATAGATGCCGACGTTGTTCACCAGAATATCGACTTGGGGCAGGGCGGCGATCATCTCATCGCAACCCTTGGCTGAACCGACATCGGCGGCGATACCGCGCACGCTGGCAGAGGGGAGCAAATGCTGGAGTTGGGTGACAGCGGCGTCTACCGCCTCTTGCTTGCGGCCATTGATCACGACTTCGGCACCCGACAGGGCCAGGCCTTTAGCGATGGCCAGGCCAATGCCTTGGGTGGAACCGGTGACAAGGGCGATTTTGCCGGACAGGTCGATGTTCATGAGGGGGCTCACTCTAGAAGGAAGGTAAAAGGGATGACTGCGCGGCCCTTAGCCTAGTTCAAGAGATCGACTCTCTCGCTCTCTGCGTCGGTCTCCGGGCTGCTGCGCGCAGAGGGTATGCGAAGTCCCCTGCGCCGTAGCGGTCACCTTCGCCTGGCAGTGAGCTGGCTATTGAGCCAGGGCACTCAATATCTGATGAGCCACTTTCACTCGATCTGAGTTCGGGTAGTTTTTGTTGGCCATGATGACGATGCCGATGTCTCGGGCTGGCACGAACGCGACATAGGTGCCGAAGCCGCTGGTCGAACCGGTTTTGTTGATCAGCACACTCTTGGGCTCAGGTTGCGGCGGGCTCAGCCATTGAACGGTATGCGCCTCCATTGCCATGGGGGTGGAGTTACCACTGAGCAATTTATCGAGGGTGATTGGGTAGGTGTAGCGTTCCCAGCCCAGGCCCTGTGTCATGTCGCCGACGGTGTAATAGCCGGTGTGCGTTGAGGCAATGGCTTGCTGCAACGGCTTTTCCAGTTTGCCTGGTTTCATGTTCGCCTGAACGTAGCGAATCATGTCCGAGGCACTGGTTTTCACACCGTATGCCTCCGCATCCAACGCACCCGGTCCTACCCGCACGGGTTGGTCGTCCTTGTTGTAACCCTGGGCATAAAGGCCCATCTGGTCCTGCGGCACCTTGAAGTAGGTGTGCTGCAAACCGAGTTTTGGCAACAGGGTTTTTTCCATTAATTGATCAAACGGCGCGCCCATGCTGTGAGCTGCCAGATAGCCGAATAGCCCAAGGCTGGGGTTCGAGTAGAGTCGGTGGGTGCCGGCGGCGTAGGTGGGTTTCCACTGTTTGAAGTAGGCGAGCATCTTGTCTGGATGATCTGCCGCGTCGGGGAACTGCAACGGCAGGCCGCCGGCGGTGTAGGTGCCCAATTGCAGCACGCTGATGGTGTCGAATGCGCTGCCGCGCAAGGTCGGCAGGAGCTGGCTGGCCTTGTCCGACAGCGACAGTTTGCCGGTCGCCTGAGCGTAAGCGGCGAGGGTGGCCGTGAAGGTTTTGCTCACTGAGCCGATTTCAAACAAGGTGTCAGAGGTGACCGCTTGTTGGTTTTCCCTGGAGGCCAAACCGTAGTTAAAGTAATGCGGTGTGCCGTTGACGGTCACGGCGATCGCAACGCCGGGAATACCTTGCTGCTGCATCACGGGCTGGATGGCAGCGTCGACAATACGTTGAATTTGCGCGTCGGTTTGGCCTTGTGCAATGCACGGTCCAGCAGCGAGTGTGGCGATTAAAGCCCCGATAATATTGAGTCTGGTCATGTTTTTTTGTCCGTCATTACTTCAAGTTCGTTCGTGTTCAGTTTTCCACCCGTTAAACTGCTGGTGTTTTTTACAAGTGGGCCGGTAAGCGGCGCGCTAAATTTAGGCAGTCCGCGGTTGATCGGCAACCGACAATATTTCAGATTAGCCATTAGAAAAATTAGGGGTAAGGCATGATTCGGCCTCAGTTACCGCTTAATGCACTGCGTGCCTTCGAGGCTTCAGCGCGTCACTTGAGTTTTACGCGTGCGGCGGTAGAGCTGTGCGTGACGCAAGCGGCGGTCAGCCATCAGGTCAAAGGCCTTGAGATTCAGCTTAACGTAACGCTGTTCAAACGCTTGCCCCGCGGCCTGATGCTGACTAGCGAGGGCGAAACCTTACTGCCGGTGTTGCGCGAGTCCTTTGACCGTATCGCCGATACCCTTGAGCGTTTTGAAGGCGGGCATTTTCGTGAAGTATTAACGGTGGGCGCGGTGGGCACATTTGCAGTGGGCTGGCTGTTGCCGCGACTGGCAGACTTTCAGGCGAAACATCCGTTCATAGATTTACGCTTGTCGACCAACAACAACCGGGTAGATGTGGCCGCCGAAGGACTGGATTACGCGATCCGCTTTGGCGCCGGGGCATGGCATGGTATTGAAGCATCAAAACTGATCTACGCGCCGCTGTCGGTACTCTGTGTCCCCGAGATTGCTCGACAGTTGCGGACACCAGCGGATGTGTTGCAGCAAACGCTGCTGCGCTCTTATCGCACGGACGAATGGCCCGAGTGGTTTCAGGCTGCCGGTCTTGCTACCCAAGCCGCGCCGCCACGCAGCATCATCTTTGACTCGTCGCTGACGATGATGGAGGCGGCACTGCAAGGTGCCGGTGTTGCTTTGGCGCCGCCGTTGATGTTCGCCCGGCAACTGGCGGAGGAGGCGATCCTGCAGCCTTTTGCCATCGAAATCACTACCGGCAGTTACTGGCTGACCCGCTTACAGTCGCGCCCGGAAACGTCAGCGATGGCGACCTTCAAGGGCTGGTTACAACACGCGGCACGCGTGGGCTAGCGCACCAGGCACGGTCGTTTGTTGTCGAACTTCCAGCCAGGAATCAGAAACTGCATGGCCACGCTGTCATCCCGCGCACCCAGGCCCATGCTTCGGTACAGCTCATGGGCCTTGGCCAACTGATCCATGTCCAGTTCGACACCCAGCCCTGGCTTTTTCGGCACTTGCACGCAGCCGCTAATGATTTGCAGCGGGGCGCGGGTCAGGCGCTGGCCGTCCTGCCAGATCCAATGGGTGTCGATGGCAGTGATTTCACCCGGTGCGGCAGCAGCAACGTGGGTGAACATGGCCAGGGAAATGTCGAAGTGATTGTTGGAGTGCGAGCCCCAGGTCAGGCCCCATTCATGGCACATCTGCGCCACGCGCACCGAACCCTGCATCGTCCAGAAGTGCGGGTCGGCCAAGGGGATATCCACCGATTGCAACTGAATGGCATGGCCCATTTCCCGCCAGTCGGTGGCGATCATATTGGTGGCGGTTTTCAGGCCCGTGGCACGGCGGAATTCGGCCATGACTTCGCGCCCGGAGTAACCGCTTTCAGCCCCACACGGGTCTTCGGCGTAAGCCAGTACATGATGCTGATCCCGGCACAGCCGTATGGCTTCTTGCAATGACCAGGCACCGTTTGGATCTAGGGTGATGCGGGCGTCGGGGAAACGTTCGGCCAGGGCGGTGACGGCTTCGATTTCTTCGTCTCCGCTCAGTACCCCGCCCTTGAGTTTGAAATCCTTGAAGCCATAGCGGGCGTGGGCTGCGACCGCGAGGCGCACCACGGCGTCGGCATTCATGGCGGTTTCGTGACGCACGCGAAACCAGTCATTATCGGCGTCGGGTTCACTGTGGTAGGCAAGGTCGGTCTGCTGGCGATCACCGACATAAAACAGGTAACCGAGCATTTTTACTTCATCGCGCTGCTGACCTTCGCCGAGCAGTGCGGCCACAGGGACGCCCAAGTGTTGGCCGAGCAAGTCGAGCAGGGCGGCTTCCAGGCCGGTGACGGCGTGAATGGTGATGCGCAGGTCGAAGGTTTGCAGGCCACGCCCGCCAGCATCACGATCGGCAAACGTCTTGCGTACTTGGTTGAGGATCTTTTGGTAGGTGCCGATGGGGCTGCCGATAACCAGGCTGCGGGCGTCTTCCAGTGTCTGGCGAATGCGCTCGCCGCCGGGTATTTCACCGACGCCGGTGTGGCCGGCGTTGTCCTTGAGGATCACGATGTTGCGCGTGAAGAACGGCCCGTGGGCACCGCTTAGGTTCAGTAGCATGCCGTCATGACCCGCCACCGGAACCACTTGCATGCTGGTGATGATCGGGGCCTTTGCAGCGTCTTGTGCTTGCATGTTCTTATCCTTCAAAGCCAGGTCAGGCATGGTTTGGCGTGGGGGTGCTGACGACCACTGTGGTCGTCGCTTTCGGTGTGTTGCGCGCGGCAAAAACGATGATCGCGGCGATGATTGACGTTGCAGCCAAGCCATAGAGTCCGCCCTGGATAGAACCTGTGCGTTCTTCCAAAAGGCCGAAGGTGGTCGGTGCAACGAAGCCGCCGAGATTGCCCACCGAGTTGATCAGCGCGATGACACCAGCGGCGATGCGTGCATCCAGGTAAGCCTGTGGAATTGGCCAGAACAGCGATGAGGCTGATTTGAAACCCAGTGCGGCGAAGCAGATGGCGACGAAGGCGAAGATCGGTCCGCCGGTGGTGGACATGAACATCCCTGCCGCTGCGATCAACAGTGCTGCCGCGACCCAGGCTTGCTGGTGTTTCCATTTGGCTGATAGCGCGGCGAAGGCGTACATGCCGACAATCGACAGCAGCCACGGGATCGAATTGAACAGCCCGACCTGAATATCGCTGAGGTCGCCCATTTTCTTGATGATGCTCGGCAGCCAGAAGGTGGCGGCATAGATCGTCAGTTGGATGAAAAAGTAGATCAGGCAGAACAGGATGATCTGGCGATCCTTGAGCAGTTTGCCCAGCGACGGTTTGATCGGTGTTGCGGCTTCGCGCGCCCGTTGTTCGGCGTCGATAGCATTGACCAGCGCATCCTGTTCTTCGCGGCTGAGCCAGTTAGCGTCATGGGGGTTGGAGTCGAGCCAGAACCAGACGAATACGCACAGGCCCACGGAGAACATGCCCTCAATGAAATACATCCACTGCCAGCCGTGTAGCCCGAAGCCGTTGAGTTGCAGTAGCACCCCCGACAGCGGACCGGAGATCAGCGATGCAACCGCCGAGCCGCTGAGAAAAATCGCAATCGCCTTGCCGCGTTCAACGCCGGGCAGCCAGCGCGTGAAGTAGTAAATCACGCCCGGAAAAAAACCGGCCTCGGCCACGCCGAGCAGAAAACGCAGAATGTAAAAGTGGCTTTCGTTCTGGATGAAGGCCATGCAGGCGGCCACCAGGCCCCAGGTCAGCATGATGCGGGTCAGCCAGATTCGCGCGCCGACTTTTTGCAGGAGGATGTTGGAAGGGACTTCGAACAGCGCGTAACCAATGAAGAACAGACCGGCACCGAGGCCGTAGGCGGCAGCCCCAATGCCCAAATCCTGCTCCATGTGGACACGGACGAAGCCGATGTTTACGCGGTCGATGTAGTTGACGATGAACATGATCACGAACAGCGGCAGGACATGGCGTTTAACTTTTGAGATAGCGGATTTCAGGACTGAATCGTCGCCGTCGTCCATCCTGGATATGGATGTATTCACTTGCTTTTCTCCCACTCGTTATTTTTATGCGGGGTATCGCTGGATGCTGCGTGTTGATAGACATCATACAACTTGGTTTTTTCGAATCGCAAGCGCTTACGCTCAATGAAACGGCTATTTAAAGACTATTTTTGTTGTTTTTTGGATTTTTTTCGATCAGGTAATATCTTCTTGAACGTTATTTCTCATTGTTGTCATACAAGCTGGACGCTGTTTTCAGAGATTCCAGGCACGGGCAGTGCTACGATCCCGGCAGCCCTGTTTTTCGGATGAGCGCCATGCAAGAAGACCTTCAAGCCCCCACCCGCAAGCGCAGTCACAACTTGGCGCACGACCTGGTGGCCAAACTGACCCAGCGCATCCTGCTCGGCCAGATATTGCCGGGGGACAAACTGCCGTCGGAGAACACGATTGTTCAGGAACACGGGGTCAGTCGCACCGTGGTGCGCGAGGCGATTTCAAAGTTACAGGCGTCTGGGCTGGTAGAAACCCGCCACGGCATCGGCACCTTTGTCATTGCGCGCGCGGCGGAGCAGGGCTTGCGGCTGAACATCGATACGGCGCTGGGGGTGCGCAGCATTCTGGAGTTACGCATGGGCCTGGAAACCCAGGCGGCGGCGCTGGCAGCGGTACGTCGCACGGCACAGCAACTGGCGAGCATGCGCGACGCTCTGGACGACTATCAAAACCTGCTGACCAACAACGACAGCTGTGTTGAGGCCGATAAACGCTTCCATCTGTTGATCGCCGAGGCCACCGACAATGTGTGTTTCACCGAAATCATGCAGCACTTGGGCAGTGCGATGATCCCCCGGACACGGGTTAACGCCGCCGAGCGCGGTGCGACGGACCTGAGCAAGCTTGGGCAGTTGGCCAATCTTGAGCATGAGGCGATTCTCAACGCCATCAAACGTCAGGATCCGGAGGCTGCACGGGCGGCGATGTGGTTGCACCTGAGTAACAGCCGTGATCGGTTTTCAGCGCCTGGGCCCTGATTGCATGAGTACCGGCGAGTTGCTGTGGGGCGGGTTGCGTGTCAGGTGATGAGGTTCAGTTCTCGCTGATATCACGCATCAATAACCCGTACTTTAGGTCCACCGCGTCGGGGATGGGTAGGTACACGGTGTGCCCATCCCCCGGCGCTACCTGGATCATCTCGCCTTTGGCGTTGTGCAATTGATGCAGATCGAAGTGGACATTGCCTTGGGGCGTCATCAGTTCCAGATGATCGCCTAGGCCAAAGCGGTTTTTCACTTTCACTTCCGCTAATTGATCACGCCGTTCGCCAGTCAACTCGCCGACAAACTGCTGACGTTCCGACACCGAACTGCCGTTTTGGTAGTTCTGGTATTCGTCATGCACATGCCGACGCAGGAAACCTTCGGTGTAGCCGCGTTGGGCCAAAGATTCCAGGTCGGTCATCAAGCTGCGGTCGAACTCGCGACCGGCCACGGCGTCGTCAATCGCCTGGCGATACACCTGTGTGGTGCGTGCGCAATAGAAGTGGGATTTGGTCCGGCCTTCGATTTTCAGCGAGGACACGCCTATGTGTGTCAGGCGCTCAACATGCTGCACGGCGCGCAAGTCCTTGGCATTCATGATGTAGGTGCCATGTTCGTCTTCGAAAGCCGGCATCAGTTCGTCCGGGCGATTGGCCTCTTGCAACAGAAAAACCTGATCGGTCGGCGCACCGATACCGAGGGTCGGCACCGCCGGTTGCTGTTGAACAATCTCACCGAGCTGGTTTTGCGTGGCTTCTTGCGCCGTGTACTTCCAGCGGCAGGCATTGGTGCAACTGCCCTGGTTGGCGTCGCGTTTATTCATGTAGCCGGACAGCAGGCAGCGACCGGAGTAGGCCATGCACAGCGCGCCGTGGACAAACACCTCCAGCTCCATGGCGGGCACGTGCTGGCGTATTTCGGCGATTTCCTCAAGCGACAGTTCCCGGGACAGGATGATCCGGCTCACGCCTTGTTGCTGCCAGAACTCGACGCTGGCCCAGTTCACGGTGTTGGCTTGCACCGACAGGTGGATCGGCATCTGCGGGAAATGCCGGCGCACCAGCATGATCAATCCGGGGTCGGACATGATTAATGCGTCTGGGGCCATGGCGATGACAGGCTCCAGGTCTTTCAAAAACGTCTTCAGCTTGGCGTTGTGCGGCGCGATGTTCACCACCACGTAAAATCGCTTGCCCTGCGCTTGGGCCTCGCTAATGCCAATGACCAGGTTGGTGTGATCGAATTCGTTGTTGCGTACCCGCAAGCTGTAGCGCGGCTGCCCGGCATACACGGCATCGGCGCCGTAGGCGAAGGCATAACGCATATTTTTCAGGGTGCCGGCGGGGGCGAGTAATTCAGGAGCGATGAGGGGCATGGGGGCGTCGACCACAAAAGTCCGGCAGCGTAAGCGCCTTGTCCGCGGCGTTTATTGATCTGGATCTATGCTTGATGCACAAACGGATGGCACTCGCGCGACCCGTGGCGGACTAAGCATGAGGGTGCGAATCAGCCCCCGCGCACTGACATGGATCGGACATGAACGAAACGACACTACAAAATAAATCGCTGCTGGTATTGCTGGTGGCGGTGACCCTGGCCTTTATCTGGATTCTGCTGCCGTTTTACGGCGCGGTGTTCTGGGCCGTCATCCTTGGCATTGTCTTTGCGCCGATGCAGCGCCGGCTGCAACTTAAATTCGGCTGGAAACGCAACCTGACATCCCTGTGTACCTTGGGTATCTGTGTGGTGATCGCGATTTTGCCGGTCATCATTCTGAGCGTCTTGTTGGTTCAGGAAGGGACGACGTTGTACAAGAGTGTCGAAAGCGGTGAGCTGGACATCGCGGGGTCTGTGACGCAGTTCAAGCACGGTTTACCGCCTTACTTCCAGCATTTGCTGGATCGCTTTGGCGTCGGTGAGTTGAAGGGTTTGCAGGAAAAAATCGTCAAGGGGGTAATGCAGGGCAGTCAGTTTTTTGCGACTCAGGCAGTGAGTGTCGGCCAGGTCACTTTCGACTTCGTGGTGAGCTTTTTCATCATGCTGTATCTGCTATTTTTCTTTTTGCGTGACGGCGCTGATCTGGCGCGCAAAATTCGCACCGCTGTGCCATTGCAAGAGCACCAAAAACGCCGGTTGCAGCTCAAGTTCAACCGCGTCGTAAGGGCCACTGTAAAAGGCAATCTGCTGGTAGCGATCACGCAGGGCGCATTAGGCGGTTTGATTTTCTGGTTTTTGGATATCCCCAGCGCGTTGCTCTGGGCAGTATTGATGGCGTTTCTGTCTTTGTTGCCAGCGGTGGGTGCCGGGATCGTCTGGGCGCCGGTGGCGGTGTACTTTCTGCTGACTGGCTCGGTCTGGCAGGGCGTGGCGCTGGGGTTGTTCGGGGTGTTTGTCATCGGCTTGGTGGACAACGTGCTGCGACCGATTCTGGTGGGCAAGGACACGCGTATGCCGGATTACCTGATCCTGATCTCGACCTTGGGCGGGATGGCGATCTTTGGCCTGAACGGGTTTGTGATCGGGCCGTTGATCGCCGCGCTGTTTATGTCGAGCTGGGGGATTTTTATCGAGACCAAGCCGCGCGTTCAGTTGCCTTAAGCCTTCAGGTGGCCAAGGCGTTGTGACAATGCCTCTGCGGCCGGTAGTGATGTAAGCGGACCGCTGATCGGTTCGCCGTCTTGCACCAAATACCAACAGGCGAGCAATCCTAGCTCTCTGAGCGGTGCGGGGACGGCGCTCCCGATAACGGACATGATCTGAACCTGGGACATAAGTACCTCCATCAAACAATGGAGCCACCTTACGGACCGAACTGCTAAACCAACAATTAACATTCTCAATAGTGATCATTGACGCCAGCGAGTCTGGCGTTCAATCCACGACGAGATCGAGCATATGCACCACTTCCTGTTCATTAAGCACGCCTTTGCGTACCAGGTTCTCCGCGAGTAGCGAGAGAAACTTGGCGCTCCGATGGCCTTCCAGGTGTTTAAGTTCGGTCAGCGCGTTGTACACCTTGCTGGAAGTGCACAAGCCGACATTGCGGTGTGGGTTCTGTGTGGGCATGGGTCGTCCTTGTTGTTATCAACCTGTTGTTTGCGGACAGGCCCAAGCTTGCGGGCCTTGCATGACAAAAATATGACCGTTTTACTCAAGATGAGAAATGGGCGCTCACGTCAATCATGCCTACTTTATCCACCACGACTGTCCCTGCAGCGACCTTGGTGATGTCTATTCAGACTGTCATCCGACAGGCGGCCAAAAAAAGCCCCGCGGGTGAGGCGAGGCCGGGTGATTCTGTTACCAGCGTGGGCCGCCATAGTAACCATGGGGAGGACCGTAATAGCCGCGTGGTGGACCGTAGTAAACCGGCGCCGGGCGGTAATAAACCGGCTGTTGTACGTAAACCGGCGCTGGTTGGTAGTAGACCGGCGGCGGTTGTTGGACATACACCGGCTGCGGCTGAACATAAACCGGTTGTTCGGCGTACACCGGCCGGTTGCTGTTAATGATGGCCGAGCCGACGATCGCCGAGCCAACGAGAGCGCCAAATATCGCTGGACCTTGCCAATAGTTACCGCCACCGCCATGGGCTTCTGCCTGCCCTGCGATAGCAAGAGCGCCGATCAGCAAGACTACTGTGGGGAGTTTACGGATCATGATAATTCCTCGGTTCTTCGACCCGGCGCTTGAGTCTGCAATAGACCCAAGGATTGTCGCGGGGATACTTCTAAGACAGCGTTTTTTTGAAAAACTGCACAGCCGTTAGGTAAATTTTGTGTAAGGTCTGTATCGGCCTCCTGACCGTCCCGTGTTATCCGGTGCAGACGCCTCGCCATGATCGGACAGAACAGGGTGGAATGGCTAATCCCGTCCATCTGAAAGTGCAATTGAAGGAGTTTGCGGTGCAGATGAATCCCAACAAAGATACGCAGCTATGCATGTCCCTCTCTGCGCGCCCAGGGAATTTTGGCCTGCGATTTCACAATCATCTTTATGAACAATTGGGGCTGAATTTTTACTACAAGGCTTTCAGTAGTCAGGACCTGGCGGGTGCTGTTGGCGGGATACGCGCCTTGGGCATACGTGGCTGCGGTGTGTCGATGCCGTTCAAGGAAGCCAGCATTGCACTGGTCGATGAGCTGGACGCGTCGGCCGCAGCGATTCAGTCGCTCAACACCATCGTCAATACCAATGGCCACCTCAAGGCCTACAACACTGATTACATCGCCATCGCTCAGTTGCTTGAAACTCATCAGGTGCCCCAAGACTCAACCTTCGTCATGCGCGGCAGTGGCGGCATGGCCAAAGCCGTCGCCAGTGCCTTGCGCGATGGCGGCTACTCCCACGGTTTGATCGTGGCTCGCAATGAGCGCGCCGGATCGGCACTGGCAGAGTCGCTGGGGTATGAGTGGCAGCCTGAGTTGGGTGATCGGCGCGCGCAAATGCTGATCAACGTTACGCCTATCGGCATGACGGGGGGGCCGCAAGCCGATCAACTGGCGTTCGACGCTGACGCCATCGCAGAGGCCAAGACGGTTTTCGATGTGGTGGCTATCCCCTCGGAAACCCCGCTGATCGTGCATGCTCGCAACGAAGGCAAACGCGTGATCACGGGGTTGGAAGTGATCGCGATTCAGGCACTGGAACAGTTTGTGTTGTACACCGGCGTGCGCCCGACGCAGGAGCAGTTCCAAGCGGCGGTGGCGTTTGCCCGCGGCTGATCCTATAAATGACGGGTTGGCAGTGTTGACGCTGTCGCAAGAATGATTTGCCCTTTAAAAATACCGACCGAGGTTTCTATGCCTCCTGCCATTTTCAATCTTGATCAGGCTGAACTCGTGCCATTGCCCCCTGGGCAGGCCCCACGGGTGAAGCCGCCGGTCGTTATCAACAGCGCATGGCCCGTATCGGGCAGCAATTGGGAGCGCAGAAGCTCGGCTATCGTTTGCACGTTCTTGAGTCCGGCATGCGCGGCAGTCCGTTTCATAGCCATCGCGTCAATAAGGAAATGTTTTATGTGGTGGCCGGGCAAGGTGAGCTTTGCCTTGGCGGCGAGCGTTTCCCGATCCGCACCGGTGATGTGATCGCCTGCCCACCGCGCGGCCCTGAAGCTGCGCATCAGATCATCAATAACAGCGAGGATGAGTTGCGTTACCTGGCGATCAGTACCCAGCAATCACCAGAGATAGGTGAATACCCGGATTTCGGTCAATACGCGGTGATGGATGACTTCAAGGTCAGCGCTCAAGGCAGTGTCTCTGGGTTTGTCGCCATCGCCAGGCAGGCCGAGGGTGTCGATGACTGGGACGGCGAATAGCCAACAACGCTCCTCATTTCATAACGCCTGTTGTGGGGCAGCCTTTGCAGGGTTATTCGAGGCGCGACAGGCGCTCTTCGAGGGCTGCAATTCGCGCTTCAAGTTCCTCGATGCGCTCCACTGAAACACCGCTTCCAGCAGCACGCTCCGCTGGGTTCTGTCGGGCGGCGAGGATCGTTTCAATGTCCGCAGGATCGCCGAGGGCGTGCATGTAGCGGTCTTCGCGCTGACCGGCCTGACGCGGGATCAGCAATGCCAGGCCACGTGCAATAAGGCGCTCCAGTTGATGGATCACTTGCTCGGCGTCTTCGAATTCGTGCATGCGGCCGCTGCGGGTCAGCAGTTCATTGACCGTCTGCGGACCGCGCAAAAACAGTAGCCCGGTCAGGATTAACTGGGCGGGCACCAGCTCCAGGGCTTTTTCTACCCTGTGCTCCCAGCGATCGGCACGGCTGCCCATCACCAGTTTGGTGAACCCTCGACCCTCAAGGGCGCGCAGGCTCTGGCCGACTTGACCGGGGTTGAGGTTCATCACCGGTTCGCGGCTGGTTTTCTGGTTGCAGGCGATGACCAGCGCATTGAGGGTCAGGGGATAGGTTTCAGGGCTGGTGGCGTGCTTTTCGATCAAAGACCCCAGAATGCGGATTTCCGTGCTGTTGAGACGCGGCTCGTCCAGGGTGGTTTCTTGCTCAGTGCTCATTCGCGCTTTCCCTCTGCAGTCGAAGCCGCCTAGCGTAATCCTTGCTGGATAAAAGACAAGCCGCAGGACGGCTTGGGATGGCTATAATCGGCGCACGTTTCACACCTGCCACAACACGAGACTGCCATGACTATTTCCCTGTACGCCGCTTCCATCCCGGTTTTCAAGCAAATGCTCAACGCCCTGAGCGACGTTCTGAACAAAGCCGAAGCCCACGCTAGCGCCAAGAACATCGATCCAAACGCGCTCCTGCAAGCGCGCCTGTACCCGGACATGTTCCCGCTGGTGCGTCAGGTGCAGATCGCTGTTGATTTCGCCAAGGGTGTTTCCGCGCGCCTGGCTGAAGTCGAACTGCCGAAGTACGAAGATACCGAAACAACGTTCGCAGAGCTGCAAGCCCTGATCGCCAAGGTTCTGGCCTTTATCGGCGAGATCAAGCCTGAGCAGATCGACGGTAAGGAAGGCATCGAGATCGTGACCCGCCAGGGCACTCCGAAAGAGAAGCGTTTCACCGGCCAGGCTTACCTGCTTAGCTACGGGCTGCCGCAGTTCTTTTTCCACGTCACCACCACTTACGCCCTGCTGCGCCACAACGGTGTGGAAGTGGGCAAGCGCGATTACATGGGCGCGTTCTAAGCTTCCCGTCTACGCAAAAGCCCGCCAAGGTGTTAAGCCTTGGCGGGCTTTTTTGTGGTGCGCCAGGCATGGCGCGTTGCGCGCAAGCGCAACCAGTTTGGCTGTGGTGGCCACGCTGGTGACTTGGAGGTGCAAGTCCTCTACACACCCGGCAAGGGGAAGTGTTAGCCGAAGGCAAGGGTGTCGCGGGTGACTGCGAATCTGAAGGAAGCCTTAGGCAAAATGCTGGCCTGACGAACAGGAAGCGGATGAGGCGGCGTAGCGGGGTAAGGTGGCCATGATTACCAAAGCCCGATACTTGCACGGAACGCTACGACGTAGATCCGACAGGCATAAGCAGGAAGGTCGCGCGAATTACCTTGGGAGATCTGCACGTTTGCCATTGTGCTACCGAGCGTCGTGAGGCGACGGGATGAGCGTGCAGAAGTCAGCCGAGGCCGTAGTAAGTGACGAATAACCCCGTCACCAAGGGCTGAACAGGTTATGCCGCCAGTAGGCGTCAGAGTCTCGTCGAATGTCGAAAAGCAGAAATTTCTCCGAGGGAGAACTGTGACCCCAAGTTCCGGACAGAATCCGCGGGCGACGGCTGGCAGTGCGCAGGCATCGGCGGCGTCTGTGGCGTGGACGAACGCGGAGCCGGACACGCTGATGGAGCGGGTGCTTGCACCGGCAAATCTCAAGCGTGCGTATCAACGCGTGGTCAGCAACAAGGGTGCGCCGGGTGCCGATGGCATGACGGTCGACCAATTGGCTGACTATGTGAATCAGTATTGGCCGACCCTCAAGGTGCGGCTGCTGGCCGGCGAGTATCACCCGCAAGGTGTGCGCGCCGTCGAAATCCCAAAACCCAAAGGCGGAACCCGTCAGTTGGGTATCCCCAATGTGATGGATCGCCTGATCCAGCAGGCTCTGCTGCAACAGCTCACGCCAATCTTCGACCCTCTGTTCTCGGACTACAGCTACGGCTTTCGTCCAAACAGAAGCGCTCACCACGCCATCGAAACAGCCCGTGCCCATGTGGCGGCGGGCCACCGCTGGTGTGTGGAGCTTGATCTTGAGAAGTTCTTTGATCGGGTCAACCACGATGTATTGATGGCTTATGTAGAGCGTCAAATCGAAGACAAGCGTGTGCTCAGGCTCATTCGCCGTTACCTCGAGGCCGGCGTGATGTCAGGCGGTATCGCCAGTCGACGGCAGGAAGGGACGCCGCAAGGCGGCCCGCTCTCGCCGTTGCTGTCGAACATCCTGCTCAACGAACTCGATCGCGAGCTGGAACGGCGGGGTCATTGCTTCGTGCGCTACGCCGATGATGCGAACATTTATGTGCGCAGTCGTCGTGCTGGGGCGCGAGTGATGGCCAGTGTTGAGCGCTTTCTCAATCGGCGTCTGAAACTGACGTTGAACCGGGAAAAGAGCCGTGTGGCAAGGCCTTGGGCCTGTGACTATCTGGGTTATGGGATGAGCTGGCATCAACAGCCGAGGCTAAGAGTGGCGACGATGAGTCTGGGTCGTTTACGCGACCGACTCAGAGACCTGCTGCGCGGAGCGCGGGGCCACAAGATGGCGAACGTCATCGAGCGGATAAACCCCGTACTACGCGGTTGGGCTGGCTACTTCAAGCTGAGTCAGAGCAAGCGGCCCCTTGAGGAACTGGACGGCTGGGTGCGGCATAAACTTCGCTGCATCATCTGGCGTCAATGGAAGCAGCCCTCTACGAGGGCGCGCAACTTGATGCGCTTAGGACTCAGCGAAGCGCGTGCCTGCAAATCAGCGTTCAACGGTCGAGGTCCATGGTGGAGCTCGGGAGCGCCACATATGAATCAGGCGCTGCCGAAGAAACTGTGGGATGGACTCGGGCTGGTCTCGATACTGGATACGATAAACCGGCTTAGCCGTATAACCTGAACCGCCGTATACGGAACCGTATGTACGGTGGTGTGAGAGGACGGCGGCTGTGAAGCCGCCTCCTACTCGAATCTTTGTCCGTAACGCTGCGTGGGGACGTTTGCCTTCACCATTAATACTGCGCGTCAGGGTGGCTACTTATATTTTTTTAATCTTTCTAATTGGAGGGTGAGAACCATCTGTTTTTCGATAAGAAGTTCAATTTTTATTGAAAAATAAAACCCTTAGTAAAAATAATAAGTTGTGTTTGTGTCGCGGTAAATTCATTAAAACGGATCCAATAACCTCGGTGCTGCCTATTTGGCGCCATTTAATTGTCCGGCTCAAACGCTTGACAGTATTAGAGGCTGAATTTAGTGTCGCTCCTGACATGGCCCGCTCTGCCTTGGGCTCGGTAAGACCCGTTCTCCTTGGCGGTACAGCAACTCTCCAAAAAGACAGGGATCCCATTCCTGCTCACATCACTATAAATCCAAGCAAGTTAGCATCGGCTTAGTTGCCGTGCGGTGTATTGATTTCGATAGTGTTTACCCTGCCAAAAGTGTCTCGCCGCCACGGCGTGCTATTGCCTGACTGTTACGCAGTCATGGCGACGGCCATGTGTGTTCATGGGTCTATTGGGAGAGTCGAACATGGCTGAAGAACGCTCAAAACTATTGTCACTGTTGCCACGGCTGGTCGGTTTGGGTGTGCTGGTATTTGTCGTTTGGTTGCTGTTATCAACGTTACTCATGCCCTTAGTGTCGGGCTCTGCCACGCGGGCAATTTTGAATGCGCCGGTGATTCTGCTGACAACGCCGATTGATGGTGTCGTGAGTACTTTGGAAGTCAAACCTGGCGCGACTTTTGTTCGGGGCCAAAAGATCGCGGTCGTGGAAAACCCGCGAGCCAATCAGGAAACGCTGCTAACCCTGCAAACTCGGCGCTTGTCTCTGGAGCAACAGCTGTCGTCCTCCGCCAGCCAGGCCGAGCACGACCAGCAGTATTACGAAGCGCTAGAGAAAACCAGTCAGCAATACCAGACCGCGTTTCATACCCGCCAACTCTTCACCCAAAAAGCCCTTAAAGCCGAGAGTAGCGCCGCGAGTGCCCGGTTGATGGACGCCAAGGAGACGGTAGAGCGCAACCTTGAGTTGTTCACCCAGGGCGCGGTGAGTGGCGCGGTAGTTGCCTCATCCAAAGCCCAGTTGGCCTCGCTACAGGGGGCGGCGGAGTCGGTGCGTTCGCAATTGCGGATCAATGATGGCGATGTCAGTGCTGCCAATAATCAGGTTTACCTCGATCCCGATCAACTGCGCATGTTCGACCTTAGTTCGCAAATGACCACCCTTAAACTCAGTCTCGAGAACCAGGCCCGTGACCGCGCGACCTATCAACGTGAGCTCGATAACCTTAACCAGCTGATTGATACGGAGCAGAACCGGGTGAAACTGATGGCCGGTTATGACGTTGTGGCGTATTCGCCTGGCACCGTCCAGGAACTATTGGCGCCACAGGGCACGCTGGTACAAGCCGGATCGACCTTGCTGCGCGCCACCGATTGTGCCCAGAGCTACGTGATCGCGGTGTTCCCCGAGCGCATGGCCAGCAAGATTGATCGCGACAGCGTGCTGACGGTAAAAATCCGCGGTCTGGATCAACCGCTCAAGGCTAACGTGGTGCAGTTGTTGTCCAGCGCCTCGGACATTCGGGCCAACACCTACAGCGTGCCGTTCCCCTACGCCGAACAGAACTCGGTGTATGTGGTGGGGACGTTTGCCTCGGATCTGACGGATAGCGAGCGGGCCATGACCTGTAGTCCGGGGTTGTGGGCCAGTGCCGAGGTCTCTCGACCATGAAGAGCGTTTTGCGAGGTCTCGTGGGCGTGATGTTGGTTGGCAGCGGGGCGTCGGTGCTAGCGGCGCAAGCGCGTCCACAGCTGGCGGCCATTACATGTGCGGCGCTGGACCAGGCCGTGACGTCGCAAGCGGCAGGTCCGGTTCTGGTGGCGAGCTATCCGGCGCTGGACGGCCAGCCCGCACCGATCCTGGCGTTGCGCGGCGTCGCGTTCACTTACGATAACGCGCTAGCCAGTATTGCGTTGTTTGCCTGCGGCAAGGTCGAGTCGGCGCGTCGAATTGCCGATGCCCTGGCGTTCGCGACCCATCATGATCCCGAGTATCAGGATGGACGCCTGCGCAATGCCTACGCCGCAGGGTCGGTTGGGGTGCCGACGATGAAATTGCCGGGCTATTGGAGTACCGAACGCAATGCCTGGAATCAGGACGCTTATCAAGTCAGCAGCGCCACCGGCAATCAGGCCTGGGCGGCACTGGCTCTGCTGGAAGCTTTTCGCCAGAGCGGCGAAGCGTCTTACCTTGAGGCCGCACGAAAAGTCCTGCATTGGTCGCAGCAAAACACCTACGACGGACGATCACCGGCCGGTTTCAGCGGTGGCTACTACGGGTACTTTTCAAAGCAGGTCCAGCAGAACTGGAAATCTACCGAGCATAACGTTGACTTGGCGGCGGCGTGGTCGGCACTCGACGCCGTGGAGCCCGATCAGGGAGCGGCGCAGCAGGCGCGGATCGCCCGGCAGTTTGTAGCGAGTCAGTGGGACGCCGCAGAGGGACGTTTTCTGATCGGCACCGGGGCGGATGGTCAAACGTCTGACCGCGTGCGTTCAGGCTTGGACGCGCAGATCTGGCCGCTGATTGCGCTGCAACATCCGCCGAAGGATTGGCGTAGGGTCTTCGCCTTTATTGATCGTACCCATCGTGCTGGAGAAGGTTACGGCTTTAACCGAGACCCAGACGGCTTGTGGACCGAAGGCACCGCTCAGGCGGCTGCCGTTGCGCAATTGAGCGGCCTGGGCGACAAGGCGCAGCCGCTATGGAGCGTGTTGCTCGCGCAAGAGGCAGGCCACGGCTGGCTGTTCGCAACACCGGCACCGCGCATCAGTACCGGGCTGGCCATAGGCCCGGACTCTGTCACCAATGACTTTTTTTATTACCACCTGCCTCACTTGGGCGCTACGGCGTGGGCGGCGATTGCGGCCACGGGCGTCAATCCCTTTACCGGTTCGCTAGAGGCTGACTGACATGCAGGCACTGGACTCGCTGCAACTGCTGCAAATTAATTTCTGGACACTGGCGACGGTGATTCTGTTCACCTGCCTCACTCACCGGGATCAATGGGCCGCGCGGGCAGGATTCGGCGCCGTCACCGCGTTATTACTGATCAATTATGCCGCCTGGCGGATTCGAGACACCTTGCCTGATAGCCATTCGGGCTTTGCTACGGTTTGGGCTTACACGTTTTTATTTTTCGAAATGCTGGCGATCGGCTACACGCTGTTCTCCATTGTGGTGATGCTGTGCCGCTCGGACCACACGCGAGAAGCGGATGCGGGCGAGCAACGTTTGCGCGCTCAAGGTGTGAATGTGCCGGCAGTGGACGTGTTTATTGCCACGTATAACGAAGGCCTGGAGATCCTCGAAAAAACGATCATTGCCGCCCAGGCCATCGACTATCCCAACGTCACCGTCTGGGTGCTCGACGATACAAGGCGCGACTGGTTGCGCGATTACTGTGCCGAGGTCGGCGTGCAATACACGCGTCGTTCCGATAATGCCCACGCCAAGGCAGGCAACCTGAACAACGGTTTGCGCCTCTCGGCGGCCAGCAGCAATGCGCCGTACATTCTGGTGCTCGACGCTGACTTCGCGCCGCAGCAGCCGATCCTAATGCGCACGCTGGGATTGTTCGACGACCCCAAGGTTAGCTTGGTACAGACGCCGCAGTTCTACTACAACCCCGATCCCATTCAGCACAACCTGGGCTCGTCTGACTGTTGGGTGGATGAGCAGCGGGTGTTCTTCGATGTGTTTCAGCCTGCGAAGGATGGCTGGGATGCAGCGTTTTGCGTTGGCACGTCCTTCGTCGTGCGCCGCGATCTGATCAATGAAATTGGCGGTTTTCCTACAGGTTCGGTCTGCGAAGACATCTACACGACTTATCGGCTGCTGCAAAAGGGCTACGTCACTCGTTGGCTGAACGAGCGTCTGTCGATTGGTTTATCTGCCGAGGGCCTGAGCGAGTACATCAACCAGCGCGGGCGTTGGTGCCTGGGCACTATTCAAGTGGCACTGCTCAAGGACGGGCCGTTACGAGGCAGCGGTTATACGCTCAATGACCGGCTGCACTACATCCACGGGCTGATGCACTGGTTTTCCAAGCCGTTCATTTTGATGATGCTGGTGTCGCCGGTGTTGTATTGGTACTTCGGCATCGCCGGGTTCTACGCGCATCCGGTGGACTTCCTCGCTTTCGGCATGCCGGCGCTGATCGCGTTCTGGGGCTACGGCACCTGGGTCACCGACCGGCGCACTCTGCCCATTTTTACTGAGGTCACGCAGATCGTTGCCTCTCTGGCCGTCACCGCTACTATTGCCAGCGCCATGATCCAGCCATTTGGGCGACCGTTCAAAGTGACGTCTAAAGGCCTGGATAGGACCAAGACCATGGTCCACTGGAAGCTGTTTGCATTTTTTTTGGCCTTGACGCTGTTTTCGCAGTTCGGCGCCTACATCGCCATCAGCACCTCAGCGGCGTTCGACGGCAATATGCTGTTCAACCTAGGTTGGACGGTGGTCGCGATGGTCTACAACCTCGCGACACTGGTCGCCTGTGTCGACCGACCACGGTTGCACGGCGAAGAGCGTTTTCCATTCGATAAGCCCACCGGTTTTCGCTTTGGCGGCAAAATTCTTGCCGGTCGATTGGTCGATATTTCCCTCAGCGGCACGTCCTTGAGTTGTCCGTTTGCGTCGTCGATCAAGCCGGGACTGTGTG
This sequence comes from Pseudomonas sp. DC1.2, assembly GCF_034351645.1. Taxonomy (NCBI): domain Bacteria; kingdom Pseudomonadati; phylum Pseudomonadota; class Gammaproteobacteria; order Pseudomonadales; family Pseudomonadaceae; genus Pseudomonas; species Pseudomonas sp. DC1.2. Next base: position 3,571,410 of record NZ_CP133782.1, on the reverse strand, counting down.
GTCAGGTATGGATTGACGGACTCGGTTGGCTCGACGTCGAAGTCATGCGCAATCATGGCGCGGAGCAACTGGGGCTGAGGTTTGTCGACCTTGATGAAGGGCTGCGTCGGCGACTGATCGCGCGGCTGTTCAGTGACGCGACGATCAATGTCGTCAGCAAGGCCGAGCCTGCGCTGGCGTTCGGCACTTTGCTGCGTCGGTCGTTGCTAGGTGAAAAACGCCCGCCGCCGCGCTTGCCTGCGGCAGCCAAGGTTCCGTCCTACGCTCCTTTGCCCAGTTGGCGCCCGGTCATTGTTCGTTCGCGCAAGCAGCCGCTGCCGCCGATCAGTGCCTCTCGGTCTGGGGTTTGGTCGGTACTTCTTTCTCCTTTGCGAGCTTTGCTCGGTCAACGCTTTTAGGTGCGCGCCATGAACAGTTGCTTACCGACCTCATGTTTCATGTCTTTGCTGTTGCTCGGAGGGTGTTCGCTGGAACCGACTTACGAGAAGCCTGAAGCGCCCATTGATCAACAGTGGCCGGCCAATACTGCGGGTGGGTGTTGTGCCGGCAAGCAGGCATTCGATCAGGACTGGCACGGTTTTGTCGTCGATGATCGACTGCGGCAACTGATCGAAATGGCCCTGACCAATAATCGCAGCCTGCGTCAGTTCGCGGCCAGTGTCGAAGAGGCGCAGGCCGGTTATGACAGCGCCCAGTCGGGGCTTTTTCCTACAGTCGGCGTCAATACCTACGCCGGGCGCAGCAAGTTGCCGCCGTTAGTGCGCACGCCGGGCGGCGGCGACAGTTCCGGCAGCATTGCTAACACCTTTCAGGCCACGGGCGGATTTACGTCCTACGAGCTGGATTTTTTTGGGCGCATTCGCAGTCAGCGCAACGCGGCCGGCGCGCGTTTCGAGGCCTCCGAGGCGGATTATCAGACGGCGCGGCTGGCGCTGATCGGCGAAGTGGCTAATACCTGGCTGAGTCTTAAGGCTAATCAACATTTACTCGACCTCGCGCAGAGTACCTATCAGTCTCAGGATCGCTACGCGCAGTTGCTGCGCAAGAGCTTCAACCTGGGCTCCAGTGCGCGAATCGACGTGCATCAGGCAGACGCGCAGACCAACACTGCGGCCGTGCAGGTCAATACCTACCGCATGCAAGTGGCGCAGAACAGCAACGCCTTGCGCGTGTTAGTCGGGCAACCGGTGCCTGTCGGATTGTTGCCCACCGGTGCGCTCGGTGAACAGTTGGCAACGCTGGACGTCCCGGCAGGCTTACCTTCAAAACTGGTCGAGCGTCGCCCCGACATCATGTCCGCCGAAGCGCAACTGCGTGCGGCCAACGCGGACATTGGCGCGGCTCGCAGTGCGTATTTTCCGACCTTTTCCCTGACGTCGGCGCTGGGCAGCCTGACGGGGGATTTCTCACGTTTGCTCAGCGGTCCGGCCGAGTTCTGGTCGATCGCGCTCGCGGGATCAATGCCACTGATCGACGGCGGAGCGCGGCGGGCACAGGTGGATGCCAGTCATGCACGGTTCGATGGCCGAGCTGCGGCGTATGAGGCCACGGTGCAGAATGCCTTTCGCGAAGCGGCCGATGCCTTGAATGCACGGCAGGAAATGCTGACGCAGGTTGAGTTTCAGAAAAAACTGGTGGGGGATTATCAGGAAGCATATCGGCAGTCGCGCTTGCGGTTCGAGGCGGGGCTGGACAGCTATTTTTCCACCATGGATGCGCAGCGCTCGCTGTTTGATGCGCAGCAGAAATGGGCGCAACTGGAATTGGCACGGGAGATTAATCAGGTGACGTTGTATAAGGCGTTGGGCGGGGGCTGGAGTCAGTCGTTGAAGGTGGCTATGTAAGAGATGTTCTGCGGGAAAGTGGCGCTTCGCGAGCCGGCTCGCGCCCTCATTGCTGGGGCGAGCCGGATTGCAAAGGCTATCTACCGGGCGCTAACCATTGCAGCTTGCGCAGTACGCAGTTCATGGCGATTACCACGGAACAACACCAGCGTCGCAACCAGTCCCATGATCGCTGCACCTGTGAGCCATAGCCCTGGCGCCGCCTTGTTGTCCAGCACATGGATCAGGTAGGTACAGGCCGCCGGTGTAAAACCACCGAAGGTCGCGGTTGCCAAGCTGTAGGCCAAAGAGAAACCGGTCGTGCGAACTTCCACCGGCATGATTTCGGTCAGGGCCACCACCATGGCGCCGTTGTACGAACCATACAAGAACGACAGCCACAACTCGACGATCAGCAAATGGCTGAAGCTTGGGTTCGCTACTAGCCACGACAGGGCAGGGTAGGCGGTAAGGATCGCAAGAATGGTCGCCGCCAGTAGCAGGGGTTTACGCCCGATTTTGTCGGATAACGCCCCCATCACCGGTAGCCAGAAGAAGTTCGACAGGCCGATGCACACCGTCACCAGCAGCGCGTCCAGATCAGACAGGTGCAGTTCGGCTTTACCGAAGGTCGGGGTGTAGGCGGTGATCAGGTAAAACGACACGGTGGTCATGACGACCAGGGCCATACCGGCGATGACGATGCCAAAGTTTTGACCGATCGAGCGGACGATCTCTTTCAGGGTTGGGCGGTGTTTACGCGCCTGGAACTCAGGGGTTTCTTCCAGCGAACGACGGATCACGAAGATCACCGGCACAATCAGGCAGCCGATCAGGAACGGCACGCGCCAGCCCCAGTCACCCATTTGCTCCGGGCTGAGCCAATGATTCAAGCCCACGCCCAGCAGGCCGGCAAATACTACGGCGGCTTGCTGGCTGGCGGACTGCCAACTGACGAAGAAGCCTTTGCGGCCCGGGGTCGAGATTTCGGCGAGGTACACCGACACGCCACCCAGCTCCACGCCCGCCGAGAAGCCTTGCAGCAGGCGACCGAACAGCACGATCAATGGCGCAGCGACACCCAAAGTGGCATAACCCGGTACGCAGGCAATCAGCACCGTACCCGCGGCCATCAAGGCTAGGGTAATGATCAGCCCTTTGCGACGACCATGGCGGTCAATGTAGGCGCCGAGAAAAATCGCACCCAGCGGACGCATTAGGAAGCCGGCGCCAAAGGTCGCCAGCGACAGCATCAATGACGCAAAAGCGCTGTCCGCAGGAAAGAAGGTCTTGGCAATGGCTGTGGCGTAAAAGCCATAGACCATGAAGTCGAACATCTCGAGAAAGTTACCGCTGACAACGCGAAAAATCGCTTTGCCTTTGCCCGTATTCGAGGACATGTGTACGCACTCACTTTTGGCTGTCTTATTGGAAATCCATGATCTTGACGCTTCCTCGCTGTCGGCCTAAGGCATGCAGGCACGCACCGATCAGTTTTGTAACGATATGTGTATAGATTGGCCTAGGCAACCATTAGTTAGCCTGTTGCTTAAACGTTATAGCCATTAGCCACGCCATATCTTGGGCGTGAGTGAATTAACAGTCGGGGCAGCGTCGTTCTAATGTGTCGCATAATGGCCGGCGCTGACGTGGTGTCAGGGGTTTCTTCCGGAGATGCAGGATTTGTCGAGTTGGCGCTGGGGCAGTTTCATTGTGTTGATCAGCGCCTTGGCGGGTTGCGGGAATGGCGACTCCCTGGAAAGCTTTGGCGGCCCGACGATGGGCAGCACCTATTCAATCAAATACGTGAGCCATGCTGGTCTACCCGCCTCCGGCGAAGTCCGCGTCGAGGTTGAAAAAATCCTCGCCGAGGTCGATCGGCAAATGTCCACCTACCGCAGCGACTCGGACATCGAGCGCTTCAACGATTTGCCTGCCAATCGCTGTCAGACCCTGCCTGCGCCGATTCTCGAATTAGTCCGCGTCGGCGAGCAACTGTCGCTGCAAAGCGACGGCTCCTACGACTTGACGGTAGAACCGCTTCTCAACCTTTGGGGGTTTGGCCCCCAAGGTCGAGAGGAAAAAGTCCCGAGTCGCCAGGCGCTGGCTGAAGTAATGACGCGCGTTGGCCACGCTCACCTGCGCATTGACGGCGATCAGTTGTGCAAGGACGCCGCCGTCGAAGTCGACTTCAACAGCATCGCCGCCGGTTACACCGTCGATACGATTGCGGCAAAACTGGAAGCCATGGGCATCCATAACTACCTCGCCGAAGCCACCGGGGAGCTGAAGGCTGTCGGCAAAAAGCTCGACGGCTCAGCCTGGAAGATTGCGTTGGAAGAACCGCGCGACGATCAGCAAGTCGCCCAGCGCATCGTCAGTCTGGATGGCTACGGTGTGTCCACTTCCGGCGATTACCGTAATTACTTCGAGCAGGGCGGTCAGCGTTATTCCCACACCTTTGATGCCCGCACCGGTGCGCCGATCACGCACGCGCTGGCGTCCGTTACGGTCATTCATCCTTCAACCCTGATGGCCGATGGCTTATCGACGCTGTTGCTGATTCTCGGCCCTGAGCGGGGCTGGGACTACGCGGAAAAACATGACATTGGTGCATTCTTTGTGATTCGTGGCGATACAGGTTTTATCACGCGGACCAACAGGACGTTCGAGCGTCTCAGTGGCGCTAAAACCGAATGATTGCGGCGATTCGAGCATTGAAGGCTGGCGTTGTAGTGCAGGCAAAAGTAGCCTACGACGCGACCAAGGGTTAATGTGCCCGGCGTTGACGCTTCTATAGACTGTGTCCGGGTTCTTTACTGGCCCCAAATTGTTCCTTCACGCCGCAGACCGGCGTGATTTAGCCGCAGGTGCCGAGGGCGCCGCGGCCTGTTCTGAGGAGTACGCATGGCTGTCTACAACTACGACGTGGTGGTGCTGGGTTCCGGCCCTGCGGGAGAAGGCGCGGCAATGAACGCCGCCAAAGCAGGGCGCAAGGTGGCAATGGTTGACAGTCGTCGCCAGGTCGGCGGCAACTGCACTCACTTGGGCACCATCCCGTCCAAGGCCCTGCGTCACTCGGTCCGGCAGATCATGCAGTTCAACACCAACCCGATGTTCCGGGCCATTGGTGAGCCGCGCTGGTTCTCGTTTCCGGACGTCCTGAAAAGCGCGGAAAAAGTGATCGCCAAGCAAGTCGCTTCGCGCACCGGCTACTACGCCCGTAACCGCGTTGATGTGTTCTTCGGCACCGGCAGCTTCGCCGATGAACAAACCATCGAAGTGGTCTGCGCCAACGGTGTGGTCGAAAAATTGGTGGCCAAGCACATCATCATCGCCACCGGTTCGCGTCCTTATCGCCCGGCTGACATCGATTTCCAGCACCCGCGTATCTACGATAGCGACACCATCCTCAGTCTCGGCCACACCCCGCGCAAACTCATCGTTTACGGCGCGGGTGTGATTGGTTGCGAATATGCCTCGATCTTCAGTGGTCTGGGGGTATTGGTAGAACTGGTGGATAACCGCGGTCAGTTACTGAGCTTCCTGGACTCGGAAATTTCCCAGGCCCTGAGCTATCACTTCAGCAATAACAACATCACGGTTCGCCACAACGAAGACTACGAGCGCGTCGAAGGCGTCGACAACGGCGTTATCCTGCACCTCAAGTCTGGCAAGAAGATCAAGGCCGACGCCTTGCTCTGGTGCAACGGTCGTACCGGTAATACCGATGCGCTGGGTCTTGAAAACATCGGTGTGAAGGTCAATAGTCGCGGCCAGATCGAAGTCGACGAGGCCTACCGCACTTGTGTGCCGAACATTTACGGTGCCGGTGATGTGATCGGCTGGCCGAGCCTGGCCAGTGCGGCTCATGACCAAGGGCGTTCGGCTGCTGGCAGCATTGTCGATAATGGTAGCTGGCGCTTCGTCAACGACGTGCCGACCGGTATCTACACCATTCCCGAGATCAGCTCGATCGGCAAGAACGAGCAGGAGCTGACTCAGGCCAAGGTGCCGTATGAAGTGGGCAAGGCCTTCTTCAAGAGCATGGCGCGAGCGCAGATTGCCGGTGAGCCGCAGGGCATGCTGAAGATACTGTTCCACCGCGACACGCTGGAAGTGTTGGGCGTCCATTGCTTCGGTTATCAGGCGTCGGAGATTGTTCACATCGGTCAGGCGATCATGAGCCAGCCGGGCGAACTCAATACGCTGAAGTATTTCGTCAATACTACGTTCAACTACCCGACCATGGCCGAGGCCTATCGGGTAGCGGCATACGATGGCCTCAACCGGCTTTTTTGAGCGGCTCCGGCCGGTGGCCTGAGCCGGCCGGGGAGACCGATTTCAGCAATTCTCGAGGGTGGCAGTGGCCAAACCGGGAAAGTCTGTAATCAGGCTGTCAACGCCGAAGTCGGCGAGTCTGCGCATCAGCGCGGGCTCGTTGACTGTCCACACCGACACATGCAGCCCTTGACGCTGCGCCTTCTGCAGGCGTTCCGGCGTACACAGGGTCCAGTTCAGCGCCAGAATCTCACAGCCGTAGCTTTGCGCGACCTTCAGCGGGTCGAGCCAGGCGTACTCGGCCACCAATCCGCGCGACACGTCCGGCACCAAATCCAGTGCGGCTTTGAGCACCTCTCGTGAACTTGACGTGATGGTCACTTTGTCGAGCAGGCCAAATCGCTGAGCCATTTCACGAATCGCCAGCACGGTGGTCGATGCGCGTGTGCGTGAAGCGCTTTTGACTTCGAGCTGCCAGTGTTCGAAATCGCATTTCTCGAACAGTTCTTCCAGGGTTGGGATCGGGCACGGCTTGATCCAGCCCGGACCGCCTTTGCGCGCGTCGTAAGTCACCAGGTCCGCCGCCATCTGCTCGACCACTTTGCCGCGACGGTCGGTGGTGCGCTTGAGGGTCGGGTCGTGGATGACCATCAGTTCGCCATCCCTGGACAGGTGCAGGTCCAGTTCGCAGCGACGCACGCCGTGTTTGAGGCATTCCTGGAAGCTGGTCAGGGTGTTTTCCGGTGCTTCGCCTTTGGCGCCGCGGTGGCCGTAGATAAGGGTCACGGTTGTTCCTTAAATTAATTGCCTGATTCGTTTTGTTCGCGGGCCAGACGTCGTTCCTGGGCCTGCTTTTGCAGGATGTAGCGGGCCAGCAGTTGGCGTTGCGCATCGGTCGGGTATTCGAACTCGGTGCCGATGGCATAGCCGTCGCCCTTGCGGTCGCAATGGGTGACTTTGGCCCGTAGCAAGAGGCCGAGCGCTTGCGGCATCAACACCAATTTGATCGATAGGTGTGCGCCGGTGGCAATCGCCGCGGGGTGCTGAAAGTCGATACCCCCTTCGGAGATGATCACCGGTTGCGGTTCGCCAATCTGCCCGAGCACGGTCAGCGCGACCACCTGGCTGAGCAAGTCGATACGTTTGTTCTGGGATTTCAGGAACGCCGCGATGGCCCGGTCCCGCTCGCTGATCTGGCGCAACAAGTGCTGCGACTCAAATTCGCTCAGGTGCAATTCGCTGAGCAGGTTGAACAGTGGGGAGGCATCCTGTAACACTTCCTGGCCTGCGGCTTCGGGAGCGGAAAGGGGCCGAATTTCCAGTGCGATCGTGTCCTCGATACGGTAGTATTCGCGGCGATCTTCTTCATCTAATGTCGACATGGCGAACCCATGGTAGCGGCGGTGGTCTGAGTGTAAAGCTGGTTATCGACCCCCGCCACAAGGACGTTCCTTTTCCCTCCGAACAAGCCCCGACATGTTCAGACCTCTCTTCGTATTTATTGGCACGCGTTATACCCGTGCAAAGCGTCGCAATCATTTTGTGTCGTTCATTTCCCTGACTTCGATGATCGGGCTCGCCCTTGGCGTGGTCGTAATGATCGTGGTGTTGTCGGTGATGAACGGTTTCGATCATGAGATGCGCACCCGCGTGCTGGGCATGGTGCCCCACGCGACCATCGAGTCCGGCGAACCCATCAGCGACTGGCAAAGCCTGGCCTCCAAGGTCAAGCAGAACCCGCAGGTGCTGGCGGTTGCGCCGTTCACCCAAATGCAGGGCCTGCTGACCAATAACGGTAAGGTGTCCAAGGTGCTGCTCAATGGCATCGACCCTGCGCTGGAACGGCAGGTGTCGATCATTGATAACTTCATGCAGCAGGGCAAACTCGATGACCTGACGCCTGGCAGCTTTGGCATCGTCATCGGCGACAAGGCCGCTGCCAAGCTCGGTGCGGCCATTGGCGACAAGCTGACGTTCGTCGCGCCGGAAGTGACCGTGACCCCGGCGGGGATGTTCCCGCGCATGAAGCGCTTTACCGTGGTCGGCATTTTCCATGTCGGTGCCGGTGAGCTGGACGGCTATCTGGGCGTCACCAACCTGCAGGATCTGTCTCGGCTACATCGCTGGAAACCGGACCAGGTTCAGGGGTTGCGCTTGAAGTTCGATGATTTGTTCCAAGCACCACGCACCGCGTGGAACATCGCCCAGCAGCTCGGCGAAGACCACTACTACGCTCGCGACTGGACCCGTACCCACGGCAACCTGTATCAGGCGATTCGCATGGAAAAAGCCATGATCGGCCTGCTGCTGTTGCTGATTGTTGCCGTCGCAGCTTTCAACATCATCTCCACGCTGGTGATGGTGGTGAACGACAAGAAGGGCGACATTGCGATCCTGCGCACCCTCGGCGCCACGCCGGGGACGATCATGGCGATCTTTATGGTTCAGGGTACCGTCATTGGTGTTGTCGGGACACTGATCGGTGCGGTGGTCGGGATCTTTGCCGCGCTGAATGTCAGCGCAGCGATTTCGGCTCTCGAAGGCGTGATCGGGCATAAATTCCTCAACGCCGACGTGTATTTCATTGATTACCTGCCGTCGCAAGTGCAGAGCCAGGACGTCTTGATGGTCTGCGCTGCCGCGTTGGTTCTGAGTTTCCTCGCCACCCTGTATCCAGCCTGGCGTGCCGCGCGCACCCAGCCTGCGGAGGCGCTACGTTATGAGTGAGTCGGGCATGAGTGAAAAAGCAATCTTGAGCTGCCGTGATCTGGGCAAATCCTACGAGGAGGGGCCGGAGTCGGTGCAAGTGTTGGCCGGTCTGCAACTGGAGCTGCTGCCCGGTGAGCGCGTGGCGATTGTCGGGACCTCGGGGTCGGGCAAAAGTACCTTGCTCAATCTGCTGGGCGGCCTGGATACGCCGACCAAGGGCAGCGTCTGGCTAGCCGGGGAAGAACTCTCGGCGCTGAACGAAAAAAACCGTGGGCTGCTGCGTAACCGTTCTCTCGGCTTTGTGTACCAGTTCCACCACTTGCTGCCAGAGTTCACCGCGCTGGAAAACGTCTGCATGCCGCTGCTGATTGGCAAGACTGCAATTGCCGAAGCGCGAAAGCGTGCCACGGCGTTGCTGGAGCGAGTAGGGCTGGGGCATCGTCTGGAGCACAAGCCGTCGGAGTTGTCTGGTGGCGAGCGCCAGCGTGTGGCCATCGCCCGCGCCCTGGTGAATAACCCCGGCCTCGTTATGCTTGACGAGCCGACCGGTAACCTTGATTCCCACACCGCTCAAGGCATTCAGGATCTGATGCTGGAACTCAGCACCTCGATGCGTACTGCGTTTCTGGTGGTGACTCACGACATGAACCTGGCGCGTCAGATGGATCGCGTCCTGCATTTGCAGGAAGGCCGCCTGACGCCCATCTGACTGGCCCAAACCCGGCGTGACAGAAGGAGCGTCGGGCTTTTTATTTTTATACGGTGCCCCTGCGAATGTTCAGACCGTTATCGATCTTTATCGGCATGCGCTATACCCGCGCCAAGCGCCGCAATCGCTTTGTTTCTTTCATCTCGATGACGTCGATGATTGGCCTCGCCCTGGGCGTGTTGTCGATGATCGTGGTGCTGTCGGTGATGAACGGCTTTCAGCGCGAAATGAGCTCGCGCATTCTCGGCATGGTGCCGCATGCCACCATCGTCGGGGTCAATCCGATCAACGATTGGCAGCCTGTCGCCGCTGCGGCGATGAAAAACCCGCAAGTGACGGCTGCGGTGCCGTTCACTGAAATGGAAGGCATGCTGTCCTACAAGGGCGCGATGCAGCCGATTCAAATCAGTGGTGTCGATCCGGCTCAGGAAGGCAAAGTGTCCATTGTTGCGCAACACATCGTGCAAGGTCGCCTCGACGACCTGAAGCCAGGTGAGTTTGGCGTGGTGGTCGGCGAAATCACCGCGCGGCGTTTCCGCTTGAACGTCGGTGACAAAATCACCCTGATCGTGCCGGAAATCAGTACCGCTCCCGGTGGCATTACCCCGCGCATGCAGCGACTGAACGTGGTTGGGGTGTTCAAGGTGGGGGCTGAACTGGACGGCTCCATGGCGCTGATTCATATGGCCGATGCCGCGCAGATCCAGCACTGGCAGCCGAATCAGGTGCAAAGCGTGCGGTTGGCGGTGAAAGATCTGTACGCCGCGCCGAAGGTGTCGAGTGACATCGCCTCAGGCTTGGGCGCCGACTACAAGGCTGACGACTGGACTCACACTCAGGGCAGCCTGTTCAGCGCCATGAAGATGGAAAAAACCATGATCGGCCTGCTGCTGTTGATGATCGTTGCCGTGGCGGCGTTCAACATCATCGCGACCCTGATCATGGTGGTGAACGACAAGGGAGCAGATATCGCTATCCTGCGCACCATTGGCGCCACGCCGCGACAGATCATGGCAATCTTCATGGTCCAGGGCACGGTGATCGGCATCGTTGGTACTTTGATCGGTGGCGTACTTGGCGTGATTGCAGCCTTGAATGTCAGTGAGATGGTGGGCTGGCTGGAACGCGTCAGTGGTCAGCACATTTTCAGTTCCGATGTGTACTTCGTCAGCAACTTGCCGTCCCAACTGCAGGGCGGTGATGTGTTGTTGATCTGCTCGGCGGGCTTCATCTTGAGCTTTTTGGCCACGGTGTACCCGGCTTGGCGTGCGGCGAAGATCGAGCCGGCCCACGCGTTGCGGTATTCGTAAGCTGTCAGACGTTCATTGCAGACAAGTCCGGCTCCCACACGGTTCGTAGTCGTTGATCGAAAGGTGTTTCAACTCGATCACGTGTGGAAGTTGGGTCCGCCCGCGATGGGGTCAAGCCTGCTGGCTTCAATCCCCCTTCGGTAACTCAATGACAAACCGCGTCCAGCCGTTATCCGATTCACAATGAATCTGTCCGCCGTGGGCACGAATGATCGACTGAGTGATCGCCAGACCTAAACCCGCATGCTCGCTACTGCCTTCACGGCGCGCCGGGTCCGCCCGATAGAAGCGATCAAACAAGCGCGGCAGCAATTCTTTGGGTATCCCGTCGCCCCTGTTTTCAACGATCAGGCTCAACCCTTGCGCTTGATCGACAATGCGCACACGAACCTCTCCATTGGCTGGAGTAAATCGCAACGCATTGTCCAGCAGATTGGACAGCGCCCGGCGCAACATGCTGCGGTCGCCTTTCATGCTTACGCTGCCGGCGCGGCTCAGTGTTACCTGAGTGTCCTCCGCCAGCGGCGCAAAGAACTCCAATAGCAGGTCCGCTTCCGCTGCCAATTCAAGCGGCTCGTGCTTGGGTGTCAGCAAACCATGGTCAGCCTTGGCCAGGTACAACATGTCGTTGACCAGTTGTGCCATCCATTGCAGTTCTTCGAGGTTGCTGTGCAGCGCCTCGCGATAGTCTTCAATAGGTCTGGGGCGGGTAAGGGTGACTTGGGTTTGGGTCAGTAGATTTGACAGTGGCGTTCGCAGTTCGTGAGCGATATCGGCAGAGAAGGCTGAGAGCCGTTGAAAAGAGTCGTCGAGGCGTCCGAGCATGGCGTTGAAGTTGTGGGCCATTTCTGCGAGTTCCGGCGGCATGTTCGCTTCCGATAATCGCGCATCAAGTGAGTGAGCACCAATGCCGCTGGCCACTGCGCTCATACGCCGCAACGGGCGCAAACCGCTTCGCGCTGCCCAGGCGCCGAGCAGGGCTGTGGCCAGGGCCGAAAGGCTAACCGTCAGCCATATCAGGTGTTGCATGCGTTGCAGAAAATGCTGGTGATGCGTGATGTCCAGTAACAGCGTCAGTTGCGGTGAGTCGGGTTTATCGATGAACAGCGGAGCGTTGAGGACGCGATAGTCGGTCCCGTTGTCGTTCAGGGTAGATAAACCGGGCTGCTGTGGGAGATTCTCAGGCACTCGCGTCGAGCTTTCATACCAACGCTGGCCATCACTGTCTATGACGCGCAGCGACAGATCTGCCTGTTGGCTGAGTTCATCCGCGAGCTTTGCTTTGCTTTCGCTGGACGGAATATCGTGCAGTGCTCGGCGCACCCCCATCAGCTTGCCGTCGAGCAGTTGTTGATCGAGTTCAATGAAGTGCGCCTCACTGGCGCGGCTGAACAACACCCCGGCAAACAACGAAACCACCGCTGTACAGGCGGCAAACAGCAGCGCTAATCGATGACTCAGCGACAGGCGGCGCATCAGGCTGGACGCTCTTCAAGCACGTAACCCATGCCGCGCACGGTATGGATCAGCTTATGAGGGAACTCATCGTCGATCTTCAGGCGCAGGCGACGGATCGCCACTTCGATGACGTTGGTGTCACTGTCGAAGTTCATGTCCCATACCTGAGAGGCGATCAGCGACTTGGGTAGCACTTCGCCTTGCCTGCGCAGAAGCATTTCCAGCAAGGCAAATTCCTTGGCGGTCAGGTCGATGCGTTGACCGCTACGTTCAACCCGGCGGCGGATCAGGTCCAGGCGTAAGTCGGCCAATTGCAGGTTGGTCTCCTGGGGCGGGGCGCTGCCCCGGCGCAAGAGACTGCGAACCCGGGCCACCAGCTCTGAAAACGCGAAAGGTTTGACCAGGTAATCGTCAGCGCCCAATTCAAGGCCGTGGACCCTGTCTTCCACGGCGTCTCGCGCTGTCAGAAACAGTACCGGCGTGTCGAGGCCGGCGCTACGCACAGCCTGCAAAATCTGCCAGCCGTCACGGCCCGGTAGCATCACATCAAGAATCAGCAAGGCATAATCGCCGGTCAGTGCCAAGTGTTGCCCCGTGATGCCGTCAGCGACCAATTCGGTATTGAAGCCTGCTTCGGTCAGGCCTTGGCGCAGATAATGGCCGGTTTTGGCCTGGTCTTCGACGATTAGCAGTTTCATGGGTCGCTCGGGCTGGTGGAGCAGAGGCGCTATACCGTGGGCTGCGCTGGCGCTGGTCAAACTGACAAAGTTGTAATCTGACTGTCAGGTTGCCGGCAGGCTTGCCAGTTTAGAGTTTTTCAAAGACTGAATCTTATCTTGTTGGAGTACGACTATGTTTTTGCGAAATCGTCTGGTGCTGGCCGTGTGCTTGCTGGCTCTGAGTTTCACGGTGTGGGCGGCGCCTGTTCAGACCTACGACTTCGGACAGCCGGCCCCAGCCGCCAAAGCCACCCGCAACGTGGAGGTGGTGATGGGCGATATGTCGTTCATGCCCAAGGCGATTGATATCAAGGCCGGTGAGACTGTTCGTTTTGTGCTGGTGAATAAAGGTCAGTTGTTGCACGAATTCAACATTGGTGACGCGGCGATGCATGCTAAGCACCAGCAGGAAATGCTCAACATGCAGCAGAGTGGCATGCTGACGCCTACTACGATGAAGGGCATGGACCACAGCGCCATGATCGGCATGGATCACGGTTCCATGAAACCAGGGATGAAACACGACGACCCCAACAGCGTACTGGTGGAGCCGGGCAAGACCGCAGAGCTGACCTGGACCTTCACCAAGGCCACCAACCTTGAATTTGCCTGCAACATTCCTGGCCATTATCAGGCCGGGATGGTTGGCAAGCTGACTGTCAGTCAGTAAGGACTCAAAGGACGGCCCAAAGGCTGATAGAATCCGCTGATTCTTCAGTCAGGTTTCCGCCATGCATCCCGCAGCCGAACACTCGCCGCTGGGCAAATCCAGCGAATACATCGCCACTTACACGCCGTCCTTGCTGTTCCCGATTCCGCGCACTGCGAAGTGGGCCGAGTTGGGCCTGACGGCGGCCACCCTGCCTTACAAGGGGGTGGATTTCTGGAATTGCTTCGAGTTGTCCTGGCTGTTGCCGTCGGGCAAGCCTGTGGTAGCGATCGGTGAATTCAGCATCCCTGCGGACTCGCCGAACATCATCGAGTCCAAGTCATTCAAGCTGTACCTCAATTCGTTGAATCAGACGGCGTTTACCGACACTGCCAGCCTTGAAGCCACGCTGGTGAAAGACCTGTCGTCGGCTGCCGGCAAACCGATCGGTGTGCGGATTCGCAGCTTGAACGACGTCGAGTCGGAAGGTGTCGTGGCGTTACCGGGTATGTGCATTGATGACCTGGACATCAGCGTCAGCGACTATGAACGTCCGCGCCCGGAGCTGCTGCGTTGCGATGATTCGCGCATTGTCGAAGAGAGCGTGCATAGCCATTTGCTCAAATCCAATTGTCCGGTCACCAGTCAACCCGACTGGGGTAGCGTGGCGATTGAATACCGCGGCTCGGCGCTGGATCACGCCAGTTTGCTCGAATACATCGTGAGCTTCCGTCAACACTCGGACTTCCATGAACAGTGCGTAGAGCGGATTTTCCTCGACCTGCAACGTTTGCTTAAGCCTGAAAAATTAACCGTGTATGCGCGTTATGTCCGCCGCGGTGGGTTGGACATCAACCCGTACCGCAGTACTGAAGACGTACAACTGCCGAACCATCGGTTGGTCCGCCAGTAAATACCCAGCGAGAGTAAGCATGCTCTCGCTGGGTATTACATTTCGCACATTAAAAAGCCCTGCTATCGCTAGCAGGGCTTTTTTGCATCAGGCGGGTTCAGATCCCGATATTGCCCAAGGTTTGAACGATATTTCGCAGCGTACCGGCAATGGCGGGGTGTTCCAGTTCGAAGCGTTCGACCGCCAGGTTCACGCCATCGGCGAGGCTGGAGTCCTGGGTTTTCATCTCGAGTTCGATTTCCAGTTCGATCTGTTGCATCAGGGTGTGCAGGTCGTCGCGTTCGGCGTCGGACAGTGGCGGATTCTGATCCAATTGCTCGCGCAGGGTATTGAGCTGTTCTTGCAGTTCGCGGGCAGGCATGGCGTTCTTCCTTTTATCGATAGGCACTGGCATAGACCGCAGCGGCGCGCCAAAGGTCTATGGCTGGCCATTAGATTAATCCACTCACGGGCAACCTGCATGATCTCAATCAGGGCTTTTCACCCTTTAGACGGCGCAGGTTGATATCGGCGAGGCAGGTGTTCAACTCGCCCAAGTGATCAATCACCGAGTGTGCGCCCAGTCCGAATAACTCGACGGTGGCTTTGCCGCGCAGGTGTTCGCGCTCTTTTTGGCTCAAGGCCTGCCATTCACTTGGCGCCAGCCCGCACAGTGAACCGCAGGATGCCAGGCCGATAGTCCAAAGCCCTGCGTTGAGCCCGGCTTGCAGTAAGCGAGGCTCACCGCTGACCAGCACGCAGCCATCGAGGCGCTCGACGTTCAACGCCATCAGGGCTTGCCAGCAGGCGTTGGGTGCTGGCCATGGAGGGGTTGTCGCTGAGTGCTGAGAAGACTTTACCCATTCTGGAAGGTTGGCGGTCAGGGCAATGCTGAGGGCTGGAGGGAGTTCGTCGAGCCAGGCGCATGGGATTTGCTGCAGCTGCAGGCTGCGCAGGCTTTCCAGAGCGCCCTGAGTGAGGTGGGCGTCATCGGCAGTGGCGACATTCTGCAGGTGGGCGCGAGCGCCGAAATCCACAAGGCAACCGCTGAGGCTGAACAGTACGGCAGTCAGGCATGGAGCCGCGACGGGCAAGGCTTCTGCATGCGACATAGGGACGTCCTTGAAATACGGACTAGGCTAATCGTAGACAATGACAGTTAAGTGACAGGGACATGAAAGGGCTGCACTCGAAATATCCTGCACAGTGCCATGCCATGAAGTGCCTAAACCGACTTTTCCGTCTTATACTAGCGTCCTTACCGCCTGGGCCTTGCACCCACGCCAGTACAATCCAAGGAGTTTTTATATGCGCTGGAGCAATCATCTCGCTCGGCTTTGTGTGTGTGCCGGTGTGTTGCTGGTTCCGTTCGCCGCTCAAGCGGCCTCGGAAGACGATCCTTGGGAAAGCGTTAACCGTCCGGTCTTTCAGTTCAACGACTTCGTCGACACCTATGCACTCAAGCCGATTGCTCAGGGCTATGACTACGTGACGCCGCAGTTCCTGGAAGACGGTATTCACAACATGTTTCGCAACGTGGGTGACGTGACGAACCTGTTTAACAACATCTTGCAGGCCAAGCCGGCTGCCGCAGGCGTCGACACCGCTCGTATTCTGCTCAATACCACTTTGGGTGTTGCAGGCTTCTTCGATGTGGGCACCAAAATGGGCTTGCAGCGCAGTGACGAAGATTTCGGTCAGACCCTAGGCCGTTGGGGCGTCGGCAGCGGGCCTTACGTGATGCTGCCGCTGCTCGGCCCTAGCACGCTGCGTGATGCGCCGTCCAAGGTGGTTGACGGTTACACCGGTCCGTATCCGTACATCAACGACGTTCCTGTGCGTAACTCGGTGTTTGGCCTGAACCTCGTCGACACTCGTGCCAGCCTGTTGTCGGCCGAGAAGTTGATCAACGGCGACAAGTACATCTTCATCCGCAACGCGTATTTGCAGAATCGCGAATTCAAAGTCAAAGACGGCCACGTCGAAGACGATTTTTGATTCCAAGCGATCAAATCAGAAAGGCGACCATCAGGTCGCCTTTTTGGTTTTTGTATCCGGCTTACTTCATCGCCAAGATTGTAAGTCCGAGTTTCTGGTTTTCACCGTCCTGCTCCTTCACCCACACCACTTCGGTGTCGGCCTCAAGTCCTTTAAGTGCTACGTGATCGGAATCGATTCGCACGCTCAATCGGTCGCCAACCTTGAACAAGCGAGATGCTTCAACTTGCATACCACTGCTGGAAAGGTCGATACAGACGGCTGACACCTCATCGCCTGCGTGAATCAGCGACACATCGGCATCAACCCGCATGCGGATGAAATCGCGCTTTTCGCTATAGTCTCGATCAGTTTGACTCATGGGCTCCATCCTTCCATAGGGTTACGATTTTGCCTGTTCTTATAACTCTCAGTGATTTCAGAAGTAAAGACGTCAGGCGACCATCGGCGTGAGCTTGAAACGCCCCGCGG
Source organism: Pseudomonas sp. DC1.2 (assembly GCF_034351645.1). NCBI lineage: Bacteria > Pseudomonadati > Pseudomonadota > Gammaproteobacteria > Pseudomonadales > Pseudomonadaceae > Pseudomonas > Pseudomonas sp. DC1.2. The sequence goes on along the minus strand of NZ_CP133782.1, from coordinate 3,554,391 downwards.
ATGGGAGTACCGTCTGCGCCTTAGAAGGGCACCTCTGTTGTATCTGTGTGTAGGGCAAACGCTCGAAAACGGTGCAATAGAGAGGCTAGAAAGCGAATCCAGTAGTGAGCGCGGGGACAAACCACCTGCCTGCTACGCCAACCTAATTCTGGCGCCGTTTGCCCACATGCCAAAAACCAGTGCCACGCTGCTGATAATCGATGATGACGAAGTAGTACGCGCGAGTCTCGCCGCCTACTTGGAAGACAGTGGTTTCAGTGTCCTGCAGGCCAGCAACGGCCAGCAGGGTATTCAGGTATTCGAGCAAGACAAGCCCGATTTGGTCATCTGCGATCTGCGTATGCCACAGATGGGCGGGCTCGAACTCATTCGTCAAGTCACCGAGCTGTCACCACAAATCCCGGTCATCGTGGTTTCGGGTGCTGGTGTGATGAACGATGCAGTCGAGGCCTTACGTCTTGGTGCGGCGGATTACCTGATCAAGCCTTTAGAAGATCTGGCCGTACTCGAGCACTCCGTGCGCCGGGCTCTTGATCGTGCGCGGCTGCTGCTGGAAAACCAGCGTTACCGTGACAAGCTGGAGAAGGCCAACCGCGAGCTCGAGGCCAGCCTGAACCTGCTTCAGGAGGACCAGAACGCAGGTCGTCAAGTGCAGATGAACATGCTGCCGGTCAGTCCCTGGACGATCGACGAGTTCCAGTTCGCTCATCAGATCATCCCATCGCTGTACCTGTCGGGTGATTTCGTCGATTACTTTCGGGTCGACGAGCGTCGTGTAGCGTTCTACCTGGCGGATGTTTCCGGTCATGGCGCCTCCTCAGCCTTCGTTACCGTGTTGCTGAAGTTTATGACCACGCGCTTGCTGTTCGAGTCAAAGCGCAATGGCACGCTGCCTGAATTCAAGCCTTCAGAGGTCCTTGGCCATATCAACCGAGGCCTGATCAGTTGTAAGCTGGGCAAACACGTCACAATGGTCGGTGGTGTCATCGACGAGGAGACAGGTTTGTTGACCTATAGCATCGGCGGTCATTTGCCGTTGCCTGTGTTGTACACGCCAGACAGTGTTCGTTATCTGGACGGGCGTGGTCTGCCAGTGGGCCTTTTCAACGAGGCCACCTATGAAGACCACATACTGGAACTGCCGCCGACGTTCAGTTTGACGCTGATGTCCGATGGCATTCTGGACCTGTTGCTGGAGCCCACACTCAAAGAGAAAGAAGCGGCGTTGCCCCAACGGGTCAAGGCGGCGGGCGGCACCCTGGATGGGCTGCGGCAGGTTTTTGGATTGGCCACGCTAGGGGAGATGCCGGATGATATCGCCCTGTTGGTGTTGAGCAGGAATCTTTAATGAGTACCGGTAGAATCCAGTTCGCCGAGCAGGACGGCACCTTCGTTCTGAAGTTCGTCGGTGAAGTTCGCCTGACCCTGTGTTCGGCGTTGGATGCGACTATTGAGCGGATCTTCACGGCGTTGAACTTCAACGCGATCGTGATCGACCTGACCGAAACGCGTAGCATCGACAGCACTACGTTGGGCCTGCTGGCCAAGTTGTCGATCCTGTCGCGGCAGAAGGTCGGTCTTTTGCCGACCGTCGTCACCACCCACGAAGACATCACCCGGCTTTTGCAGTCCATGGGCTTCGAGCAAGTGTTCAACATCGTGGATCGCCCAATCCCATGTCCTGAATGCCTGACTGATCTACCCGATCAGGATCAGTCCGAAGAGGTGGTGCGGATTAAAGTCCTCGAGGCACACAAAATTCTTATGGGCCTAAACGACTCCAATCGTGAAGCGTTCCATGATTTGGTGAATGCGCTGGAGCGACACTGATCCCGTAAAGCGTCGTGTTCGCGGGCAAGCCCGGTTCCCACAAAGGCTCTGCGCCGACCGCTCCGATCCGATCAAATAAAATTCGCGGTTAAGTCCGGTTTTTTTGAGAAGCCAATCCCATTCCCGATGGCATAAAAAAGGACGAACCTGTGAGGGTTCGTCCTTTTTGTATTGCTTTTAACTAGATCAAAGCTTGGCTTGCAGCAGCGCCTCAAGTTTTTCTTGATCGCGAGCAAACTGACGAATCCCCTCAGCCAGTTTCTCTGTCGCCATTGCGTCCTCGTTGGACAGCCAACGGAACTGCGCTTCATTCAGGCTCAGGCGAGCCTCACCGGCTTGGCCTGGCGCCAGCTTGCGTTCGAGCTTGCCAGTGTCTGCCGCCAGTTTCTCCAGCAGATCCGGGCTAATAGTCAGACGGTCACAGCCGGCCAACTGCTCGATCTGATTCAGATTCCTGAAGCTCGCTCCCATGACGACGGTTTTGTAGTCATTGGCTTTGTAGTAGTTGTAGATACGCGTTACCGATTGCACGCCGGGATCATCTGCGCCGGCGTAATCGTTACCGTTAGCTTTTTTGTACCAGTCGTAAATGCGGCCCACGAACGGCGAAATAAGGAATACGCCTGCGTCCGCACACGCGGCGGCCTGGGCGAAGGAGAACAGCAGGGTCAGGTTGGTCTGGATACCTTCCTTCTCCAGTATCTCGGCAGCGCGGATGCCTTCCCAGGTGGACGCGATTTTGATCAACACGCGGTCACGGCCAATGCCGGCCTTGTCGTACAGGTCAATAAGACGATGTGCGCGCTTCAGTACAGCATCAGTGTCGAACGACAGGCGTGCATCCACCTCAGTGGAAATGCGGCCCGGCACCACCTTCAAGATCTCTTGTCCTACCGCGACGCCAAAACGGTCGCTGGCAAGCCCTACATCGCCCTTGCAGTCGTGAACGCAGGTATTCAACAGCTCTGCATAGCCGGGAATGGCCGCTGCTTTAAGCAGCAGGGAGGGGTTGGTGGTAGCGTCGACAGGTTTGACGCGGGCGATAGCTTCGAAGTCGCCAGTGTCGGCAACTACGGTTGTGATTTGTTTGAGTTGTTCCAGCTTGGAAGTCATGGGCGTGCTCTGTCCTATGGATCTGATGACATTACCCGAGGGCCGACAGCCACTCAAGGGCGCGTATGGGTATCAATGGTCTCGGCAGCAACATCCGCAAAACGGGTGTTTGAATGACGGGCAAGGGCGTTGGTAAATTCGATGCCAAATCGGAGCGCAGGTTCAACGCAGATCACCGTTAGCGTGGAGGAGGGTTCAGGCGGGCATCGAAAGCAAACTGCTCTTGGCGAACGAATTCGTGCAAGCCTTCAGCCAAATTCGCATTCATAAGCACGTTCCAGCTGTGCTTGGATACGGCTGACGGGATCAGGATAAACGGGTACTGCGCCAGCAAGTCATCTCCAGTTTTTTGTTAGCCGAAGCTAATGTGCCCGGCGCTAGCCAGTTTGGATTAGGGACATCGTCGGCATATACACGATGCACCTTCCTGACATCTTTGGCTGGCAGATACACCTGCCTGTCAACGCCCCTCCAATAACTCCGCGGCCTGATCCAGCAACACCAAGGGCTCTTTCGCCTTGTGAATATCCACTGACAGTAACTGCCTAAACTTGCGTGCGCCAGGGAAGCCGGTGCCCAGCCCTAGTACATGGCGGGTGATATGGTGCATTGAGCCGCCAGCCTCAATGTGCGCGGCTATATAAGGCCGTAACTGCGACAGCACCTCAGCGCGAGTGACTATTGGCGCGGTGCTGCCAAACAACTGCTGATCCACTTCAGCCATCACATAGGGATTGTGATAAGCCTCACGACCCAGCATGACACCGTCGAAGGTCTGTAAATGCTGATCACAGGCTTCCAGCGTTTTGATCCCGCCATTGAGAATAATCTCCAGCTCCGGAAAGTCCGTCTTCAGCCGCGCCGCTACGTCATAGCGCAAAGGTGGAATATCGCGGTTTTCCTTTGGCGATAACCCCTCCAGAATCGCAATTCGCGCATGCACTGTAAAACTCATGCACCCAGCGTCTCGGACCGTACCCACGAAATCACACAACTGTTCGTAACTGTCGCGTCCATTAATTCCGATGCGGTGTTTTACCGTCACCGGAATTGATACCGCATCACGCATCGCCTTCACGCAATCGGCAACCAGATGCGGATGCCCCATCAGGACCGCGCCGATCATATTGTTCTGCACTCGATCGCTCGGGCAGCCCACATTCAGATTCACCTCGTCGTAGCCATGCTCCTGAGCCATTCGCGCACACGCCGCCAAGTCCATCGGTACGCTGCCTCCGAGTTGCAGGGCTAGCGGGTGTTCGGCTTCGTTGTGGCGCAAGAAACGCTCGTGATCGCCGTTGAGCAGCGCCCCAGTGGTGACCATTTCCGTATAGAGAAGCGCGTGCTTGGAGAGCAGGCGCAGAAAAAAACGACAATGACGATCAGTCCAATCCATCATTGGGGCAACGCTGAAGCGGCGGGAGGGCTGAGAACGGGTATGGCTAGTGTTTACGGGCGATTCAGGATTTTCGAAATTCATTAATACTGGTCTTTTATACAGCGGTTTTTACCCATTTTTCCTTGTTTTTTGAAGTCGGTTGCTACAATGTAGCAATCGAATTCAGCAATGTAGCAACTGGAAATGGGCACGATCACATCACGCAAGCGCAAGGACAACTCGACGGCCTACACGGCGCAGATACGGATCAATCGGGACGGTAAGACAGTTTATCAGGAAAGCCAAACCTTCGACCGCAAGCAGGTCGCCCAGGCCTGGATCAAGCGCCGGGAGACGGAACTGGCCGAGCCCGGTGCCATCGAGCGTGCGAATCGCAAAGGCGTGACGATCAAGAAGATGATCGAGCAGTACCTGGACGAGTACGAAAAGATCCGTCCACTGGGCAAGACCAAGAACGCGACGCTAAAGGCGATCAAGGATACCTGGCTGGGTGAACTCGATGACTCGGCCCTGACCAGTCAGAAGCTGGTGGAATTCGCACAGTGGCGGATGGGTAAAGAGGGTGGTGGCGTTCAGGCGCAGACGGTTGGCAACGATCTGTCGCACCTGGGCGCGGTGCTGTCTGTGGCGCGACCGGCCTGGGGGTATGAGGTCGACCCGCTGGCTATGCCTGATGCGCGCAAGGTGTTGCGCAAGCTCGGCATGGTCAGCAAAAGTAAAGAGCGTAACCGACGGCCAACGCTTGATGAGCTGGACAAGCTGTTGAAGCACTTTTTTGAAATGCAGGCGCGCCGAAAAAGCTTAATCAACATGCCGAAGTTGATCGCCTTTGCGATCTTCTCGACGCGCCGACAGGAAGAAATCACGCGGATACGCTGGGACGATCTCGACTGCGCCCGGCAGTCTGTCCTGGTGCGGGATATGAAAAATCCAGGGCAGAAAATCGGCAATGACGTGTGGTGCCATCTGCCTGACGAAGCTTGGGCGATCCTGCAAAGCATGCCCAAGGTAGAGAGGGAGATCTTTCCCTGCAATGCCAGGTCAGTGTCGGCGTCCTTTACGCGAGCGTGCCCGATGCTCGGCATCGAAGATTTGCATTTTCACGACTTGCGCCATGAAGGGGTAAGCCGGCTGTTTGAGATGGACTGGGACATTCCCCGGGTTTCGAGTGTGTCAGGGCATCGAGACTGGAATTCGCTTCGAAGGTACACGCATTTGCGCGGCCGCGGAGACGTTTATAAGGGGTGGGTGTGGCTTAAGGCAACAATTCAATCATGATTTCAAGTGCGTGGTGCTCAATATGTTCGATTGAGCGCCTCTGTTGAATGTGGTATAAGGCTGTAATTTTTGAGCAGGTTTTTTTAATGGAAGCTTCAGTCGCTGATATGGCTATAGTAAAAAATAAGACTGAAGGCAATGGCCTCTCATCTAACTCGCATAAAGTTGTTAGCTTATTTTGCGGCGCAGGTGGCCTTGATTTAGGGTTTACCAACGCTGGTTTTGAAGTTTGCTACGCCGCAGATTATGACGCTGCAGCAATAAAAACATATAATAGAAATCATCCAGGAAGTCTGGGGCGCGTCGTAGATCTTTTGGCTACAACTGTAGAGCAGTTGTGTGATTCAATTGTCGAGACGTGTGGTGAGAAACCGGAGATTTCTGGGATCATTGGCGGACCTCCTTGTCAGGGGTTTTCTCGTGGTAACGTAGGGCGTCATGCAGAAGATCCACGGAATCAATTAGCGTTAAAATATGCGGCTATAGTAAATTCTTTTTATGACAAGTTTGGGTTGAAATTTTTCGTGTTCGAAAATGTCCCTGAGATACAGGCTCAGAAGAATAAAAGTTTTCTTGAAGGGTTGCGTAAAGAGCTTTCGCAGAATTTTAATATATACGAAAAAGAATTAAACGCTAGTAATTACCAGGTTGCTCAAGCCCGTCGGCGTTTATTTATAGTTGGTGTATGCAAGAGCTCTAGTGTCAGTGAGTTTGTATTTCCGGCTCCGTCGCCTTTGAAAGAGAAGGTCGTCAGTGATGTCATTAGCGATTTGCCTGATCCCGTTTACCTATCGAGCAATTTAGTCGCAGAATCGATTCCATATCACCAGAATCACTGGACATCACGACCGAAGTCAAAGCGCTTTGAAACGGGAGTGATGCCTGTCGGTGGCCGTTCATTTATTCAATTGGACTGGAAGAAACCAAGCAGGACCGTGGCGTATGGAAATCGTGAGATACACGTGCACCCAAATGGTAAGCGCCGTCTGAGCATTTATGAGGCATTGCAGTTACAAGGTTTTCCGTTCAAGTATGTTCTGGAAGGAAACATGAGTCAGCAAGTTAAACAAGTCTCAAATGCCGTCCCTCCACCAGTCGCTGAAAAAATTGCACAATCTATAATGGATCAAGTACTTTAGGGATTTAGGGTTATGGAAGACATCGGTGAAAACGGTAAGTTGTCTGAAGAGGAAATAGCCCTTCGAGGACAGCTGTCCAAGACGAAATTTTATGATGCGCCGGTAGTGGCTACGCTGAAAACCAATGAAAGGGTTTTCGCTAGAATTACTGATGGCATCTATAGAGAACCCGCTTCTGCATTGCGGGAGCTCATTGCGAATTCGTATGATGCCGATGCAACTGAGGTTAGAGTCTTCACTGATGCACCCAGATTTTCTAAGATAGTTGTTCGTGATAACGGCCATGGTCTGGACGAGAATACACTAGCGCATATCATTTGCAATATTGGTGGCAGTTTAAAGCGCAGCAAGGATGGGAAGTATCATGATGTCACCAGTGAGCTTGATAAGAATTTAAGCCCAAGTGGTCGGCGTCTTATAGGTAAGTTGGGGATCGGTTTGTTTTCTGTATCGCAGATAACTCACCATATTGTAATTGTCTCAAAAGTGAAGGGGGCGAGTAAGCGCCTTGTTTGCGATATTATACTTCGCCCTCAATCTGAAATAGTCGCAGAAGTAAATGAGGATACGTATGTTACAGGTACGGCCGAAATTACATATGTCCCAGCGGAAGATACTGAATCTTCCGGTACTGAGATTACTCTGCTAAAGGTTCGACCATTCGTTCGGGAAAGCCTACAATCCAAACTGGTTTGGAACGCGATTCAATATCAGCGTCAAGTCGGTGAGGAGGCTGAAGAGGTAGATTTCGACCTTGAAGATGAGTTGGCCGACCTACCTAGGGTTCCTGACTTTCACATAGGGGAGGTGGATCCCCTAGACCCTGAACGACTTATTACAGTCGCTGAGCTTCCTTGGTCGCCAAAAGATAGTCCACTAGAGAAATTCAAGAAGCTGGTATCTAAAGTTTCTTTTCTAACAGTTGATGCTAAGCGCGGTAATGTAAAGCTTAAAGAGTGCTTGGACTCGTATCTGAGAATGATATGGTCTATTAGTCTTTCGGTGCCAGTTCAATATATTGAGAAACATCCCTTCGATGTGCGAGCTTCAGATAATATTGATGTATATCTGATTAGTAACGGTGGACGAGGAAGTTCTCCTGTAAAGGTGGAGCTTGATGAGGGTGAGACGCTTGAGTCAAAGTTAGGCTTCTGCGCAAAACGCATTGAAAGCGAACTTCCTTTTTCGGTGTTTATTGATGATATAGAACTGCGCAGGCCTATTTCTATCGCAGGATCTGCAGATAGGGCTAAAGGCCAACTCATGTTTGTGGGTGGCGCTAGTCCGTCTTTGAATAGTGTTCCAGAAAGCTACAGGGGCGGTGAGCTTGAATTTGAATATTATATGCTTTGGAACCATAAAGTCGTTCCTTTGGAGCATATTGGTTCTCTAATACGTATAAATGGTGCGAATGGTACTCTATTTGATGCAGCATTTATGGATTATCAGATATCAGAGCAAACACGATTGCGGCAACTCACAGGTGAGGTTTTTGCAATAAAGGGGCTGGACTCAGCTCTAAATATTGATCGTGAGTCATTTAATATTTCACATCCACACTATCAGTATTTAAAAAAGTGGATGCATAATGCGCTTCGGCAATTTATGAGCAAGAATAAAGCGCTTAGCAAAGATGGTGCTGCCGTAAAAAATCAGGAAAAAATTAACGAAATTAAAGATCATATTAATTTGGTTGTAGAGAGTTTTACAGAGAGCAAGGTTGTTCGGTTTTTTTCATCTTCAAAAGGCGAGCAGCCATCCCTTTTGGATGCTCCTGGTACATTGAATATCGACCGGAGTGTTGTTCTTTCAACGGTTAAGTCGGTTACTAGTACCGAAAAGGCGCGAATGGGGCTGCATGAGGAGAAACTCATCGCAGTTGCCAATATTCTCGAGTCTTATGGTCTGTTATCTAGTCTAAGTCCTTCTGAAGTAGAAAAGCTTATAAGTGCCATCGGTAAAATCTTTCTATTGGATATTAAGAAATGATAAGCAGGGATAGCGGGGAAGACCTGGCAGAAGATCTTGGCTTGGATGTTGGTCATAGCACAGTTTCATTGAAGACCAAGTTTTTACCGTGGCATAAGCCACGTAAGCAGTACATAAGAAATAATCAATGGAATAGTGTAATTGTCAGTTTGGTCGATGCCCTTGATCTTAAAAATAAGTCGCGATCGCTGGAGTACTTAAGCCTGCCTGGTCCAGATTTACTCGATGTTAGATCTCTTTATGCGGTTTGTGCTGATAAAGAAGTTCGTATTCGGTTTACAGGCTTGAATGCAATTGCTGCTGAGGATAAAGACGCTACCATGGATCAGCTTATCTCTCTGGATGAGTTGCGTGGGCTTCAATATATCGATCCTTCGTCAGATGTTCATCCAGATTATTTGGAGCGCTTGTCAAATAAGAATTCAATTGCTTATCAGACAGTAATTAAGCAAGCCCCTACGTATGATGTGATTAATATTGATTTGTGTGGTAGTTTTTTGGAGTCGCCTCCTAAGGAGAAACAGAATAACTATTATGAGGCTTTATTTGAGCTTTTAAGATATCAAGCTGATAATCGTACTGAGGATTGGTTGTTTTTTATTACTACTCGTACGAATAAGGATATGGTTCATGCTGAGACCTTTGAGCGGTTTGTGAAGGTTCTGGAAGGGATCTTTGATGTTGATAAGGCCGTTTACGATAAGTGCCATGAGCTGAAGATTTTCAGTGAAGAGGTTTTGGTTGATCGAAGGATAGATCGCACGAAGGTAGATCCATTTTCTTTCAATAATTTAGTTAGTGCGGGTATCGGCAAGTGGGTTTTGAGTGCCTTGACTGCGGAAACTCCGGCATACAAGTCGAAGATGTTGAAGCTCTTTGGCTACAATGTTTTGCTTGATCCTGCTGCTACTTGCGATATGATTTCCTTTGGCTTTTGGTGTACAAAAATGCCAACAAAGGCAGTGGATGCCTTTGGCCTTGCCGCTGGGGGCGTTAACTTAAATAGTGAAGACGTTGACGTGGCTGTTAGCAAATGTCGTGTCTCAGTTATTGACTCTATTTCTAAAATCAGTTGAAGTGTTGGATAGGAATGAAGAAGTTGTTTTAAGTCTGGAAATAGCAAATACATAAGTCATATTTGATATATTAAATTAGCCCCATGTTCTTTTTTTTTTTTTTTTTTTTTTTTTTTTTTTTTTTTTTTTTTTTTTTTTTTTTTTTTTTTTTTTTTTTTTTTTTTTTTTTTTTTTTTTTTTTTTTTTTTTTTTTTTTTTTTTTTTTTTGATGTTTTGAGATTCTGTGGCCAGGCTGAACATGCAGGAGTATAGTTATTACAGTATGCCACTATTATTAGGATAGTGTGAAATCCTTTACAAACTTTTATTTTTTAGTTTTTCACCATTCTATAATTACTGGATTTAATTTTTTTTTTTTGTTCTCCTTTTGGTGCATCTGAAAATATTACTATTGTTAAATTGTTAAGGCAATTTTAAGGAAAAAAAAAAAAAAGGGAGACTCTGTCCACCGGGGGGGGGGGGTGTGTGTGTATCTGGTGTGGTGTGGCAATGAGAATGCTTCTGTGTAGTTTGTGAAGACGTAAGTGGATATTGACTGTTGATGTTGGAAGTCTTTGATTAATAGGAGTTTCATCACCATGGAGGCAGTCCGGTTACAAGTGTGAAAGGCATTTACCAAGTCAGCATTGAAACTCTGACACGGCCATGTTTTAATAGGTTGAATCTGAGACAAGCAGTAAAATTGGACTTTTAAATGCTTAGTTCATTCATTCAACTGTTCTGCCATACATTAGAAAATGCTTCATGAAAGGTTTCGTTGGAGTTCTGAACAGCTTTGGGCCTTCTCTGAGAAACGGGATATCAAATGAATGAACAGAATTAAGAACTCATATTGAAGGATTTCGTGAAATGAATTCATTTCGTATAATTAGTATAATGCCACATCATAAAATGGATGCAACTTCTGCTGTGACTTGATATTTCTGAGACTTTCTCAGAGACCATTGAATGCTAACAGAGTAGAGTACCATTGCTGTGCTATGGGAATGGTTGAGGTGAAACGTGGTTCACATCATGATTTAGGAGGATTATAAGAAGAGTCAGTTATTCATTGAAACTGAGCACTGATTGAGCCCTGAACAATGCAACTGGTGCTGTTCAATTATCTGTTATTTGTTGCTTCAGTGCCCATGATTGACAGAAGGACAGCTGATTGCCATGCTGCAGGGGCAGCTGCACGGCTGGCCTGACTGTGCCTAGTGGGGACCAATGATGTCTGCCTGAGACGAACTGACCTGCTGAGGCTGCCAGCACACACCCCCCCCCCCCCCCCCCCCCCCCCCCCCCCCCCCCCCCCCCCCCCCCCCCCCCCCCCCCCCCCCCCCCCCCCCCCCCCCCCCCCCCCCCCCCCCCCCCCCCCCCCCCCCCCCCCCCCCCCCCCCCCCCCCCCCCCCCCCCCCCCCCCCCCCCCCCCCCCCCCCCCCCCCCCCCCCCCCCCCCCCCCCCCCCCCCCCCCCCCCCCCCCCCCCCCCCCCCCCCCCCCCCCCCCCCCCCCCCCCCCCCCCCCCCCCCCCCCCCCCCCCCCCCCCCCCCCCCCCCCCCCCCCCCCCCCCCCCCCCCCCCCCCCCCCCCCCCCCCCCCCCCCCCCCCCCCCCCCCCCCCCCCCCCCCCCCCCCCCCCCCCCCCCCCCCGTGTGTGTGTGTGTGTGTGTGTGTGTGTGTGTGTGTGTGTGTGTGTGTGTGTGTGTGTCTAGACAGTGTTCTAATTCTATGACGGGATTGGGGTCGTTCATATAAAAGCGATACATAGTATAGAATCATTCTCAATGCAGATTAAACCCGCTCAGATGATTGAAAAGATAAATAAAGCCCAAATGCAGGAAGGTAAAGAAACCATTGGTGAATGCTGATATTCACCATGGAATTCTGTTGCTTTGAAGAAATCTGTGCTGAGCTGATACCAAAGCGGAGTTATTCTAAGACAAATAACAAATGAAGAAATACCATCCACAGTGAAGAACACTCCACACCAGAAGTGGAAGGTCTCAAACTCAGATAATTAGTTCAATTGATGCATTTCTGGAAGTCCAGTGAATCAACATATAAAAACAAGGAGTCCAAAGGGCTGAGCTGATGGACTGAATGTCTGAGACAACCTGATAGCAGAAGAAGTGCTGGAGACTGAAAATCGCCAAATGGGATGGATCAATACCATTCTAAGCCGGAAAATTAAGGCTTTATGAAAAGATTGCATATGTGATGGACTGACGATTACAAAAGAAATGCACAAATATGTTCAAAACAGCAGACCCATGCGTCAGAAGTTTACCAGACGCGGAAAAAGCCCAGAAACAAACCAAAGCGGACACCAAAGCAGGACGCTGTACGGCATCGAGCGTGAACTCAAGGACGTTAGCGATGAACAGCGTTTTATCGGTCGTCAGGAGAAGAGCCTGCCGATCCTGGGGCAGTTGAAAAGCTGGTTGGATAAAACACAGTCCCAAGTGACGCCGCAAAGTGTGTTGGGTAAAGCCGTGAATTATTTGGCCAACAACTGGAGCCGTCTGGAGCGATACGTGGAGGCCGGTTTTTTACCGATCGATAACAACGCGGCGGAGCGCGCGATAAAGCCGTTTGTAATCGGGCGCAAAGCATGGCTGTTCAGCGACACGCCCAAGGGTGCCACCGCCAGTGCGCAGATCTACAGTTTGGTCGAGACCGCCAAGGTCAACGGCCAGGAGCCTTATACGTGGCTGCGCCACGTACTGGAAAGACTGCCGCAGGCACAATCGGTTGGGGACTACGAAGCCTTGCTGCCATGGAACTGCTCGCCAGAGATGCCACGGTAAACGACGGCCTCATCTGGAGGTAGGTGTAGTTCGTGGATCGCTTACGAAAAGCGCTTGTTCGCAGAAAAAAGAGAAGCTGAGAAAGAGAAAGGACTAATTTTCGCTTGAGTCGACATTTTTTGAGCCTCAAGCAAAAGGGCCGTTAAAAACGCCTGCCTACTTCAGACCTTCCCTAGGTAAAAGATAAACATTGTTGCTGAGAGCGAACCGGCAATTCTGACGCCGAATACCGGTTCGCTCTCAGCAAGTGATTCTAGTTCGGCGTATACATACGAACTTGGCTCTGGTAGCCACTGGCGCCAATTACTTGTTCATCCGTCGCAACAAAACCAACTGGATAGCCGTTGTTAATCCAGAAACCAGTATCGCTATTGATGTCGGACCAAGTGCCATCAGGCCGCATAGTCCACAAAAATAAGGACTGGTTCGCCAAAATATCCCCATTTGCTGTGATCGCATAGAAATGAGTAGCGGTGGGAATGAGTGTTATACCGCATACATCTTTTTGCCCTGCCCATGGCGGAGGTCCTTCTTGCCTCCAATTGAGCCCATCGGCTGTTGACCAGATGTCATCGGTTTCAACATTGGGTGAGCGCCATCCTTGCTGACCTCCACATATCCAGAGTCGCCCGTGAAGGGCCGCCGCACCAACGTATGTCCTTGAACTCCAAGGCGGTGATGGCTGCTGATGCCATGTGACGCCGTCGCTGGACGACCAAACTTGATTTGAGGACTGCCCAAGATTTGCCGAAGAGCTAATAGCCCATAGTTGGTTGTTAAACCAAACCAGCGCAGACATTCCGGTGCGTCCGAACGGTGCTGAATTTGTAACTAAGGACCATTTCCCTGATGGGGGGTCGAAGCTATAAATATAACCAAGTGAGTCATTCCATCCTGACCCAGAAAGCCACACCTTTCCTGCCCCACTGGTCATTGCCAATGCAACGATGACTTTATTTAGTGGGGTGCAATCGATGTTTTTCCACACACGACCGTCGCCCGAAGACCATGCTCGTGGAAGCCCTATTTGAAGTCCACTCACCATGACAAATGTTCCGTCAATGAGTGACATGGCAGTGCTTTGCGTGAGGTTTTTGTCTGTGTAAAGACTTGTCCACTGGCCTAGCGGTTTCACATTCAGAATTAGATCGGCGGTTGCTATAACTCCCAAGCCATCGATGATTTTTATACTCATTGAGTAGGCGTGTAGCTGTTTCGGAGTTCCTGTGATTTCACCTGATTGGCTGATACTAAAATCTGGACCGCCGCCAGGAAGCGACCAGGTATAAGGTTCATGTCCTCCGGAAGCCGTAATTTTAAAGAAATATGCAGTGTCTATAACTGCGGGGGGGAGCGACGTTGTACTGATAATCGGTTTGGATTCGACTGTCAGGCTCAAACTACCTGTGGCGCTAGCGCTAAAAGCATCTGTTACCGAAACAACAAAAACTGCAGTCGCCACTGAAGTGCAAACTCCAGAAATAACTCCGGAGGGGGACATCGTGATCCCCGGTGGTAACGCCCCGCTGACTATTGAAAATAAGAAGGGTGCTTGTCCGCCTGAGACACTAAGTGTTGCCATATAAGGCGAACCTGTTATCCCGGTGATTAGGCTCTTGGATGTAATCACAACCGGCGATGCGACGGAAATAGTCAGGTTTTTTTGTGCTTGTACACCAAGAAAATCGGTTACACCGAAGACCAGTGTCGAAGAACCGGACGACGGTACGCCACTAATGGTTCCTGAACCATCAAAAATAAGCCCGAGGGGAAGGGTGCCACTTAGAATTGAGAAGGTGTAAGGCGTCTGGCCGCCGACGGCCAAAATACTCGTGAAATATACCTGGCTAACTTCACCGGCAGGAAGATTGCTTGTTTTGATCGCAAGCGTTTCTGCCGTTACAGTAAGCTGAAAGTAGGCCGTCGAAGACATGGGCGGACTTCCACTGTCTTTAACTTTTACCAGGACTGTTTGTGCGATCACCGTTTTGACGGTGCCTTGAATCGCACCGCTTGCACTATCGATCGACAGCCCCTCTGGTAATAAACACGACCAAATGTACGGCTTCGTACCGCCTGTTGCGGCTAAAGTGAAGCTATACGGTTGATTTACCTGGCCCACTGGAAGGGACTTGTCGAGGATAGTGAAAGTCATATTATTGGACTGCGGTCATGGCTGCGATCAGTGCATGATCAGCTTCGGTCAATTTTACTGATTTTGCCGGATAGTGATCTGGCACAAAGGTGCTGAGCGCCCCCTCAACAGCAGCGTCGATCTCGATGAACGTCAAGCCGTTATCAATATTTAGTCCGACGGGGATGTCCACGGTAATAGTTTGCGGATTATCGGAATTTGCGTCAGAAGGTTTTCTGACTGCATTAATGATCTTCACGACCGTGTCACCAGCACCACGAACATTCAGGAGAACGATTCCAGTGAGAGCCAATGTTCCAATTACCGCTATCTGTAATGTGCGATTTGAAGTATTTAAGGTCGCACTGAGATAAGGCCCAACCTTCACAGCCAGGCCGGTTGTAGCAGTTTGTGTGGTCGAGGAATGTATATTGGAGCCACCGGAACCACCGACATTATTGGAATCTGCCGTCAACGATAGAGTTGGCATGATCTGAAAATTATCAAATCCCGCTGCCGCCGCACTATTAAAAGCTGGGCCCATTTCAATTTTTTGAGTCGGAGCTAGGATGATGTCCGTTGATCCGTCCCCCAGCAGCGGGTCGCCCGGAAAGCTAAGTCCGACTGAAGCGCTCATCGAATTATTAAATGCTTGGGTGTTGCCGTTGGCATCGACGAAAAAACCGACGCTGCCAAACTGAGGGTTGATGTCACCTGTAGGACCAAAGCTAATGCATTTTTGCGTCGGCACACCCGAGAGGGCACCTGCAACTCGTCCAATGGTGGTGCCGATCGACAAAACAGTGTCAAACCATCCCATGTGAAGCTCCTTTTAACGCAGTGGATAAGCGATTTGCCTTCTGAAACAAATGCAGCGTAGGACAATTCTGGGGGATGGCAATGTGACATCAATATTTATTTTTTGCGTATGGATAGCGTCTGGTCGATAGCAGATGGCGAGCCCAAAAGCTGGTTTGGAGCGGTAGGATTTACTGAGACGTGGCGCATTGAGGGACGCCCGTTTCTGGTGAAATAAGCCGATTCCGGTGTATCGATTCATGGCCGGATGACTCAGGACGAATTGAGCATCAATCAGAAGCTGAAGTTTGGCTAACGAGCTACGGCATTGTTGTCGCGCCCGAAAGAGCCACCGCGGCTGACCAAAGAAAAAAGAAAAGAAATAGAATCGCCCAAATGATACTGCCCAAAAACAAACGCACAACCAGATGCCACCCGACCGTTGTCCTGAAAACTCCCCACAGTGATATGGAAAACAAAAGTAGAACAGTCGCAATGTTAGCGGCTAGATAATAGTAGCGAGTGCCGCTTAAAAAGGGTGCGACAAAACACCAGGCTAACAAAGGGATTATAAAAATTAAGCAAGTATTGATCAGTGCTGTCATTGTTTTTTTCATGCCGTCACATCCTTGCCAAAAACGAAATGGGTATATGACTTACAACCGGCGAGGTCTTCGTCATGTACGACTCATCAGGTGTCGCTTCGGGACTAAACTTTCACAAGATGCAGGTACACTTATCGGCTTTGGAAAGTCACCAGCAGCCTTCATTACGTTAGCCATATCCAAGTGGCCCCAGAGCCAGCCAGTCTGTAATTTCTGGCTAAAGCAGGTAGAAAATAGTTCTTTTTCGCCCCATTTTGGCTGCCATGCTGTATCCATCAAGGTTCGGGCCGATGCACTGCTGCCCGAATAGATGTACTTAAGCATGTCACCCCATAGTAAGGTCGGCGGCCATGGGTGTTGGGTATCTATTTCTTCCTTCAGGAGCCGATTCGCATCTTCTTCCAGCGTGGCATTCGACGGCGCAGGTTTGCGCATGCCATCGATATTTAGTACATAGCGTCCTTGCATGGCATTCCAACTTAGAGAAATGGGCGGTGCAGGACTGTCTGCAAATGAGCTATGCCAAAAAGCGAAACTGAAATCCAGGAAGTTCAATGTCGGTCCACCACCAGCGACTGCTTGAATATCGATATGATCCGAATTATAGACCTCGATATCTTGCTTATGCAGCGATGGTGCAAAACTGATGATGTGTAACGTATAACAGCAGTTAGCGCCGCCACTGTGGCTGCCCACGATTATGTTCGGCGAATGGGTGGCGTCCGGGTTTGTATAGAGCACGTCGAAATCGAAGTTGCTGAGTGTTATCGGCTGGGAACCTTCGTCAAGGTCACGATTTTTCTGTCGTCATCCGAATTAGACTTCGGCTCCAGCTTGGACACTTGGATGCTCGTATCGCCGACGGTTGAAGTGATCAGCTTCCTGGGTTCGGCTTCCACAGCCCACACCTGGCTCATAGCAAGATACAAAAGCCACGGGGCACACAAACGCATAAACATCATATTTTCCCTGAATATCTAACACCGCAAATCCATTTCAAACTAACCAGTCGCTGCGTAAAGGAACTGGTCCTATTACGTCTCTGGCACCGCCAACCATTGCCCCAACACTTTTTGGTAATTGCCCGTCACCTTGCTCAGGTGCAACCACTGATCGACGTACATCTTCCAGCTAACGTCATCGCGCGGCAGTAGATATGCCTTCTCCCCATACTGCATGAACTGACTCGGATTGACCGCGCACAGGCCGGGTTTGAGTTTCTGTTGATAGAGCGCCTCGGAAGCATCGGTGATCATGACGTCAGCTTTCTTGTCCAGCAGTTCCTGGAATAGGGTCACGTTGTCGTGAAGGATCAATTGTGCATTCGGCAAAAGCGCGTGAACAAAAGCTTCATTTGTGCCGCCGGCCGGTTCGATCACGCGAACCGAGGGCTGGTTGATCTGCTCGACAGTCTGGTACAGCGTCTGATTTTCGCAGCGTACCAGTGGGATTTTGCCGTCGACGTCCAGCGTGGTGCTGAAGAAGGCTTTTTTCTGACGTTCCAGCGTGACGGAAATGCCGCCGACGCCGATGTCGCATTTCCCCGCCAGCAAATCCGGCATCAGGGTTTTCCAGGTGGTCGGCACCCAGGCAACCTTCACGCCGAGGCTGTCGGCCAGCGAACGTGCCATCGCGATATCGATGCCTGAGTATTCGCCGTCCTCGGCTTTGTAGGTATAGGGTTTGTAATCGCCGGTCGTACAAACGCGCAATTGGCCTTGTTGAATGACGCTGCCGAGGTGTGACGGGCTTTCCTGTGCCTGAACGCCAAGGGATAGCGCGAGCAGGCCACTGAGCATCATCGTGTTTTTTATGTTGTTCATAGTGATCGGGCTTTTAGGATGGCGTTAAATTCGACTGAGCACGTCGCTCTAGCTGGCTAGTTGAAGCCCATACCGATGCTGACGGTCCGGCCCTGCGCGCAAATAATGCTCCAGATTCGGCTCCGGCGACATCCGTTCAATACAGCGCGCGCGACGATTAGTTGATGGTTTTTTTCGGCTTCGCTGCATTCGCCATGGCCGTACCACCGCAATTGATAAACGCCGAGGACTTCAACCAACGCCGATCCGGATAATAAGAAAACAACAGTTGCCCATCTTTCATCGAATCAATCAGGCGATGCGCAATCGCCGGTCGCACCGCGGGACAGCCCAGACTACGACCGATACGGCCATTCACCCGCGCCAGTTTAGGGCTGACATAAGGGGCTCCATGAATCACGATGTCCCGGTCAAACGCATTGTCATTAAACCCTGGCTCCAACCCCTCCATGCGCAACGAATAGCCGTTATGTCCCAGGTAGCTCGACTGAGTCCGGTACAGCCCAAGGCTTGATGCGTTGCTTTCGTTCTGGTTGGAGAACTGGTTTGCCATGTTCTCGCCGCTGTTGCGCCCGTGAGCCACCAGTTCGTGGAACAACAGTTTTCGTTTCTTTAAATCGAACACCCATAGGCGTTGTTCGGTGGAAGGCAGGGAGTAGTCGATGACGGCGAGGCGTTGGACAGGTTCTGCGCCTTGGGCCAATCTGCATTGGGACGCGCGGACCGCCAACGAAATGACCTTGGCGTTGGCGTCAGGGGCCGCTTTGACCAGCGCGGTTTCAAGGGAATCGGCGTAGGCTGCGGGCATCGATAGTGAAGTCAGCAGCAGTGCCGTCAATAAAAAGCCGAAGCGGGCTAGCGCCATAAAGTTGTCTCATCGTGAATTGACCGGGCCGGGCAATGCGCAAGCTGCCCGTCCTCAAGTGCGGGAATTAAGGGGTATTCATGAGGCAACTATCAAGGTTATTCGTCATAAGCCATATTTTTTTTATGGGCTTTCTGATCAGCGGCGCTGTGCGCGGTGAAACTTCGTCGATTGAGCCGGTAACGCCATCTGGCCGCGTGATTGAGGCGGCACCCGGCGACAACGTCGGTCAGGCCATTCATGCCGTGCTTGAGCCCCTGATCTCTGCTTTTCCGCCCTTACTGACCTCTCCTCGCCACCAACGGTTAGACGTCAATCGCGTGGTCATGGATTTTTATGTGCATCGTGGCTTTCGGGCTGCGTGGACGGAAGATAGCGATGTTGCCCAGCTGTTGAAAAGTCTGAACGACACTCAGATTGACGGGTTGGAGCCCGCTGATTTTCGTATTGATGAATTGGCCAGCGCGCGCGCATCAGTTCAGCCCCCCTCGGCCACCCCGGCTCAACGAGCGGCCTTCGATATGGCGGCCACCCGGACGTATATCACCGCCTTACTGCAACTGCGTCGCGGCAAGGTCGATCCTTCGCGACTCGATATGCACTGGAACTTCGACGCTTCCGGTGTCGATCCCCGAGAAGACGTTGATGCCTTTTTCGCTGCACTGGACAGTCATGAGGTGGCCCGCGCTTTTACGCTAGCGCCTCCGCAAGAGGCGGTTTACGGAGGGTTACGTGAGGCTTTGGCGCAGTTGCGCAAGGTTCGTGACAGAGGTGGCTGGCCGAAGGTTGCCGAAGGGCAGACGCTCAGGCCGGAGATGGACGACCCGGCCGTTGCGCAGTTACGTGCTCGCTTGGCGGCGGGGGGGTATCTGGAACCGCAAAAGAGCAAGCGCACGGATTACGACGAGACGGTCATCGCGGCGGTGAAGAAGTATCAAACCGAGCAATACCTTGGGCCAGATGGTGTGGCTGGGCCGACAACACTTGCTGCGCTGAACGTGCCGGTGCAGGCGCGCATCGATCAGGTCAGGGTCAATATGGAGCGTGCCCGCTGGCTGCTTTATAAACTGCAAGGCACCTTTGTCGTTGTCGATATTGCCGGCTACAAAGTGACGCTGTATCGAGACGGTCAGCCTATCTGGCGTTCCAGGGTGCAGGTCGGTAAGCCGTTTCGTAGCACGCCGATCTTTCAAGCCCAGATTACCTATGTCACGTTCAACCCGACCTGGACCGTGCCGCCGACGATTCTCAAGGAAGACATGCTGCCGAAGATTCTGAGCAATCCCAATTACCTCAGCGCCAATCGTATCCGGGCGATTGATCGGGAAGGCAAGGTACTCGATCCGTTGACTGTCGATTGGAGTAACCCCAGAGGCATTACCTTGCGCCAGGACGCTGGGCCCGAGAACTCGCTGGGTCAGGTAGTGATTCGCTTCCCCAATGACTATGCAATTTATCTGCACGACACACCGCATCGCGAGTTGTTTGCCAAGTCCGTGCGGGCGACCAGTTCGGGCTGCATCCGCGTAGAGAACCCGTTGCAGTTGGTGGAGCTACTGTTCAACGATCCGGTGCGCTGGAACAGCGCCGGTATTCAAAAACAATTAGCCAACGGAAGAACGGAGAACATCCGGTTGCCAGTCAAGGTGCCAGTGTTGTTAGCGTATTGGACAGTGGACTTGGGCAGTAACGGACGGGTTGCGTTTAAACCTGACGTTTATGGCTACGACATTCCGGTGTTGAAAGCGCTGAACGTGCCATCGAAAGTGCCTGTTCTGGATTTGCAGGCTGCTGCGCCGTTATTGTCGTCTGAACAACGTACTCGGTAACGTCAACCCGCTTTCGATGCTTACCCCGCAAACGGACGATCAAGGCTGTCGGCCAAGGCTATTGCCTGCTGAGTAGCCGCTTCACGGGAAGCTTGATCAAGCTCTTTGCCCAGAATGGTTTTTTCCACAATCACTGAGTACACATCGCTTATCCCGACAAACTTTAACCACGCCTCTACGTAAGGTTTTTGAAAATCAAATTGCTGCGCCGGTGTGTTCGACTGCGCGGAAAAGTCCAGCCCTCGGGCATAGGCGACCACGGCGGTTTTGTTATGCAGCAGGCCTTCCAGGCCGCGTTCCGGGTCGAAGCTGAACAGGATGCCTTGGTGGGAGACCAGGTCAATGAACTGCTTGAGCTTGTACGGAATGCTGAAATTCCACAGCGGCACCGACAACACCAGCACGTCTGCCTGCAACAGCGGAGCGGCCAAGGCTTTCAGGCTGTCCCACGCTGTTTGTTGATCCGGCGTGATGGGCGTGCCAGCGAGTTCGGCGTACTTGGCGTCCATTGCCGGTTGGTCGAGCTCCGGCAGTGCCATGTTCCACAGGTCCAGGGTGACGACTTCGGTGTCTGGGGCGTTTTGTTGATAGCGCGTGATGAAACTGCGGGCGACTTCGAGCGAGGCCGAGCGCTGCTTGCGCGGTGAGCATTCGATATGGAGGAGGGTGGTCATGGCGTACCTCGTGCGGTGGGAAGTGCGAGGCATTGCAACATAGTTTGATAGTGACTATAAATTGTAAATAAATAGGTCATTGATCACGTATCTAACTATATTCGATCCCCTGCTACTTAAAACCTTCGTCACTGTCGTCGATGAAGAAGGCTTCAGCCGAGCGGCCGAGAAGCTGCACCTGACACAATCTGCGGTCAGCGGTCACCTGCGGCGGTTGGAAGAGCAGACGGGCAAACCACTCCTGAAGCGTACAACTCGCTCCCAGCATCTGACGCCGGACGGCGAGCGCCTGATCGCCTACGCGCGCACGATCCTGGCGTTGAATCGCGATGCCTGGGCACAACTGACGCGCACGCCATTTCACGGGCGAGTGCGGCTGGGTGTGTCCGAAGATTTTGTCGAGGCGCGATTGTTGCGGGCCTTGCAGGATTTTGCAGCGCAGTACCCAGGTATGGAGATTGATGTGCAGGTGAGTATTCCCGGTACGTTGCTGAATCTGCTGAAGCAGGGTGACCTGGACCTGGTCATTGGTTCCTTGTGTGATACGCAAGCGCCAGGGTTGCTGTTGTGGCAGGAGCCGCTGGTATGGGCGTGGTCGGCGCAACCGGTCACTCAATTGCCGACACCGTTGCCGCTGGCGCTGTTTCCTGCGCCGTGTCCTTATCGCGAAGCCGCGTTGACGTGTTTGGCGCGCGCCGGGATTGCCCAGCGCACAGCGATGCTCTGCACCAGTAATGTCGCTTTGCGTGCCGCGGCCCTGGCCGGTTTCGCGGTCGCGCCGATGGCGGTCGGCCAGTTGGGGGCGGGACTGGCTGTGCTGGGCGAGGAGCATGGTTTGCCGGCGTTGCCCGATGCGCAGTTTCGGCTGTTTGCCTCCACGCAGGCCGATCCGGCGATTGTGACGGCGCTCACGCAAGTCATCGTTGAGTATTGCTCTATGCGCAGGACCTGAATTCCTGCCCTTTCAGTCACCTTTCTCCAGTAACTGACTGAACGTTTCCAACTCACTTTTTTCCAGATCGGACACCACTACAAAGCGCATCTGATGCTGCTGCCAGGACACCACGTTGAAGCCGCGAATCAGCTGACTTTGTCGAGGTTTATCCGCGGAGGCTGTCGGCAAAATGAACACGTTAATGATGTGCTTCGCCCGCCCGTAGGCGAGCGCGGCCGTCGTTTGGTGTTGCAGGTAGTCCAGGCGGCCACCCAGCAATGGAAATCCCTGCGCCGAATAATCGAATACCGGTGGTGAGAAATCGAGTTTACCGGTGAACCAGGGTTTTACCGTGTGCCGGTCTGACGAGACGACATCGTTCAGATGCTCACCCATCAACGAGCGAACGTGGCTGGAAACGGCTTCTTCCATCAGCGGTTGATCGCCGGGTGGCATTGCCACATAAAGCATCACCGCGAAGGCCAGGGCGGTCGCTGAAAACGCTGGCGCCAGCCATCTACGCACCCGCGCGAAAGGGCGGGTGCGCGCCTTCGTCTGCTCCAGCACGCTGGCTGTCAATGTCGTAGGTGCGGGGTAATAAGGCACCTGGCGCTTCACACCGGCGATCAACAACCGCTCCTCGTCATGCAGTCGCGCGCACTCGACACACCCTGCCAAGTGCTCAGCCACTTTCGTCGCTTTTGGCGAATCCAGTTCCTGGTCCAGGTAGCCGTGAATCAACGTCTGGCAAACCGTGCAATCGAGTTCATTCATGATCGTGCAACTTCAGCAGTTCGAGTTTGAGCATGGCGCGGCCCCGAGCCAGTCTCGACATGACGGTGCCGATGGGGATGTCAACGACGAGAGCGATGTCCTTG
The DNA here is from genome assembly GCF_034351645.1 of Pseudomonas sp. DC1.2. Taxonomy (NCBI): domain Bacteria; kingdom Pseudomonadati; phylum Pseudomonadota; class Gammaproteobacteria; order Pseudomonadales; family Pseudomonadaceae; genus Pseudomonas; species Pseudomonas sp. DC1.2. The sequence goes on along the minus strand of NZ_CP133782.1, from coordinate 3,531,239 downwards.
TAGGGCATGTCTTCGAGCTCCTTCAGAACAATCACCTCACGAAAAATCGGCGGTAGGGCACGCAAGGCGTGTTGCACCAGCGCTGTGTTTTCTAGGTGAATCGCCTGTAATTCCGGGGTTTGACCGTGACTCAACGCAACGTCGTCCTCGAGCAGTTCATCATCGATGGCGACCCAGCGATGGCCGGCGCAAGCCTTGAGCCAGGTGTAGCTCTCGTTGCGCACGATGGTCAGAAACCACGCCTTGGCATTGCCGTCAGTAAAACGGTGTAAGAACCGAAAGGCGCGCAGGGCGCTTTCCTGCACGACATCGCGCGCGGCACTGTCGTTTCCGGTGAGCCAGCGCGCAAGGTTATAAGCAGCGTCCAAGTGGGGGGCAAACAGCTCCTCAAATCGCTTCATAGTGATTTCCGCACCGTCCCACCTCTATAACTGTGATGCGCCGTGTTTTATTCCCGGAAAAAAATAGCGCTGCGCAGCGGAATAAAGCACCGACTCGCGCGGTTATATCTCGTGTCAGCTACCTCACTGTAGTTCGCTCGCGAGGGCATACCGATGGACATTCACTCAAAACACCAACGACGTACCGATGGCCCGCTGAACTCCGATCGCCGGACACTGCTCAAGTGCTCGGCCTGGGCCGGAGCTGGCGTAATTTGGGCCCTGAGCGGTGGCATTCCCCGGGCGTTTGCGCTGGATGCCAATGGCAACGTGTCCGATCCCAAAGCGCTGGCCAGCACGTTCCATTTCGTGCAGATCAGCGACTCGCACATCGGCTTCAACAAGGACGCCAATCCCGAACCGCTGAAGACGTTGCAAGTGGCCATCGATAAGGTCATCGCGCTGCCAACGCGGCCATCGCTGATTCTCCACACCGGTGACATTACCCATTTGTCCAAACCCGCAGAGTTCGACACGGCAGCGCAGTTGCTCAAAGGCTTGCCCTCCACCGTGCATTACGTGCCGGGCGAGCACGACACGCTCGATGAGGGCGGCGGCAAGCTCTACCTGGAGCGTTACGGTAAGGGCACCAAGGGCAATGGCTGGTACAGCTTCGATGACCATGGTGTGCATTTCATTGGCTTGGTGAACGTGTTCAATTTTCAGGCGGGCCATGAGGCAACCCTGGGGGCCGATCAACTGGCTTGGCTGGCCGATGACTTACGCGCCGTCACCTCCAGCACGCCGATTGTGGTGTTCACGCATATTCCGTTGTGGACGATTTATCAGCCGTGGGGCTGGGGCACTGAGGACGGCGATCAGGCCATCGCCATGCTGCGCAATTACGGCTCGGTGACAGTGTTGAACGGGCACATTCATCAGGTCATTCAGAAGGTGGAAGGCAACATCACCTTCCACACCGCTCGCGGCACGGCTTACCCGCAGCCGGCACCAGGCACTGCACCTTCACCCGGGCCGATGACGGTGGCCGCCGATCAATTACGTAACTACCTGGGCATTACCGATGTGAAAGCGACACAGGGCGAGCACCCGCTGGCCCTGATTGACTCGACACTGGTTTAGGGGAGTGCGCTCGTATGAAAACGCGATGGTGGGTCGTTGTCGGCCTGATGGTATCGATGCCTGTGTGGGCCGGGGAGGTAAAAGTCGATATTAAAGAGTTCATGTTCGGCCCCAAGGACTTGGCCGTGACGGTGGGGACCAAAGTTACGTGGGTGAACGACGATCAAATCCCCCACACGGTGGCCGAAACGCACAAGGCGTTTCGGTCCGGGGCGCTGGATACCAATGACAGCTTTTCCTGGGTATTCACTACGCCGGGAGAGTTTGAGTATTTTTGCGTGCTGCATCCGCAGATGATCGGCAAGGTTGTGGTCCACCAGTGACGGGAGTCTGCACTGAGGCCTCAGGGCGTTGATTTGCTCGCGCGTTGCGAGCAAGCCACCGCCCACAGGGAGAGGGTGCCGATTGAGCGTCAGAGGTCCAAGCCTTCCTGAACCACTGACAGCAGATTGACCTCCGTCAGTGCGACCGCATCTGGCTGCTGGCCTGATTGCTCAATCGACTGCAACCACCACTGTGATTCGCCGTGTTCGTTCACGGTGCGCAACAGCGGGATTTCTTTGCCTTTCAAATGGATCTCGACACGTCCTGCCCCATCGGCGGTAAAACGCACGATAGGAACGAAGGCGATGCCGTGGTGATTGCCTTCGATCAGCAGTTGGTCAATAGCGTAGGCGTAGGTCGCGCCGTCCGGGTGGCGCTCGAACACATGGGTGGGGTTGCGTCGCAGTGTCAGACCGGCCTCCGTCAGGGGCTGTAGCCAGGATTCGATCTGGTGATACATTGCGTAAACTTGGCCCGGCCAACTGTCGATTGCCTGGTCGGCTGCCGTGGTCGCGTCAGCGCCGGTTTTCTGAATGTCTTTCAGTTTTGCAGCGAGCTCGTCTGCTTTGCTCATGTCGATTTCCTATCGTGGTGCGTGCGTGATCGTAGCTGTATCAAGTTAATGCAGGTTTTGTCCTGCGTCATGTGCTTGCAACACAAGCGTGACAAAACCATCGCTTGGCCAATTGATGGCCAGACCAATCATCCCCAAGGAGTGGGTTTATGAAAAAGTTCTTCACAGTGGTTGCGCTCATCGCGCTGACAGTCGGCAGCATCGGGCTGAGCACGGCCCGGCAGTCGCAAAACGGCAAGCCTCAGGCAGAGTCGGTAGCGGGCGAGTTTGATTACTACCTGTTGACGCTGTCCTGGTCGCCGACCTTCTGCCTGACTCATAAAGACGATGCGCAATGTGCCGCCAAAGGCTACGGCTTTGTGCTGCACGGTCTCTGGCCACAATACGCGCAAGGCGGCTGGCCAGAGTCGTGCCCACCGTTGGTGACCCTGTCCCCGGCGGAAAATACCAAGGGCCTGACGCTGTTCCCGACCCAAAAGCTGCTCGACCATGAGTGGGCCAAGCACGGTACTTGCAGCGGCCTCGGTGCGATGGGTTACCTGAATGCGGCGGACAAGGCTGTGGGTGCGGTGAACATTCCGCAGAAGCTACAACCCCTCAGTTCGTCGTATTACTTCGAAGCTCAGGAAATCGCCACGATGTTCCGCCAGAGCAACCCCGGGATTCCGGCAGACGGCATTGCGGTGATCTGCAATGGTCCTGAACTGTCGGAGGTGCGGGTGTGCATGGGCAAGGATCTGGGCTTCGGCGCCTGCGGCAAAGGTGTGAAGACCCAATGCCGGGCAGGGGATATTCGGGTTCCGCCGTCACGGTAATCCGCGCATGTCCGAATGGGCGTCCCTAAGCGCCCATTCGTCGGCTTGCCGATCTCAAACCACGTCAAGGGGCAACCCTAGCGCTAGCAGGTCACTGCGCAACTGCTGCGCGCTGAAGAACTGAATCCCGTGAAACCCCATCCGCTGCGCACCTTCAATATTCGGTCGGTGATCGTCAATGAACACGGCGCGACGACTGGCTACGTTATAGCGTGACTGAAACCGTTGAAAGATCTCGGGCGAAGGTTTGATCACGCCTTCTGCGCCAGAAACCAGAATCCCCTCAAAGCGCTGCAAGAACTCGAAACGCTGAAGTGCAATCGGAAAGGTTTCGGCGGACCAGTTGGTCAAGGCCAGCAATCGGATACCGTTGGCATGCAGCTCATTGAGGATGGTCACGGTTTCCTCTATAGCGCCGTCGAGCATTTCTTCCCAGCGTTCTCGATAGGCACGGATCAAGGTTTCTTGGTCCGGATGCCGGGCAACGGCCTCTGCAATCGCCTCCTGCCACGTGCGGCCCTGGTCCTGCTGTTCGTTCCAGGCGGTAGGGCAGACCTGTGCGAGAAAGGTTTCCATTGCCTCAATATCGTCACCGAACAGTTTTCGGTAAAGGTTTCTGGGGTTCCAGCGGATAAGTACATTACCGAGATCGAAAACAGCAGTGTCGATGGGCGCCGCGTGGTGTTTATCACTCATGATTTTTCCTCCCTGGGGGTCTTGGCGCTAAGTAGCGTCTGGGGACTTTTATCCTGACAGACACGGTGTTCGCATTGGCTCCTTACTACGCCGTAGACTACGCTCACAAAATATAAGGGATTTGGTCCTTTGCCCACGACTTGCCCTTCCAGGAAGCGCTTTTGCCAATCCCCACTCACGATCCGCTTCATGCCCCCGGCGGCGCTTTGAAACGCTTACCGCTGCTCAAGGCGGCGGTGCTGTTTATCGCTGCGGTGTGCCTGTGTCTCTGCGGTCTGCTGTACCTGCAATTGGAGCAGTCGCGCCGCCACGACCTGGAGTTGGCGCAAGTCGCATCGTCGAACCTGACACGAGCGATGTCACAGCAAGCTGAAGACACGTTCATGAAGGCCGATCTGGTATTGACCAGCCTGGTGGACTGGATTCAGGCCGAAGGTATTGGGCCGGTGCAAACGGCGCGGTTGCAGAGAACCTTTGCCCGTCGAGTGCGGGCGCTGGATCAACTGCACGGGATATTCCTGTTCGACGGACAGGGACAGTGGGTCATTACCTCGTTCGATGATTTGCCCCGAGGCTCGGGTGTGGCAGACCGCGAGTACTTCAAATTCCATCAGCAAAATGCCTCGTCCCTCGCCCACATTGGCCCGGCGATCCGCAGTCGGGAGAACGGCGCGTGGATCATTCCGATTTCCAAGCGCATCAACGACAAAAACGGTCACTTTCAAGGCGTCTTGTTGGCCGGGATCAAGATGTCCTACTTCGATCAGTTCTTCAAAAGCTTCAGCATCGATGACAACGGAGCAATGTTTTTGGGGCTAACCGACGGCACGATCCTGGCGCGACGACCTTTTGTGGAGTCGCAGATTGGCACGTCGTTGGCCCAAAGCGTGATTTTCCAGAAATTGCTGCCCAATGCGCCTTCCGGCAGCGCAATGATGAGTTCGCTGGTCGACGGCGTCGTTCGTTTGTATGGCTACCGTCAGTTGGAAAAGTACCCGCTGGTGGTGTCTGCCGCATCGTCCAAGGACGCTATTCTCAAGGGCTGGTATGCCACGGCGGTTCAATCGAGTGTCATCGTTGCGCTGGTGGTCATGGGCGTGGGGCTGTTCGGCTGGGTGTTCATTCTTCAGGTGCGGGACGGTGAGCGGATCGAGGCGGACTTGCGTTTGGCCCAGCAAGCGCTAGAGCTGATTGCTACTCACGACAGCCTCACCGGTTTAGCCAATCGACGCTTGTTCGAGCGTGCGCTGGACATCGAGTTTGGGCGGGGAGCCCGCCAAGGCAGCCCGCTAAGCCTGGTCATGCTCGATATCGATTTTTTCAAACGCTACAACGACGCCTATGGCCATGTCGCCGGGGATCACTGCCTGGCCGAAGTGGCGCGAGCACTCAAGGGGTGCTGTCGTCGCAAAGCCGATCTGGCGGTGCGTTATGGCGGTGAAGAGTTTGCGGTATTGCTTCCTGATACTGATATTCATGGCGCCCTGGCGATTTCCGAGCAGATACGGCACAGCGTCATGGACAAGAACATCACCCACAGTGGTTCGCCGACCGGCTTCGTCACAGTCAGCCTGGGCTGCTATTCGTTTGTACCGACCGGCCGAGACAGCATCGAAGTGTTCATCGAGCGCGCCGATGCGGCGCTGTATCAGGCCAAGTATTCGGGGCGCAACCGTTCGGCGGTACTGTCGATGGAAGGTGGCGTCGAAGCGTTGATACGTTCGGACCGTTGAATTCGTCGTAGATCTGGCGATCCCGGCGGCTCAGCTTTACCGACAGCCCCATTGGGAAATAGATGTTCTGGCCGCCCTAATGCGCTGACATGCGGTCGGCAACTTCCTTGGCAACGTGGCGAGCGGTGCCGTCATCCATCGACACTAGCTCATTGAGCGCAACGGCAATGTGTTCGGTAAGGTCGATCAGTAGTTCAGGGCCTTTGCTTCTGAAGTCACTCATACACCCTCCTGCACAGCGTTGGCAGAACGCTCTATCCGGCCCTGCCACTGTTTCAAGTTCTCGATTACCTTGCTGGCCTGGGCACCGTTAAGCCATTGCAGGGCCGCAACGCCGGTCATGTTCAAGACGAACTTTGCCAGCGCCTCTTCCGAAGGGTCCTGGAGCGCGCCCAAGTCACGGAGCGACAACCACATTGAGCGAATTTTCTTAGACTGGCCGTCGCCTGCTATGGCCCGTGTCTGTGCCTTGTTTGGACGAACCTTAAACCCCTTCAGTTTGAGCTGTTCCAAAACCCGCAGCAGGTTTGGAACGCTCAAGTCAGCGGTCGAGGTGGCGCCCTCCAAACCCTTCATGCCGGCCAACATCAAGCGGTAGGTATCGTCGTCCATGCCCAGCTCACGGCGTGCGACGTGTATCAGCTTGATGTAGCGGAGCCGCTCGGGATTGGAAGACGCCGCGTTCACTGGACGCCTCCAGGGGCCGCAAGCACCTGCGGCGAATGTGGAGCAGTCCCCGACAATTCGACCACGGCGCGAATGAAGCTGGCAGACGCGACCAGCTCCGCCCGTAACGCAGCGCCGGCTTTACGCCGTGCCATTTCACCTGATCCACGCAGTTCAGCAATGCGCTTTCTTCCGACCTGTGCTTTAAGGTCGAACAGTGCAGAGTTCCAACGAAAACTGCTGTTGTTTGGGGCTGGCGACTGGTTGTTGTTCATATCAGACCTCCATCGTTAAACGGGCGCGGGGGTTATGGTTCACCGCTTGATGTAGCTGGGCAGATTTGCCCGCTGCGTAACCGGCGTCAGCGGCAACCTCGTCACGCAGCTTGAGTTTGCGGCGTTTTAAATCGAAATTTTCCAGCTCCGGGTAGTTCTTCTTCATATAAGCCTCAACCGCATCGGCGATGTTGTCCTCAACGCCAGCGAACGCTTCAATCTTGGTATGCACGGCATCAATCCAAGCGTTCGCAAAGGCGTCACCGCGAGCAACTCTCGTCGAGCGTTTGCAACGCTTCTGGGTTTTCAGGTACTCACGCCGGGGCGACCTGACTGGGCTGATTTATCGGATGTCACCACCGGGCGCCGGGAAAAAAGCGGCAACTGGCCCGGCCAAATATTGCAGATCAGCGCCGCTGGACTGGCCGCCTCGATCACCTCCCGTGCCACTGACAGTTCGGCCTTGGTCGGCAGCAACAAACCCTATGCGGCGATGATGCACTTCGGCGGGGACAAATCGGATTTCCCGCATCTATGGGGTGATATTCCAGGTCGTCCCTACCTTCCGATGGACACCGAGTGTGTTCTGCAGCCTGAGGCTGAAGAAGCAATCCTGGAACTGGCCTTAATTCACCTTGAAAAAGCCGCCCGCCTGTGACGCCCTGTGAAGGGCTTGGACCGCACTGCGGCTGCGGTTCATCGATCATTGCCAGTGATTGACGCTGTAAATGCTTTATAAAGCCGTTCTGCGGCACTTCGAGCAATCTGCACAGGTGCGGATCGTCTCTATTGTGAATCCTGGTAACGAAGACTCCCCCTTGAGCGTTGATTGACCGGACCTGGAGTGGCACCCTGTGCGACGGTTTGATCAAGGATCGTGGGAATCAGGGAATGAGTGGATACGTACCCAAGCCAGCAATACCCAACCAACCTAAAAACTATCGTAATGAGGGGGTCGAACCGGTCGATCTTCACGCACAGCGTTGGGCTGAATACGAAAAGCACGGTAAAGAGCCAGCACCTGCGAAGGAAAAAGTAAAAGTATCGTTGCGGATTGGGGTTTTCTTCGACGGCACGCTCAACAACGCCAGCAACTCAGCATCCGGCCTGCTGTGCGGAGCGCAGCACGCCATCAAACCCGAAGATATCGATGCCAGTTGTAAGCCCTATATGGCTGACCCCGCCAGCAGCTACGGCAGCGATGTTACCAACGTGTTCAAGCTGTATGAGCTTTACCCGGCAGCCAAAGACGCGGAGAGCGCCGGGGCGGCCAAACAGGTGTTACGGAGCCTTTACGTAGAAGGCATCGGTACAGAAGGTGGTGGCGAAGATAGACTGTCGAACGCGGCCTCTGGACGAGGTGCTACTGGTGTGGCGGGTAAGGTCGAACAGGCTTTTTCCGACCTCAAGACCATAATCGAACGAGTCATCGACAAGAACCCTGACAGCGAAATCACTTCGCTGACCTTCGATACCTTTGGGTTCAGCCGAGGGGCCGCAGCGGCACGGCACTTTGCCAACGAGGTCGTGCGCTGTAAGCAGGGACCGTTGGGTGATGTCCTGCACAGCAACTCCAAAGAGTTTAGCTCCAGCTTCGGCAGCCAGTACAACAGTGAAATCATCATGGGCTTTGTCGGTTTGTTCGATACTGTCCCCTCTGTAGCGGGGCTGACGAACCTGGGCAATATCCAAAGTCCTGTCGCTCCCGGAATAAAGCTGTATCTGGACCGCCAATACTTTACTGATGTTGTCCACCTGGTCGCCCGTGACGAACATCGTGCAAATTTCGCATTAAGCAGCGTCATCCCCGCGCATTCTGAAATTTCCTTGCCGGGCGTGCATTCCGATATTGGTGGTAGTTACCTCGAAGAGGCGGACGAATGTGTGCTGGTCAGCCCTATGCAGGCACTGACGGTGACGCAGGGCACCGATGTGCAAACCACCTCCATCTACCTGGATGCCCTGCGGCAAAAAGCCAAGCTAGTGGCCAGTGGTTGGCCCGAGACGATGTTAGAGATTGTGACCCCGAAGCCGACCTTACTGCCTGATGCAGAACAGGATCGCTTCGGCGCTAAAAAACTGAGGGCATACGCAGGCTTACAGCTCAAACGATCGGTCAGTGGGAAACTGTCGGTCGTGTATTTGCGTTTGATGCACAAGATGGCTACGGAGAAAGGTGTGCAGTTCGATGATGTCCCGGATACTCCGCAATACGCCGTCCCGTCAGAGCTTCAGCCTCTTTGCGACAAGTTTCTCGCCGGTCAATACGACCCGACTCCTGCCGAAGAAAAACTGCTGAAATTGCGATACATCCACACCTCTGCCAATTGGAATAATCCGATTGGTAGTAGTCGCGAGCGTGGCCTGACCGTCCGCTACACCAATGCGCCGACTGACGACGGTGTACGCGTGCGGCACCCTCACGTCCCCGACTCTAACTGGAGAACATTCTGATGCGCACACTCATTGTTTTACTGGGCGCATTGTTGGTCGCGAGCTGTCAGGCCTCCGCCCCTCTGTCCGGTAAGGACGACCCGAAGAATCCGTGGTGGAGCCTCAGTTTCGTTGAGCCGTTCTACATGAAGGTATGGGTGGAAGACAGCGCTGTTGAAGATATCAATGGCAAACTGTTTCTCCGTACAGGAGGCGGTACGGCGGGAGGCGGAGAGCCCGAAGATGGCACCGAATCTGCCCGTGGCTGGAGCAAAAACATCAGCAGCGGCATTCGAGGTGTAGTCGGTGCAGATCTGCCGAAACGTATCTATGTTCGTTGGCAGTCGATTGTCGAACCACAAACCTACCGGGCATGGGTCGATATACCCGAAGAGGCGCGGCAGATCATGTACGCCTCGGTGAACGAGCGTTGTCCCGCCAGACCGCAGGAGCCTGCCAATTACAGGGCCGCGGTTTATGTCGGAGTGGCTCCCGGCGGTATTGTGCAGGTGTGGGTTGAGGACAAATGCCTGAAAACAATCAAGGTCGCCCGCACCCAAGCCGAGATAGAGCCATTGGGGCCAAGCCAAGGCAGAAATGAAGGGCGGTATGCTTACCCTGTAAGTGAAAAGTCGAAGCGCTATATTGGAAAATACGGCATTCCTTACGGAAGTTGGTGAGTCGCCATACCGCCTATCTCATATTTCCAAAACTCACGACATACTCTTTAAACCCGATTAAAAGTCCTGGGCCACTCTCTGGCCCAGGCTGTGCGCATCACCTCCACGCAGCGCACAGCCATGAAACCACTGCACATCTTCAAACCCGGCACCCACACCGCGATGAGCGGAGTCAGCTTCGACTTTAGCGAGTCCGATCTGGCCGCCACGGTGCGGGCGTATGACCCGGCCCTGCACGAAGCCCCGACCTTTGGCATCTTGCCCCATGATGATCCAGCGAAGTTCATCGTGATCGAGGTCTTGAAACGTCAGGGCTCGCTCGTCATCGAATACTGGCTCGGTCTCTGCGAGGCTGACGCCTCGATGCTTGAGCTTATTGGCCGAGTTTTTTGCCTTGTCGTACTGAATGTCGAATGGCTCAATTATGCATACTTTATATGTATATAAAAGAGGGCTTCCATGCCAGCGGTCACCAAGAATCAAAAAAACTAGCGGGCCAGGAGACTGGCGGAGAAAGGATGTATTTCAAGGTTTTTAGGGGGAGCTTCGCTAGCACACCGAGGCGGAGATGGATATATGTCCATAATTTGAAGTGTATTTTGTATACAACTCTATGGACATTTGTCTCTGATGTTGAATACAGTGTGCGCATAACAAAAACCAGGGAACCCCCCAACCATGAAAACGCCCCATGTTTCACACCCACGCCCCGAGGATGAAAATCTCGGGATCGGCGCGAATATGGCTTACGGCCTACAACACGTTTTGACCATGTACGGCGGTATCGTCGCCGTACCTTTGATCATTGGCCAGGCAGCCGGGCTGTCGCCGGCCGACATCGGTTTGTTGATTGCCGCGTCATTGTTTGCGGGGGGCTTGGCGACACTTTTGCAAACCCTGGGTGTACCGTTTTTCGGCTGTCAGTTGCCGTTGGTGCAGGGCGTGTCGTTCTCGGGTGTCGCGACCATGGTGGCGATTGTCAGCAGTGGCGGGGAGGGGGGGTTCCAATCGATTCTCGGGGCGGTGATTGCCGCGTCGTTGATTGGCCTGCTGATCACGCCCGTGTTCTCAAGGATTACCAAGTTTTTCCCGCCGCTGGTCACCGGCATCGTGATCACCACTATTGGCCTGACACTGATGCCTGTCGCGGCGCGCTGGGCCATGGGCGGCAACAGCCATGCCGAGAGTTTTGGCAGCATGTCGAATATCGGTCTGGCCGCTCTGACGCTGGTGCTGGTTTTACTGCTCAGCAAGATCGGCAGCGCGACCATCTCCCGGCTTTCGATCCTGTTGGCCATGGTTATCGGCACAGTAATCGCTGTGTTCCTGGGCATGGCGGACTTCTCATCCGTCACTCAAGGGCCGATGTTCGGCTTCCCGACACCGTTCCACTTCGGCATGCCAACCTTCCACTTCGCGGCCATCCTGTCGATGTGCATTGTGGTCATGGTGACCCTGGTGGAAACCTCGGCCGACATTCTTGCCGTGGGTGAAATTATTGGCACCAAGATTGATTCCAAGCGCCTGGGCAACGGCCTGCGTGCGGACATGCTGTCGAGCATGATCGCGCCAATTTTCGGCTCGTTCACTCAAAGCGCCTTCGCCCAGAATGTCGGGCTGGTGGCGGTGACGGGTATCAAGAGCCGCTTCGTAGTGGCCACCGGTGGTGTGTTCCTGGTCATTCTTGGTCTACTGCCATTTATGGGGCGAGTCATTGCGGCTGTGCCGACCTCCGTACTCGGCGGCGCCGGTATCGTCTTGTTTGGCACTGTGGCGGCCAGCGGCATCCGCACGCTGTCCAAGGTTGATTACCGCAACAACGTCAACTTGATCATCGTCGCCACCTCTATTGGCTTCGGCATGATTCCCATCGCGGCGCCGAATTTTTACGACCACTTTCCGAGCTGGTTTGCGACCATTTTCCATTCGGGCATCAGTTCGTCGGCGATCATGGCCATTGTGCTGAACCTCACCTTCAACCACTTCACCACCGGCAATTCGGATCAGCAGTCGGTGTTTGCCGCGGGCACTGAGCGGGTGCTGCGCTACCAGGATCTGGCAGCCTTGCGCGAGGGAGATTACTTCAGCGAAGGCAAATTGCATGACTGCGACGGCAATGAAATACCGGTGGCGGAAGTGGCCCATGAGGTCACGGAGCCACGCGGCTTGCCGGTGAAAAGCAGCGAACCTGTCTGAAGGTTAGCGCACAAAAAAAGCCCCTGAATCTTTCGATTCAGGGGCTTTTTTGATATTGCTGTCTGGCTCCACGACCTGGACTCGAATAGAAAAATAAGCACCTGTTTTACAATGAAATTATGCTGATTCTTAGTATTCATATCCCTACGATTATCCTAATCAAGCCCGTATTTTATTGGAATTCTTTCGATACCCCATGAGCACGGTAGCAGCAAGCTGCCGAAGGTGGCGTACGCAGGCAATTCTGTGCTGGATCAGGAAAGCACATCCGAGTGACAGCTTTTGGCCCAGAGTGTGTAAAAACTCCTGCCACACCTCGCCGCCAACTTCAGGCAGGACGGAACGCCAATGTAGTGGTCAACTAATCCCGGACACGACGTTAAGTTTTTCTTCCGCCCTTGCAGGGGCCAACCCATCGTTGAATTGATTGGGACGTATCCAGTTGTACCGATGCATCAAGAAATGACGGATATCACGTTGGGCCTCTTGAGCATAGTGAACTGAGTATCCCAGCAATTTCCCCGGCGACTCATGCTCTGACGCATGCGATAACGCCAGAGCCGCTGGCGAAACAGGCGGCTCGCATACTGGGCCCCTTGATCCGAGTGAAACAACGGACCCTGAGGTCTGCCACGTTGTTCGTAGACCATGTCCAGTGCCTTGATAACCAGCTTGGCGTCTGGCTTTTCCGACAACGCCCAGCCCACTATCCGGCGCGTGCAAAGGTCTAGGACGACAGCCAGGTAATGCCATTTTCCCTGGGCCTAATTTAGGTGATGTAGCGGCACCAGATCTGATTGGGGACCGGTACATCAAACTCACGATTCAATATATTCGGGATATCCAGTCGTTCAACCGTCGCTCGTTTATAGGCATGAGAACCTGGCTGTTTGCTGACGAGGTCAAGCTCGCGCATCAAACTGCGTACCTTGAACCGGCCCATTTGCTCTCCGTCTTCACGCATCATCGACAGGATGCTGCGGCTGCCCGCAGCACTGCGACTTTGTGTGAATAGTTCATTGACCCGACTGCGCAGCCGAAGTCGCTCAACATCAGAAGTCCGGCGCCTGAGACGCTGGGCGTAGTAACACGAGCGGGTAACTTCAAACACCTTGCACAGCCAATCTACTGGCTCATGGACGCTCAACTGGTCAATCAGCGCGAACGCTCGTGATCTTCCGACATCAAGAGCGAGGTAGCCTTTTTAGTATGGAATTCTCTCGCTCAAGGCGAGCGATTCGGGCTTCCAGCTCCTGAATTTTCTGCTGTTCCGGCGTCAGCGCTTTATCCAGGTTCGCTCGTCTGGTCATGCATTAGGAGGGGCGTGCACCAAGGGCCAGCATGGGGCCGTAAAAAAGGCCATTCTTGCGAATGGCCTTCGGTGTGTCGAACGCAGAGCCGGACAATCAGCCGGGAGTGGTTTGTTCGTTCAGCAGGTAGGTATGCAAGGCGTCAATTGTCATGCTGCCCAAATCTTCGCCGGAGCGGGAGCGAACGGTGACGGTACCGTTCTCTCTCTCTCTCTCTCCGACCACGAGCAAATACGGAACGCGCTGCAAGGTGCTTTCACGAATTTTGTAGCCGATTTTTTCATTACGCAGATCAGCCTCAACCCTGAAGCCCAGCTGAACCAGATGATTGCGCGTCTGTTCGGCGTAATCATTTTGGGCATCGGTGACGGTGACCACGATGGCCTGCACCGGCGCCAGCCATAGAGGGAACTGACCAGCATGGTGTTCGATGAGGATGCCGAGGAAACGCTCCAGAGATCCGACGATTGCCCGGTGCAGCATGACCGGCTTGCGTCGCTGCGAGTTCTCATCAACGTATTCGGCGCCCAGGCGATCAGGCATGTGGTAGTCGACCTGCATGGTCCCCACTTGCCATTCACGACCGATGGCGTCGCGCAGGTGATATTCGATCTTGGGGCTGTAGAACGCGCCTTCGCCAGGCAGCTCTTCCCATTCGACATCACACTCGGACAGCGCCGATCGCAGCAGATTTTCGGCTTTGTCCCAGACTTCGTCGCTGCCCAGGCGTTTGCCCGGTTCGGGGCGCAACGCAATCTTCACGGCAATATTGGTAAAGCCGAAATCGGCATACACCTTCAGCGCCTGATAGTGGAACGCCTTGATTTCCGCCGCGATCTGCTCTTCGGTGCAGAAGATATGGCCATCGTCTTGCGTGAATGCCCGCACGCGCATGATGCCGTGCAACGCGCCGGACGGCTCATTACGGTGGCAGCCGCCGAACTCGCCGTAACGAATCGGCAACTCTCTATGGCTGCGCAAGCCATGTTTGAATATCTGGATATGACCCGGGCAGTTCATCGGCTTGAGCGCGTACTGGCGGTTTTCGGACTCGGTGACAAACATGTTTTCCTTATAGTTGTCCCAATGCCCCGATTTTTTCCAAAGCGCGCTGTCCAGCACTTGCGGCGACTTTACTTCGCGGTAGCCGCCATCGCGATAAACCCGGCGCATGTATTGCTCCACCGATTGCCACAGTGACCAGCCTTTAGGATGCCAAAACACCATGCCTGGCGCTTCTTCCTGTTGGTGGAACAAGTCGAATTGTTTTGCCAGTTTGCGGTGATCGCGTTTTTCGGCCTCTTGAAGTTGATTCAAATAGGCTTTGAGCTCTTTCTCGTTGGTCCAGGCAGTGCCATAGATACGACTGAGCATGATGTTGTTAGAGTCGCCCCGCCAGTAGGCTCCGGCCACCTTCATGAGTTTGAAGGCACCCAGTTTGGCGGTGTTTGGTACATGGGGGCCGCGGCACAGGTCAGTAAATTCGCCTTGGGTATAAAGCGACAGAGGCTCATCCGACGGAATGGAATGGATGATTTCTGTCTTGTAGCTCTCACCAATATTCTGGAAAAACGCCAGCGCTTCATCGCGAGACATTTCAGAGCGCACCACGGGCAGCTGCTCTTTGACGATAGTGGCCATCTCGGCCTCGATCAGCGGCAGGTCATCCATCGTAAACGGGCGAGTGGTGACGAAGTCGTAATAGAAACCGTTATCGATAACCGGCCCTATGGTAACTTGGGTGCCGGGGTACAGGCGTTGAACGGCCTGTGCCATCAAGTGAGCAGTGGAGTGGCGCACCAGTTCCAGCGCTTCTGCGCTTTTAGTGGTAATGATCTCTACGGTGGCATCTGTTTCCAGAAGATAACTAGCGTCAACTAGCGTTCCATTTACCTTGCCGCCGATTGTCGCGGCAGCTAATCCCGTACCAATGGATTGGGCCAGTTGTTGAACAGTCAAAGGTTCTGGAAAATCTCTAAGATTGCCGTCCGGTAGAGCGATAGTGACCATATATAAGAATGCTCGAGTATTAAATGAAATCTAACGCATGAACGCGTTGTGAGTGGGCGTTAGTCTAGAAACACCACGTCATGGGTGTATTGAGTGGGCAAGCTGCACAGTACATTCAACCATATTACGGCAGGTTCCAGACATATTCATTGGCTAAATAGGGCTTCATTTTGTTATTGGTCTCCAGCCATTCCCTGTACGGGTCACTGGCCTTGACGATACCGCTGCCAGCATAGACGTGAATATGGGTGGATGTGAGCTTGGCCGTGCGAATCGCCAGTGCAAAATTCGCGTCATCGCCCAAGGTGAAGTAGCCCAGTCCGCCGGTGAAAAAACCACGCTCGATTTGTTCGTATCGGCGGATCCGTTCACCGCACGCTGCCAATGGCTTGCCCCAGATCGTTGCCGGCGGGTAGACCGCAGCCAGCGCGTCAAATACGTTCAAGCCCGTTTTTACCGTGCCGCTGATCAGGCTTTTAAGGTGTTGAACATAGCCAAGGTCGATCACGCTTCGTGATTCGCGCAACGACAAAGACCCGCTTTCGCAGACGGTCGAGAGCTGCTCGAAGAACAGCCCGGCAGCGGTTTCATGTTCTTCGAGTTCCTTGAGGTCGCTCATCAATTCCTGGCGGTAGCGGGCACTTTTGTCGTGCTCATGGGAACCTTTGCGAGTGCCTGCCAGTGGCTCGACCACCAAACTGCGACCGTTCTTGCGTAGCAGCGTTTCCGGTGAAATACCAACCCATGCCGCCTCGTCCGCCCAACGAAATACGTACTCGTAATGCGGGTTGGGGCGAGGTGCTATCAGGCGCAATAAAAGCGCCGGGGCAATGGGCCGCTCCAGCGTCAGCTTGACTTCACGACCGATGACGACCTTATCGGCGGTTGTCGGTGCCAGTTCGTTCAACAGCCCGATCAGGTTGTCCACATAGTCGGTGCAGGAGGGAATGTCTTCGCGTCCTGTAACCCGTGGATTGGCCGTCGGGGTAAAGTCTGTCGCAAAGGTGATGAGGCTTTCATCGATCGCGTACCAGATGTCCTCGTGGAAACAACTGAACTCCAGTTGCTGATCGCTGATCCGGCACATTACCCGTGGCAACGTGAAAATCACCGGCTCGTTCAGGCGCTCGGGATGGGTTGCACAGCGCCAACCCCCCAGAAAAGCGGTCGATGGTGGTAAGCCGTGATGTTCCTGGAGCCAGGGGCTCAACTGGTTGATGAAGCGGGCCACTGCCCCGAATAGCTGTTCATGGAACAGTGTCGAGGGATCCAGCGCGAGGGTGCGTGACAGGCACACGCTGTTCTCGTGCTGAAGCTCCAGGTTCAGGCGTTCGCCATCGTTGAGTGCAACCAGGCGAAACTCGCTGCCCAATCCAACCAGCGAGCTATTGACGCCTTCGGTGTGATGGCTGAACAGACCGATGAATTCGCTCGCCAGTAGCGGGAAACGTCGCTCCAGGATGGGTAACAACGCCGCCCCGAGCTCGTGCGCGGTCAACGCCGGATAGGGGTTGGCAAAGCTCGCATGCTTGAGGTTTTTCATGACGACTCCCGGTAGACGTGGGCCAAGTGGCTGCACAGTTGCAACGTTTTTTGAAAATCGAAGAACGCCCCCGGGTTTTCGTCTGGCTCAGGGGCCAATCGATTGGAGTCGCTGCTGCGCACTTCCAATGCAATGCCATGCAATCGGCTATCAACGGTGCGGTGCAGCCTCAAGGTTTGATCCCATTCGCGCGCGACGTTCTGTGCCAGGCTTGCCGTGTGACGACGCGAGTCTTGTGCGTTCAACGGATCGCACAGCCATATCACGGGTGAGCGCCGGGCCTGCAGGACACGGATTGTTTCGCCCAACACTTCTGGCGCATCCCCCGCACTGGCGATGAGGAGGATTTTCCCCGTTTGCCGTTCGGGATTGAGCTGCTCAACCGCCTCGATCAACACACCGGGGTCGACCGGCTCACTCAGGCGTAGGGCGATAGGGTTTTCCAGGCCCCGAGCAAACTCCACGTAGCAGCTGTCGTTGAACAGGTTGCAACCATCAATCCACAGCAATGACGCGCTGGTGGCATAGAACTTGGCGTTTCGTACACGTCGCACCAGGGCTTCTTCATATTCCAGGTGCGCGCATTCATGGGTGGTATGGACAGCGGATGCCTTGTTTCGCAGGACCTGCATCGCCGCCTGCGAAGCCTCATAAGCCCAGAGCAGGCGATTGGGGTCGGGGCGTCGGGCCCAGGGCGTGGCCTCCCGGCAATTGACCATCTCACCGAAGTAGCGGTCCAGCGTTGCACCGCCAAGGATCTCGGTGGCTTGCGGCTGGGTGCGACCATAACTCCCGGCGACAGAACCAATCGAAAGCACGGGTTGGCCGAGCATTAATGCCAGGTAGCGGCTCAGCGATTCCAGTGCCTTCAGGCGTTGATCGAGGCTGGCCGCACTGGCGTCGTTCAGACTTTGATCACGCTGGCCCATGAGCTGCACGAATTCCTTGCCTTCAGCGGCGCGGGCCAGCGCACGCTTCAGTCGAAGAATCTCGCTTTCATCCACCAGTCCGGGAAGGCGGGACAGTTGCTTGAGCACGGCCGGGAGCTGTTTCCCTTGATAGTCGGGCATATGGCGGCGTTCTTTGTCGCGCCAGCTTCCAGGATGCCAGGATAGCGATGCGTATATCGAATCAAGGTTCAACATTTCAAGTCTCCAGGCAATGCTCGACGTGGCGAAGGGGCTGGGTTACTCAAAGGTGGCTCCGCCATCGACGACCAGGTTTTGCAGGGTGATGTGGTGCGCGTCGCGAGACAGCAGGAAGGCCACCGCCGCCGCGATGTCCCCTGGCTCAGCGAGCTTTTGCAGCGGAATGCCCAGTCGATAAAGCCGTGGGTCGCCTTCGATCAGGCGTTGGTCGGTTTCTGGACCTTCCCCCGCCAGGCTCGCGAGCATTGGGGTGCGTGTCGATCCTGGCGATACAACGTTGCAGCGCAGCCCCCGCGAGGCGAACTCCAGTCCCATGCAACGAGTCAGCATCGCCGCCGCTGCCTTGGACGAGCAGTAGGCGCCCATGTTGACGCGCGGTGTGCTGCCCGCGTTGGAGGCGATCGTGACGATCGCCCCCCGACCGCGTTCGGCCATGCGGACGGCGACCGCCCGGGAGACAAAAAAAGTGCCGTGAACGTTGACCTCGAAGGTCTTCAGCCAGTCGGCCGTCGTCGTCGACGCAATGTCCTTGGGGATCAATACGCCGGCGTTGTTGACCAAACCGTCCAGCGGATGTTCGGCATCAATGCTGGCAATGGCGGTCTCGACGTCGTCCGGCCGAGTGATGTCGACGACTGTCGCAGACAGCCGAGGCGAGCGCTGTTCGTCGGCCAGAGCGGTCAACGCCTGAGCATTGCAATCCAGGGCATAGACCCAGGCACCCTCTGCCAGCAACAGACGCGTAACGGCTGCACCAATACCTTGGGCAGCACCGGTCACGAC
Organism: Pseudomonas sp. DC1.2; assembly: GCF_034351645.1. Classification (NCBI taxonomy): domain Bacteria; kingdom Pseudomonadati; phylum Pseudomonadota; class Gammaproteobacteria; order Pseudomonadales; family Pseudomonadaceae; genus Pseudomonas; species Pseudomonas sp. DC1.2. Next base: position 3,512,530 of record NZ_CP133782.1, on the reverse strand, counting down.
AATGGCTTGGTTTTCGAAACGGTTCATGGGCGTTCGCATTCCAGGCCGCGCGTGCGCTCACTGATGAGCCGCCACCAGGCCGCGAAGCTTTGGCGTTCGGCGAGTTCCAGAAAGCTCACGGTGATGCCGCGTTGCTGCCATTTTTCACTGAGTATCAGCAGGCGAACCGAATCCAGTCCGGCGTCCTGAGGCGAGTCGAGTTCCACGAGTGACTGGGGTGTGGTTCGCAGAATCGCGGCGATATCGGCGTAGAAATCCGCTTCCTGGTAGTTCGGATGTCCACTGCTCATAGCGCTTTTCCCAGTTCTGCCAGCATTTCATCGCAGGACATGATCTTGCTGGAACAGTAGGCCATGTGACGCACTGCCATTTCATGCAGGTCGAGGGAAAAATCGCCCAAGGCATCAGCCACCACGAATGGCTGAATATCGGACATAAAAGCTTCAGTCGCGGTAATCAGGCAACCGATGTGGGCGTAGACCCCGCAGATGATCAGTTGGTCACGATTGCCATTTTGCATGCGCTTGAGCAAGTCGGATTTGGCAAAGGCACTGTAGCGGTGCTTGACCAGCACTTTATCGAGTTCGGGGGTAGGCTCAAGCCCAGGCACGATGGACTTTGCGTTGCCATCTTCAGGCATTCCCGGGCCCCAGAAGTCGGTCAGCAAACCGCGTTCGTCTTTGGGTTGATCGCCGGGTTGGGCGGTGTAATACACCGGGATGTTCAAGGCGTGGCAGCATTCCCTGATGGCCGCGATGCGTTGCACCATGGCATCAACAAAGGCTTTCGACGCATAGGGCGCCACAAAATAGTTTTGCATGTCGTGAATCAACAGTGCCGCGCGGGACGGCTCAAGGGTCCAGTCCAGTGGTTTGCGTTGCAGTGCGATGCCGCTCGGAGCGGGGTATTCCATGATCTGTGGGATTGCCATGATTCAGTCCTTATGGGTTCAGGGGCCAGGGGCAGCGAGCGGGCTACTGGCTGAGTAGGGTGCGCAGTACGTTCTTGTCGATCTTGCCCAGGGTGGTCTTGGGCAGTGACGGGACGAGCCGAACCTGATCCGGGACCTTGAAGGCCGCGACCCCTTGCTGGCGAACGAACGACTTGAGGGTGTTGGGCGCAACGTCCGCCCCAGGGGCCAGGACCACCACAGCGCATGACACCTCGCCGAGGTACTCATCCGGCATGCCGACGATCGCGGCTTCCAGAACGCCGGGGTGGGCGAGCAAATAGCCCTCGATTTCTTCGGCGGCGATTTTTTCCCCGCCACGGTTCACTTGATCCTTGATGCGGCCGGTGACCACGAGGTAGCCATCTGCCCGGCGCATGACCACATCGCCCGTCCGGTAAAACCCGTCGCAGGTGAACGCCCGGACGTTATGTTCCGGAGCATTCAGATAGCCACGGATGGTGTAAGGGCCGCGGACCAACAGTTGCCCGGGCACCCCGTCGGCCACCGGCTCGTCGTTTTCATCGACGATGAGGATTTCATCGTCGCTGCTGATGGGCAGCCCCTGGGTTTGCAATACGTGCTCGTCGGTGTCGCCCAGGCCGGTGTAGCAGACCAGTCCCTCCGACATGCCATAGACCTGTTGCAGTTGACAATCGAACGCGGCCGCCAGGCGCTCGGCCACATCGTCACTCAGGCGCGCGCCGCCGACCTGCAGCAAGCGCAGGCTCGACAGATCGTGATGGCGCGGTGCGTGTAACCAGGATTGGGCAAGGCTGGGGACCAGAGAGGTCAGCGTGACGCGTTCACGCTCTATCAGTGCAAAAACCGCCGAACCACTCGGATCGGACGTCATGACCACGCGACCCCCGGCATACAACACACCGAGGAAACCGGGTGAGCTCAGGGTGAAGTTGTGGCCGGCAGGCAGGGCACACAGGTAGACGCTGTGGGTGTCCAACTGACAGATCTCGGCACTGGCCTTGAAGCTGTAGAGGTAGTCGTCATGTCGGCGCAGGATCAGTTTGGGGAGTGCAGTGCTGCCACCGGACAAGGTGATCAGCGCCGGCTCGCGTGAGCTTCGTTGCGGCCAGGCGGCAGTGCGCCCGAAGAGTTTGGCAAAAGGAATGAAGCCTTCAGCGTCGCCGACAACGATCACATGCTTGAGCGACGTGACCTTGCTTGCAATGTCGGTGGCGATGCGGCGGTAATCGAACCCCAGCGCCTGGTCCTTGATGACGTAAGCGACCGCTCCCGAAATCTCAAAGATGTGAGTGATCTCATTCAGGCGGTCGGAGGGCAGGGCGAATACCGGAATCGCGCCGAGGCGAAACAGCCCGAAAATGGTTTCGATGAACTCAATCGTATTAGGCAGTTGCACGACCACACGGTCGCCGGCTTTCAGGCCAAGTGTTGCGAAGCCGTCGGCGATGCGATCCGCGTTGGTATCGAGTTGCGAGTAACTCAAATGCCGCTCGCCCTCGGTGACGGCCACCCGATGCGGGTCAAGCAGCGCGTGCCGGGTAAGGATGGCGCCAAGGGTTTCACCCGTCCACCAGCCACTGGCGCGATAGCGTGCCTCGAACTCAAGAGGCCAATAAGGAGCGTCCAGACCTTCTGTTGGTGGCGGCGGCTCGGTTGCCATGACCGCGTCTGCGGCTTGCGTCTGCCCAAGGCACTCGGCATGGCTCGCGGGGCCGAACACCTTGTTCCAGCCTGCTGGGGAAGGTGCAAATTCAGGCCATAGCGACAACTGGCCGGCGTCGTTGGCCAGCAGGAGGAAACTCCCCTGAAGCTCGTCGAACGGGTTGTGAAACGCTCGCAGGGTCCGAATCGCACGCTGTGGCGTGGCAGGGTTCAGGTGTTGGTAATGCTCACGCAGCACGTCTGCCAATGGCGCCGCCAGATCCGTCACGAAGTAATGCCCGCCACCCTCGATCACCGACAGCGTCACATTCGGGTTGTAAATCGCCCAGTCCTTGTAGCGCGTGTCGAAGTCTGGCGTGAGTGGATCCTCGTTGCCGACGATGACGTGAATCGGTGCCTGCAAGCGTTGTCGATCCTGCAATTCTTCAGCAAAGAAGTGAGCGGTCTGCGTGGCATCGTGTTTGGTCATGCGCGCGATGCTTGCCATGCTGGCATCGTCGAGGGCTTCTTTGAACCCGCCAATCTGGCGCAGGAAATCAATGATGTTTTCACCGCTTTGGCCGGAAACATTGGCGCGGACTTCCACAGGGTCCTGATCCAGCAGCATGCCGCCGATGACCAGGGCTTTCAGGTCGGCCCCGCCTTGTTCGAGGCGGCGGGCGATTTCGATGGCGATGGCGTTGCCGGCGCAATGGCCGTAGACGACGATCGGGCCGCTCAGCCTGGAGAGGATCTCCTGAACCGCACCGGCCGCCACCGCTTCCAGGTCTTGCATGGCTTCATCGGGGCGCATGATGTCGTGCCCCGGCAGGTTGACCGACACGCACGTGAACACGTTCGAGAGTTGGTTGACCAGGTTGCGGTAAGCAAAAGCGTTTCCGCCGGCGAATGGGACACAGACCAGGTTGAGCCGGTCTTTGCCCGCGGCCTTGTCGAACTCATGCAGCCAACGGGTAACATCGGGGCCGTCACGGTCGGCGTGATCACGCAGATAGTCGGCGCAAGCGCGAGGCGTCGGGCGTTCGAACAGTTCCGTCACTGGCAGACCCAGGTCGCGGCAGATGCGGATGGCTTTGATCGAGTCGCCGCCGATGTCGAAAAAGTTATCGTCGATACCGAGCGTCTCTATCTCCAGTTGAGCGCTCCAGTTCGCCAATACACGCTCGTCCAGTTCGTCCCGGGCCGGTTCGATCTGACGCGAGCTCGACAGCGCAATCGCGGGCAAGGCCTTGCGATCGACCTTGCCGCTGAGCGTCACCGGCAGGCGTTCCAGCACGCCGATGGCGCTGGGCACCATATAGGACGGGAGGCGATCACGCAGGTAGTCGCGCAACGCCGAGGTGTCAATGTCCTCGCAGGTGCTGGAGGCATTGGGCACGACGTGGACGACGAGTTTAGGGTCGTCCGATGCATCGGTGACCACCAGTGCGATGGCATCGGAAAGCGCCGGATGGCCGCGCAGGTGGGTTTCTATTTCGCCCAGCTCAATGCGGTAACCGCGGACTTTGACCTGTTGGTCGGCCCGGCCGATGTATTCCAGCACACCACCGTCAAGCAGTGCCGCGACGTCTCCGCTGCGGTACATGCGTGCTCCGGGGGCGCCGAAGGGATCGGCGACGAACCGTGTTGCGTCGAGGTCGCGACGATTCAGGTAGCCACGGGCGAGGCCGGCCCCGCGCACGTACATCTCGCCATAACTGCCCACGGGCACAGGGCGCAGTGCATCGTCCAGGACTTTGATGTCGAGGTCGTCATAAACCGTGCCGATCAGGCTGCCGTTGTTGGCTAGTACCTGTTCGCGGGTGATGAACTGATAGGTTGCATTGATGGTGGTTTCGGTAATGCCGTACAGGTTCAGCAACGTCGTCCGGCTGTCGGCGTGCCGTTCAAACCAAGGCTTGAGTCGGCTCAAATCCAGTGCCTCGCCGCCGAAGCACTGGTAGCGCAGGTTCAATTGACCAGACAGGTCGGGACGGTCGGCTTCAGCTTCCATGAAGCGATAGAACGCAGAGGGGATCTGGCCAAAGACAGTCACCTGTTCCCGGACCACCAATTCGAGCAGTTTTTCCGGCTCGCGGGTCGTTTCTACCGGAACCAGGACCAGGCGGGCACCATGGAGCAAGGCCCCCCACATCTCCCAGACCGACGCATCGAAGATGTATCCGTGGCAGCCTGACCAGACGTCGGTGTTGCGATAGTCGAACCAGTGGTGCGTGCTGGAGAACAGCCGGACCACGTTGTGGTGCGTGATGCACACCCCTTTGGGTTTGCCGGTCGAGCCTGAAGTGTAGATGACATAGGCCAGGTCCTCTGCGCGAGGTCCGTGGTCCAGGTTGCTGGCAGCTTGTTCCTGCAATCGATTCAGGGTTGATGGCCCGTCGATGGACAACACAGGGGAACAGGCCGTGGCGAGCAGGTCGCGGCTGGACTGATCGCAGATCACCAGTGCGGGACGCGTGTCGTCGAGGATGGTCTCGATACGCTCGGCAGGCGCGTCGGGATCCAGCGGTACGTAATAGGCGCCTGTCTTCAAGACGCCCAGGATGCAGACGATGGTGTCGACGGATCGGGCCAGCAACAGGGCGATCGGTTGTGAACCGACCTGCCCGGCCTCGCTGCGGATCAAATGCGCGAGACGATTGGCGCGCTCGTTCAGCACCCGATAAGACAGGTGTTCGCCGTTGAGTGTCAGGGCAAGGGCGTCCGGTGTTGCTTGCACGGCCTGTTCGAATCGCTCGACCAAAGTGACCGATGGCGTTTTTGAATCACCTTCAGGTCCGAAACAGGCGTTGCCTTGAGCGAAACCCGGATCTTCTTCATCGTAGGCATCCAGCAAGCCGAGGGCGGTGTCGCTGGCTGCGGCAAAACGCTCGACAAACCGGACAAAACGTTGCACGTGCCGTTGCAGGGTTTCATGGCTGTAAAGGGCAGGGTTGGCCATCGCAATGATGTTCAGCGCGTTGCCGTCGGGGCGGGTCTGGATCAGCAGCGAGAAATCGTCCGCTGGGCCTGCACTCAGGACGTGGACCTGGCCCGGGATACCGCCAAACGAGAGGGCTGCGGAGAAAAAATCAATGTTGATCTGCGGGCCGGTCAGGCGCCGGTTCTCCCCCAGTAAATTGCAGTCGCGGCGAATGTCCTCGGCCCGGTAACGCTGATGAGCGCGCAGGCCGGTCAATTGCGCTTCGACAGCCGCCAGCAATTGTTCGACGCTCTCGCCCGGTTTGATGTCCAGACGCAGCGGCAGTACGTTTGCCAGCGTGCAGGGAACGTTGGCCGCGCCGGTGTCGAAGCGGTTCATCATGGGCAGGCCGACCACCACCTGGCGGTAGCCGGTGCTGCGCCCGACAAACGCCCCGAAGGCGCTGAGCAGTAGGTTGACCCAATGGGAACCCAGGGCATCTGCCCGTTCGCGCAGGCGAGCCAGGACCTGATCGTTCAGTGATTGCCGATAGTGAATGGCCTGGTGCGAAGGCTGTACCACTTCACTGCTGAAACTGGTGACTTCACCCATGTCCTGACAGTGCTGGCGCCAGAATTCACGGTCCACTTCAAAGGCCGGGGAGGCGCACCAGGCCTGCTCATTCTCAAGCACTTGGCGCAGGCTGCCAAAGGGCGAAGGCGATGATTGCCCCGGGGTTTGTCCGTACAGTTCGGCCACCCGCTTGAAGAGCATGGACAGCGCGACACCGTCCATGGCGATGTGGTGGGTCTTGAAATACCAGTAGCTGACCTGTGGCGCTACTTGCAGCAATGCGCTGGTGAAAAGAGGGCCGTTCACCAGGTCGGTGGGTTGGGCGACATCGTTGTCCATCCAGGCCCGCGCGGCGGTTTGGGGGGCGCCGTTGCCGGTCAGGTCGAACAGGGTGAGATCGACGGTCGCCTCGGCCATCACGGTTTGTGTCAAGCCGCTGATGCCTGCGTCGTCATGTTCATGAAATCGAGCGCGCAAGGCCTCTATCTCGTCCACGGCCTTTTGCAAGGCGCGCTGGAGGCGCTGTTGATCAATGCTGCCGCTAATTTCGATATAGCTGGCAACGTTATAGGCGGGGCTCAGCGGATCGAATTGATGTCCCATCCAGATCGACTGCTGGGCAGATGTCAAAGACGTGGTGAAGGAGGCTGACATGCCAGTTTTAACTCCGGTAGAAAACGGTGGGTGCGAGAGGGGTCATGCCTTGGGCAGGTGCTGCTGGCTCTTTACCGCGTCAAAAAAGCGCTCACACAGATAGGAACGCATGGCCGGGTCGACCTGCGCATCGATGAGCACGGGCTTATCCATGCCCAGCGCTTCGGCCAGGTGCAGGCGCAATTCGCCACCGGTTGTCGCGGTGAAGGCCTGGACTTGCAGGAACAGGCCGGCGGCCGAAAAGCTCATCGGTAGTTGCTCGGTGAGTGCAATGTCATCGGCGTCCGAGGACAGCGAAGTCCACCGTTGATTGTTCAGGACGATCACGATGGGGCTCAGGCCGAATTTGGCGGCGCGCATCAACTCATTGCCGGTCATGTGGAAGGCGCCGTCGCCCACCAGCACGATGGGGCGCTTGCCGGTTCCCAACTGGTAACCCATCGCGCCAGGGACGGCGATGCCCATGCTCATGTACAGCGGCGAGGTCAGGACATCGGCAGGGAACATGCCCAGTGACATGAAAAATACATCCCCGCAATCGACCACCAATTGGGTGTCGGGGCTGGCCGCGAAATGACGGTTGAGCTCATTGATGATGTCGAATGGCGTCAGCGGGCCTTCTTCCAGCGGATAGTGGGCATCGGGTGCCGGCACTACGAAGGCTTTTTGCTCCTCGGACAGCGGCGCCAGAGAAGGTTTGACAGTGCTGATCAGTTCGGCGAAAGCAATAAGGAACTCGGCCGTGGACGCATTGAAGCGCTGACGGCCGACGATGATTTTGCCGTCATCGGCATGAATCAAACGGCCACGGGCAATATGGCTCGCGATGCCCATGTTGACGTCCGAGTTGGGCTCGCCGATCAACATCAGTACGTCGCACCTGGCCAGCAGGTCTCGGGTCACCCGCGAAGGTGACGCAGGGCCTGCGTAAATACCGCGGTAATTGGGATGCGAGATGGGGATGCCGCCGCGGGACATCGGCGTTGCAACCCAGGGCATGGCCAGCCGTTCGCACACCCGCATGGCCAAATCCGTCAACCCACGGCGCTTGAGCTCAAGTCCGGGAACGAAGACGGGTTCGCGGGCCTTGCGAACCAGGGCATAGGCCTGTTCTGCGGCCTGGCGGGCGGCATGGCTGTAGCGTATCGCGGGTTCGAGGGACGCCCGGCGGGCGGGGGTGTAGCGTACTCGCGTCTGAAAAAGATCCCTTGGGATTTCGATGTACACCGGCCTTGAGTGCGCGATGGCCAGGGTGACGGCCTCGCGAATTTGCTCCAGGGCCTGATGGGGGTCTGTCACACAGACCTGATGCACCGTGATCTCCTTCATGATGCGGTACTGGGTTTGATGGTCGACGATCGTGTGGTGCAGAAAAATCGGCGCCTGGCGTTCACGGGCGCCCGGCGAGCCTGACAACACCAGCAGCGGAACCCGTTCCACATAAGCCTGGGCGATCGCATTGGTCGCATTCAGCACGCCGACCCCATAGGTGAAGCACACGGCGCCGGGAACGCCCTTTCCGACGGCATAACCCAGTGCGGCCAGGGTGGTGCCGTACTCATGGGACATGGTCCGCAGTGCAAGCCCGGGAGTGGTGAGCAGTTCGCGCGAAAGCTGCATGGTGAAATCGCCGGGAATGCAAAAGAGATCGACGATGCCGCTCTCCACCAACACCCGGCCAACCAGATCCCCCAGGCTGACCTCCAGGGAGGTCAGGTTAATGTTGGCGGTCGGAAGGTTCGTCATCGCTGAGTCCCCCGGTAGACCGTTGCGAGCAGTTCCTCGTCCAGATAATTGTCGAAGGAGTAAGCCAGGGGGGCGAGCGGGAAGGCTTGCAGGAACTCTTTGATCTGCAAGGCTACCCGGGCAGGCTCGGTCTTTTTGAAGTACAAGTCCGCGATAAAGCGAGCGACCACTTCGAAGTCTTTCTCTTTCATGCCGCGTCGGGTCATGGCCTGAACACCCAGGCGGATACCGTGTACACCGGGCTTGCCCGGAATCTCGATGTTGGTGGAGCGAATGCCGCCGGCGTGCAGGCTGTTGACGCACAGGTCGAGGGCTTTTTGCAGGTCACCCACCGCGAAATGAACTTGGTGGGTCTGGGTGAAACCGAACGATTCCCCAGTCACATCCAGCCCCAATTCGTGCAGATGACGGGCCAGCGTCTTGGAGTTACTGACGATTTGGGCGGCGTAGTCGCGACCGAACACTTCCATCTCTTTGAACGCTACCCACATCGGTGGCAACTGTTCGGCGTGACAGTTGCTCTGCAGGTGAGGACAGACCCACAGCGAAGTATCGACCAGCAACGGATGCTGGTCGGACTTGAAGCCGATGTAGCCTTTTTGCGGGCCAGGAATCGTCTTGTGCGTGTTGCCGTGGACCACGTCGGCACCGCAGTTGAGCGGTGAATCAAAGACGCCGCCCATGATCAGGCCGCCGTCGTGGCTCATGTCGTACGTCAGGGTGCATGAATCCGGCAGGACACTGCGGATCTCATCCAGTGGCTGCCAGCGCAGTTTGAACGACTGATCGAGAATGACGATCCGGATGTGGGGGTTGCGCCTTACCAAGTGATCAAGCTTCGCTACGTCAATCAGCAGGCTGGTCGGGTCCACGGGGAGGTGAAAGATATCGATGCCCATTTTCTGGGCGAGGCTTTCGAGTGCAAAGTGACCGCCGTCTCGGTGGGCAAAGTGGACGAATCCTTCGCCGGGCTTGCAGGCGGCCAGCATCAATGCTTGCTCAGCCGTGGAGCCACCGTTGGGGCGCCAGTCAAATGCCTGTGCACCGATCAGGGATTTGCCCAGGGCGCGTACTTGATCGGCGATCTCATTCATATGCCCAGGTTCCGGGAAGTGCCATTCGCCTGCCGGCACTGCAAAGGGAAAGGAGCAGTGGTAGAACGCCCCGGCGGTGGAGCCGGACGTCAGGCGGACCAGGGCGCTGGGGTAGTTTTCGTTCGCGGTCAGGCTCAGGCTGTCTTCCCGGTATTGGTGATCTTTTTCCAGCGTGGAGCTCAACCAGTCGACGATCTGGACAGTTTGTTGTTTTACATTGCTCATTGGAGGCTCTCTGCGGTTGAGGTGAAGGCTGAGGGGCTGGCTTCGAAAAGCGACTCACGGGGGCCGCCGACGACGTCATATTCGATCTGGCAGGCTTCACCGATGATCAGCCCGTAAAGCTGCTCGATAAGCTCTTCGCGGATGTGCAGCGCTCGGCCGCGAGCCTTGCAACGCTCAATCACTTGCAGCACACGATCGGGTTGCATGACGGCGGTCTGGTTATCTTTCTTGCTCTGGGCCACTTCCCGAATGAGCTGCAGTCGCTGGCCGAGCAGGTCCACCAACTGATCGTCGATACGGTCGATGCGGCTACGAAAATCCCCCAGGTTCTGCCGGGATGCCTCGGTGCTTACGGGCCGCTCGTTGATCTGTTCGAAGATCTTGCGGCTGGTGTCTCCCAGGCCCGGATTCAGGGGGGCCAAGGCATTTCTCAACACCGCCATCGACAGGTGGTAGTCCAGGCGCGAGCCGGTATTGACCATCACATCCAGCCGGCTCAACTGAGCCAGCATCCGGGTCCGTATTTCCTGGGAGTACGGGTTGTGCGATTGGATTTCCCAGTAGACGTCAGGATGGTTTTGCGTCATGCGCGCCAGCAGCGAGAGCATGACCTTGAACGGTGGCGGTGCGAGTTCAAGCAGGTCCGCCAGCGGGGCGCTGGACTCGTCCAGCGTCAAGCCGAATCCGGTGACCAGTGCGTGTCCCAGTGTCTGCAACAGCGCCATGGTCCGGTCATGTTCGGAGGGCGTCATCTCGAACACGCTGACCGGCCAGGCTCGAAGCCACTCAAGTAAGCCGACCACGGCGTCACCGCCACGGTAAGTCACCAGTGCCACCGGTCTGCCGGCCGGGGCCAGGTCCCCGGAAAACATCGGATTGATGCCGACCATGGGCTGCTTGAGATTGGACTGGTCCACTAATGCCGAGAACTCGCTTTTGATCGACAGGGTGTCAACGATCAGGCAGTCGGAACGCAGGTGGGGCGCCAGTACGGGCAGGGCTTTTATCAGTACGTTTTGTGCCAGCGCCAAGACCAGAATGTCGGCGGTGCCGAGCTCGGCTTTGACCTGGTTTGAAGGGGACAGGACGTCGGCTTGAAGCACTCTGAGGGAGTGGGCGTTGTCCGCCAGGCTGTCGCTGGGCGCCGCGATATCGAGGCCAGTGACGGCATAACCTGCGATCGCCAATTGGCGAGCGAGTAGTTGGCCGATTGATCCCAGTACGCCGACCACGACGGCACGGCGCGGCTGTTGCGAGGTAACTGAACTCATAGTGGTGTGCTCCTCAGTTGCGTGACGGCCTCGACAACGCCGCTGGCCTTGACGATGGTTTCGATGTACTCGCCCAACGGGTCGGAGAGCGATGTGATCGCTCCCCCCACGCCGAAGCGGGCGATTTGGGCATCTACGGTGATCGAGCGGATCATGATGTTGAGGTCGCATGCCCCGCCCAGGCCAAACCAGCCGAGCGAGCCGGAGTAGGCGCCGCGTGGACCTTCTTCGAGGCGGTCGATGATCTCCATCGTGCGTTTCTTCGGCGCCCCGGTCATCGAGCCACCCGGGAACGTGGCACGTACGCAGTCAATCGAACTGACCGACGCCTTCAACTGCCCGCTGATGGTGGAAACGAGTTGATGGACGTGGGAGTAGGTTTCCACGTCGAACAATGCCGGCACATGGACCGAACCGATGGTGCAGACCTGGCCCAGGTCGTTGCGCAACAGATCGACGATCATCAGGTTTTCCGCCCGATCCTTTTCATCGCCACGCATCTGCTCTATCAACTGGGCATCTTCTTGCGGCGAGCGACCGCGAGGTCGGGTGCCCTTGATCGGTTTGGCCTGCACCTGCCGCTGGTTGTCAATTTTGAGAAACCGCTCAGGCGACGAACTGACGAGATGAAAGTCCGGGATCGCGAAGTAGCCCGCGTGGGGGGCGGGGGTCAGCTCGCGCATCACGCAGTAGAGTTCGAACGGCGAGTCGCAGAAAGGAAACTCAATCAAATTGGTCAGGCAGACCTCATAGGTCTCGCCGTCGATGATCTCTCGTTGGGCTTCATCGATCTTGGCAATGTAACGCTGCTTCGAGTGGCGCATGGTGGCGTGCTGCTCAATCCACTCCTCGACCTGAGGCAGCGACAGCCTGCGCTGGCGCGGTGTCGGTTCAGACGCCGCCGGTTGGTTCTGTAGCCGCTCCTGCACCTCATCGAACCAAAGCGCCGCATGCTGGCGGTCTAGATCGTCCTGGACGAGGTACAACAGATAGCAGCGCTGTTCGGCATGATCGAACGCAATCATGCGCGTGGCCAGGATGAACGCCGCGTCGTGGGAGTGGGATGCATAGGCATCGGCACCGATCGTTTCACTCTTGAGCTCGTAGCCCAGCAGGCCGACATACCCCAGGTTGAAATCGAACGGCAGAAGGTGCTGGTGTTCGCAGCGGTATCGGGTCAGCCGGGACGCTATCAGTTGAAAGAAGTCAGACGTGGCTTCCCGGGTGACGCCGTCGCTGCGTTCAATACAAGCGCTGCGCGAGGACTTGTCATAGGTGATCGTTTCCGCCCAGCGGCCATGGGAGTCGCCCATGAATGAAAAGCGGGAAAAGCCGGGTTTGACGACACTGCTTTCTAAAAAGAAATGGCGTGATGAGGCGAGAAATTCGCTGCGAAACACACGCAACGGATCGGGATTGCATTCGAGCGCTCTGACTTCGACTTGAAAGGTCGTCATTGCCCACTCCTGATAATTGTGATGCCGGATAACGGCAGGTTTAGCGGGGTAGACGGTCGAGCTTGTGCCGATGCGCGATGTCTCGAAAGTTGCGCAACAGGTCAAGTCCGGAGTCAGTGCAGATGGATTCGGGGTGGAACTGGATGCCATAGAGCGGGCGCTCTTTATGGCGAATGCCATGAATCATGCCGTTCTCGTCCCAGGCGCTGAGCTCAAAAGGACCTTTGAGCGACTGGACCACCAGCGAGTGATAGCGAACCACCGGCATGTCGAGGGGTAAGCCCTTGAAGACCCCTTCATTGTTGTGGCGTATACGCCGAACCCGGCCGTGCATGGGTTCCGGTGCGTGGCTCACTTCCATGCCATGCACGTGCGCGATGCATTGATGGCCAAGGCAAACCCCCAGCAAAGGAACATGGGCATCACGAATCACGTCTTCACTGATGCCGACATCGACCCGGCGCGTGGGTGTGCCGGGGCCTGGCGAAACAATGATGCAGTCGTAGCGAGCCAATTCAATATCGTTGGGTGAAGCATCATTGGTGATGACATCAGGTTCTTCGCCAGACACTTGCCCCATGTATTGATAGAGGTTGTAAGTGAAAGAATCGAAGTTATCTATTATCAAGGTCTTGAACATGGGGCGGGCTCTCGATTCTGAATGCTCAAGTCGTGACGTAGTTACGATCCGAGAAGGCATCTTTAACCGTGTCCAGTTCCAATATGCCAATCTGTTTAAGCAGTCGGTAAATACGCTGCAAGATGGACTTTTTCATACGTTCCTGATCCGTTGAGAAGTGCGGATCGGATTCAGTAATTACCTGTTCTGCCTGAACATCGGAAAGACCGCAGTTCGCCAGAATCATTCGCTCGAAGCGCCGGCTCAAATCGGCCCCAAGGAAGTCATCCAGATAAGCTGGGAGCATCGTGCCAAATCGCTCTTGTGTGGCACGAGGCAGTTGCGGCCAGCGTTCCTTCATAAGATCGGCAAAGAAACGCGAGTGCCTGCCCTCATCACGAACATGGTCCATCATTAGCGTGGTAAAGGATTGAGCCAGTTCGCGCTCACGGCCCAGGTTCGCCACTTCATCGGTCAGCACATTTTCGGCAATAGTGACGGCCAGAAGTTGGAAGTCTATGCGCATTTCGGGCGGTAATGACGCATAAGCGCGTGCGGTGGCATCAAGCTTACGGTTGGTTTGAGGAACTTCCAGCGGTTCAATCGCACTCTTTTTCTTCATCTGGACGATGTAGTCAAGTGCGACATGAGCGTGATAACCCTCATCGATGATAACGGTCAGTGCTTGTAGTTTTGCCGCGTCACTGATGCCCTGGATATGGTTATGAAGCATGTCCAGGCAGCATTGAATGACAAACTTGGTTTCGAGCAGGCCCACGCCGTAAAGAAATTGATAGGCGGCTTGCGTCAGGATGTAAGAGCGGGCCTCGGACCCCAGCACCGTTATAAGCGGATGCTCGCAAATGGAACAGCGGGCAACAGGGTAAATCAGTTGATCACTACTGTAGTCCGGAACACAGATGCGAGGTGTCGAGCGTACGGTCGCCTTGGCATACCACGTATCAGTAATTTTATTCAATGATTCAGTTGCAGGCATTGCAGCCCTCCAAGTTGTCGAGGTTTACCGTGGCCAACTTAAGCTGACAGTCTTGTTTGCGCCCATCGGTGGGTGAATGAAAAGAGGGGTGGGTCACTCCACGGTAATCCACGAAGCAAATAACTTTTTCCCCTCGCAACCCGTTACTTTTCCCGCGCGGGAAGCATTGATGCCGACATGGCGTAGCAGTCGTTCAATCCCCAAGGGGGAAACGGTAATTAACTTGTTGGCGCCTTGTTCGGCTGCGCTGGCGAGGGTCGCGCGCATGAGGTCAATGGCGGCATCGGAGGAAAATTGACCGCTGACTTTTTTGTCATGGGTCTTGAAGTTCATCGCCGCAAAGCGCGACAACTCCAGGATATGTTTTGATTGGGGAGGGGCTTGCCCGCTCATCAGCTCTGGAAACACCTCGCTCAGCAGGTAGGGGCGGGTGGTGCTCAGAAGGCGGGCGGTGCCGATGATTTGTTCGTCATCATTTTGAGCAACAATGTAGACGGTGTCCTCACGGTCGAACTGATCGTATTCCAGGCCTTCGGAACAATTCAGTTTCCATCCTAAATGTTCTACGAAAACCTTGTGGCGATAACGTCCTATTGCGGTCATTACAGTCGGAGAAAGTGTTGACGATGTTCCAGAAGTAAAATGCAATTGTAATCACCTGGCAGGGAAGGCTGCCGAGTAATTATATATAAAAGAAGGCGGTGCTGTAACCTACTATAAATCGTAGGTTGACCATGCTTTTCCTGGCGTGGTAATTTTGCTCGCTCTTGAGAAGTTAGTAGTTTGGCTCTGCGTTTGGCCTGTGCAGGGTAATCATGGACGTACACAGGCGTATTCAGCTATTTGAGGTTTTTCCGAAGGCGTGACTAATAAGTCAAAATAATAATCCGAGCATGACGGCACGGACAACGGCGGCCGTTTTATTGCTGGTTTTAAGTTTCAGGATGGCATTCTTTATATGAAAGTCTATGGTGTTTTTTGAGACGATCAGAATATCGGATATCTCAGACGCCGATTTACCGTCAGCGGTCCATTTCAGAACTTCTCGCTCACGTTCGGTAAGGTCGGCGGCGTAGCGTTCTTTGTGGCGATTGTTGAGCGCTCTTGACAGTAAAACATGGGCCACGCACACCAGCCACATCAGCTCTTTTTCATGCAGAGTTAGTTCTGCTGAAGTCAGTGCCTCGCTGGAGCGAGAGACACTAAGCATGCCTCCGACTCCCAGTGTGTCCAGATGCGATTGCGACCAGCCGACATGGATACCGAATGATTGGGCTTCTTCCCAGAGTTCAGGCGTTTTGGAGAAGAGGGCCTCGGTCCAAGTGAGCGGTTTCTGTGTGTGCCGGCCATACAAGACCGTCGGGTCGACTTTTAAATACTGAGCAGAAGCATACCGCGCCTTCCAGGCATCAGGGTAGTTATCGAGCATAACTACATTGGGGGCAGATAAGGGAAGTGGTAATTGCAAGCCATAAGCGCAATATTCAAATCCTAGTCGTTTAGCCGCTATTGTTATTTGCTCGAATATACTTTTTTCACATGTAGCGCATTCGACAATATGCCACATGTCACTCTGCCATTTGTTCATCGAGACTTCCCTGTATTTTACTGAGTGTCGACGCTACAGCCCTGTGCGCATCATTATAGGGCGCCGCTTAGGTTTTTCATGCCGGCTGCCGCTGAACGAGGCGCAATCTAGCATGCTTACTGATTGGATCCAAATTTGCCCGATGAATTTTTTTTAAGCTTGGCCGGCGCTTTTAGGAAACTCTGATGAACTTGCGCTGCACCAGCGTTCAGTGGTCGCAAACTACAAAATCTCCGTTTTCAGTGCGTCGAGGCCATCAATGGGTGGATAATCGGGTTTCTCGGCCCGTTTTTTCCCTTCACGCTCGCAACTCACCCAAACCTGTAGTGCGTCGCGGATGTGCTCATCCACCGTTATCCACCGAGAGGGGCCGAGGCTCCCGAGCGGCCACCTTTGGTGCCGTCCTGGATGTTGATCCTCCCGAGTTGCTCGGCTTCCCGTTGCAGTCGAGGAAGGTCGGCCAAAATCGCCTCGCGTAAGCGCATGCCGGTTGCTCGTGCCAACTGCGCGATGGCGGCGGCGCGCGACTGCTGATGTCCGCAGAGCACGTCTACGACCCGCTTCACGTGTTCGCGGTCTTGGCCTTGCGGCGCCGAGCGACGAACACTGGTGCGCCGCATTCCCAACGCCTTGCTCGGACTCACGACCTTCACATACTGATCACCGCGAAGCGCAGCCATGGTCCGGTTCACGCTGGACAACCGGTTTTGCGCGGTGGCGATGCCTATAGCGCCTTGTTCAACGTACTGACGCAGATGTCCGGCGTAGTCCAGCAAGGTCTGCCGATCAATTTGTCGCGCATCGTTAAACCCAGGTCCATCCTCTGACCGACACCAGCGTACAAACGCCTGCCAGCGATCACTGTGCGCTTTGACCGTGCCGTAATGCCCGCTGCCAAATAGAACTTTCAGCGCTTGCGGCCCGGCATAGCTCAATTGCCGACCCCATCCAAAATTGCGGCCATCCCGTCTACCTACCAATGCCATGATCAAACTCCTCTCGGAGCCAAAACTTTTAAAACCTTCCCCACGTCATGCCGCCATGGATGTTGAGTGTTATCAGGGATCAAGGCCCCTGCGACCTGTGAGGGTTGTCCACTAACGCGGGACTGACGACTCCTTACGACCGGGAGCTTGGGCATCTCATGATCTGGCCTCCTGAACACTTCCGAAGAAGTGGGCGGGTGGAGGCTGCACTGGCTGACGAGATCGGCGCCGCGAGATCCTGAGTCGGGTGAAGGCAGTGATGCGATGACCGGGGCATGCCTGACTGTCAGTCAGGTGCAGTCCATTCCTTGGACTGCGGCACCATCATCTGCATCGCTGTTGCTGGTGACTTCGGTGTTTGTCACGCCGATTGTCACGAGGGGGAATGTCGTAAAGCCTTCTACGAGTTGGGCTGCAGCAGTGGTAGGAGCGCCCGTCTCTTTCCAGAAGAAAGAGACGGGCGCAGGTTGGCGCAAGGAAATGGCCAGGCGGATAGGTTGCTGCAGAACAGCTAGGAAGGGGTGTGGATTGCCGCAGTGGGCACTCTGCTAGAAGTAGGCATCCATCACATCGCTGTGACCGTGCGAGCCGCCGGACGCTAATCGCACTTTGGGAGAACCGCCACGGTGTGGCGTAGCCTTAAAGGTTCTGGCTACCTGGGTTGCTGTCAACGACAGCGCTTTGCCCGACCTTTTCTACGCCTGTGGAGAATTCGGGTCAAGGCTCGAATTTTCGGGAGTTCTGCGGCTTTGGATGAAATTATCCACTAATGGAAATCAGTGGTTTTCCACAGACAATTGCGTGGGCTTTAGATTTTTTAAGTGAGGTCCATCCAAACAGGGCGGCTTTGCAGCCCTGTTTGGATGGACCCGCGTGGACAAGCGGATCACTGAGATAAAAGAACTGAGCGCTTACTCAGTTGCGCCACGTTTTGCTTTTAGTCGAGAGACGTTCGCACCCGTCTGATTGGCGAATTCGCGTGGGCTGACATGCTTCTGCTGATTACCCTCAAGGTAGCGACTCCACCAGTTCATGATCAGCCTGCGCTCCTCGATGAACTCAGCCTTGTGGATGTAAGCGGCGCGGACGTTGTTGCGTTCCTTGTGGCTCATCTGCCGCTCGATGGCTGTGTCCGTCCACAAGCCCGACTCGATCAGTGCGCTGCAGGCCATCGAACGAAAGCCATGGCCGCAGATCTCGGTTTTGGTGTCGTACCCCATCTTCCGAAGCGCGCTGTTCACAGTGTTTTCGGACATGGGCTTCCAGGATTTGGTATCGCCTGCGAATACCAAGTCAAATTTGCCTGTGAGAGTGTGGATCTGCTCGAGCAGTGCGACCGCTTGCGGCGATAAGGGGACAAGATGGATATCGCCTGCCATCTTCGTACCCCTTGTGGAAAAGGGTACGCCGTCCAATGCTGGCCGAGTGTCCGGTATCTCCCAGGTGCCGCGCTTGAGGTCGAATTCGCTCCAGCGGGCGAAGCGCAGTTCGCTGGAGCGTACAAACACGTGCAGCGAGAGCAAGACCGTCAGCCGGGTAAGTGCGCGGCCTTTATAGGTGTCGATCCGTTCCTGCAATTCAGGCAAGCGCGATAAGGATAAAGCGGGGCGGTGGATGACTCGCGAGGCTTTGATCGAGCCTACGAGGTCGTAAGCAGGATTTACGGTGATAAGCCGGAGGCGCTTTGCCTCGCGCATGATGCTCTGCAGGTAGTTTTGTACCCTTAAAGCAACGTCTATCGTTCCGCGCTTCTTGATCGCTTCCAGGGGCCGCATAAGGTCGTGGGTGTCCAGGTCGACAATGGCGCGGGCGCCGATCAGCGGGAAGAGGTGGGTTTTGAGGCGACTCATCACTGTCTTGGAATAGTCTGGTGCCCACTTGGCTGACATTTCCGCGTGCCAGTCCAGCGCGACGTTTTCAAAGGTGCGGCCTTTGATCACAGCTTCCGCCTTGGCTTGGTTCTTGGCTCCTATGGGATCAATGCCATCCGCCAGCATTCGCTTGACCTCCAGGCGCTTGCGGCGCGCATCGGCGAGGCCAATGACGGGGTAGTTGCCGAATGAGGTCAATCCTTCCCGTCCGTCAGGTTTGACGTAACGGAGCCGCCAGCCTTTACGGCCATTGGGTTGGACTAGAAGGTAAAGGCCATCGCCGTCGAAAAGCTTGTAGGCGCGGTCTGTGGGCTTGGCCGAACGGCAAGCGGAATCGGAGAGTGGAGCAGTGGTGCGCGACATAAGGGTACTCCCTTTTATCGAACTGACCTTTATCCCAAACTCTACCCTTAAAACGGCTGGTACCTACCGGAATCCGACGGAACGCCAAAACGAAAAAACCCGCCAGAAGGCGGGTTTTTCGGGGGTTTCAGAGACTTTTGAAGCCTTCTCTGGAACCTTGTATGGCTCCACGACCTGGACTCGAACCAGGGACCCAGTGATTAACAGTCACTTGCTCTACCAACTGAGCTATCGCGGAATGGCGTGTATGTTACTGATTCAAAAAGAGAAGTCAAGCATCTGTTGGCAACTTGATGTATTCATGAGGAAAGTTGGCGCTTTACCGGGCATTGGCGGTTACCAGAATCGCCTTGGAGGTCTACCATGGCCGCCCGGAAGTGGTGTCACGCGCTACCGGCCATTCGCCGAAAAGGTAAGCGCCATGAATCACCCAGCAGTCCTCACCCTGCCTCAACGCAATGAGGTGTTCCTATGAGCATCGCTCAGATCAGCCTGCCCAAGGGCGTCGGCCCCCACGCCGAGAAATTGTTCGACGCCATCACCCAGGCCAGCACCGCAGACGATCTGAATCGCGCCGGCGGCAAAGCTGAAGGTTTTGTCTTGGGCCTGGAAAGCGCTAAAGCGATCAAAAGCCAGGTTGCAGAGGCGCTTTACGTGGCTTATGACGACGCTGCCAGCCAGCGCGCAACCGAACTGGCTTAACCGCCGAAGGTAAAGGTGCCAAGCATCAGCTTGGCATACAGCGATGTCGCAGCCAGTTGCACTAGCCACAAGGCCAGGCCACCGAGAAACACGCCTGCCGCCACTTGCAGCACCAGATTATTGCCGCGTTTGGCCGTGGGGCGGGGGACGAAGTCGTCCAGTTCGTCCCGGTCAGCGCGTAGGTCATCATTTTTCATGTGGGTTCTCTGAAGTATCGGGAACGAGCATGCTCACTCCCATTTTTGATCTGTGTGGAGTCTAGAGCTGTTGGTCTCATTGCTGAAATTATCTGAGACAAAAAAACGGGAAGCCATGAGGCTTCCCGTTTTTCGTTTCACGCAACGACTCAGATTACCGCGACGATGGCTTGGGTCACGGCGCCGATGTTGCGCTGGTTCAGCGCGGCGACGCAGATACGGCCGGTGTCCAGGGCGTAGATACCGAACTCGCTGCGCAGGCGGGTGACTTGTTCAACCGTCAGGCCGGAGTAGGAGAACATGCCGCGTTGACGACCGACGAAGCTGAAATCGCGCTGCGGGGCGTTTTTCGCCAGCAAGTCGACCATCTGAGTCCGCATGCCGCGAATCCGCAGGCGCATTTCGGCCAGCTCTTCTTCCCACTGGGCGCGAAGCTGCGGGTTGTTGAGCACGGCGGCGACGAGGGTAGCGCCGTGGGTCGGTGGGTTGGAGTAGTTGGTGCGGATCACGCGTTTGACTTGCGAAAGTACGCGCGCGCTTTCTTCTTTCGATTCGGTCACGATCGACAGGGCGCCAACGCGCTCGCCGTACAGCGAAAAAGATTTCGAGAACGAGCTGGAGACGAAGAACGTCAGGCCCGACTCTGCGAACAGTCGCACTGCCGCGGCGTCTTCGTCGATGCCATCGCCAAAGCCCTGGTACGCCATATCGAGGAACGGCACGTGACCTTTGGCTTTTACTACGTCCAGCACGTTGTTCCAGTCTGCCGGGCTCAGGTCTACGCCCGTCGGGTTGTGGCAGCACGCGTGCAAGACAACGATAGAGCCGGACGGCAGGGCGTTCAGGTCTTCCAGCAGGCCGGTACGGTTAACGTCGTGGGTTGCGGCGTCGTAGTAGCGATAGTTCTGCACCGGGAAGCCCGCGGTTTCAAACAGCGCGCGGTGGTTTTCCCAGCTTGGATCGCTGATGGCGACAACGGCGTTCGGCAGCAGTTGTTTGAGGAAGTCAGCCCCGATTTTCAATGCGCCAGTGCCGCCCACGGCTTGGGTGGTGATGACGCGGCCAGCAGCGATCAGTGGCGAATCATTGCCAAACAGCAGTTTTTGCACCGCCTGGTCGTAGGCCACAATGCCGTCGATTGGCAGGTAGCCACGGGAAGCGTGTTGAGCGACGCGAATCGTCTCGGCTTCGACAACGGCGCGCAGGAGTGGAATTCGCCCCTCCTCGTTGCAGTAAACGCCGACTCCCAGGTTGACCTTATCGGTTCGGGTATCGGCGTTAAATGCTTCGTTGAGGCCCAGGATTGGATCGCGTGGTGCCATTTCGACAGCGGAGAACAGGCTCATTTTTGCGGCGGCTCTGAATGGAGTGTGGAGGGACGTGTCGCGCTCCAGCCGAATGCACTAGAGCGGTGCACAAACGGGGAGCAAGTATAGAGGCCATCGTTGATCGATGGCGACAGCCGATTCGGCTTTTAGCTTAAGTTTTTCCGATTATTTTTCGACCGTTAGCCGAATGGCGCCGTCAAAGACTTTGAGGGATGTAGGACGTTTGCCTTGAAAGAGAGGGCAATCGGCTCCACATTGAGAGCAATCCAGTTTTTTCCTCGGGCGACGTCAGTCGTTTGTGGTCTTTTTCGTTGCTGTCCGATGTTGCTGGGCAAGGCGCGAACCCAGAGGTAATGCATGTCCGAATTCCAGCTAGTCACCCGCTTCGAGCCCGCTGGCGATCAGCCGGAAGCCATCCGCCTGATGGTTGAGGGCATTGAAGCCGGGCTGGCACACCAGACGTTGCTCGGTGTAACCGGCTCGGGCAAGACCTTCAGCATCGCCAACGTGATTGCTCAGGTACAGCGCCCGACGCTGGTGCTGGCGCCGAACAAGACCCTGGCCGCGCAGTTGTACGGTGAATTCAAGGCGTTCTTTCCAAACAATGCCGTGGAATACTTCGTTTCCTACTACGACTACTACCAGCCTGAAGCTTACGTGCCATCCTCGGACACTTTCATCGAGAAGGATGCGTCGATCAACGACCACATTGAGCAGATGCGCTTGTCGGCGACCAAAGCCCTGCTGGAGCGCAGGGACGCGATCATCGTCACCACGGTGTCGTGCATTTATGGTTTGGGCAGTCCGGAAACCTATTTGAAGATGGTGCTGCATGTGGATCGCGGCGATAAGCTTGATCAGCGTGCGTTGCTGCGCCGTCTTGCGGACCTGCAGTACACCCGTAATGACATGGATTTTGCCCGTGCGACCTTCCGTGTGCGTGGCGATGTGATTGATATTCACCCTGCGGAATCCGATTTCGAAGCGATCCGTATCGAGCTCTTCGATGACGAAGTCGAGAAAATCTCTGCCTTCGATCCGTTGACCGGCGAAGTCACCCGTCAGTTACCGCGTTTCACGTTCTACCCCAAAAGCCACTACGTCACCCCCCGAGAAACCCTGCTGGGCGCCATCGAAGGGATCAAGGTCGAGTTGCAGGAACGCCTGGACTACCTGCGCACGCACAACAAATTGGTGGAGGCTCAGCGGCTTGAGCAGCGCACGCGTTTCGACCTGGAGATGATTCTCGAGTTGGGTTACTGCAACGGCATCGAAAACTATTCGCGCTACCTGTCGGGCCGTGATTCCGGTCAGGCGCCGCCCACCTTGTTTGATTACCTGCCGGCCGACGCCTTGCTGGTGATCGACGAGTCCCACGTCAGCGTGCCGCAGGTCGGCGCGATGTATAAGGGCGACCGCTCTCGCAAGGAAACGCTGGTGGAGTACGGCTTCCGGCTACCGTCGGCGCTGGATAACCGGCCGATGCGTTTCGACGAGTTCGAACACATCAGCCCGCAGACAATTTTTGTCTCGGCCACGCCGGGTAACTACGAGGCGGAACACGCGGGTCGTGTGATCGAGCAGCTGGTGCGTCCGACCGGTCTGGTGGACCCGCAAATCGAAATACGTCCGGCGCTGACGCAGGTCGACGACCTGCTCTCGGAAATTGGCAAGCGTGTGGCCCTGGAGGAGCGGGTGCTGGTCACTACGTTGACCAAGCGCATGTCCGAAGACCTGACCGATTACCTGGCTGACCATGGCGTGCGGGTGCGTTACCTGCACTCGGACATCGATACCGTGGAGCGCGTGGAAATTATCCGTGACTTGCGTCTCGGGACGTTTGACGTGCTGGTGGGGATCAACCTGCTGCGCGAAGGCTTGGACATGCCGGAAGTGTCGCTGGTCGCGATTCTCGATGCGGACAAGGAAGGCTTCCTGCGTTCCGAACGCTCGTTGATCCAGACCATCGGCCGTGCGGCCCGTAACCTCAATGGACGGGCGATCTTGTATGCGGACCGGATAACCGGTTCCATGGAGCGCGCGATCGGTGAGACCGAGCGTCGTCGCGACAAACAAATTGCCCATAACCTGGAACACGGCATTACGCCCAAGGGTGTGTTCAAGGACGTGGCAGACATTATGGAAGGCGCCACCGTTCCTGGCTCGCGCAGCAAGAAGCGCAAAGGCATGGCCAAGGCTGCCGAAGAAAACGCCAAGTACGAAGCGGAGCTGCGTTCGCCGGGCGAGATCGCCAAGCGTATCAAGGCGCTGGAAGAGAAAATGTACGCGTTGGCGCGTGATCTTGAGTTTGAAGCAGCGGCGCAGATGCGCGACGAGATCGGCAAGTTGCGCGACCGTTTGATCGCGGTTTGATATCGACCGCGTCGGTCATGGCCTCTTCGCGAGCGTGCTCGCGATGACGGTCGCCGAGGCCGTGCAGCTCTCGGCTAGTGCGCGTCCCCCGTTTTTACTCCGGCTGGCAACGCCTTGGTCAATAACACTGCAATCATGCTGATCCCCAGTGCAATCCCGACAAAGTGGAACGCATCGTTGTAGGCCATGATCGAGGCTTGCTGGTGCACGATTTCACTCATTTTGCCCAGCGCTGCCGTGTCGCTGCCAAACCGGTCCGCCATCGACGCCATGCGCTCGGCCACTTGCGGGTTGCCCGGCGAGATGGATTCACGCAAATAATCAAAGTAGGTCTTGGTCCGCGCATCCAGCAACGTGGCGAGGAGGGCGATGCCGATTGCGCCGCCCAGGTTGCGTAAGATGTTGAACAGGCTCGACGCCGATCCTGCGTCCTGGGGCAAGATGTAGGCCGTGGCGATCAGCGATATGGTGACCATGATCAGCGGCTGGCCGAGCGCCCGGATAATCTGTATTTGATTGAACTGCGGCCCGGCAAAATCGGGGTTCAGCACGCCCGATGAAAAGCTCGCCAGCCCAAACAGTCCAAACCCGAACGCACACAGCCATTTTGGCGAAATGTACTTCATCAGTTTGGGCACCAGCGGAATCAGGAAAAGCTGCGGTACGCCCATCCACATGATCACTTCGCCGATCTGCAAGGCGTTGTAGTTCTGGACCTGCGCCAGGTACAGCGGTAACAGATAAATCGAGCCGTACAGCCCGACGCCCATCCCCAGGCTGGAGATACTCGATAACCCGAAGTTGCGATTGCGCAGGATGCCGAGGTTGATCAGCGGGTTAGGCTTGGATGTCTGCACGATGACAAAGGTGATCAGGCTCACCAGCGCAATGCTGCCCAAGGTCACGATCAGGTTCGATTCCAGCCAGTCCTTGCGATGACCTTCTTCGAGAAAGACCTGCAAACACCCCAGGCCGACACCGAGGGTGAGAATCCCGATGTAGTCGGTGCTCTTGAGCAGTTCCCAATGCGCTTCCTTCTTCTCCAGGCCATACAGGAGGCCGGCGATCATGATCAGGCCCGGCGGAATATTGATGTAGAAAATGTACTGCCAGCCCCAGTTTTCTGTCAGCCAGCCACCAATGGTCGGGCCGATTGAGGGGGCGAAGGTCGCGGTCATGGCGAACATGGCCATGCCTTTGGCGCGGTGGTGGTCGGGGAGTTTGATCAGTGTCAGGGTGAACGCCAGCGGGATCAGCGCTCCGCCGGTGAAGCCCTGCAATGCGCGGAAGACGATCATGCTTTCCAGGCTCCAAGCCATCGAGCAGAGCAGCGAGGCGGCAAGAAACCCCAGCGATACCCACACCGCCAGCCGACGCGCCGAGAGCAACTGCACCAGCCACGCGGTCAGTGGAATCATGATGATTTCCGCCACCAGGTACGAGGTGGAAATCCATGAGCCCTCTTCGAGTGTTGCCGATAAGGCGCCCTGAATGTCTTTGAGCGAGGAGTTAGTGATCTGGATATCGAGCACGGCCATGAAGGCCCCGAGCATCACACTCATGACGGCGATCCAGTCCCGTCGGCTCGGTTCGCCGACGGGGCGGATCAGTTGATCACCGGCCATCTTCAGGGGCGTCTTTGATGTTCACCGTGACGGTGACCGACATGCCAGGACGGATCTTGCCTTGCAGTGGGTTGTCCGCCGCGAAGGTCAGTTTGACCGGAATCCGTTGCACGACTTTGGTGAAATTACCGGTGGCATTGTCCGGTGGCAAGAGACTGAACTGAGCGCCGGACGCGGCGAACAGGCTCTCGACCCGAGCCTCGATGGGCGTACCGCTGTAGGCGTCGAAGGTCAATTGAGCTTTCTGCCCAGTTTGCATGTGGCCGATCTGGGTTTCCTTGAAGTTGGCCTGAATCCAGATGTCTTGATCGGGGACGATCGACAATAGATAAGCGCCGGCCTGCACGTATTGACCATTGCGGGCGGCACGCTGGCCGATGAGGCCGGTGATGGGCGCGTGTATTTCGCTGCGGGTCAGGTTCAACTGGGCCTGGGCCAGGTCGGTTTTGGCGTTGGCGATCATGGCGTCGAGGCGTTTGATCTCGGCGCCCAAGGCGTTGACTTGCTGGCGCTGGCCCTGAGCATCAGCCTGGGCCTTGCTCACCTGCGAGCGGGCGATATGGTTGTCGGCGGAGAGGGTGGTCACCCGTTCCTCCGAGACATAACCGGGTTTGCGCAGGGCTTCGGCGCGGGACAGGTCGATCTGTGATCTGCCGAGACTGGCTTGGCTGGAAGCGACTTGCGCGTCGCTGGCAGCGATCAGGCTGGCTTGCTGGGTCAGTTTGCTCTGGGCTTGCAAGCGCTCGGCTTCGCGAGTGGCAAGGGCGGCGTTGGCGCGGTCGACGGCGAGGTGGAAATCGTCGCTTTCAAGCTTGACCAGCAACTGACCTTTTTCGACGTGCTGGTTGTCCTGGACCACTACCTGATCGATGCGTGCGCCCAATTGGCTGGAGACGCGGGTGATTTCGCCCTGGACGTAGGCATTGTCGGTGCTTTCATAAAAGCGCCCCTTGAAAAACCAATGGGCAAAAAAACCCCCGGCGATCAGCAGGACCATCAGCAGGAAAATGAACAGGCGACGCTTGAGTTGGGCAGGCATGGGCAGACTGTAGTCGAGAAATTGTAAGGGAAGTTATCAGCAGCAGAATCTGGCACACAGCCGATAAACGGTAAATGCCATCGGTTGATATTCGGCTATCCATCCAGGCTTACGGGCGTTGTAGGCGCAACGTTGGCTTAAATGCCCTGCTGACTGGAGCCAGGCAGGTATCGCCTGTTACCATTCGCGCTTTGTTTTATCTTCATTTCGAGACTTGCCATGACCACCGTCCGCACTCGCATCGCGCCATCGCCTACCGGGGACCCCCATGTAGGTACTGCTTACATCGCATTGTTCAACTACTGCTTTGCCAAGCAGCACGGCGGTGAGTTCATCCTGCGGATCGAAGACACCGATCAAGTGCGCTCGACCCGCGAGTCTGAACAGCAGATCTTCGACGCCTTGCGCTGGTTGGGTATCGAGTGGAGCGAAGGCCCGGATGTCGGCGGTCCGCACGGCCCTTACCGTCAAAGCGAGCGCGGTGAGATCTATCAGAAATACTGCCAGCAACTCGTGGAAATGGGCCACGCTTTCCCGTGCTTCTGCACCAGTGAAGAACTGGATCAGATGCGTGCCGAGCAAATGGCGCGCGGTGAAACCCCTCGTTATGACGGCCGTGCGCTGCTGCTCTCCAAGGAGGAGGTGGCCTCCCGCCTGGCCGCTGGCGAGCCGCATGTGATTCGTATGAAAGTACCGAGCGAAGGTGTTTGCGTGGTGCCGGACATGCTGCGCGGCGATGTCGAGATCCCGTGGGATCGTATGGACATGCAAGTGCTGATGAAAACGGACGGTTTGCCGACTTACTTCCTGGCCAACGTTGTTGATGACCACCTGATGGGCATTACTCACGTGCTGCGCGGCGAAGAGTGGCTGCCCTCGGCACCGAAACTGATCTTGCTCTACGAATACTTCGGCTGGGAGCAGCCGGAGCTGTGCTACATGCCGCTGTTGCGTAATCCGGACAAGAGCAAGCTGTCCAAGCGCAAGAACCCGACCTCGGTGACCTTTTACGAGCGTATGGGTTTCATGCCGGAAGCGATGCTCAACTACCTTGGTCGTATGGGATGGTCGATGCCGGACGAGCGCGAGAAGTTCTCGCTGCAGGAAATGGTCGAACACTTCGACCTCAAGCGTGTGTCCCTCGGCGGGCCGATTTTCGATATCGAGAAGCTGTCATGGCTCAACGGCCAGTGGCTGCGTGATTTGCCGGTGGAGGAATTCGCGTCCCGCTTGCAGACGTGGGCATTGAACCCTGAGTACATGATGAAGATCGCCCCGCATGTGCAGGGCCGGGTTGAAACGTTCAGCCAGGTCGCTCCGCTGGCGGGTTTCTTCTTCGCTGGTGGCGTGAACCCGGACGCCAAGTTGTTCGAGTCCAAGAAGCTGTCCGGCGATCAGGTGCGTCAGTTGATGCAGTTGATTTTGTGGAAGCTGGAAAGCCTGCGTCAGTGGGAAAAAGACAGCATCACCGCGACTATTCAAGCAGTGGTGGAATCTCTGGAACTCAAGCTGCGTGACGCTATGCCGCTGATGTTCGCTGCAATTACCGGCCAGGCCAGTTCGGTCTCGGTGCTGGATGCGATGGAAATCCTTGGTCCGGACCTGACCCGTTTCCGTCTGCGTCAGGCGCTCGACTTGCTGGGCGGTGTGTCGAAGAAGGAAAACAAGGAGTGGGAAAAACTGTTGGGCGCTATCGTCTGAGCATCCCGTTGAACGCTTGATGTCCACTGAGCAGGCGCAGGGTAGGGCGCACGGTGGTCAGCGTGACCCCGGATTTACGGGGTTTGGTGGTAAGTGATTGTTATGTCGGCAAAAAACTTTGGAAATTGTTAAAAATAAATTTGACACCTTTTCAATCCGCCATTAAGATTCGCCCCGTCCTCAGCGATGAGGGGCTATAGCTCAGCTGGGAGAGCGCCTGCATGGCATGCAGGAGGTCAACGGTTCGATCCCGTTTAGCTCCACCAATTTACACTTCAAGGCTTGGCCACACCGGCCTTGAAGCGACCACCAATCAGTGGCGGTCAGGTGTATAGAAGGTTTTGCGTCCCCTTCGTCTAGTGGCCTAGGACACCGCCCTTTCACGGCGGTAACAGGGGTTCGAGTCCCCTAGGGGACGCCAGTTTTACAGAAGTCGTGTCGCAAGATGCTGCTCCGCCGCCAGGCGATAAATCGGGGCTATAGCTCAGCTGGGAGAGCGCCTGCATGGCATGCAGGAGGTCAACGGTTCGATCCCGTTTAGCTCCACCAATTTACAGTTCAAGGTCTGGCCACACCGGCCTTGAAGCGATCAACATTTAATGTTGGTCAGTTGTATAGAAGGTTTGTGTCCCCTTCGTCTAGTGGCCTAGGACACCGCCCTTTCACGGCGGTAACAGGGGTTCGAGTCCCCTAGGGGACGCCACGATTACCCGCTCTGCGGGATTTATAAGGGTCATTCAATTATTGAATGGCCCTTTTGTTTGTCTGGCGTTCAGCCAATCCTCCTTTTTCTCGTAGCTGTTCTTCTGACCGGCGGTCATAACCCCCGCTTGCGGAAAATTATTATGCGAATAATATTCCAGTCGTAATATTCGGAGGTGACGATGAACGATAAAAAAGCCCAAACCCGCGAACGCATCCTCAAGGCTGCCAGCGCTGCCCTGATCCAGCGCGGCCCGGCCGATCCGAGCGTGGGCGAAGTCATGGGCGCCGCCGGCCTGACCGTCGGCGGTTTTTATGCCCACTTCGACAGCAAGGATGCGTTGATGCTGGAAGCGTTCAAGCAATTGCTCAGTCAGCGCCGCGGCATGATCGCCGACATGGACGCCGAGCTGGCCGGCGAAGAGCGTCGGGCCTTGGTGGCTGCGTTCTACTTGTCGCGCAAGCACCGCGATTCCTCCGAGCACGCGTGCCCGATCCCGGCGTCGATCGGTGAGCTTGGGCGTCTGCCCGAGACGTTTCGCGAGGCCTTGAATGAGCACGTGGAATTGATGGTCGCGCAGTTGGCTGCGAGCCCTGAAGATACCGATAAAGCGCTGGCCGATCTGGCCTTGATGATCGGTGGTTTGGCGCTGGCGCGAGCTCTGGGAACGGGTGAGTTGTCCGATCGACTGCTGCGTGCTGCCAAGTCGGCAGTGTTGTGATCTGAAGGTATCAGCCTTGGGAGATGAGCAATGAACGCGTTGAGCTGGGTTCGTGGCGTGAATGGCACTTTGGGCTGGCTCGCACCGAAACGGGTGGCGAGCAACATGCGCGTGCTGTTCATGACGCCCCGTGAGTTGCCCCCAAGGGACTGGGAGCTGCCGCTGCTGGCGTCATCCGAGCGAATTACCCTGCGCTTCGGCCTGTCTGCCCTGCGCTGGGGGCAGGGGCCGGCTGTGTTACTGATGCACGGATGGGAAGGCCGGCCCACGCAGTTTGCCGCACTGATCCAGGCGCTGATCGAGGCCGGTTATACCGTGGTTGCGCTAGACGGCCCGGCACACGGTCGTTCTCCGGGTCGCGAGGCAAATGTCGTGTTATTTGCTCGGGCCATGCTGGAAGCCGCGGCCGAGCTGCCGCCACTGCAATCGGTTATCGGTCACTCCATGGGTGGCGCCAGCGCCATGCTCGCGGTTCAGTTAGGGCTACGCACGGAAACCCTGGTCACAATCGCCGCCCCGGCCCGGATTCTCGGGGTGCTGCGCGGTTTTGCACGCTACATGGGGTTGCCGCCCAGAGCGCGATCGGCGTTTATCCGTCTGGTCGAGCACGACGTCGGCATGCGTGCCTCAGCCCTTGATGTCGCGCACTATCAGCTCGATATACCAGGCTTGGTCGTGCATGCCGAAGACGATACTTTCGTCTCGGTCAAGGAGTCGCAGGCCATTCATGAGGCCTGGTTCGACAGCCGTCTGCTGCGTGTGGATGAGGGTGGACATCAGCGTGTGCTTGCGGACCCGCGGGTGATTGACGGTGTGTTATCGCTGCTGTCCGCCCGCAGTCTCCACGCGCACCAATCGGCCTGAGCATCCGTTACACTGCGCCGGTTGAATTTATCTGACCGGGAGTGAGGCATGGGCTGGGATCGGGCAACGCCATTTATCATTGATCTGGAAGTCGGCGCCGAGGACATCGACGGGCTGGGCCACGCCAATAATGCCGTGTATGTCGCCTGGCTCGAACGCTGTGCCTGGCGCCACTCGCAACGGCTGGGGCTGGACCTGGTCGAGTACCGGCGGCTGGACCGAGCGATGGCGGTGGTGCGGCACGAAATCGATTACCTGGCCGCGGCTTATGAGGGCGACGAGTTGCAATTGGCGACCTGGATCGTCGATTGGGACCAGCGCTTGAAAATGACCCGGCATTTTCAACTGATCCGCCCCAGTGACAACACCACGTTGTTGCGAGCCCAAACCACCTTCGTCTGCATCGAATTGTCCAGCGGCAAGCCCAAGCGCATGCCAGCGGAGTTTATCGAGGGCTATGGCCCGGCGTTAAGAGCCTCCGATACCACCGAAATTTAAGGTCGGCGCGCGTCTGCTCGCGATGAATGACAGCGCGCTGTTCTTCACCAGTCGTGTCCACCAGCACGCTCGCTCTCACAAGGGATCTGCGGTTTGCTGCGCAATCCAGTAAACTGCCGCACGTTTTTCGTTGAGTGTGTTTTTCATGCAAATTGCCTTGGCGCCCATGGAGGGGTTGGTCGACAACATCCTGCGCGACGTGCTGACCCGTGTTGGCGGGATTGATTGGTGCGTGACTGAGTTCATTCGTATCAACGATCAGTTGCTCACTCCGGCCTATTTCCACAAATTCGGTCCTGAACTGCTGCACGGCGCCCGTACCGCCTCCGGCGTGCCGCTGCGCGTGCAATTGCTCGGCTCAGACCCCGTGTGCCTGGCGGAAAACGCCGCGCTGGCCTGCGAATTGGGTTCTGAAGTCATCGACCTGAACTTCGGATGCCCGGCGAAGACCGTCAATAAGTCTCGCGGCGGCGCGGTCCTGCTCAAAGAGCCTGAGCTGCTCAATGAAATCGTTGAGCACGTGCGACGGGCTGTCCCTGCGCACATTCCGGTGACGGCCAAAATGCGCCTGGGTTTCGACAGTCCGGACGGCGCACTGGTCTGCGCTACTGCATTGGCCGAGGGCGGCGCTGCACATATCGTGGTGCATGCCCGAACCAAGACCGATGGTTATAAACCGCCGGCGCATTGGGAGTGGATTCCACGGGTGCAGGAGGTAGTCAAGGTCCCGGTGTTCGCCAATGGCGACATCTGGAGCGTTGAAGACTGGCGCCGCTGCCGTGAAATCAGTGGCGTGGAAGACATCATGCTCGGTCGTGGATTGGTATCGCGTCCTGATCTAGCGCGGCAAATCGCGGCGGCGCGGGCCGGTCACGACGTCGTGGAAATGACGTGGGCTGAGTTGTTGCCGCTGATTCAAGACTTCTGGCTGCAAGCCAAGGCGCAGATGACACCACGCCAATCGCCGGGTCGATTGAAGCAGTGGCTGGCGATGCTGACCCGTAATTATCCCGAAGCAGTTGCGTTGTTTACCGTTCTAAGGCGCGAGACCGAACTGGATCAGGTCTCGCGTTTGTTGGGTTTGCCGGTGGTTGAGGCAGCCTGAAAAAAATCTCGAAATAATCCCTTGAAAAGTAATCAGAGGTCCCTATCTAGGGATTGCGCGATGCCGAATTCGGGTCGCGGAGACACAAAACCTTGCTGATTTTTTTCAGGAGATTTGAACCATGAGCACCGCATTTTCCCTCGCGCCACTGTTCCGTTCCTCGGTAGGTTTCGACCGTTTCAACGACCTGTTCGAAACCGCTCTGCGCAACGAGCCTGGCAGCAGCTACCCACCCTATAACGTCGAAAAACACGGCGATGACCAGTACCGCATTGTCGTCGCCGCTGCGGGTTTTCAGGAGGAGGACCTGGAGCTGCAAGTTGAGAAGGGGGTACTGACCGTCAGTGGTGGCAAGCGTGACGTCAACGAAGACGTGACTTTCCTGCACCAAGGTATTGCCCAGCGGGGCTTTAAGCTGTCGTTCCGTCTGGCCGATCACATCGAGATCAAGGCCGCTGATCTGCGTAACGGCCTGCTGAGTATCGATTTGCTGCGGGTTGTGCCGGAAGAGGCGAAAGCCAAACGCATTCCGATCAATGGTGCGCAAAAGCCGGCTTTACAGCACTGAGTCAACGCAGTCAGAAGGGCGCCACAGGCGCCCTTTTTTGTGCGAGTTATTTGAACAACTGCTCAAACGCCTCCAGCGGCAACGGACGGCTGTGCAGGTACCCTTGATACAAATGGCAACCGAGCCCTTGCAAAAATGCCAGTTGCTCCGGCGTCTCGACACCCTCGGCAATCACCACCAGTGCCAAGCTGCGCGCCATGGCCACGATAGCGCGGATGATTTCGGCGTCGTTCGGGTCTGTGGTGGCGTCGCGGATGAACGACTGGTCGATTTTCAGCGTGTCCACGGGCAGGCGCTTGAGGTAGGTCAGCGAGGAGTACCCGGTGCCGAAGTCGTCCATCGCAAAGCTGATGCCGAGTTTTTTCAGGCGACGCATTTTGTTGATGGTGTCTTCCAGGTTCTGGATCACGATGCCCTCGGTAATTTCCAGCTTGAGTAACGAGTAGGGCAGGCCATGGCTGCTGAGGCTGTGTTCGATGCGTTCAACGAAGTCATTTTGC
The DNA here is from genome assembly GCF_034351645.1 of Pseudomonas sp. DC1.2. NCBI lineage: Bacteria > Pseudomonadati > Pseudomonadota > Gammaproteobacteria > Pseudomonadales > Pseudomonadaceae > Pseudomonas > Pseudomonas sp. DC1.2. Next base: position 3,479,664 of record NZ_CP133782.1, on the reverse strand, counting down.
CGGAACTGCCGTGGACTGATGTTGACGCACAGGCTGAACGTAAGCGGATCGATCCGGTGGTTGGCGATCAGGTGCTTGAAAGCCTTGCAGGCTTCATCGAGGATCCAGGTGCCCACTTCCAGAATCAGCCCGCTGTCTTCCAGTACCTTGATGAACTCGGTGGGCGATTGCGCCCCCAGCTCCGGGTGGTTCCAGCGCACCAGCGCCTCGGCGCCGATGATCCGGTTGCCGCGCGCATCCACTTGAGGCTGGTAGTGGACGCTGAACTCACCCCTGGCAAGCGCCAGGCGCAAGTCGTTCTCCATGCGCAGGCGTTCGCTCGCCGCCTTCTGCATGGTGTTGTGATACATCTGTGTGGTGTTACGCCCCGAATCCTTGGCTCGATAAAGTGCAATGTCCGCGCGTTTGAGCAGATCGGTTGGGGTCGAACCGTGGTCGGGGATCAGGGCGATGCCGATGCTTGGGGTCACTTGCAGGCGCTGGCCGTCGAGGAACATCGGCTCGGAGAGCAGTTCACGCAACGTGTCGGCCAACTCTCGGACCTGATTGCTGACTTCAACGCGTGAGCCTTCCAGGCCACTGAGCAGCACCACGAACTCATCGCCACCCAGCCGCGCGACAGTGTCTTCCATGCGCACGCTGGCCTCGAGCCGCGCAGTGATGATTTTCAATACCGTATCGCCCACCGGGTGGCCGAGGGAGTCGTTGATGTGTTTGAAGTGATCAAGGTCAAGAAACAGTAGGGCGCCGCGCAGGTTGTGGCGCTTGAGCAGCGCAATTTGCTGGCTCAGGCGATCCATCAACAGTGCGCGATTGGGCAGGTTGGTCAGCGGGTCGTGGTAAGCCAGGTGGCGGATTTGTGCCTCGGCATTTTTCAGCAAGCTGACGTCTCGGGCAGTCATCAGCAGGCAGGCGGTTTCGTTCAGGGTGATGGGCTCCACCGAGACTTCAACGGTCAGCAGGTCACCACGTTTATTGCGTCCGAGCATTTCCAGGTGATGCACCCGGCCTTTGATCTGTATCTCGGCCAGCAGCGCCGAGCGCTGTTTCTCCTCGGCCCAGATGCCGACCTGGTACACCGTTTTACCGAGCACATCTTCGGCGCGATGGCCGGTCAAACGACAGAAACCATCGTTGACCTCCAGATAACGCCCGGTATCGCGCTCGGTAATGGTGATGGCATCAGGACTGGAGTGAAACGCCTTGGCGAACTTCTCTTCGCTGGCCTTGAGCGCCGCTTCCGAACGTTGCTGTTGCGTGATGTCGCGCAGGGTGGTGACGACGCAGGGCTGGTTGCCGACCTTGATCTGGTGGCTGGAGATCACGCAGGTCAGGGGCTGGCCGTTTTTGTGCTGGACAAGAATGGCCACATTGTTCAGGCCCTGTTCGCGAATGACCTGTTCGATCCGTTGCAGACTTTTTGCCGACGCCTCCCACAAGCCGATTTCATCGGCGCTGCGGCCACTCACGTCGGCGATGCTCCAGCCGAAGGTCTGGGTGAAGGCTGAGTTGATTTCGATGAATCGACCGGTGTCCTGGCGCGTTACACAGATGGGGTCGGGGCTGACCTGGAACAGTGTGGCGAATTTTTCTTCCGAGGCCACCAGCCGTTGCTCGCGCTCCACCTGATCGGTGATGTCGAGCAAGGTGCCGGCCATGCGCAGGGGGTTGCCTTGTTCGTCGCGGTAGAGCCGGGCGCGGCTTTCCAAGTAGCGTGAGCTGCCATCCGGCAGTTGGACGCGATAGGTCAGTTGGTAATTGCCGGCCGGCCCTTCGCGCAGGCTGCGGTAGGCATTGCGCATGTTGTCCCGTTCTTCGCCCGGCACCCCTTCAAAAAACTCATCAAACGACTCATGGAAGGGTTTGGGCTCCAGCCCGTGCAGTTGTGCCGCGCGCGCTGAGCCGTAGAGCATGCCGCTGGGAATGTGCCAGTCCCAAGTGCCTAATTGCGCCGAGTCCAGCGCCAGGTCAAGGCGCTCCTGGCTGTCTTTCAGGGCGTGTTCGGCGGCTTTGCGTTCGGTGGTGTCGAGGAACGTACTCAGCAAGTAAGGCTGGCCCTCCAGCTCGACTTTTTGCGCGCTGAGGATGCCATCGTGAACCTGGCCATTGCTGGCGCGAAACTGCACTTCCATGCTAACCACCTCGCCCTTGGCTTTAGTGGCTTTGATCAGTGTTTTACGCTGCTCAGGATGAACCCAGAGACCCAGCTCCAGGGTGGTACGACCAATCGCGTTTTGCACCGGCCAGCCGAACAGACTTTCGAAATATTGATTGGCCTCGCTGATCAGACCGTCTTCCTGGCGGGTCAGGAGCACCATGTTCGGGCTCAGGTGAAACAGCGTGGCAAAGCGTTTTTCCGAGCTGCTCAGGGCTTGTTCGCGCTGGCGCTGATGAGTGATCTCGCGAATAACTCCGATCATCCTTGGCCGACCGTGCTGATCCGGCAGAAGGCTGCCGTTGACCTCTAGCCAATGCAGGCTGCCGTCGGGCCAGCGAATGCGGTGGTGCATCGCCTGTTCCAGGGGCGCGCCGGCAATGACCGCGTTGAAGGCGCGGATAGTTTTTGCCCGGTCCTCCTGAGGCAGCAGATCGAGGTATTCGAGGTCGGCCGGCAGTGGTTGCTTTGGGTCAAAGCCAAACAACGCCTGAGTGCCTCGAGACCAACTGATCTGTCCGCTCTCGATGTCCCAATACCAGGCGCCCAGCCGGGCGCCGTTCAATGCTGCCAACAACTGCGGAGCACTCTCCCAGCTCTGCTCGGAGCGGCGCGGGTCGACGGCTTGTATGCGTGGCATCGGCGGAATACGGTCAGCAGGTTTTGGCATTGGCAACAGGCCTTGGGCTGAGTGAGGCGTTAGGCACGGGGTTTTGCGGCTTTATAGGAGTAGCACAACTTAGCCGGGGTGCTCGGGTGTATCGAGTTGTGCATCCAGAAGAGCCATAAAGGCGCGCGCCGCGTTCGACAGCGTCCGTTCGGTGTGCAGGATATAGCCTAGCTGGCGAGTCAGTTGTATGCCCGGTAAAGGTATTCGTGCCACTTGATCATCAAGCATGGTGCGGGGCAGAACGCTCCAGGCCAGGCCAATGGAAACCATCATTTTGATGGTTTCCAGATAATTGGTGCTCATGGCGATGTTCGGCGTCAGGCCCTGGGCTTCGAACAGGCGCTGGACGATGTGGTGGGTAAACGTGTTGCCACCGGGAAACACCGCCGGGTGCAGAGCGATATCGGCCAGGCTGACAGGGCCATTGCTGATCAGTGAGTGCTCTGGGGCGACCACGAAGTCCAGCGGGTCGTCCCACACTGGCGTGGCTTTGACCAGCGTGTGTGGCTCCGGCGCCAGGGTGATGACGGCCAGTTCGGCACGGCCGTGGAGAATTTCCTCGTAGGCCACTTCCGAGTCGAGAAACTGTATATCCAGCGCCACCTTTGGGTAGCGCCGGGTGAACTCTCTTAATAAGGGGGGTAAACGGTGCAGGCCGATGTGGTGACTGGTGGCCAGCGTCAGACGGCCGGTCACTTCGCCGTTCAGGTTGGTCAGGGCGCGGCGGGTATCGTCCAGCACATTCAGAATCTGATAGGCCCGCGGCAATAGTGCGCGACCGGCCTCGGTTAAGCCGACTTCCCGGCCCAGCCGATCAAACAGGCGCACCTTCAATTGTTGCTCCAGCCCGGCGATGCGCTTGCTGATAGCCGGTTGCGTCAGGTGGAGTCGCTCGCCGGCGCCGGAGAAACTGCCCGTCTCGGCGATGGCGATAAAAGCGTTGAGGTTGGCAAGATCCATTGCGGTATTCCAGTTGGTTATCCAAAGCATAAAAAATATGAATTTGAGTTATTTAATGTAACCCCCTAGGATCGACCTCACAAGCCAAGGGGTTATTGAACTGCTCATAACCTACGGCATAGAAACAAGCTGATGAGGAACGTCTGATGGCCGGCAAAACGCTTTACGACAAGCTCTGGGACTCCCATGAAGTGAAACGGCGCGACGATGGGTCGTCGCTGATCTATATCGACCGCCACATCATCCATGAAGTGACCTCGCCCCAAGCTTTCGAAGGCCTGCGTCTGGCCGGGCGCAAGCCGTGGCGTGTTGACTCGATCATCGCGACCCCGGACCACAACGTGCCGACTACGCCGGATCGCAAGGGCGGCATTGAAGCGATTACCGATCAGGTCTCGCGTTTGCAGGTTCAGACCCTCGATGACTACTGTGACGAATATGGCATCACTGAATTCAAAATGAATGACGTGCGGCAAGGCATCGTTCACGTGATCGGCCCGGAGCAGGGCGCCACCTTGCCAGGCATGACCGTGGTTTGCGGCGACTCGCACACCTCGACTCACGGCGCATTCGGCGCGCTGGCTCACGGTATCGGCACGTCCGAGGTCGAACACGTGTTCGCCACGCAGTGCCTGGTCGCGAAGAAAATGAAGAACATGTTGGTGTCCGTCGAAGGCCAGTTGCCGTTCGGCGTCACTGCCAAGGACATCGTGCTCGCGGTGATCGGCAAAATTGGCACCGCCGGTGGTAACGGCCACGCCATCGAGTTCGCTGGCAGCGCGATTCGCGATCTGTCGGTTGAAGGCCGCATGACCATTTGCAATATGTCGATCGAGGCTGGCGCGCGGGTTGGTTTGGTCGCCGCCGACGAAAAAACCGTGGCCTATGTCAAAGGTCGCCCGTTTGCTCCGAAAGGCGCAGATTGGGACAAGGCGGTTGAAGCCTGGAAAGATCTGGTCTCCGATACCGATGCAGTGTTCGACACCGTGGTCAAGCTCGACGCCACCCAGATCAAGCCGCAAGTCAGCTGGGGCACCTCGCCTGAGATGGTCTTGGCGGTTGACCAGAATGTGCCGGACCCTGCGAAGGAAATGGACCTGGTCAAGCGCGGTTCCATTGAGCGTGCCCTGAAATACATGGGGTTGAGCGCCAATCAAGCGATCACGGATATCCAATTGGATCGCGTGTTCATTGGCTCCTGCACCAACTCGCGGATCGAAGACCTGCGCGCGGCAGCGGTCATCGCCAAGGGCCGCAAAGTCGCTTCGACCATCAAACAAGCCATCGTGGTGCCGGGCTCGGGTCTGGTGAAGGCGCAAGCCGAGGCTGAAGGCCTGGACAAGATTTTCCTCGAAGCGGGTTTCGAATGGCGCGAACCGGGTTGCTCAATGTGCCTGGCGATGAACCCGGACCGTTTGGAGTCGGGCGAGCATTGCGCCTCGACCTCCAACCGCAACTTCGAAGGTCGTCAGGGTGCCGGTGGTCGTACTCACCTGGTTAGCCCTGCCATGGCCGCAGCGGCGGCCGTCAATGGTCGTTTCATCGACGTTCGCGAATTGATCTGAGGAACCGCACATGAGAGCTTTTACCCAGCACACCGGTTTGGTCGCGCCATTGGACCGAGCCAACGTCGACACCGACCAGATCATTCCGAAGCAGTTTCTGAAGTCGATCAAACGCACCGGTTTTGGCCCTAACCTGTTTGACGAGTGGCGCTATCTGGACGTGGGCTACGCCTACCAGGACAACTCCAAGCGTCCTTTGAACAAAGACTTTGTGCTGAATGCCGAGCGTTACCAAGGTGCCAGTGTATTGCTGGCCCGCGAGAACTTTGGTTGCGGTTCCAGCCGTGAACACGCGCCGTGGGCGCTCGAAGAGTACGGTTTCCGCAGCATCATCGCACCCAGCTACGCCGACATTTTCTACAACAACAGTTTCAAAAACGGCTTGCTGCCGATCATCTTGAGCGACGCTGAAGTTGATGAACTGTTCCAGCAGGTCGAAGCGAATCCAGGCTACGAGTTGACGGTCGATCTGCAAGCCCAGACCGTGACCCGGCCTGACGGCAAGGTTTACCGCTTCGAGCTTGATGAGTTTCGCAAACATTGTCTGGTCAACGGCCTCGACGATATTGGTCTGACACTGATGGATCACGAGGCAATAGCGTCGTTTGAAAGCAAGCACCGGGCGAGCCAGCCTTGGTTGTTTCGCGACGTTTGATTGATCCGGGATTGATGCACAGAGGGCCGCTCTCTTCGCGAGCAGCCCAGACACCGCAAGACTACGCCCCAAAAAGGAAGTTGCCATGACCCAGCACAGCCAAGTCGTACAAAAGCAATTCGGTGAACAGGCCTCGGCCTATCTGAGCAGCGCGGTACACGCTCAAGGCACTGAATTCGCACTGCTACAGGCTGAGCTGGCAGGGCAGGGCAATGCTCGCGTGTTGGACTTGGGTTGCGGCGCCGGTCACGTGAGCTTTCACGTGGCGGAGCGGGTGAAAGAAGTGGTGGCCTACGACCTGTCTCAGCAAATGCTCGACGTGGTGGCTGCCGCCGCGATTGATCGTGGTTTCAGCAATGTCACCACGGTCAACGGCGCCGCCGAATCCCTGCCGTTCGGCGATGGCGAATTCGATTTCGTCTTCAGCCGTTATTCGGCGCACCATTGGAGCGACCTCGGCGCGGCGCTGCGCGAAGTACGCCGGGTACTGAAGCCGGGTGGCGTGGCGGCGTTCATCGACGTGTTGTCGCCTGGCAGTCCGCTGTTCGACACGTACTTGCAAAGTGTCGAAGTTCTGCGCGACACCAGTCATGTGCGTGATTATTCTGCCGGTGAGTGGCTGCGTCACGCCAGCGAGGCCGGATTGCACACGCGCAGCACCACGCGTCAAAGGCTGCGCCTGGAATACTCCTCGTGGGTTGAACGCATGCGCACGCCGCAGGTAATGCGCGCCGCGATCCTCGAGTTGCAGCAGTCGATGGGCAATGAAGTGCGCGATTATTTTGAGATTGAGGCCGACGGTTCGTTCAGTACCGATGTGCTGGTACTGATGGCTGAACGATAAGCACCGACCGATAGACTTTTTCCGGGGGTGCCCGCAGGCACACCGACTGATGACATGAGGAAAGCATGAGCAAGCAGATTCTGATTCTCCCAGGCGACGGTATTGGCCCGGAAATCATGGCCGAAGCGGTCAAGGTGCTGGAGCTGGCGAACGACAAGTACAGCCTGGGCTTCGAGCTGAGCCACGACGTGATCGGTGGCGCCGCCATCGACAAGCACGGCGTGCCGCTGGCTGACGAAACCCTGGATCGTGCTCGCGCTGCCGACGCTGTGCTGCTGGGCGCCGTGGGCGGCCCGAAATGGGACACCATCGAGCGTGACATCCGTCCTGAGCGCGGCCTGCTGAAAATTCGTGCGCAACTCGGTCTGTTTGGCAACCTGCGTCCGGCGATCCTGTACCCGCAACTGGCCGAGGCTTCGAGCCTGAAGGCAGAGATCGTTGCCGGCCTGGATATCCTGATCGTCCGTGAACTAACTGGGGGCATCTATTTCGGCGCGCCACGTGGCGTGCGCGAGCTGGAAAACGGCGAGCGTCAGGCTTACGACACGCTGCCGTACAGCGAAAGCGAAATTCGTCGTATCGCTCGTGTCGGTTTTGACATGGCCATGGTCCGTGGCAAAAAGCTGTGCTCGGTGGACAAGGCCAACGTGTTGGCGTCCAGTCAACTGTGGCGTGAAGTCGTTGAGCAAGTGGCCAAGGATTACCCGGAAGTCGAACTGAGCCACATGTATGTCGATAACGCGGCCATGCAATTGGTGCGTGCGCCCAAGCAGTTCGACGTGATCGTCACCGACAACCTGTTCGGCGACATTTTGTCTGACGAAGCGTCGATGCTCACCGGCTCCATCGGCATGCTGCCGTCGGCCTCGCTGGACGCCCACAACAAAGGCATGTACGAGCCGTGCCACGGTTCGGCTCCGGACATCGCGGGCAAAGGCATTGCCAACCCGCTGGCGACGATTTTGTCGGTGTCGATGATGTTGCGTTACAGCTTCAATCAGCAGGGTGCGGCAGAGGCCATCGAGAAGGCGGTGAGCCTGGTATTGGACCAGGGCCTGCGCACAGGCGACATCTGGTCGGCCGGTTGCACCAAGGTGGGTACACAGCAAATGGGCGATGCAGTAGTCGCCGCGCTGCGGAATCTGTAATCTCTCGGGCCCGCTGCCCTTTTCAACTTCGAAAGCAGCGGCCCACTTTTTAAAGAAGGTGTAGTTGCGATGAAACGTGTAGGTCTGATCGGTTGGCGCGGTATGGTCGGTTCCGTGCTCATGCAGCGGATGCTGGAAGAGCAGGATTTCGATCTGATCGAGCCGGTGTTTTTCACTACTTCAAATGTCGGTGGTCAAGCCCCGTCCGTGGGCAAGGATACCGGTGCGCTCAAGGACGCTTACAGCATTGAAGAGCTGAAAACCCTCGACGTGATTCTGACCTGCCAGGGTGGCGACTACACCAGCGAAGTTTTCCCTAAGCTGCGCGAAGCCGGTTGGCAGGGTTACTGGATCGACGCAGCTTCCAGCCTGCGTATGCAGGATGATGCGGTGATCGTGTTGGACCCGGTGAACCGTAAGGTCATCGACCAGCAGCTCGATGCGGGCACCAAGAACTACATTGGTGGCAACTGCACCGTCAGTCTGATGCTGATGGGCCTGGGCGGTCTGTTTGAAGCCGGTCTGGTGGAGTGGATGAGCGCCATGACGTATCAGGCGGCCTCCGGTGCTGGCGCGCAGAACATGCGTGAACTGATCAAACAAATGGGCGCGACCCACGCTGCTGTCGCCGATGAACTGGCCAACCCGGCCAGCGCGATCCTCGACATCGACCGTAAAGTCGCCGAAGCCATGCGCAGCGACGCTTACCCGACCGAAAACTTCGGTGTACCGCTGGCAGGCAGTTTGATCCCTTGGATCGACAAGGAGTTGCCAAACGGCCAGAGCCGTGAAGAGTGGAAAGCTCAGGCCGAAACCAACAAGATTCTGGGTCGCTTCAAGAGCCCGATTCCGGTGGACGGCATTTGCGTGCGCATCGGCGCCATGCGGTGCCACAGCCAGGCGCTCACCATCAAACTGAACAAAGACGTGCCAATCGCCGATATCGAAGGGCTGATAAGCCAGCACAACCCTTGGGTCAAGCTGGTGCCGAACCAGCGCGAAATCAGCATGCAGGAGCTGAGCCCGACGAAAGTCACCGGTACTCTGAATGTGCCGGTCGGTCGTCTGCGCAAGCTGAACATGGGCACTCAATACCTGGGCGCCTTCACCGTCGGCGACCAACTGTTGTGGGGCGCGGCCGAACCGCTGCGTCGTATGCTGCGGATCCTGCTTGAGCGTTGATCGGTTGTAGCTGTATTGGTTGAAACTGTGAAAGAACCCGTGCCTTGAAAGAGGTGCGGGTTTTTTTTTGACGGTGTGTCGTCAGCGAGCCTGCTCGCGAAGAGTCCGGCCCTGACGCGACAAATCCCCGGCAGAAATTGCCTGCATGCCAACCACCCGGTAAAGTGCCGCTCCCCCGTTTCGCCAGAGGTAGAACCATGAGCCAGTCCTTCGATATTGCCGTGATCGGCGCCACCGGTACTGTCGGCGAAACACTCGTCCAGATTCTCGAAGAACGGGACTTCCCGGTCGGCAACCTGCACCTGCTGGCCAGCAGCGAATCCGCCGGGCATTCCGTGCCGTTTCGCGGCAAAAACGTGCGTGTGCGTGAGGTCGACGAGTTCGATTTCAGCAAGGTTCAACTGGTGTTCTTCGCGGCTGGCCCGGCGGTGACCCTGAGTTTCGCTTCCCGTGCCCGTGCGGCGGGTTGCTCGTTGATCGACCTGTCCGGTGCGTTGCCGGCGGAGGAGGCGCCGCAAGTGGTGCCGGAAGCCAATGCCCAGGTGCTGGCCGGGTTGAAGACGCCGTTTCAGGTCAGCAGCCCAAGCCCGTCGGCTACCACGTTGGCCGTGGTGCTGGCGCCGTTGCTTGGGCTGATCGACTTGCAGCGGGTGCATGTCACCGCCAGCCTCGCCGTCTCCGCGCAAGGCCGCGAAGCTGTCACCGAGTTAGCCCGGCAAACGGCCGAGCTGCTCAACGTGCGGCCACTGGAGCCGACTTTTTTTGATCGGCAGATGGCGTTTAACCTGTTGGCGCAAGTGGGCAAACCTGATGAGCAGGGCCATACGCTGCTGGAAAAACGCCTGGTGCGTGAGCTGCGTCAGGTCATGGCGCTGCCTTTGTTAAAGATTTCCGCGACTTGCATTCAAGCCCCGGTGTTTTTTGGCGATAGCTTTAGTGTGACCCTGCAGTCAGGGAGCGCTGTGGACCTGGCCAAAGTGAACGCGGCGTTGGAAGACGCTCCCGGCATTGAGCTGGTCGAGGCCGGCGATTACCCGACCCCAGTGGGTGATGCGGTAGGGCAGGATGTGGTCTACGTCGGTCGGGTTCGCAGCGGTATTGATGACCCGTCGGAACTTAATTTGTGGCTGACGTCAGATAACGTACGCAAAGGTGCCGCGCTCAATGCTGTGCAGGTGGCTGAATTGTTGATAAAAGACCTGCTGTAAAAGATACTTGGCAACAATTTGTCGAATGATTCTAGCTGAGCGCTATGCTTGGCCGGAGTGCTTGAAGGCGAGCCACCCTGCGGGGCTTTCCGGGGCATCAAAGAAATGATCGCGCGCGACGACCCTTCGCCGCCGCGCGCAATGCCTTACGGCAGCGGCTATCAACACCTTCTCGCTGGCCGAGGAATGTTCAAACAAAGGATGAGGCTATGGTTCAAGTTCGCAAACTGGTGTTAGCAATAGCGGCCGCCTCGGCGCTGTCCTCCGGTATGGCGCATGCGCTCGGGCTCGGGGAGCTGACCCTGAAATCGACGCTGAACCAGCCCTTGGTGGCGGAAATCGAGTTGCTTGATGTTAAGGACCTCACCGCTGCCGAAGTGGTGCCGAGCCTGGCTTCGGCCGATGATTTCGCCAAGGCTGGAGTTGATCGCCAGGCGTTTCTCAATGACCTGAGCTTCACTCCGGTGCTTAACGCCAGTGGCAAAAGCATCCTTCGCGTGACCTCCAGCAAGCCGCTGTCCGAGCCGATGGTGAAATTCCTGGTTCAGGTCATGTGGCCTAACGGTCGTTTGCTGCGTGATTACAGCGTTCTGCTCGACCCGTCGAAGTTCTCGCCGCAAACCGCTGACGCCGCTGCGCAACCTGCGCCGGCCAAGGCGGTCAGTGCGCCCGTTACCGGCGCTACCAAACCGTCCCAATACACCACGACGCCACGCGACACCCTGTGGGAAATCGCGGCGAAAGCGCGTAATGGCGGCTCGGTTCAGCAAACCATGCTGGCGATCCAGGCGCTGAACCCGGATGCTTTTATCGATGGCAACATCAATCGACTGAAAACCGGCCAGGTACTGCGCCTGCCGGACCCGGTGCAAAGCACCAGCCTGGCGCAACCCAAAGCCATTGCTGAAGTGGCTGCACAGAACACCGCTTGGCGTCAGGGGCGTCGCACTGCCGCGAAGTCTGGAGCAAGGCAGCAGCAACTCGATGCCACCAAGCGCGGGGGCGGTGATGCAGCGTCGTCGCAGGCAGCCAAAGATAATCTGAGTCTGGTCTCTGCCGGCAGTGGCAAAGGCCGCAAAGGCGCGGCTGGCGATGCCAAGAATCTGAGCAACAAACTGGCGGTAACCCAGGAAAGCCTCGACACGACTCGTCGTGACAATGCTGAACTGAAAAGCCGTATGACCGATCTGCAAAGTCAGTTGGACAAATTGCAGCGTCTGATCGAGCTGAAGAACAATCAACTGGCGAAGTTGCAAGCCGACGGTGCCGCTGGTGCGCCTGCTGCCAATGCAGCCACTGCCCCGGCGATGTCCGCTGCGTTGGCCGCCAATCCTTCTACCGCGCCGGCAGTGCCTGCGGCGGTGGTGACGGCGCCAGAGGTGACTCCGGCTCCTGCCCAAACGCCTGTCGAGCCCAAGCCAGCGGCCTCTGAGCAAACATTCAATGAGCTGCTGACCAACCCGATTCTGTTGGGGTTGGTGGGTGGCGGTGCGGTGGTGCTGTTGCTGTTGCTGCTATTGCTGGCGCGTCGCCGCAAAGCCCAGCAGGAAGCCGAAAAGCACCTGCGTATGGCGCGTGCGCTGGCCGAGGATCAAGAATTCTCCTCGGAGCATGACTTGCCGCAAAGCAGCTTTGAAGGTCTGGATGTTGCGCCGCCCAGCGTGAAGCTCGCTAACGTACCCGCGCCTGCTCCAGCGCCGGCTCCAGTGATTGCGCCCGTCGTGGTTACGCCACCGATTGCCGCGCCGCTGGTGGCGCCGGCCGCCGAGCGTTCTGACGACGTGCTGACCCAGGCGCAGTCGCACATTGCCGCCGGTCGCTTGAATCAGGCCGCAGCCTTGCTGGAGGACGGTATCAAGCAAGAGCCACAACGCAGTGACCTGCGCCTCAAGCTGATGGAAGTCTACGGCCAGCAAGGCGACCGTGATGCGTTCGTTGCCCAAGAGCGTCAGTTGGTGGCCAACGGGGAGAACTTCGCCCAGGTCGAACACCTGAAAAGCCGATTCCCGACCATGGCGCTGGTGGCAGCAGGCGGTATTGCGGCGGCAGCCGTGGCGGCAGAGCTGGATGCACAGTACGTCAAGGATTTGCTGCTTGACGAGCCGGAGGCACCGGCTCCGGCCGACGATGACCTCGACAGTGCCTTCGATCTGAGCCTGGATGACCTGGAAGCGGTGTCTCCAGCAGTGGTTACACCAGCGCCGGCACCGGCCTCTGCGGCAGAGCTGGACGATTTTCCGCTGGATGACGATTTGAGCTTTGAGTCGGTGTTGCAGCAGCAGACGGATCTCACGGAAAACCTTGATGACCTCTCGGATTTCGATCTGGACCTCGACTTGGGTGGCGACGCTTCTGCGGCGACTTTGGCCGAAGACGACTTCCTGCTGGGCTTGGGCGAAGATGGCAAGGACCTGTCGCCTGCCGATGTGCCGACAGTAACTGAGCCCGCGCTGGATGACCTGGAGCTGCCGGCGGACTTTGACCTGTCCCTGGCTGACGAAATGGACGCCCCTGAAACGCCAAATGCGTTTACTGCCGAACTGGACGATGTCAACGCCGAGTTGGACAGCCTGTCCCAGGGCATAGGTGAACCGAGCTTCACCGCCGAGGATGCGTTGGCATCTGCGGATGACGAACCTGAGTTCGATTTCCTGTCCGGCACCGACGAAGTCGCCACCAAGCTCGATCTGGCTCAGGCCTACATCGACATGGGGGATAAAGACGGTGCGCGGGACATCCTCAATGAAGTCGTGACGGAGGGTGACGACGGTCAGAAGAGCGAAGCCAAGGAAATGCTCTCGCGACTGGTGTGACGGATCGGTAAAGCCAAAACAAAACGGCAGCCCTTTGAGGCTGCCGTTTTGTTTTGGCGAGAACGCGTTGGCACTCAACGGTGATGTTGAGTCTTTCAGTCCAGCAAGTCTTCGTAAAAGGCACCAAATGGCCGGGTAGGGTGGGCAATCTGGATTTCCAGAATCCACAACCCCACGTTTGGGCATTCCTCAAAGTTCCCCAAGTCGCCTGCACGATAGATTGCATGCGGGAAATCACTGACCCGGTGGCCCTTGATCTCAAGGTTGAGCTTCCAGCCCATCGCTGTCGCCTGTTCTTCGGCATAGCGGTAGAGCTCGGGGCCGGCGACTTGCCGAGTGCGCCAGTGATCGTGTACCAGGTTGAACAGGTTTTTTGCCGCGACTGCACACGCCAACATTTCGGGATCGTTGCCTACGGTGAATGTCGCGCCAGAGTCGCCTTCATGACGGTCCCAGACCACGCCGAGGTCGATAAAGAAAATATCGTTTTCAGCCAGCACCGGGTCGCCCTCGGAATGTTGTTTGAAGGTCTTGAGGGTGTTTTCGCCAATGCGGATTTTCGATGGATGCCAGAGGCGGTCCATGCCTTGTTCGTTCAGCACCTCCAGGCTCATCGCCAGCGCCTTGGATTCGTGCATGCCCGGCTTGATCCGTCGGGCTATTTCTTCGATCGCTTCCCACGTTTTGCGTTTGGCGTGGCACATGCCTTCCAGGCTATAGCTGGGGCCGACGGCTTCTTTGAGGGTTGCATTCATCATCAGGTCTCGCTGAGTGGGTGTACTCGTTATGTAGGTATCTATATAGCGAAATGCTTTGCAGGCGCGCAATGGTTGTCTGCAAGGTCTTTGACAAAAAACACATGGCTCTGGCGTCCCTGACTCGGCGCCTTATAATGCCCGCCTTTGCGAACATCAGCAGGCTGTCACCCCTTGGCAAATATAGATAATCCTGCCGCCGAAATGGCGGCCGACGGCTTTTTCCGGATCGCGCTGGGCGTTGAATACAAAGGCTCGCGTTATCGCGGCTGGCAGCGACAGGCCTCTGGTGTGCTGACGGTTCAGGAAACCCTCGAAAAAGCCCTGTCCAAAGTCGCCGACTCACCGGTGTCGTTGCATTGTGCCGGGCGCACTGATGCTGGCGTACACGCCTGTGGCCAGGTGGTGCATTTTGATACCCCGGTCGATCGCTCGCTGAAGGCCTGGGTCATGGGCGCCAACATCAATTTGCCCCACGACATCAGTGTGAGTTGGGCCAAAGTCATGCCGGCGCATTTTCACGCGCGGTTCAAGGCTATTGCCCGGCGTTATCGTTACGTCATCTACAACGATCAGATCCGCCCGGCGCACCTCAACGAAGAAGTCACCTGGAATCACCGCCCGCTCGACGTCGAGCGCATGGCTGAAGCGGCTCGGTTCTTGATCGGTATTCACGATTTCAGCGCGTTTCGCGCCGGACAGTGTCAGGCCAAATCTCCGGTCAAAGAGCTGCACCACCTACGGGTGACTCGGCACGGAAAAATGATCGTGCTGGATATCCGCGCCAGCGCTTTCCTGCACCACATGGTGCGTAACATCGCCGGTGTGTTGATGACCATCGGTACGGGTGAACGGCCGGTAGAGTGGATGAAAGAAGTGTTGGAAAGTCGCGTGCGTCGCTCGGGTGGAGTCACGGCCCACCCGTTCGGTCTGTATTTGGTGCAAGTCGAGTATCGCGACGAGTTCCCATTGCCCGAGCGTTACATCGGCCCACACTTCCTGACGGGTTTCACGGAACTTGACGGCTGACGCCCTCGAACGCATTTGTTACCATCCGGGACTTTCTCGGATTTGCCTTGGGGTTTTATCGACATGTCAGCCGTTCGCAGCAAGATTTGTGGGATTACCCGCATAGAAGATGCGTTGGCAGCAGTCGAGGCGGGGGCGGATGCCATTGGGTTTGTGTTTTACGCCAAAAGTCCGCGGGCAGTGACCTTCCAGCAGGTCAGGGCAATCATCAAGGCTTTGCCGCCGTTTGTGACCACCGTGGGTTTGTTCGTCAACGCCAGCCGCTGCGAGCTGGGGGAAATTCTCGATGCCGTGCCGCTGGACCTCTTGCAGTTTCACGGTGATGAAACTGCCACAGAGTGTGAGGGCTGGAACCGCCCGTACATCAAGGCACTGCGGGTCAAGGCTGGCGATGATATTGCCGCAGCGTGTGATGCATTCCCCAGTGCCCGCGGTATTCTGCTCGACGCCTATGTTGAAGGCGTGCCGGGCGGAACCGGCGAAG
This sequence comes from Pseudomonas sp. DC1.2, assembly GCF_034351645.1. NCBI lineage: Bacteria > Pseudomonadati > Pseudomonadota > Gammaproteobacteria > Pseudomonadales > Pseudomonadaceae > Pseudomonas > Pseudomonas sp. DC1.2. The sequence continues at coordinate 3,464,196 of NZ_CP133782.1, read as the reverse complement.
CCTTTGACTGGTCACTGATACCGCAAGGCTTGAGCAAGCCGATTATCCTGGCCGGTGGCCTGAGCGCTGATAACGTCGCCGAGGCGATTGCCCGGGTTCGGCCATACGCAGTGGACGTTAGTGGCGGGGTAGAGGTGAGCCGGGGTATCAAGGATCACGCCAAGATTCAGGCATTTATCAGTGCGGTACGCAGTAGCACGTAGTTGATGTGACGGCTGGCAGACTGCCGCCGTCCACAGCTCTGTGTAAAACAGGTGCATTTGCACAAAGTAGGCAGGGCTGAGGGTTTTCTGGGTTGTACGAAGGTCAGTCTTGCTGGCCCGGCAATTCAGCGATCATCGCCACCCATATGAATTTAGCTCAAGGGCATACACGGGGCTGCGAACCAAAGCGTTCGGGCCGCCGGTACTGGAGAAAGAAAGCATGAGCAACTGGTTAGTAGACAAACTGATCCCTTCGATCATGCGTTCCGAGGTCAAGAAGAGCTCGGTGCCTGAAGGTCTTTGGCACAAATGCCCGTCTTGCGAGGCTGTGCTGTATCGTCCGGAGCTGGAAAAGACTCTGGATGTTTGCCCCAAGTGCAACCACCACATGCGCATCGGCGCCCGCGCCCGCATTGACATTTTCCTCGACGCTGAAGGCCGCTCCGAACTGGGCGCGGACCTGGAGCCGGTTGACCGTCTGAAGTTCCGCGACGGCAAGAAGTACAAGGATCGTCTGGTTGCTGCGCAAAAGGCGACCGGTGAAAAAGACGCACTGATCTCCATGAGCGGTACGCTGCTGGGCATGCCAGTTGTTGTGTCGGCGTTTGAGTTCTCATTCATGGGCGGCTCGATGGGCGCTATCGTTGGTGAGCGCTTCGTGCGTGCCGCCAACTACGCGCTGGAAAACAAATGCCCGATGATCTGCTTCGCCGCTTCAGGTGGCGCGCGGATGCAGGAAGCTCTGATTTCCCTGATGCAAATGGCCAAGACTTCGGCGGTACTGGCGCGTCTGCGTGAAGAAGGTATTCCGTTCATCTCCGTATTGACCGACCCGGTCTACGGTGGCGTTTCCGCCAGTCTGGCGATGCTGGGCGATGTGATCGTCGGCGAGCCGAAAGCCCTGATCGGCTTCGCCGGTCCGCGCGTCATCGAGCAAACCGTGCGCGAAAAACTGCCGGAAGGCTTCCAGCGCAGCGAATTCCTGCTGGAACACGGCGCAATCGACATGATCATTCATCGTCAGGAATTGCGTCCGCGTCTGGGCAACCTGCTGGCACAAATGATGGGCCTGCCGACGCCGACATTCGTCGCCGCGCCGATTGAACCGATCGTGGTTCCGCCGGTGCCTGCCAACCTATGACCCAACGTACCCTTGGCGAGTGGCTCGCCTACCTCGAGCAGTTGCACCCTTCGGCCATCGACATGGGCCTGGAGCGCTCGCAACAGGTAGCGTCCCGCATGGGGCTGGGCAAGCCGGCGCCTCGGGTGATTACGGTTACCGGTACCAACGGCAAAGGTTCTACGTGTGCGTTCGTGGCGTCGCTATTGCGCGCGCAAGGCCTGAGTGTCGGTGTCTACAGTTCTCCGCACTTGCTGCGTTACAACGAGCGGGTCCAGGTCAATGGTGTCGAAGCGACTGACGCCCAACTGTGCGAAGCCTTTGCAGCGGTCGAGGCTGGGCGCGGTGAAACGTCCCTGACTTACTTCGAAATGGGCACCCTGGCGGCATTCTGGCTGTTTCAACAAGCCCGTCTTGATGCGGTGGTGCTGGAGGTCGGCCTGGGCGGGCGTCTGGACACGGTCAACGTGGTCGACGCGGACATGGCGCTGGTCACCAGCATTGGCGTCGATCACGCCGATTACCTGGGCGACACCCGTGAATCCGTGGCCTACGAGAAGGCCGGCATCTTGCGCCAGGGCGCACCTGCGCTTTGCGGCGATCTGAATCCTCCCCAGCCTCTGCTGGACAAGGCGCGCGAGCTGGCTTGCCCATTTTTTCTGCGTGGGCGCGATTTCGATCTCGGTGTCACCGACGACCATTGGCAATGGCGTGGCCTCGATGCGCAAGGGCGCGTCGTCGAGCTGCATGATTTGCCGTTGCTGGATCTGCCGATGGAAAACGCCGCATTGGCGTTGCAGGCTTATCGGCTGCTCGGTTTGCCGTGGGTAGACGCGCAGATTGTAGAAGCGCTGAAAGCCACCCGGATGGTCGGTCGGCTTGATCGTCGGCAGTTCTATTGGCACGGTAAGCGCCTGAATATGCTGCTGGATGTGGGGCATAACCCGCACGCCGCAGAGTTTCTGGCTCGGCGTCTGGCCAGTCGTCCTCCGGTCGGCAAACGTCTGGCGGTGTTTGGGTTGCTCGCGGACAAGGATCTGGATGGTGTTGTCGGCGAATTGAATGCTAGTGTCCAGCACTGGGCCGTTGCGCCGCTGGATTCGCCGAGGGCGCGTCAGGTTGGCGATTTACACGTGGCGTTGCAGAACCTTGGTGCGTCCGTAACGTCCTATGACAGCGTGTCGGCCGCCCTCGATGTGCAATGTGCGGTAGCGACGAGCGACGACGAGATTCTGTTGTTCGGATCATTTTATTGTGTCGCCGAGGCCCTTCAATGGCTGGCCCGGCGCTCCACGGAGGAAGCGGCAAATGGCTTTGCTGGATAAGGCGTACAAACAGCGCATGGTTGGCGCTCTGGTGCTGATTGCCCTGGCGGTGATTTTCCTGCCGATGTTGTTTTCCCGTCAGGACGAACAACGTCAAGTGACGGTCGAAGCGCCGGCTGCGCCAAAAGCGCCTGCCATGCCGCAAGTGCAGATCGAGCCGGTGGTGGTGCCTGAGCCGCAAGCGCTGCCACAGGAGCCTGTGCCGAGCGATGAAGATATTGCGGAGCAGCAAGCACCGGTAAAACCTATGGCGCCTGCGGTTGCGGCTCCAGCGGCCAAATCCGCTTCGGCAGCTGTTGCCAAACCAGTGCCTGCTCCCACACAGCCGATTGCCGCCGCACCAGGCAGGCCCGACACCACGGCAAGTCGCGTCGATGCCAACGGCCTTTCGGTCAGTTGGTCGGTGCAACTGGCCAGCCTGGCGAGTCGTGAAGGTGCCGAAAACCTGCAAAAAAACCTGCGCAGCCAAGGCTACAACGCTTATATCAGGTCTGCAGATGGCAAGAATCGGGTGTTCGTTGGGCCGCTGATCGAACGTGCAGAAGCCGATCGTTTGCGTGACTTGTTAGGTCGTCAGCAGAACCTCAAGGGTTTTGTTGTGCGTTTCCAGCCTGAGCGTGGCTGAAACTATCGCTTTGATTTGAAATGCACTGACAATCGCAGCTTACCGATCAGCATGGGCTCTGCTAAAATGCGCCGCCTTATCCGTCTGTAGGCTGCACTGTGCCATTTACCTGGGTTGATTGGGCGATCGTTGCAATTGTCGCCATCTCCGCATTGATCAGTCTGAGCCGCGGCTTCGTCAAAGAAGCACTTTCGCTGCTGACGTGGATCATCGCAGGAGTCGTCGCCTGGATGTTCGGTGGCTCATTGTCCGAGTACCTTGCCGGGTACATCGAAACGCCTTCGGCCCGTGTCATTGCGGGCTGCGCCATCATGTTTGTCGCCACCTTGCTGGTAGGCGCAATGATCAATTTTCTTATCGGCGAACTGATTCGAGTCACCGGGCTTTCCGGGACCGATCGATTCCTCGGCATGGCTTTCGGCGCCGCGCGTGGCGGGTTGCTGGTGGTTGTGGCGGTCGGGCTGTTGAGCCTGGGGCCGGTACAGCAAGACGGGTGGTGGAAAGAATCACAACTCGTACCAAAATTTTTATTGGTCGCAGACTGGTCCAAAAACCTGATTCTGGGGTGGAGCAGTCAGTGGCTGGCCAGCGGTATCAGCGTACCCGCTGATCTTCCGTTCAAGGAGCACCTCTTGCCGACGGCCAAAACGCCTCAGTGAGTGGTGCTCAGTTCAGATCTATTAAGTAGGGGTTGCGTCGCATGTGTGGCATCGTCGGTATCGTCGGTAAGTCGAACGTCAATCAGGCGCTGTATGACGCGCTAACCGTCCTCCAGCACCGCGGCCAGGACGCTGCCGGTATCGTAACCAGCCATGGTGGCCGGCTATTCCTGCGCAAGGACAATGGGTTGGTGCGTGATGTGTTTCATCAGCGTCACATGCAGCGCCTCGTCGGCCACATGGGTATTGGCCATGTGCGTTACCCGACCGCAGGCAGCTCGACTTCGGCCGAAGCTCAACCGTTTTACGTCAACTCGCCTTACGGCATTACCCTGGCGCACAACGGTAACCTGACCAACGTTGAACAACTGGCCAAGGAGATTTACGAATCTGACCTGCGTCACGTCAACACCAACTCCGATTCGGAAGTACTGCTCAACGTGTTTGCGCACGAGTTGGCCCAGCGTGGCCAGTTGCAGCCGACCGAAGAAGATGTGTTTGCAGCCGTCACCGATGTCCACAAGCGTTGTGTCGGTGGTTACGCCGTGGTGGCAATGGTCACCGGCTACGGCATCGTCGGTTTCCGCGACCCGCATGGCATCCGCCCGATCGTCTTCGGTCAGCGTCACACCGACGAGGGCGTCGAGTACATGATTGCCTCCGAAAGCGTGTCCCTGGACGTGCTCGGGTTCACCCTGATTCGCGACCTGGCGCCAGGCGAAGCGGTCTACATCACTGAGGATGGCAAACTGCACACCCGTCAGTGCGCGACCAACCCGTCCCTGACGCCCTGCATCTTCGAGCACGTTTACCTGGCGCGTCCTGATTCGATCATCGATGGCGTGTCGGTGTACAAGGCCCGTCTGCGTATGGGCGAGAAGCTCGCCGAGAAGATCTTGCGCGAACGCCCTGAGCACGACATTGACGTGGTCATCCCGATCCCGGACACCAGCCGCACCGCGGCCCTGGAGCTGGCGAACCACTTGGGCGTCAAGTTTCGCGAAGGTTTCGTGAAGAACCGCTACATTGGCCGGACCTTCATCATGCCGGGTCAGGCGGCGCGGAAAAAATCCGTGCGCCAGAAGCTCAATGCCATCGAGCTGGAGTTTCGCGGCAAGAACGTGATGTTGGTAGACGATTCGATCGTTCGCGGCACCACCTGCAAGCAGATCATTCAGATGGCCCGCGAAGCGGGTGCCAAGAACGTCTACTTCTGCTCTGCGGCGCCGGCCGTTCGCTACCCGAACGTCTATGGCATCGATATGCCGAGCGCCCACGAACTGATCGCCCACAACCGGTCAACCCAGGACGTCGCCGACTTGATCGGTGCTGACTGGCTGATCTATCAGGATTTGCCTGACTTGATTGAAGCAGTCGGTGGCGGCAAGATCAAAATCGAGAACTTTGATTGCGCGGTGTTCGACGGCAAGTACGTGACCGGCGACATTGACGATGCTTACCTGAATAAGATCGAACAGGCTCGCAATGATGCCTCCAAGGTTAAAACCCAGGCAGTCAGTGCGATCATTGATCTGTATAACAACTGAGTAACTACCGGCCCTGAGGGGCCGGTTTTGTATCTACCAAAGGCTCTTTATAGCGAGAGCAGGGCAAGGAGTGACAGCATGAGTCAGGATTGGGATGCCGGTCGGCTGGACAGCGACCTCGAAGGCGTAGCGTTCGATACCCTGGCCGTACGCGCCGGTCAGCACCGCACGCCGGAAGGCGAGCATGGTGATCCGATGTTCTTCACTTCCAGCTACGTATTTCGCACCGCGGCCGACGCGGCCGCGCGCTTTGCCGGTGAAGTGCCGGGCAACGTTTATTCGCGCTACACCAATCCGACCGTGCGCTCGTTCGAAGAGCGTATTGCCGCACTGGAAGGCGCTGAGCAGGCCGTGGCCACCGCCACTGGTATGGCCGCCATCATGGCGGTGGTAATGAGTCTGTGCAGTGCTGGCGATCATGTGCTGGTGTCGCGCAGCGTGTTCGGCTCGACCATCAGCCTGTTCGAAAAATACTTCAAACGCTTCGGTATTGAAGTCGATTACGTGCCGCTGGCTGACTTGTCTGGCTGGGATGCGGCTATCAAGGCCAACACCAAATTGCTGTTTGTCGAGTCGCCCTCCAATCCGCTGGCCGAGTTGGTCGACATCGCCGCTTTGTCACAAATCGCTCACGCGAAGGGCGCCATGCTGGTGGTCGACAACTGCTTCTGCACCCCGGCGTTGCAGCAGCCGCTGAAGATGGGCGCAGACGTTGTCGTACACTCGGCGACCAAGTTTATCGACGGCCAGGGCCGTTGCATGGGCGGCGTTGTGGCGGGTCGTGGCGAGCAGATGAAAGAAGTCGTTGGCTTCCTGCGTACTGCCGGGCCGACCTTGAGTCCATTCAATGCCTGGGTATTTCTCAAGGGGCTGGAAACCCTGAGTCTGCGGATGAAGGCGCATTGTGCCAGCGCTCAGGAGCTGGCCGAGTGGCTGGAGCAGCAGGATGGCATCGAGAAAGTCCATTACGCCGGCCTCAAGAGCCATCCGCAGCACGCGTTGGCGCAGCGCCAGCAGAAGGGATTTGGGGCGGTGGTGAGCTTTGAGGTTCGTGGCGGCAAAGAAGGCGCCTGGCGCTTTATCGATGCGACGCGGCTGATTTCCATCACCGCCAACCTGGGTGACAGTAAAACCACTATTACGCACCCGAGCACCACCTCCCATGGCCGTCTGGCGCCGCAAGAGCGTGAAGCAGCGGGCATTCGTGACAGTCTGATCCGCGTCGCGGTCGGCCTCGAAGACGTGGCGGACTTGCAAGCCGATCTGGCGCGCGGGTTGGCGGCATTGTGATTGAGCTGGCAGCCCCGACCACCGGCACTCATGGTCGTGTTGCTCTGGTCACCGGTGCTGCGCGCGGCATCGGCCTGGGGATCGCCGCCTGGCTGATCAGCGAAGGCTGGCAAGTGGTGTTGACGGACCTGGATCGGTTGCGCGGGTCGAGAGTGGCGAAAGTGCTCGGCGAACACGCTTGGTTTATCGCCATGGACGTGGCAAACGAAGCTCAAGTGGCCTTGGCGGTGGCTGAGGTGTTGGGTCAGTTTGGACGACTCGATGCGCTGGTGTGCAACGCGGCGGTGACCGACCCTCACAACACCACCCTGGAAAGCCTCGATCTGGCTTACTGGAATCGCGTGTTGGCGGTGAACCTCAGCGGGCCGATGTTGTTGGCTAAGCACTGTGCGCCCTATCTGCGCGCTCACGGCGGGGCGATCGTCAATCTGGCCTCGACCCGCGCTGCGCAGTCGGAGCCTGACACAGAGGCTTATGCGGCGAGCAAGGGCGGTCTGTTGGCCCTGACTCACGCCTTGGCCATCAGCCTGGGGCCGGAGATTCGCGTCAATGCGGTCAGCCCCGGCTGGATCGATGCACGAGATCCAGCGGTGCGGCGTGCAGAGCCGTTGACCGATGCCGATCATGCTCAGCATCCCGCGGGGCGGGTAGGTACGGTTGAGGACGTCGCGGCGATGGTGGCATGGCTGCTGTCGAAGAACGCGGGGTTCGTCACGGGCCAGGAGTTTGTGGTTGATGGCGGGATGACCAAGAAGATGATTTACAGCGAGTAATTCAGGTGGGGTGCGCTGTGTTCGGCAACGCTGTTGACGGCGCTGCGCTCTTCGCGAGCTGGCTCGCTGCCGCCCTCGAAAGCCGGGTGCCTGAAGAAGCGCAATCTACCGTGGGATCGAGCCTGCTTGCGATAGCGGTCTGATTGTTACCGGCCTTGCCCTGAATGACATGGATTTGTCTTTTTTAGAAAAACTTCAAGTGGGGTATTGACTTAGCTTCGGTATCTGCGTAAATTTCGCGGCCTCAACGAAGCAAAGGGTGATTAGCTCAGCTGGGAGAGCATCTGCCTTACAAGCAGAGGGTCGGCGGTTCGATCCCGTCATCACCCACCACTTCTTGAGAGTCTTGCGAAAGCAAGATGGAAGCTTTTAAAAGCCTCCACCGACGCGCAGCGGTAGTTCAGTCGGTTAGAATACCGGCCTGTCACGCCGGGGGTCGCGGGTTCGAGTCCCGTCCGCTGCGCCATATTTTCCGAATCGGTTTTTCTGATTCGAGATTGCAAGCCTCGAAGCTTTCAATCAGACGAGTTACTTGGACGCAAGTCCAAAGCGATACGCAGCGGTAGTTCAGTCGGTTAGAATACCGGCCTGTCACGCCGGGGGTCGCGGGTTCGAGTCCCGTCCGCTGCGCCATATCTGCTTCAAGGCCCGCTGAACGCCTTGAAGCTACAAAGAAAGCCACGGGTAAGCCGGTGGCTACTTTGAGTCGATAGCAAAGACCCTGGTCGAAAGGCCGGGGTTTTTTGTGTCTGAAATTCAAGTTTCTCCTCTCCTGCATACCCTTCCCGTCGATCGTCCTATTCGGCAGTCGAGACCTTCTGCTCATTTCTTTTGACTTCCGTCCTTAACGGGCGCTCTGCTACTGCCATTCATGCCTTTTTTGTAATCGCTTGTTTGCCGGCGGTGCATAAACCTATAAAGTTAACCGCTCGGTCAGCTTTGCGCTGTCAATACGGCCTTTGCTTCGTGCAAAAAAAGGCTGCTGCAAGACTCGAAATCCCCAGAACATAACCAAAAGGGCGGATCCATAACCGTCCAGAGGATGATTCATGTCCAACCGTGATATATCCCGGCGCTCGTTTCTTCAGGGCGGACTGGTGGCGGGTGTGAGCGTGACGCTTACACCGCTCAGTACCCAGGCGCTGGCGGCCTTGATGGAAAACAGCGTGACCGTGCCGTCCGAACAATGGCTCGGCAACAACGGCAAGGCGCGGATGCGTAACGATGCGTTATCCAAAGTCTGCGGCAGCAAGGTATTTGCACGCGATATTCGTGCCAAGGACATGCCTGGCTGGCCTCAGCAGCAGGGCCACGCTCTGTTGCTGAAAACTATCAAGGCCGACCGTCTCTACGAGGGTTACGACCTGTCGTGGCTCGGTGCCGACTTGCAGCCTGATCGCATCGTCACTGCTGCGGACCTGGACAAGGACGGTATCGTCTTTCCCGAAGACCACGCTCCCGATCCACTGCTGCCGGAAGGCAAGGTGCCGATGTTTATCGGGCACCCGGTGGCGATCCTGATCTGGAATGACTTCGAGCGTTTTCGTCAGGCCAAGGCCAAACTCAAATTCAATGACAAGGCGATTCGTTACGGCGCCACGGTGCCGTTTTATGAGCGTGATCCCTACGGCAGTTTCCGCTATGTGCGGGTGGGTGGCGCGACATCGGCGGATGAAGACGAGTTTGCCAGCCTCAAGGATTCGATCCTGTTTCCGATGCTGCGCAACCGTCGACCGGTGTGGGACTCCCAGCCCGATCTGCACGGCAATCTGACCGAGCGTGGTTTGTTTTACGCCGAGCGCATGAAGCAGCAAATCGAAAACCCGTCCGACAACTGGCTGGTGTTCGATGAGCGCTACAAAACGCCATCGATTGAGCCGGCCGCCATGGAGCCGGACAACGGCAACGGCTGGTACGACCCGGCGACCAAGACCCTGCATTTTGTGGTGGCTACCCAATGCCCGCTGGAGGTTGCCACGGAAACCGCGAAGATGATCGCGCCGTCGCGTTTCGGCCTTTCCAGCCTCAATATGCATCCGGGTTACACCGTGGGTTACGGTTCCAAGGATCACAACATATTCGTCTACTACGCAGCCTTGGCGGCGTTGTATGGCGCAGGCGTACCGATACGTCTGGCCAACGACCGTTACGAGCAGTTTCAGAGCGGTATCAAGCGTCACCCCTTCGACATCCACTATCAGTTGGCCGTGGACAAGACCGATCACAGTTTCCAGATCTTTCGCGCAGAGATGAACGTCGACGGCGGCGGGCGGATCAACTACAGCCCTTCGGTGGCGGCGGTTGGCGCCACGGCGGCGCAGTCCATCTACTACATGCCGCAGAACGATTTGCAGGTCACGGCGTATCATTCCCGCGGCGTTGAGGCTGGCTCGATGCGTGGTTACGGCACCCTGCAGAGCATGGCCTCCACCGAGATGATGATCGATGAAATTGCCGGTCGCCTGGGCATCGACGCCATCGACCTGCGTAAGAAAAATGCCATGCGCTCGGGGATGAAAAACACTCAGGGTGCTATCCCGGCGGGTGCATTACGGTTGCACGAAATTCTCGACAAGGCTGCCGTCCACGACGTCTGGAAAAACCGCGCCGCTATCAAGCAGCAGCGTGAAGCCGCAGACCCGGATAACTGGTATGGCGTAGGTTTTGCGATCTGCCAGAAAGACTTCGGCACCGGTTCTGAAGCACCGATGGCCAGCATCGAATACACCGCACAAGGGCATGTGACCCTGCGCCATATCGGGATTGAAATCGGTACTGGCATGTCCACTTCGCAAGCGTTGGTGGTCGCTGATTTTCTCGGCGTTCCGGCGACTGAAGTGAAGACAGGCGAAACCGAATGGAAAGAGTTGCAACTGATCAGCGGTGGCAATCCGTACATCATGAGCCAGGCCGAGCAGGACGGTTTTCTGCGCAACCCGCGCTGGGTCGGCAAAATTGCGTCGGCCTCCTCGGCGACCAACTCGGCCTATTACTTCAGCCACGCCACCCGTGAAGCGGCCCGCGTGTTGTTCAACCACGGTTTGTGGCCGGCGGCTTTGCAGATATGGGGCCAAGGCCCCTACGGTGGCCAGGCTAACCCTTACGTGGTACGCCGCGAAGATGCGCATTGGGTTGACGGCAAACTGACCGCCAACGGTATGCAACCGCTGAGTTTTGAACAGTTGGCGCAACACGCCCATGAAAAAGGCCTGGTCACCGGCGCCACCGTGCATGGCTTCAACCGTTGGAGCTGGGCCGAGGCCGAGTACAGTATTGACGGCGTGCGCGAGCGTTTGCCGCTCGATGGCTTGGCCGTGAAGTACGGTGACGGTGCGCCAGGCGCGAAGAAAGCACAGATGACTAGCGCTGGTTTCCACCTGCTGGATCGCCAGAACGCTCACTACCCTGACACCCAGTTGAACAACGCGGCGGTGACTTACTACAGCCCCGTCGCGACGCTGGTGGAAGTGAAAGTGAACAAGGGGTCCGCCGAAGTGCAGGTGCTCAACCACCACTCGTGGGTGGAATGCGGTCGGGTGCTGGTGGAGGAACTGGTCAAGGGCCAGCTCGAAGGTGGCATCGCCATGGGCATAGGCCATGCGTTGCTGGAAGAGATGCCGCTGTATGAAGGTGGGCCGGGGGAGGGGGACTGGAACTTCAACCGTTACCGTTTGCCGATGGCCCGGCACGTTGCAGTCTGGAATCAGACGGCGGAAATCCTGCCGGCGCTTTCGCCCAGTGACCCGTCCAAGGGGATTGCCGAGGTGGTGATGATCCCGGTGGTCGGCGCCATTGCGAACGCCGTGGCTCACGCCATCGGTAAACGTATCCGCGACCTGCCCATCACTTCTGCGCGCATCAAGGAGGCCCTCAATGGCTAACCGTCCGCTTCAACTGACCCTCAACGGTCAATCCGTCGGCCCGGTGGACATCCCTGATGACCTGCCGATGATCGACTACCTGCACGAATACAAAAATCTTACCGGCTCACGTCTGGGCTGTGGCCAAGGCATTTGCCATGCGTGCGTGGTTATCGTCGACAACCCTGACGGCACCAGTGAAGAAGTGCGCACCTGCATCACTGGTGCGCATTTTTTCGAAGGCAAGACAGTACGAACCATCGAAGGTCACGCGATCCGCGATGAGCAAGGTAGGGTCACTGGGCTGAATCCGATTCAGCAGCGCTTCGTCGATGAGTTTGCTTTCCAGTGCAGTTATTGCGCACCGGGTTTTGTGAATGCCGCGACGGTGCTGGTGGAAAAGCTACAGCGTCAGCCGATTGTTAAAAGTCAGCTGGAACAGGTCATTGAAGACAGCCTCGGTCACCACGTCTGCCGCTGCACCGGTTACGTGCGCTATTACAGCGCCACGCGCAATGTACTCACCGATCTCGGCCTGGTGAAGGAGGGTTAAGCATGAAGTCTCTACTTTCCCGCCTGGCGTTGACGGTTGGCCTGGCTGCGCCGGTGTTGCTGGCGCACGCGGATGATCAGGTGAAGCGCGGCGAATACCTAGCCCGCGCCGCAGACTGCATGGCCTGTCATACTGCGCCGCGTGGTGCGCCTTATGCAGGCGGTCTGCCGATTGTTTCGCCGTTCGGTACGATTTATGGCACCAACATCACTCCGAGCAAAGAGCACGGCATCGGTTTGTATAGCGACGAAGAGTTTTTCGCCGCGCTCACCGAAGGCAAGCGCCGGGATGGCGCCAACCTTTATCCGGCGATGCCTTACACCTCGTATCACCTCATGCCGCGTGAAGATTCGGACGCTATTCACGCGTACCTGAAAACTGTCGAGCCCATCGAGCGTGCGGCACCGGTCACCCGGCTGAGCTTTCCGTTCAACGTGCGTCTGGGGCTGATGGGCTGGAACATGCTTTACGGCAAGGACATGCAGCTCGCGCCCACCGAGGGTAAAAGCGACGCCTTCAAGCGCGGTCAATACATGGTCGATGTGCTTGGTCACTGTGGCGAATGCCACACGCCGCGAGGTTTGCCCGGTGCGATGCAGCAGAATAAGCGCCTGACCGGCGGCCTGCTCAATGGCTATCTGGCTCCGAGTTTGTTGGCGAATGATTTAGCGGCTCGCGGCTGGAATCCTCAGGATTTGAGTTCGTTTCTCAAGCACGGCATGAGTGCTCAAGGCACGATGTTCAACGAAATGTTTCCGGTATTTCACAACAGCACCCAGGGCCTCAGCGACCCTGACCTGGCGGCCATGGCGACCTTCCTGCTTGGCGATCAACCGCCAGCCGCGAAAGCCCTGACCGAAGTACCTTTGGACAAGATGAGCGCTAGCGCTCAACGCGGTCGTCAGGACTACCTGAACGTCTGTGCCGGTTGTCACGCCGTGGGCGGTGAGGGTAAGCCGCACATCGCGGTGGCCATGCGTGGTAACACCACCTTGCGCCTGGAAGATCCGCGCAATGTGTTGCGGGTGATTGAGGACGGTATCGGCGAACAGCAGTTTACCGGCTTCGAACGCCTGCAACCGATGCCGGGATTTGCTGGCAAGCTCAGCCACGAACAACTGACGGACCTACTCAACTACCTGCGCCAAGGCTGGGGTGGTCAGTCGGGTGATCTGGCGGTCAGTGATGTGCAGAAGCTGCAAACTGAAGCGCCACCGGCCGAGCACAAGGCGCACTGACATGCAGCTTCTTGGCCTGCCGTCGGGCGTTGTGATGGTCGGCGGCGGGTCAGCGCCTCTGGCGGTTCTAAGCGTTTTACATCGGAGTGACGGGTTTGATGCAACCGTCGTAAAAGCGCTTTGAGCGGTTACGCAGGATTGGCGGTTTTGGCGGTTTTGGCGACATTGAGCGTGCTCGGATTCATGCCCCTATAGGTCTGAATTTGGGCAGCAAGACGCCCACCGAAATCGCCTTGGTCGTACTCGCGGACATCCTGCGAATCTGTAGCGGTATATCGCGCGATCGGCTTTGACGGCATTCGCTATGAGGGGCGTGCTCAATGTTCTTCAGTGTTGGCCTTCACGAAATCAATAAACGCCCGAAGCTTTTTGGGGGTGTTGCTACGTTCGAAGTAGTACAGGTACAGCGTGCTGGTCGGCACCCAGTCTTCCAGCACTGAGACCAACTCACCGCTTTCCAGGTACGCCGCCAGCGGTGCATGGGACAGATACGCAAACCCAAAACCATCCAGCGCCGCCTGCAACAGCAAGTCACTGTCGTTGGTCGCCAGGCGCCCCTTGACCGCAATCCGCATATGTTTGCCGGCGTTTTCGAACTCCCAGCGCGGCAGAGCGCCTGATGCGGCGCTGCGATAGTTCAGGCATTGATGTTGCAGCAGGTCCTGCGGGTGTTGCACAAGTGTCCGGCCTGCCAGGTATTCAGGCGACGCCACCACCACAAAGCGCATGTCCTTGAGGATTGGCACTACAACCATGTCTTGGGCCAGCACATCGTCGTAACGAATGCCTGCATCGAAGCCTTGCGTAACGATATCGATCAGGCTGTTGTCCACTGCTACTTCGAGATTGATGCCAGGGTGCTCCAGCAGAAAACGCCGCAGTAAAGGTTGCAGGATCAGTTTGCTAGCGCTTGAAGGCACGCTCAAACGCAGGGTTCCAGCGACTTCGTCGCCTGCCGCCGAAGCACTGCGTAAGGCCAGCCCCAAGTCTTCCATCAATGGCGCGATTTTGTTGATCAACTGCGCGCCGGCCTCGGTGACGTTAACGCTGCGGGTGGTTCGGTTCAGCAACCTCAGCCCCAGCTGTTTCTCCAGTTCTTTCACCGCATGGCTGACCGTGGAAACCGACAGTCCCGTGGCATCGGCGGCGCTGGTAAAGCTTTTAGTTTGTGCCACCTGCATGAACAAGCGCAGTTGCTGAAAGTCCGGATCTTTCATTGTCTTGTTTTTCCGAAAAGGGTTTGCAGATTATGGCTCTTTTTAGGATAGAGCCGTGTGTCCATACTGCAACGCACTGCTCGCACTGGCGGGCAGCTCCCTGGAGGAAGATCAGCATGACTGCATCGACAGCAAAACCGGTCTGGTTTATCACCGGCTGTTCAACGGGTTTCGGCCGTCAACTAGCCTTGCATACCCTGAGTCTGGGCTACCCCACCGTGGTCACGGCGCGTAATCCCGCACAGGTTGAGGACATCGTCAAAGGTTACGAAGATATTGCTTTGGTGCTGACGCTGGACGTCACCGACCCAGCTCAGGTCAACGCCGCGGTCGAAGCTGCCCACCTACGTTTTGGTCGCATTGATGTCCTGGTGAATAACGCAGGGATTGGTTACTTCGGCTCTTTCGAAGAAAGTGATCTGGACCAGGCGCGCAACATGATGGAAATCAACGTCTGGGGCTTGGCGCGGATGACCCGTGCGGTGTTGCCGGGCATGCGTCAGCAGCGCAGCGGCACCGTCGTCAATATTTCCTCTGTGGGCGGAATCGTTGCGTTCCCGGCGGTGAGTTTCTATCACGCCACCAAATTTGCCGTTGAAGGGATATCAGAATCCCTGGCTCAGGAAGTTGCGCCGCTGGGGATCAAAGTATTGATCGTTGAGCCAAGCGCCTTTCGTACCGATTGGGCCGGTCGCTCGGCCAACGAAGCAAGCCAGACCATCGATGATTACCGTGAAACAGCTGGCAAGCGCATGGAAATGATACGTGGCTATAGCGGCAATCAGCCGGGTGATCCGGTGCGGGCGGCGATTGCTATCGTCGACGCGGTGGAAGCTCCGAATCCGCCGTTACGTCTGTTGCTGGGTAAAGCGGCGCTGGCAGGCGGGCGCGGCAAGATCGAATCGTTGCGTAGGGATTTTGAAGGTTGGGCTGCAGTCAGTGAAGGTGCAGACTTTCCAGGTTGATGCAAAGAGGGGCCGCATCAGGCGGCCCCTTTCACGTCGTTTGATCAGAATCCGAGTTTGTCGCGCAGGCCGTAATACCAGGCACCAAGTGCAGCAAACGGTGTACGCAACAATTGTCCCCCGGGGAACGGATAGTGGGGCAGATCGGCGAAGGCGTCAAACCGCTCAGCCTGGCCGCGTAAGGCCTCAGCCAGCACCTTGCCCGCCAAGTGAGTGTAGGTCACGCCATGACCGCTGCAGCCCTGGGAGTAGTAAATGTTGTCCCCCAGCCGTCCGACCTGTGGAAGGCGCGACAAGGTCAGTAGGAAGTTTCCGGTCCACGCATAGTCGATCTTTACATCCTTGAGTTGTGGGAAGGCCTTGAGCATCTTCGGTCGTATGATCGCCTCGATGTTCGCCGGATCCCTGGCGCCATACACTACGCCTCCGCCAAAGACCAAGCGCTTGTCGCCGGTCAGGCGATAGTAGTCCAGCAAATAGTTGCAGTCCTCTACGCAGTAATCCTGCGGCAACAGGCTCTTGGCCAACGCATCGGCCAACGGCTCAGTGGTAATCACCTGCGTCCCGCATGGCATCGACTTGGCTGCCAGCTCAGGCACTAGATTACCGAGGTAGGCATTACCCGCAACGATGATGAACTTGGCCCTGACCTTGCCCTGCGGCGTATGCACGACAGGATTCGCACCGCGCTCAATACGCACCGCTGGCGATTGTTCATAGACGATACCGCCCAGTGATTCGACCGCAGCAGCTTCACCCAGCGCCAGGTTTAGCGGATGAATATGGCCGCCACTGAGGTCAAGCATACCGCCGATGTATTGATCGCAACCTACGACTTCGCGCATCCGACTTTGGTCCATCAGCTCAAGCTGTGTGTGGCCAAAACGCTCCCACAGACGCTTCTGGGCTTCCAGGTGATCCATCTGCTTGGCAGTAATGGCGGCGAAGACGCCGCCGTCTTTCAGGTCACACTGGATATTATATTTAGCGATCCGCTGCCGAATGATCCGGCTGCCCTCAAACGCCATCTCGCCCAGCAACTGTGCCTGCTTGGGGCCGACACTGCGCTCGATCACATCAATGTCACGGCTATAGCTGTTGACGATCTGGCCGCCATTGCGACCCGATGCACCAAACCCCACCTTCGCGGCTTCGAGCACCGTCACCCGAAAACCGTTTTCCAGTAAAAACAGGGCAGAGGACAGGCCGGTATAACCGGCGCCGATCACACAGACATCAGCCTCTACATCACCCTGCAAGGCCGGACGCGGCTTAACCGCATTGGCCGATGCGGCGTAATAGGACTCTGGGTAAGGGGTGTTCGCCATCCTGCAGCCTCTGTTTAATATATTTTACGAGTGCGTCGATCCTACCCGAGTTAAAAATCGGCCGCCAGCCACCGTAAAATCTTCTTTGCAGCGGCGAAATTAAATATTTTGCATATTCATAGGGTTAGAGCGAAAAAAGGTGTTGACAGCCCTTCGCAATTCCGTAGAATGCCGCCACACAGCAGGCACGTAGCTCAGTTGGTTAGAGCACCACCTTGACATGGTGGGGGTCGTTGGTTCGAGTCCAATCGCGCCTACCAAACAAAATCCGCTCTGCTGGGCGGTCTAGAAGGGGTCACCGGAAACGGTGACCCCTTTTTGCTTTCTGCCTTTGGGCAAACTTTGGGAATATTTTGGGCAAACGACCACCGTGTTCGGAGCGTTTACAAGTACCGGTCAGGCTTTCTATAACATCCGCCGGTCACTCACCTAGGAAGCAATTATGAAGGCATGGATCGCAGCAGCGGCAGCGCTGGGAGGCTTAATTGCGAGTGGACCGATTCCCGCCGCTGATGGTGGAGACGGATCTAAATTTTTTAGCTCCTGCAAAGGTCTGCTTAATTACTGGGATGGAAAGCCGGTAGAGGCTAACTACGATGCAGGAGCTATGGGTTACTGCGCGGGAGTGATACACGGTGTCCGTATCTCGTTGCAGGTATTGAGTCGTGAATTAAAAGACGGATACCCACGATTGTGCCTGCCTGACGATTACGTTGAGGCGGATGGGGTTAGAGCAGTCGTTAAATACATCGAGGAGAACCCCGATAAGTTGACGTTTAAGGAAGGGTTCATAGTTATGTTCGCGCTCCGCTCCGCATATCCATGTAAGTAATCGCGACGTTATACCTTCAGATCCGCGTTCACCTTCATGTAAACCACCGCGTCATCACCGTGCCCCGCCTGGTAGTGCTCGGTCATCTTCACGTCTGCGTGACCCATCAAGCCCTGAATGTATTCCTGCTCAAAACCCTGTTGCTCGTACAGCCAGGCGCCGAGTGCGCGGATCTCGTGGAAAGTGGGGCGCTCGCCGGCCGGCACCTCTTCGTAGGCCTTCGAGTCGTCCCGCACCTGGGCAACACCAAGATTGGCCTGGGCATCGAAAACGTGAACGGTGTGTTTCAAAGCCAGTTTTTGGTAAGCGCTGACCGTTTCGCCATCGTCAATACCATCGCTGGCGGCGCCATCTCGGTTCCGTTCGCGGTACAGGGCGGCCAGGTGTTCATGAACTCGGCGTTTATTGCTGACGGCACGATCACCAACGCCAAGATCGGCAGCTATATCAGTTCGATCAACTACATCGCCGGGCAGCAGGGGTGGATTCTCAACAAAGACGGAACGCTGGAGATCAACGGCGTCGTTCCGGGTCAGGGGCGACTGGTGTCGAAACCAGCATTCGCAATCAGTGCCTGCATCGCCTTCGCCGCGAAGTAGTCACGCAAGGTCATACCCGACAGCTGCCGCTTCGACTCTTCGACGGTTGCTGGCTGAAATGTCTGGTGGTCGTAATCCGCGACCGGGAAGGCTGGCTGCAACCCATCCTCAATCGCTGCGTCATATGCGAGCTGAGCGCCTTCAATCTGGCGATCCATTTGCGCTGCCATGTACTCCATTTCTGCTACCTCAGTGGTTGGTTCACCTGT
Organism: Pseudomonas sp. DC1.2; assembly: GCF_034351645.1. NCBI lineage: Bacteria > Pseudomonadati > Pseudomonadota > Gammaproteobacteria > Pseudomonadales > Pseudomonadaceae > Pseudomonas > Pseudomonas sp. DC1.2. Next base: position 3,445,853 of record NZ_CP133782.1, on the reverse strand, counting down.
ATTCGTCAACACTCATGCCTCCCGCTAGTTGCCGATGGGCGCGGGGTGAGTGCTGGCGGATAAAGGCGCGGAAGGGGGTTGCTGTTGGGTTCGGCGACTGTTACAAAGCCGGTCGCAAAATGCGCAAAGGACTGCAATCAATGTTTCTACTTATGATGTTTTTTTCGTTTTGGTCGGAAGATCCCGCCTATATCGTTAACGAAGAAAACTGCACATTTGGACACTATGCTGAGCTGCCGAGCGATTACAGGAGTAGTCGACTGATGAAGGGGTGTTTTGCAAACATCAAAGAAGATCACAAGCCTACTATTGGGGGCAGGGCAGAAAAGACTGTGCGCCCATTGAAGGAGTTCAAGCGTGTTCCCGAAGACTCGCGGTAACGTACTCCGATACAGCCTATGTTGAGGAAGGGTGCAGGCGCCTGGCACTACCCGGGATGTGTCGAGTCTGGCCAGCTACGCCCTCGGACTCGCCTGCAGTGTTCTTCTTCATTTGGGGTGGGCCTCCCTTTCGGTTGATGCGCGGTGACATCGTCGGCCCTGCTTTCCGCTGCCTGTCAGGGTGATGGGCGCAGCCTTCAGGCTTGCGACGCCACGCAGGTGAATCGTTGATTTACTTCATGGCCGTATCTCCTGTTGTTCGCTCACTGGGAAGGCAGTGGCCACCTACGAGAATGGGTGATGCAGATGCCCGGTGCTGATCTCCGGGTTGAGAGTCATGCCGCGGTCAGCGCCTATCGGCTACCGCAATATCAGTTATTACGAGCCGGTACCACGAGGGCATAAAATAGTACTTAGCCGGTCAGCGCTCACTCTCGGAACTGTTAGTTTTCAAACCTGCCCATCAGCCTGGGCGTGCATCCGCATCGGGGTGTGATCTGTCCGGGCGGCCAATTCCGGTTGACACCAACGGGTGTGTCTCCCCGCCACGCCGTCGCAATCGCTTGCCGCCAGACGTGAACAAACTGTCTTCCCGAGGTCGTTAACCCTCTCATTTTCGGCTGTTTGCATGCGCCGCAGTCATTTGCATGCTGTTCAGATCACACTCCGATGCGCTCTCACAGAGAGGATCGGGTGGGTAAACCGGATTCGAAGTGACCACCCACTTCCTCAACCATCACCGGTATAGGGCAGTTAACGGCAGGCTGCCGTGGCGCTGGTTGTTCAGTCGTCGCCCCCTGAGCGAGCATCTTTTCGATGTCGTCGGCGCCTGGCTTCTGCCAGTTTTTGATCTGGCCTGTTTCCAAGTCGATGTTGAGGATCAGGTAGTCGCCGTAATGCTGTCCGGGGAAGAAGTCCGGCACATAGCCTTCGTAGCTGCCCACTTCTTCGCCCTGAGCATCTTTCAGGCCGGCGGCGAACCCGTCGCGGACTTTGATGTAGAGGTGCAGCTCAGTCACATCGACCTGCACCGTTTTCTGCTGATTGATTTGCATGCTGCTGTCTCCGGTTGATTTCCCGTCTGGCCCTGTTGCCAAGGCCAGCCAGTGAAATCTGGTCGCCGCCTTTCACACAAGCCATTCAGAGGGATCTAAATGCACCCGGTGCTAGCTAAAACGTTCGGCGGCCTTTCCGCCCAGTACTACATCCGTAATTTTCTTTTTGGGCTGATTTTTCCGGTGCTAATTTATACCGCTTTAACCCACTCAAGCACCGGAGTGTTCACGCTGGGAACGTTCTTTTATTGCTTCCTAAACAGCGCGCTTTACCCATATGCGCGATTCGTCTACGAAAGCATCATGGACTACATTTTTGGCAGCAATGTTTTCTTCGTGAATGCGTTTTCGCTACTGATGACGAAGTTGTTCACGATGGCTATTTGCTGGAGTATGGCGATTTTCATTGCGCCAATCGGACTGGCGTACCTCTATTATCATCACAGCCGGGCCGCAGGTAACCCCTGATATCTAGCTGATGTAGTGACCTCAAGACTCCATCTAACCCTGTTCACTGAACAGGGGAAAAGACCCCGCCACCGAGCGGGGTTTTTATCACCCCAAAGAAAAGATTCCACTGCATCCAGGGCAGCCCTCGGGAAAGCCTGGACGCTGATAAGCACGGTAGCGCAGCGCTACGGAAGAACATTGACGTCCCGAACGTCATCTATCAGTTTTAGGCGCTCTATAGCGCGTCTGCATCCATAGTTAGCTGCCTTTTGGAGATAACGGATCTTTTCCTGCTTAAGGTTCTGCCCTGAAATTTGAGTTGATAGACTCATGTAGAGCTCGGCTCGAATAGCTTTTTCATTGAGAGATGCGATTGCATTTTTGCTCCTAGAACCACTATTCCTGTCGCAGCTAGGCAGAAGCATTGGCTGCGGATAGTACTTGCTTTGCGAAGTTGTATTTTCAGGTAAGGCGTCAATCAATGATCGAAACTCGGCTGTTTTTACATCGTCGAAGCAGTAGCTGATCATCTGTATACCTGCTGGGGCGAACCCTTTTGTCAGGCTAGATTTCAATAAAGAGCAGACCTGATCTACAGCTTGCTCTCTGGGTTCAATGCCTATAGCGAGCCGAGCGAGCCGGTATTGTGCGGCTGGATTTCCGTCAGCGGCTGAGCGCTTGAGTAGTGGGGCTGCCTCCGCCACTAGAGTGCGTAGTTTATTTATGAGTTCTTCTTTTTTCTTTTCGGGAAACTTTTCCTCACTGGGTAACTGACGCTGAATATTAAAAATTTCGTTATCAATGTCGTCAATTTTATCAAGGTAAGGGAGTGCCTTGAAGTAAAGCGTTTCGGCCTCGGGTGAGGCATCTGGCGACTCCGCGTTTGCGATTGTCGCGACGCAAACCAATAAGGTTAATGATAGAAGTTTGATGTTTCTTTTCGTCATAGCGTCATCCTTGTAATTACCTGTCTGGATCGAGCCAATGCCACAACGCAGTATGCCGATTTGCGGGCTAACTTTTTCATGTTCAGGGTCTTGGAATCAATCAGGGCCTTTTCGTTTTCGGCCCCACCACACCCATCGCTATGGCTGGGAGTGCTGCTGGGGCTGATTCAAATCAAGTCATGCCAACGGAGTCGAGCGCATGGAGTTATTGCAGCGCCTGCTCGACAAGATCGACAGGTTTGAATTGCTGATCGCGGGATTGGTCGGCGCCGTCGTTGCCAGTTGGTGGCACAAGGACGACCTGACCGATTGGCGGTCTTGGCTGGTCTTCCTGATCACCGGGTTGGCTTGCTCGTTCTATCTGACGAGCATGGTCAGCGCCTACCTGGGCGTGACCGAGCCAAATATCGTTGTAGGTATCGGCTTCCTACTGGGGTCATTCGGCGGCTCGCTCATGACAGCCATCAATCGAGCCATTAAATCCGCTGACATCTGGGCTTTCATCCGCCAGCGGTTCGGGGGAGGCAATCCACCATGAACCTTGAACTTATCAACTCGATGGCCTGCGGCCTGATCTCGCTCTGGGCGACCTGGTGCGTACTGAGCGGCAAGGTGCGCGATGGGATCCTCGGCAAGCTGATCTATTCGACTATCGCCATCAGCGGTTTTGTCGTTATGGCGCGTAGCCAGAACATCTTCTTCGGCCCGACCTCTGCCGGCCTGACGCTGCATGTGTCCCTGGCCCTAGCCGGCGCCCGCCACATCTTCATGGTCACGTACTGGCAGCCGGTGAAAGCCTGGATCTGCCGGACGCTGAACTGTGAGCACTGCCTGTCGTGCGACAAGCATGGGCCGGGCAAGAACGACCGCAGGAAAACCTAATCCGCGACACGTTTCGCGAATCATCAAATTGTGTCGCGACATTGGAGAAGGGCATGAGCAACGTCACCCGGCTGCGCCACGCTCTACCGCTGAGCCGGACATCAATAAGGCCGTCGCCGATCTGGATGGTGCCATAGACAAGGTGTTAGATTACAGCCTCAAGCGCTGGATAGCGCTGGATAGCGCTGACGCGCTACCTCCATGAAGGTGCTGTGCCCATCAATTACAGTCGAGTTTTGCTCCTGATATGATCGGCGGCTTTTCTCTATCTTGTTCAAGGTCGAATCAATGAAAGCGTGGCCCAAGATAAAAAGTTTGGCATTGTTGTTACTGGTGAGTCTGTTACTCAATGCGTTAGTCCGTCTCTACCTGCGCCTCACGTTCATTTTGACTCCCATTGATTCGAGCACTTCGCTGGGCCGCGACATACTGCTTCATCAGATGCAGGAAGTCCTCGGTATCACCTTGGCCAGTGCGCTGATTCCGGCCTTGTTATTGCTTTTCAACTATCGCCTGACGGCCTACGGCGCGTTGATTATCGGCTTCCTGCTCTGCCTACAACTGCCGCAGGCCGTAGCCCTAGGCCAACTGTTAACTTTGTTTTGGATATTGATGGTGATCATATGGCTAGCCTGGAACAAGCTGCGCGGCCTATATCACTACTACCGCGCCAAGTAGCTCCCTAGCGCCATTCAGAACTCTCCCCCTTAACCATGACAACAAAGCAACCCGATTGGGGGATGGCATGGACAGGCCGCGCCCTCCAGCGTCACTAATCGAACTGTCTGAGCTTTCCGACTTCGGTATCCGCCTGACTCCAGCCCCAGAGGTTTGGGAGTGGCTCCAGGCCGAGATCCTTTCCGACACCGGCAGCATTCACAACGAAGATCATGCCCACCTACTGGATGCAGACATCCGGATCATGTGGGCGTCCTCGCACTTCGAGAAGCAGGGCCGCACAGTCCTGGGTCAGGCCGAGCAGGTAGCGTTCCGCGCTGGTGGTTGGCAGAAAGCCCGAATGGAACAACAGATGCGTGATTGGTTCTTCTACGGAAGATCGCAAACTTTAATCCAAGACGCTCAAGCCGCTTTATTTCTTCGGCAAATCCTTCGATCCGGTCATAAAGGTGAGTGACCAGCTTGCCTTTGGCCATCATCTCCCAGTTGAATTTTGTCTCTGCATCTGTAGCCATGCGGTTGGCAGCCAACAACGCAGTTCTAACCTGTGCCAGTTCGGCGCGCAGGATGTCGCGCTCGGTGGAGGCTTCGCCATGCATCCGCACCAGGCAGAAGATGTCCTCTCGTGCTTTGCGCAGTTGCAGGGTCAGTTCCTGGACTTCGTTTTCCAGCATCAATTTGTAATGGGTGATGGTTTCCAGTTCGGTCGGACATCCAAGCCAGTCGCTGGTGTCTTCTATTTCGAGAGGGTCCACGGTCATGCCTTATTTATACTGTTCATGCATACAGTAATCGAGGCGCGGCGGATGGACGAGGGCTAGGCGACGAGCAGTAGGTGTTTGAGACGGCTATCGGTCGGCAGGACGCCGGGGAAGGGAGGACTACTGTAGGAATATACAACGCTAAGTTATTGATTCTTATAGGGTGGTATGTTGGTTTTTCGCAGGCCTAAAACCACCTTTTTTTCCTTATAGATCATTAGGTTAGGTGTGCTTTGCAGTCACCTTGACATGGTGGGGGTCGTTGGTTCGAGTCCAATCGCGCCTACCAAACAAAATCCGCTCTGCTGGGCGGTCTAGAAGGGCCCACCGAAAGGTGGGCCCTTTTTTGTTGTCTGTGTCCCGTCCTGAGTAAGGTTTACACCTTCTGATCTATTTTCAGGAGTGATTCGCAAAACGTTGGAAAAACGAATCACCCAGTTCAAATCCTCAGGTCTGCCGTCATCTTCGCTGGTTGGCGCTGGGCGTGCAGGGGCGTGCATGCGGGTGGTGTCGGTTATAAAGTTGGCTGCGTTTGACCTGCGCCGTCACGTTCTTTTGCGGAACCATCTAAAGTTGATATCAGATGGCTTGAATGATCAGCTTTCAGTCAATCGCGGGAGGTGCAAGGCTATGGTCGACACTCGTCGCAAACTGCTCTGGCATGGCATGTTTTTGTTCTTCCTCGGCCTATGCACTGGCCTCATCGAGCAGCACTTCAACAATCCTCGAATGGGCCTTGCCGCACATCTTGAAGGGGTAATGAACGGGATCTGTCTCCTCGCGATAGGCGCTATTTGGATGGAGATACACCTCTCTCCACGCAATAAGGCAATTGCCTACTGGGCCGCGCTATACGGCACTTATGCAAACTGGGGGGTAACAACACTTGCCGCCATTCTGGGGACGACGGCCATGTCACCATTTACTGGCGCAGGGCGCGCGGCCATCCCATGGCAGGAGAGTTTGGTGACGGCGGGATTTATCAGTGTTGGATTCGCCATCATAGTCGCCGCACTGCTGATGCTCTGTGGCTTGCGCCAAGCCGTATGACTCATCTGGCACCTGCCCGTGTGGTTTGTTAGATTCAGAATTCAAAAATGGATTTGGACTGCATCCGAATGACTCATTACGAGTCGAGGTGTTTTCAGGAGTTTTGGTATGTTGATTTATGAGCGGCTTTCTGACGAGCAACGCGAAGAGGGGCTTAACGAAATTCTTGAGAATGCTCAAGATCGCGAGGCCGGAGTTATTCGGCAAGTTCTTGACCGAGGGTTGGAAGGCTTAACCCCAAGGCAAGCTTGGGTTTTTGCAAATAACATTGATCCGCTTTTTGAAGAGGGGTGCTCAATCAAATCCTGTACACGTCCGGCATTCGTAGGTCGCGAATTCTGTGACGTCTGCGAAATAAAATTCGGTTGAGCAATCCAGTTCAATGCGCGTCAATGATTACTGAATACTCATCGCTTGAATTTGCTCAGCCGCAGCGCCTCAATACACTCAAGAGGGCTGTGGCTGAGTTGTTTCGGAGGTGTTGGTTTCTCCCGCCCGGCCCTGTCGCCAAGACCTGTCGGTGACATCACGTCATCGTTTAATGCCCCGGCAGCGCGCGATTTCCTCGTTGTATCCTGCGCGTTGAGGAACGTCCTTTCCCGCTAGGTCGAGTTCTGTCCAAGGCGTTTCTACTCGACATGAAAAACCGCGCTTGAAAGAACCATATTGGTCCCTGGGCAATATTTTCAATTGTAGAAAAATAACTTCCTGGCCATGGCCGGCGAAACTTTGCTTCGCCAGATTCGGGTGATTTCACGGTCGTTTTTTGCCTGACTCAATTGCGTTTTGAAACCGAGAAAGCGCTGTGCGGATGTTTTCAGGTGCCCGGCGGTGAAGGCGTCAGCTTTGGCATCGAGGCGCGCGTAGTGAAAGTGCGCATACCACAGTGGTTCTCTTGAGTGTTTGTCCTTGATGACGAACTCAGTGAGAAAGTCGGCGGCTTGGGTCGGTTTGCGTGTACTTATCGGTTCGATGTCGACGGCGTGGTGAGTCCAGAGGAAATCGATTTTATCGGGCGTTGGAGACTGTAATTTGTACCCCGCTATCCGGTACCCCGTGCCTTTTGTTCGCAGGGCTTGGGCCGCAGCGGAAAGCTCGCTCAGCATTGCTGTCTTCTGGGGTGAGAGGTGTGGCGCCTTCTGGAGTTCGGTCGCCAAACCTTCCAGGTCTCCAGCCCTTTGCGTCAACAAGGTATCCCAGTCAGCCGGGGTCTTTTCTTCGCGCAGCACCGGATCTCGGATCATCTGTGACATTTCCCGATCAATCAGCGTTTCCAGCTTTTTGCCTTCCATCAGTAACTTATTGCCGGCATCGATAATAGCTTTCACGGATCGGGTTACCGGAGGGGGAGTCGGCGTTTGCTCAACCTCCAGAACATATTCATTTTCCTCGGCGTGTTTGTGGTAGCGCGAAATCGTCTGTTTAGTCAGTGGATCGCGGATTTCAATGACCTCTCCCTCGTTGCCGGCAGCCGGTTCCTGGAGTTCGCCGACCAGGGTGCGTTGGTTCCGTGTCCTGAATACTCGCCTGTTTGCTGAGCGCTCTTTCGCCGATTTGCTCTGAGAGGCTGTGGCGGGTAGGTTTTCCTGTTCCAGAATCAACTGGGCAAGATCAGACTCTGCGCTCTGTCTAGCGGCCCTTATGTCATCGATAAAACGCTGATTGTAAGGTGCACGACTGAATTGTGGACCGTATTCATTCAGCAGCAGACTGGCGTCTTCGGTCGCTTGATACTGATTAATGAGGGTCTCGTATACGGCTTGGCGCTCTTCGAACGTAAAGCCTGCCGTAGAGCGTATAGCAATATGAGAGATGATCGCGTCTTTGAATGTCTTCAGCGGAGGTAGCGTCGTGTAGAGGTCCTGGAATGGGGTGGGAGACACCACGCTGCGATCGACACTGAGTTCGCGCAGGATCTCCAGGTCCTGCAGTTTGATGTTGAGTTCGTTGAGCACGGCTGAGCCATCAACCGCTTTCAGCAGGTTGTTGCGTTCTCGCGCAGCTTGCGTCGAATCGGCTTGCATTTCATCGATGGTCGACTCAAAGCGACGTGTCCATTCATAAATATGTTGGTCAAACTGATAGGTGCTCCCCAGTGCTTGAATGTACTTGCGATAAGGAAGAGGGTCGCCTGCATCCAGTGTGGCTTGTACTCGATTTGCCAGCGTTGTTAGCGGTTCTCCGGCGGTACTCCCCTGAAGAAAGTCAGAGCTGAGACTGACAGCATGGTTCTGTACGACAAGTTGTGATGAAGCAATAGCCGAAAAAAGTTTGGCTCGTTGCTGGGTTGGCGCATCCGTTCTATCGAACTCATTTTCCCTGCGGCTGAAGTCGATCAGTTGACGCCGTATCTGTTCCAAGCTCATGGCATTCGCCTGCAGTGCCTGCAACTTTTCAAGGGTGTTCAGCCAGATGTTTTGGGTTTTTTCCAGCTCTGTGGCGTGTCGGGTTAGCAAGGCTGGTTTTTGGTACTCGTTGGCATTTTCTATGAGCATCCAGATCAGGTGCAGTTTTTTGACCTGCTGCGCATAGGCGGCCTGTGCAATGTCGAGTTGCTCTGCCGCCTGCTTGAAATTTTCGATACCGTCGATTTGTGCTGTATGGGTGGGCTGTTTCTCCAACGCGAGATTCTCAAGTTTTTCCAGATTCTCTCGTTGTTTGGCAGCCATCCTGTTTTTGGGACCGCCACCGGTTAACTTAAGCCCTTGCTCAAGAGTCCAGTGGCCGCGCCCGTCGCTCTTCAGTTTGATTCCTGGGTGATCGGGTTTCTCAGGGTGAATGATGTAAACCTCACCGAGCCCTGGAACGATATGGACCCGGAAAAACAGCCCAGCGACGGTTGCATGCCACTGATAGTTGATTTTATACAGCCCTCTGAATACACCTGTTTGAAGTGGTTCAAACGTTCCGGTTGGCCAATTGACTCTGACCTCTCGCAACTGCTCTAGCAGGCGCGTTGTGGATGAGTCGCGCCCCCGTGATTTGTCGAAATCCAGGAGCGTATTGCCACCGCCTGGCGGCTCGGCTGGCAGGCCTATTGCGCCTGAGGTGATGGTGGCGCTTGGGCGATCATTGACCGATTGATTGGGCGGGCGACGCACTGAATCCAGGGCAATTCGAGATTTCGCCAGCCCCTCTTCGGACACTGATTGAGCGGGTGATTCTAGCTTGTGGGCGCCGTGCAGCAGCAACATAGCGATGTTCATCAGGAAATCGACCCACGCGACTTCACGGGTGGTCGGGTCTTCACTGTCAAGCTGGGGAATATCTTTGATCAAGCTGGCGGTCATCGACATCATCCACCCAGCGAGCATAATCGGGCCGCTGAGGGGGAGGGCCAGCAAGGTGTTGAACAAGGTCCAGCCGCCCTCCAGCAGGATGGCCCATCGACTTTCGGCATTGGAAACCGAGTCGCGGTCTCCCAGGTTGACCAGTGCTCTGGCTTCGCTGCCGAACAGGTACTGCATCAGGGTGCCGTTGTGCAGTGACTGTAATAACTCAGAGCTGTCGTCATCAGGAGCCAGGCTGGCAGGCTCGGGTTTTTCCGGGATGCCAAAAGGGTCGATTTGTGAAAATTGATGAATGTGTGGTTCGTTGAATCCTCCGTTGTCATAAATCGGCCGTGCGCGCTCTGGTAACCATGCCAGAACGCTTTGCTGCAAATCTCCGTGTTTGGCAATGTCGGCCATCAAGGCCTCACGGGTTGGGTATTCGAACAGCGAGGCGCTGTAGATTGGGCGGTACAACAGATGTGGCCCGATATTAGTGTCTTTAGGCTCAATGATGAACATGTTGTCGACCACGTCGTAACCATCGGCTTTTCTTGAAAAGGCCAACGGGCGGATCACCACTTCCTGTCCGTCGATGACGCGATCGGCATAAGAGGGGCGCAACACCGCGCAGATACATTGATAGCCGCGTCGGGTGACGCCGTTTTCGTGCTTGATCGAATGCTCAAGCGCCTTCATGGGCAAGGCGACTTTAAGTTCGGCTGCGAACAAATCTTGACGCTTCTGGGCATCAGGGGTCCCGCTCAACAACAGGTCTCTGATCAATTGCGGGTAGGTTTTGCCGACATCTACCACGGTCACCAGGCTTAACAGGTAGTCGGGTGTCATCCATTCCTGCGTCGCCCCTTCGCCCGTATAACGAAAGGTCATGCGGCCTTTCGGTCTGCCCGCGAGATTTTTTAGTGTCAGCTCTGTCAGTGACATGACCACGGGCTGGATGTAGCCGCTGCCCAAGTCGCCGACAGGTACATGAAACGTTAATTCCAGTTCACCGGGCTCGTACAGCGGTGCCAGGGGGTGGTCCTGGTGCATTTGTTGTTGCAACGCCTTGGCCGCGAACACGCGTATATCGTTAATTCCGTCCGTCCATGATTTGCCGGTTGCGGCCTGATTGAGGCTCGTCAGTTCAAGGCTGTGGGTGCGATACGCCAGTTGATCGATCACTTCCGCATGACGCAGCCAGCCAGGCAGCGCTGATTGCATTAGTCGAAGTGGGGCGGGATTTGAAAACGACGGACCATGGAAAAGTGGTGTGATATCGGTGATTTCATGGAAACGCTGCTGCAACTGGCTCTTGCTCATCTGCGCGGGTAACTTGACGATTTCCAGGTCCTCAAGTTGTTGGTTTAGCAGCAAGGCCGCCTGAATATCGAAGATGTCACCGGCAGGTTCATAACGTTTCCAGACGAGGGTATCGATGTCGAGTGTGGCGGCCAGGTTCTTGCCCCATGCCGCGCCGAAAGCGTCTATAGAGCGGAAGGGTTCCGCGACGCCGGAGGTATTCCATAACAGTACGCGCTCACCCTGCACCAGCAATATTGCGGTAGCTAGCAATGTGGTGCTGGACATAGCTTTGGTTACGGTGGTTTCGATGCAGTAGGCATGGATTTGATCGATGATGTTGCTCGCGGCAGCGTGCTCCTGACTGTCGGGATTATCGGCCAATCGATTGAGAAGCGCCCGCTGCTCGTTGTCGAGGCCCGGCTGCCGGATGGCTGTACTTCGCAATGAATTACGCAACTGATCTCCCAGCCACTGCCAACGGCTGGTGCCGGTATCGGCCTGTGCATTCCAATAGTCCGTCAGGGCTTGCTGGAAACCGATATGAACAGTGCTAGGTAACTGGCGCAGCGCGCGCTCAATGAGTGGCATGTCCGGTGCGGTTGCAGGGTAATCGCCTGAAATTGCACGGTAGCGGACGCGGGTTGCGCGCGGGGTGATGAGGTAGCATTCGCGGTCGTCGATTTTGTTCGACAAGTCTGGCAGTTCCCCTCGGGCCAGATAGTGAAGGGCTACTTCCAGCAGTGGAGTGGTGTCGTAACCTCCTAGCACGTTAGGCGATGCGACGTTTATCTGAGTGATGGGGGTGTCCAGTGCGGCAACGCTTTCAGTGATGAAATCTTCCAGCCTCTTGGCGACGACCTGGCGTAAGGTCGGTCGATCGGAAAACTGGGCATTGACGGCGCGAGCCTGGATATCGACATAGGTCGATGAAGAAAGTGAGCGGTCTTGCATTGTGGAACTCCATGGCAACAGGAGAATTGGTTGGCATCGGGGGCGGCTGATGGAAAGTCTCCCCGTTTTTTCCACAATAGAACCTGCCGGCCACATCTGTGCGGTAGCCCAATACCACCTACCGGTATTTGATAAATGCTTGTCAGGTGCTCAGGACCTGAAAATCAAAAAAGCGCAGGCTTCGATTTTTTGTCGGTGTTTAATTCTTCCAGTACTCGTTCCGGGAAAAACAGCTCGAAAAACGTTACCCCGTCGTCGCTGCTGACACTGTAACGTCCGCTGTGTAACTGCATGATCGTGGCCACAATCGAGAGCCCCAACCCGTTGGATGTTGCCGACCGTGCTCGAGACTCTTGCGCTCGATAGAAGCGTTCAAACAGTTTGGGCAGGTGTTCGGCCGCAATGGTCGCGCCGTGGTTGCTCACCCGCAGGCTGATCCCGCCGGGCGAGGGCGTTGCACTGATGCTCAGTTCTGAGTCCCGCGCGCCATATTTGATCGCATTGGCACACAGGTTTGCCAAGGCTCGGCGCAACAGCATCGGCTCAGCCCATATCACCCCGGCGCCTTGTACGTTGATACGCATGCCGACGTCCGCGGCCAGCCCTTCAAAATAATCCGCCATGCGTTGCATTTCGTCGGCCGCGTCCAGCTCCTGACGCTGGCGCAGCGCGCTGGCCGGGTCAGTCCGCGCCAGAAACAGCATGTTGTCGAGCATGCGGGTCAGGCGCTCCAGTTCTTCGACGTTAGAGGCGAGTAATTGTTGATAGGCTTCGACGCTGCGATTTTGCTGGAGAGCAACCTGGGTTTCGCCCAGGAGATTATTGATCGGGGTGCGCAGCTCGTGTGCCATGTCGGTAGACACCTGGCCTAGTTGGGCGAAGCCTTTACCCAGGCGATCCAGCATGGCGTTGAACGCGTTGATCATCGGCAGCACTTCCCGAGGTGCGCCCTCGCTATTCAGACGTTCCGCGAGGTTTCCAACGCCAATGCCCTTCGCCTGAAGCGCGAGGCGACGTAATGGACGTAACCCGCGATACACCAAAATATAGCCGCAGAGGGCTAGCAGCACTGCGGCGATGCTGGCCAGGATATAAACGCTCAGGCGGTAGTTGGCCAGCACGGAGGTACGCTCTGTCATCATCCGACCGGCCACCACTTGCAGGCTGCCCTGATCGCCCGAATCGATGGTCGCGGCCAACGCAGCGAAGGGCACACCATTGACTCCGGGAAAATGCTGCACGTCTTCCAGGGTTAGCGGGTGGTCGGTGGGCACTGGCGACAAGGTCGGCATTTCGAGGTTGCCGGGGTTGACCACCAGCAACGGTTTTTGCCCAGGGGCGACAACGGTCAGTAGGGATTCGCGGTTGCCGAGCATGTTCTGGAACAACGCCGGTTTGGTCTTGATCAAATCCAGGGTATTGCTGTCGTTGAGGAAGGTCCGCAACTGATCAACGCGGCTTACCAATGCAATGTCGTCCCGCCGTATCAGTTCACGCTCAAGGCCGTGATAAAGCGCTACACCCAGGGTTGTCAATGAGACAAACGCCAGCAAGGCAAAGAGCAGCGCCAGCCGCAAGGTCAGGGAATGCGGGTGGCCATTGATGTTCATGACTGTGTATCAAAGCGATAGCCGATGCCGCGTACGCTGTGGATCAGCTTGAGCTGGAACGGATCATCTATTTTTAGGCGCAGACGACGCACGGCCACATCCACCACATTGGTGTCGCTGTCGAAATTCATGTCCCAGACCCGCGACGCAATCAGCGAGCGTGATAACACTTGGCCCAGATGCGTGGCGAACAGATGCAGCAGGGCGAACTCCTTGTTGGTAAGGGCAATGCGCACGCCGGCTCGGGTGATACGCCGCTTGAGCACGTCGATTTGCAGGTCGGCCACGTGCAACTGCTCTTCTTCCCGGGACGGGCCGCGTCGGGTCAGGGTCCGCAGGCGCGCCACCAGTTCGGCGAAAGAAAACGGTTTGACCAGGTAGTCGTCCGCACCCAGTTCGAGGCCTTTGATGCGGTCGGCAATGTCGTCGCGGGCACTGAGGAACAGTACCGGCGTATCGGCTTCCTTGCGCAAGCGCCGGAGCACTTCCCAGCCGTCCATTTTCGGCATCATCACGTCGAGCACAATGACGTCGAAGACGTTTTCGAGCGCCAGGTGCAGACCGTCTGCGCCATTGCGCGCAAGGCTGACCGAGTAGCCGAGTTCCTGCAGGCCATTGAGCAAGTAATTGCCTGCCTTGGGTTCGTCTTCAACGACGAGAATGTTCATGGTGATGGGCCTGACTCAGTGTCGGTGAAAAATTATTGCGCCGTTCGGCACGCCAGCGTGGCTACTCAGTTTAGCCTGATCGGCATACTGCGCTCTGGGCGACACGCCGGTGGTAATTCGCAATCAGTGATCGTTGGTGCAGCCAATACCCTCAACCTGATAATCCAGAACATGTTCCTGACCCAGGTGGTCGAGGTAGTCCAGCCGAGCGGGGATAATGCCGCACTGTTGCGAGATGTCGGTGCTACTCAAGACTTTATTGACGTCGAGGTGGACCAAGTAGTCGCTCTTGTCATGAATGACGGGCGCCGCGGTGGCGAACGCTGAACCGGTAGCGAGGAGGGCGGCAAAACCGAGGATAAGTAGTTTCATTATGGGGCTCTCTGAAGGCGTGAACAGTGATCAATCTGCGGCGGCTACCGAGGTGGTGGCTGGGCCTTGAGCCAAGATTAACCAGCCGATCCAGACAGCCGACCAACAGTTGAATGACAAACCTGTAATGCGAATCGCACCGGAGCGGTCCTTGGCTTGTGTTCACTTCAGGTGCGGCGTTACACCGTATGACGGCGCAAGGCGAACAGACTCTTAGCGTATTGAAGTCTGTCGGGCGACGCTCTTTGCGAGCATTAGCCATGGCGAAGCGCTGTTGTGGGGGCTCATCATGATCGCGTTCACAGACATGGCGCGCGGTAGGAATTTGCCTAGGCGTTAGATAGCCGGATTCGCAGGCGTAAAGAGAATCGTCTGACAGCCATGGCGTGACAGATGCCGGTAGTATCAGCTTTACGTAATGGGGAGCAGAGAAGGCGGATCTTTATAGAAGAGTAGCGAGTGAATCTTGAGCCAGCCATTGTTCACGGGGAACGGCTGGCTACAGACTGCAACAGGATTCAGGGTGTTTGCGGCTTGTCCGGGGCGGTCAGGCCAGCCTGAATACGTTGATAAATCTCTTCGCGATGCACCGCGACGTCTTTTGGAGCGTTGATGCCAATCCTGACTTGCTGGCCGCTAACGCCCAGAATGGTGATC
Organism: Pseudomonas sp. DC1.2; assembly: GCF_034351645.1. NCBI lineage: Bacteria > Pseudomonadati > Pseudomonadota > Gammaproteobacteria > Pseudomonadales > Pseudomonadaceae > Pseudomonas > Pseudomonas sp. DC1.2. The sequence continues at coordinate 3,430,818 of NZ_CP133782.1, read as the reverse complement.
GTAATGTCATCACCGATGTTTATGCTTTCACCGACTTTGCGGGTGAGTATCAGCATGGTGTTCTCCTTGATTGCTTTGTAGGGCACCTGATTCAGACAGTGCAGAGGTCGGTGGTACGTATAGATTAGTGCGAAGTCTCACGGTTTGGGTGCCTCTTTCTGACGCGCAGATGCTGCATTAATTCCCAAGGCGTGACTATACAGAGGCAGCAACCATCATTCTCGTTGTTTTGAGCCCATTTTGCGGCACTCGGGAAGTATTCATGAATGTTAAAGTTGTCACTTTAAGCATTCAGAGGAAAACGTTGTGCGGAAAATGGCTTTGGTAATCGCAGTATTGGTGCTGGCGGGATGTGGCGAGGGCAAAGAAGTGAGCGCCCGCAAGGCGTCAACCCCGGCTATTTCCGTGCCGGCAACAGCGTCTGCTCTTGCGGCAGCTCCGCAGTGGCATCTTGAGGTGCGGGGCGAAACCACCCAGGCAGTCAGCGACCTGAGTGGTTGGTTGATCGAGCATGGTTTCGTTTCCAACGTGGTCATGGAAAACGGCAAGGCTCGTATTCTGGTCGGTCCATTCAATTCTAAAGCCGAGGCTCAAGCCAGGCAGGCTGACTTGACTGCGGCATTGGCGCGGGCGAAAAAAATGAATATCGAATCGCTGGTTGTCGAGCAACCGTCGGCTCAATAACGGCTCTCCTGCAGGCGTTTCAGGACCTCTTAAAGAGCTTCAACAGTGGCTCGCATTAACGTGTAGTCACTGTCGATTTCCTGGGGCGATCTCGCGAGCTTGTTGTGTTTCGACGTCGATCAGCCGCAGGCTTTCATATTCACCGGTCCCACAAACTCGTTGCCGCGACCCATGACACACGCCACGCTCTGATTGCGCTGCCGTTCCCAAGCCTGTACTGGATACGTTTTGTCCCACGCTTCAAACAGTTGGCGATCCTGCTTAGACAGTTGCAAGCCGTATTGCTTGCTCATGTAGAAATACGTGCGGGCAATCATGCCGCGAATCGAAGGGCGAGGCATGACCTTCTTCGCCTTGAAATCGACCTGCGTCAGGCATGAGCCGTATTGCCCCGACTGCACCGGCAGCCAGCCAAAACTGAAGTTACTACGGTCGCCATTCACCTCACCAATGCTCGGCACCAGGTTGTGCAGATCAGCTTCAGCTTTTTGATAGGTAGGATCGTACCGCGTGCAGTTCTTGCGTCCGCCTTGTTGCCAGCACTGACGCTGATGGCCGATCTGCCACGCCGGGACAATGTGTTCCCACTCGATCCGCGCGGCCCGTTTGGCGCTTTTGCGCGGCACATACCCGCAGGCAGCAAGGTCAACCTTGTTACCGGTGTATTTGCAGCCGCAATAAAATTCAGTGGATTGCGGGGCATACAACTTCCAGGCGGCTTTCTTGGCTTCGTTGAAGGTGCGTGGGGCGCCTGCCTGCGCGCCCACGGCAATGAAGAGAAACAGCAAAGCGAAACAACGGACACTCATTGACTCAATCTTCCTTCGGCACAACCCAGAAAATCTGCACGCCGCCATCGTCGCGATAGGCGAGGGTGACATTGTCGTTCTCGTCAATTTCTTCGAGCAGGCGTTCCCATTCATTCGCGGGCTCGTCCGGAAGGCGGAAAAGCAGCGCGGATTTGGCTTTTTGGGCAGTGGGGGAGTTAATGATTTTTTGAACGCGCATGCCCATGCGTTCATAGACGTCAGGAGAGGCGGAGGTGCTAGTCACAGAGTTATCCTTATTGAGCTGTACGTGCATACAGTATTTAACTGTAAGCAATTTCGCAACTGCTTAAAATTCAAGAAAATCCTCTGACAGCAGTTTTTTCGGTTTGGTGTAAGGCGGCGGTAGTTTTTATCGGAAGAAGGCCACTCACCCCAGTCTAGTGAGCGGTCAGTGCAGTGCCCGACCGGGTCCGGTCGGGCGAGGACAAATCAGTATTCCCAGAACATCCGTTGCAGCTCTTTGCTGTCGTTGGTTTTGGTCAGCGCGACCATGGCCAGGATGCGAGCCTTTTGTGGGTTCAGATCATGGGCCACGACCCAGTCGTACTTGTCGTCAGGCTGTTCGGCGTTGCGCAGTACGAAACCGCCGGCATTGACGTGGGATGAGCGAATGATTTGCACGCCATCCTTGCGTAGTGCTTGCAGGGTTGGAACGACCCGTGAAGCCACCGAACCGTTGCCAGTGCCCGCATGGATGATGGCTTTGGCGCCGGACTGAGCCAGCGCCTTGTAAGCCGTGTCACTAACATTGCCGTAGGAGTAGGCGATTTCGACGTCAGGCAGGCTCTTGATGGTTTTGATGTCGAATTCGGAGTCCATCGTGTGACGCTTGGCTGGCAGGCGGAACCAGTAAGATTTGCCTTCGACCACCATGCCGAGTGGGCCCCAGGCGCTTTTGAAGGCTTCGGTCTTAATGTTGATCATTTTGCTGACGTCACGACCCGATTGAATCTCATCGTTCATGGTCACCAGTACGCCTTTGCCACGTGCTTCTTTGCTGCTGGCGACGGCGACTGCGTTGTACAGGTTTAGCATGCCGTCGGCCGACATCGCGGTGCCTGGACGCATCGAGCCGACAACGATGATCGGCTTGTCGGTTTTTTCCACAAGGTTCAGGAAGTAGGCGGTCTCTTCGAGTGTGTCGGTGCCGTGGGTGATAACGATGCCATCGACGTCTTTGTTGTCCGCCAGTTCGGCGACGCGCCGACCGAGCAGCAGCAGATTGTCGTTGGTGATGCTTTCAGAGGCGATCTGCATGACCTGTTCGCCACGCACATTGGCCAGTTGGCTCAATTCCGGTACGCCAGCGATCAGTTGCTCGATACCGACTTTGGCTGCCTGATAGGTGGCGCTGTTGGCCGCACTGGCGCCTGCGCCGGCGATCGTGCCGCCGGTGGCAAGGATCACCACGTTCGCCAGTTTTTGTTTTTGTGGGGTGTCGACTTCATTAGCTTGAAGGGCGGTAGGCAGAAGCAGAAGGAGGGCCAAGGCGCCCGGAATAAAAGTGTTGAATGCAGATTTCATTATTTTCTCTCTAGTAGTGAGACGGTGCTGATGCAAGTTCATCTAGATACGCCCCAAGCAGATCTGAATGCTTGGGGTACACGAGAAGAGCAGGATTTGTACCAGTCGCACTTTCTCCAGGGATAACTTTTAAAACTATGATTTATATCAATATTATTTTAATACTCGAATGTGTTTGTCCCTTGTCTATCCGGTTTTCCGAATGCGTGTAGGATTTTTGTTCGGCTATCCGAAAAGGACTACAGCATCTGCTGTTTAGCCGTCTTGTCATGTGCAGAAACAGCATTAAAGAAATCGGCTCTGAGGTCGATGGTCCTTTAAGGAAGGTCTGAAGTAGGCAGGCGTTTTTAACGGCCCTTTTGCTTGAGGCTCAAAAAATGTCGACTCAAGCGAAAATCAGTCCTTTCTCTTTCTCAGCTTCTCTTTTTTCTGCGAACAAGCGCTTTTCAGAGCTAATTCTCCGCATTACAGACGCACCTCTCCTGCATTCAGCAATCGTTTTCGCATCATCCACAGGTTCGACAGAGCAAACAGCGTGGTCTGTTGCGCAGTGTTTTTCAGCTGGCCCCGGAAGCGTACTTTCGTATAACCAAACTGGCGCTTGATTACTCGAAACGGATGCTCAACCTTGGCCCGCACCTGCGCTTTCGCGTATTCGATTTTGCGACGCATGCGCCCAATCAGGCTCTTCTTTGCATGCTGTTTATAACGGCTGGGCCGAGCGGCAATCGACCAGATCATTTGGCGATTTTGATGCTCGGGACGCTTTTCGACGCCGGTGTAACCGGCATCGCCACAGACGTAAGTTTCTTCTCCGTGCAGTAACTTATCGACTTGGGTTACGTCCGCCACATTCGCTGCCGTGCCCACCACGCTATGTACCAAACCGGATTCGGCATCGACACCGATGTGCGCTTTCATCCCGAAAAAATATTGAATTCCCTTCTTCGTCTGGTGCATCTCAGGGTCACGTTTTCCGTCTTTGTTCTTGGTCGAACTCGGCGCATGAATGATCGTCGCATCGACCACGGTGCCTTGGCGCAGCAACAAACCACGGTCGCCCAAATAGCCATTGATCACCTGCAAAATCCCACCGGCCAGCTCATGCTTCTCCAGCAGTCGGCGGAAATTGAGGATCGTGGTTTCATCGGGAATCCGATCCAGATTCAAGCCCGCGAACTGGCGCAGAATCGTCGTTTCATATAGTGATTCTTCCATCGCCGGATCGCTGTAGCCGAACCAGTTCTGCATCAAATGAACGCGCAACATGACCATCAACAGATACGCCGCACGGCCCCCTTCGCCCTTTGGATAATACGGCTCGATCAAAGTAACCAAGCCCTTCCAGGGCACGACCTGATCCATCTCGATCAGGAAGCGCTCGCGGCGGGTCTGCTTACGTTTGCCAGCGTACTCGGCATCGGCGAAGGACATCTGTTTCATCGGGACTCAACCGTCGTGTTCGTGTCAGGCGGGTATTTCACCAGATTTGGAAGTCTTCTTCAGAGTTTCCTTAAAGGACCTTTTTTTCAGGAATCAACATGTCGTTATCGGTGGGTATACCAAATGCATTGGGCGTCACTATCGGTGGCAAGTCCGCTGCGACTATCCGCGAGTTGAGCGCCGCGACAGAGGAGGCCGCGGCCCAAGCGTTAGGCACGAAAAAAGGCGACGGCAAGGGCAAAGAAGTCAAAACCGGTGCGCTAGGGTTGGATACCAGTTCGACGGCGCAGGCCGAAAACTCTTCCAATGACAACACCAGCGTTGCCGTGAAAGTTTTGCTGCAGCGCATGAAGGAGCTGCAAGAGCAACTTCGTCAGCAACAGCAGCAACTGGCGGCAGTCCAGGCGGCGTCCTATCCGACGCCGGAAGCCAAGGCCAGTGCGGTGATGGCGATTCAAGGGCAAATAGCCGACACCAATGGCGCGCTGCTGCAAGTGGCCGGGGCTCTGTTCAAGGAAATGGCCAAAGGCTCCAATACCGGTTCGATGGTCAATACGACAGCGTGACGCTGTCAGCTGTTTCTGATCGTTGACAAATCGTGGAAGGGTTCGCATAGTTCGGTCTACGCAAACGTTTGCGCGGCGCTGCCGATAGCTTGAACCATCGACAATGGGAAAAGTCCCACACCAGCGCAAGCGTTGCTCACAATAATCATAAGATCGGAGTGAACCCATGAAGCTGCCATTCGCTGGACGTTTTCTCGCTGTCGCTATGCTGGCTGCCGTGTCAGCCGCTTTGCCCCTCTCTTCGGCGTTCGCCGACACTCCTGAGAAACCTAAAGTCGCCTTGGTCATGAAGTCGCTGGCCAACGAGTTCTTCCTGACCATGGAAGACGGCGCCAAGGCTTATCAGAAAGACCATTCCGCCGATTTCGATCTGATCTCCAATGGCATCAAGGATGAGACGGATACCGCCGGCCAGACGCGCATCGTTGAACAAATGATTTTGGCCAAGGTTAATGCGTTGGTCATTGCGCCTGCGGACTCCAAGGCTATGGTCCCGGTGATCAAGAAAGCCATCGATGCCGGTATCACCGTGATCAACATCGACAATCAACTCGATCCGGCTGTCGTTAAGAGCAAGAACATCACCGTACCGTTTGTAGGCCCGGATAACCGTAAAGGCGCGCGCCTTGTGGGAGAGTACTTGGCCAAGCAACTGAAGGCCGGTGATGAGGTCGGCATTATCGAAGGCGTTTCTACTACTACCAACGCTCAGCAGCGTACCGCTGGCTTCAAGGATGCGATGGAGGCGGCGCAGATCAAGGTTGTCTCGTTGCAATCTGGCGACTGGGAAATAGACAAAGGCAACAAGGTCGCAGCGTCGATACTCAGTGAGTATCCGCAAGTCAAAGCCCTGCTGGCCGGCAACGACAGCATGGCTGTCGGCGCGGTATCCGCTGTGCGTGCAGCGGGTAAAGCAGGCAAAGTGCAAGTCGTCGGTTACGACAATATCAACGCCATCAAACCTATGCTCAAGGACGGTCGCGTCCTCGCCACCGCCGACCAGTTTGCTGCTAAGCAGGCCGTGTTCGGTATCGAGACTGCGTTGAAAATCCTTAAGGGTGAGAAAGTCGACACCGGCACCAACGGCGTGATCGAAACTCCGGTAGAGCTGGTTACCAAGTAATCCTTCTGACGGCACAACGGTGCTCGCCCTTCGGGGCGAGCGCATGGAGAGTTTTTTATGCCAGTTTGCTCCCCGAACGCTGTCCTCTCGGTCAGCGGTATCGGCAAGACCTATGCCCAACCGGTCCTGACCGGCATTGACCTGACGTTGATGCGCGGTGAAGTGCTGGCGCTGACCGGTGAGAACGGCGCGGGCAAAAGCACCCTGTCGAAAATCATCGGTGGGTTGGTCACGCCGACCACAGGCCAGATGCAATTTCAGGGGCAGGACTACCGCCCCGGCAGCCGGACCCAGGCCGAAGATTTGGGCATCCGCATGGTCATGCAAGAACTCAATCTGTTGCCGACGCTGTCGGTTGCGGAAAACCTCTTCCTCGACAACCTGCCCAGTAACGGTGGCTGGATCAGCCGCAAGCAACTGCGCAAGGCGGCGATCGAGGCTATGGCCCAGGTCGGCCTTGATGCCATCGACCCCGATACCCTGGTCGGCGAGTTGGGCATCGGTCACCAGCAAATGGTTGAGATCGCTCGCAACCTGATCGGCGACTGCCATGTGCTGATCCTCGACGAACCGACCGCGATGCTGACGGCCCGCGAAGTCGAGATGCTGTTCGAGCAAATTACCCGCCTGCAAGCCCGCGGCGTGTCGATCATCTACATTTCCCACCGCCTCGAAGAGCTGGCGCGAGTGGCCCAGCGCATCGCTGTGCTGCGCGACGGCAATCTGGTCTGCGTCGAGCCAATGGCCAATTACAACAGCGAGCAACTGGTCACCCTGATGGTGGGCCGCGAGTTGGGCGAACACATGGATATGGGCGTGCGCAATATCGGCGCACCGGCCTTGACGGTCACCGGCCTGACTCGTTCCGACAAGGTTCGCGACGTATCCTTCGAAGTGCGTGCCGGTGAGATCTACGGTATTTCCGGGCTGATCGGGGCCGGGCGCACCGAGTTGCTGAGGCTGATTTTCGGCGCCGATATGGCGGACAGCGGCACGGTCGCGCTGGGTTCTCCGGCGAAAGTCGTCAGCATTCGGTCCCCGGCTGATGCGGTCAGTCATGGTATCGCCCTGATCACCGAAGACCGCAAGGGCGAAGGCCTGCTGTTGACTCAATCGATTAGCGCCAACATCGCCTTGGGTAACCTGCCGGTGATTTCCAGTGTCGGTGTTGTCAACAACGACGAAGAGAGGGCTTTGGCTCAGCGTCAGATCGATGCGATGCGTATCCGCAGTTCCAGCCCGACACAACTGGTGTCCGAATTGTCCGGTGGCAACCAGCAGAAAGTCGTGATTGGCCGTTGGCTGGAGCGCGATTGTTCGGTGATGTTATTTGATGAACCGACTCGCGGTATCGACGTCGGCGCCAAGTTCGACATCTATGCCTTGCTGGGCGAATTGACTCGTCAGGGCAAAGCGCTGGTGGTGGTGTCGAGTGACCTGCGGGAACTGATGCTGATCTGCGACCGGATCGGTGTGTTGTCGGCAGGGCGCCTGATTGACACTTTCGAGCGCAATAGCTGGACCCAGGATGATTTGCTTGCTGCCGCTTTTGCCGGCTACCAAAAACGTGATGCGTTGCTCAACGAAGCAGCGCCTAGGGATCTCCCATGAAAACTGCAGCATCTGCCGGTAAACGTAGTGGCAATTTTTACGGGCTGGGCACCTACCTGGGCCTGGCCGGTGCATTACTGGCGATGGTCGCGCTGTTCTCGGTTCTGAGCAGCCATTTTCTGTCGTATGACACTTTCAGTACCCTGGCCAACCAGATTCCAGATTTGATGGTGCTGGCGGTCGGCATGACGTTCGTGTTGATTATCGGCGGTATCGACCTGTCGGTCGGTTCGGTATTGGCGCTAGCAGCTTCGGCGGTCAGCGTGGCGATTCTCGGCTGGGGCTGGAGCGTCTTGCCGTCCGCTTTGCTGGGCATGGCAGTTGCGGCGCTGGCGGGGACGGTCACCGGTTCGATCACCGTGGCCTGGCGTATCCCGTCGTTCATCGTGTCCCTGGGTGTGCTGGAAATGGCCCGAGGCCTCGCTTACCAGATGACCGGCTCGCGCACGGCTTACATTGGTGATTCGTTTGCCTGGTTGTCTGACCCGATTGCTTTCGGTATTTCGCCGTCGTTCATCATTGCCTTTTTGATCATCATCGCCGCCCAGGCTGTGCTGACCCGTACCGTGTTTGGTCGCTACCTGATCGGTATCGGCACCAACGAAGAAGCGGTGCGTCTTGCGGGGATCAATCCAAAGCCCTACAAGATCCTGGTGTTCAGTCTGATGGGCCTGTTGGCCGGCGTCGCAGCGCTGTTTCAGATTTCCCGTCTCGAAGCGGCGGACCCAAATGCGGGTTCCGGCCTGGAGCTGCAAGTAATCGCCGCAGTGGTCATTGGTGGTACTAGCCTAATGGGCGGCCGGGGTTCGGTCATCAGTACGTTTTTTGGCGTTCTGATCATCTCTGTACTGGCTGCCGGTCTTGCGCAAATTGGCGCGACCGAACCGACCAAGCGCATCATCACCGGTGCGGTTATTGTGGTGGCAGTGGTCCTTGACACTTATCGCAGTCAGCGCGCAAGCCGGCGGACTTGATACATGGCAACCATCAAGGATGTAGCAGCACTCGCAGGCATTTCCTACACCACCGTTTCCCACGTGGTGAACAAGACGCGTCCGGTCAGCGAGGAAGTGCGAGTCAAGGTCGAGGCGGCGATCAAAAGCCTCGACTATGTGCCCAGTGCCGTGGCTCGGTCTTTGAAGGCCAAGACCACGGCTACCATTGGTCTCTTGGTGCCGAACAGCCTTAACCCGTACTTCGCTGAGTTGGCTCGCGGCATTGAAGACTACTGCGAGCGTAATGGTTACTGCGTGATCCTTTGTAACTCCGATGATAACCCGGACAAACAGCGCAGCTATCTACGCGTGCTATTGGAAAAGCGCATCGACGGGTTGATTGTGGCGTCGGCCGGCGGTGACAGTGGGCTGGCGCAAGGCCTGGCGAACGTGCGCACACCGATGGTGATCGTCGACCGAGGGCTGGACGGCGTCGAAGCAGATCTGGTGCGCATCGACCATGAATACGGCGCCTATCTGGCGACTCGGCACCTTCTGGAGTTAGGGCATCGAGATATCGCTACGATTGGCGGTCCGGCGACCACCAGCGTGGCTCAGATGCGTCTGGCCGGGTATTGCCGCGCGCTGAAAGAGGCGGGTATTGACGTGCCGCGCGAGCGAATGCTCGAAAGCGACTTTACCAGCACCGGGGGTTATAACGCGGCGGCGAGATTGCTGGAGAAAAATCCTCCCAGCGCAATTTTTGCCGGTAACGACATGATCGGTATCGGTGTGCTGCGTGCCGCCGCCGAGCGCAATGTTCGCGTACCTGCCGAGTTGTCAGTGATTGGCTTCGACGATATCCAGATGAGCCGTTATGTCTATCCGGCGTTAACCACCGTCGGTCAGTCGATTCTGCAGCTTGGAGAAATGGCCGCCGAAGTTTTATTACGCCGGATCGCTACACCGGATTTGGCCATCGATCAGCGAATCGTGACGCCCAGTATTGTCCTGCGAGAGTCGACTGCGCCGCTGGCCGGTGCATTCGCTGAATACCGCTGAAATCGACTTAACGAGTAGTGATGCATGCCAGCAAAAGTAGTGGTAATAGGCAGTCTGAACATGGATTTGGTGACTCGCGCGCCCCGTTTGCCCCGTGGAGGTGAAACGCTGATTGGTCAATCGTTTGCCACCGTTTCAGGTGGCAAGGGTGCGAATCAGGCAGTTGCCGCGTCACGGTTGGGCGCGAAGGTCTCTATGGTCGGTTGCGTGGGCTGTGACGCTTACGGTGATGAGTTGCGCGCTGCGTTGATGGCCGAGCATATCGATTGTCAGGCGGTCAGTACCGTTGACGGCTCCAGTGGCGTTGCGTTAATCGTGGTTGATGACAATAGTCAGAACGCGATCGTCATCGTTGCCGGCGCTAATGGTGCGCTGACTTCAGAAGTCGTTGATCGTTTCGATGCTGTCTTGCAAGCGGCGGATGTGATCATTTGTCAGTTGGAAGTACCGGATGCAACGGTGGGGCATGCGCTCAAACGCGGCCGAGAGCTTGGTAAGACCGTGATTCTTAATCCGGCACCGGCCAGTCGACCGCTACCGGTGGATTGGTACGCGTCCATTGACTATCTGATTCCTAACGAAAGCGAAGCCTCGGCGCTCAGCGGTGTGTCGGTGGATTCCCTGGAAACCGCGAAAATCGCAGCGCTCCGGTTGATCACCATGGGGGTGCACAAGGTAATTATCACCCTTGGTGCTCAGGGTTCGCTGTTTGCCAGCAGCGCAGGCATCGAGCATTTTGCTGCGCCTAAAGTTAAGGCCGTTGATACGACGGCTGCCGGCGACACCTTTGTTGGCGGTTTCGCCGCTGCTCTGTCGGCCGGAAAAAGCGAAGCCGAAGCGATTCGTTTCGGTCAGGTCGCTGCGGCCCTGTCGGTCACCCGTGCGGGGGCGCAACCTTCGATTCCTACCCTACGCGATGTACAGGCTTTTAAAGCACCATGAAAAAAACTCCTTTGCTTAACATAGCGCTGTCGCGGCTTATCGCCTCCCTTGGTCATGGCGATATGGTGGTTATCGGTGATGCCGGCTTACCGGTGCCGCCTGGTGTCGAACTGATCGATCTGGCATTGACCCATGGTATTCCTGACTTTATCAGCACTTTGAGCGTGGTATTGAGTGAGATGCAGGTTGAAAAGCATGTGCTGGCGCATGAGACCCTCGACAAGCAACCGACTTCCTTAGTGGTATTGGATCAACTGAATATCGAAGGTGCGCTGGGCCAGCGAGAGCTGCTCAGCCATGATCAGTTCAAAGTCCTTAGTCGGCAGGCGCGGGCGATTGTTCGTACCGGTGAGTGTCAGCCGTACTGCAACATCGTGCTGGTGTCGGGAGTCACGTTCTAAGTCGGTTACCCCCTTTTTTGTTTTCCCACGCACAAGGAGTGCGCTATGCACCGCTATGCTCAGAAACTGCACCATCTGCTCCGGAGTCTGCTGCTCTTGTCCCTGATTACTGCAACAAGCGCCCATGCGGCGGAAAAGATCGACCTGATCATCGACACCGACCCGGGTGCCGACGATGTTGTCGCCTTGCTGTTTGCTCTGGCATCGCCGGAGGAACTGAGCATCCGGGCGTTGACCACCGTGGCCGGTAACGTGCGTCTGGACAAGACTTCGCGTAACGCGCGTCTGGCTCGAGAGTGGGCAGGGCGTGAGGAAGTACCGGTCTATGCCGGTGCTCCGAAACCGTTGATGCGAACGCCAATCTACGCCGAGAACATCCATGGCAAGGAAGGTCTGTCGGGTGTGACGGTACATGAGCCGAAGGAAGGCCTGGCTAAGGGCAATGCGGTCAATTACTTGATCGATACCCTGAGAGGTGCCAAGCCGCACAGCATCACTATCGCCATGCTCGGTCCACAGACTAATTTGGCGCTGGCACTGATACAGGCTCCCGAAATCACTGAGGGTATCAAGGAGGTGGTTGTGATGGGGGGGGCGCATTTTAATGGCGGCAACATCACCCCTGTGGCTGAGTTCAATCTGTTCGCCGATCCGCAGGCGGCGGAAGTAGTGTTAAAAAGTGGTGTAAAACTGACTTATCTGCCGCTGGACGTGACCCACAAAATCCTCACCAGCGAGGCGCGTCTGAAGCAGATTGCGGCGATTAATAACAACGCAGGCAAGATCGTGGGCGACATTCTCAATGAATATGTCAAAGGCGATATGGAGCACTACGGCATAACGGGCGGCCCTGTGCATGATGCAACGGTTGTCGCTTATTTGCTTAAGCCTGAACTGTTTACGGGGCGCTCCGTAAACGTGGTCATCGACAGTCGCGAAGGTCCTACCTTCGGTCAGACCGTAGTCGACTGGTATGACGGCCTTAAGGCACCAAAAAATGCTTTCTGGGTTGAAAATGGCGATGCTCAGGGCTTCTTCGACTTACTGACCCAGCGTCTGGCCCGTCTGAAGTAAGCCTGTTCCCGCAGGTGCCTTCCTGCGGGTTTTACACTCTCTCGGTATGCGGCGTGCCCATATGGTCGGTTGGGTACTTCTCGAATATTTGCGCGATAAAGGATTGGGCGGCTTGCGTGCCCAATTCCTTGACCAGCAGATCGATACCAATAATTGCCAACTCTTCCGGGCTGCCGGGGCTATAAGAGCTGTGGCCTTGTGGCCACTTGGCTTTGATGTCGGCGTCGATGCTTACGGTGGTCATGAGGGCGCTCGTGAAGTAAGGATAGTCTGAGTGTCGAGTTAACCATTTTTGCGCGGCGTTTGGCACTGCGACTTAGGCATCAACGTTGCGCCATGCGACACTTGGTCTTTCTCGATTGTTGAAGGACAGCGCTGTGCAGATCGATTTGAATACACCAAACAGCTTGACCCTCGAGTCGGTGCGTCAGCTGCTGGCCTCTGCCAGCGACGATGAACACACTCAGTTGCGGGTGAGCAAGGGTGGCATCGCTTACATTTCATCGGGCCTTGTGGGAGGCACTGACATTGATGGCCTACTGTTTCGTCTGGAGACTTGGGCCAAGGGCTCTGGTTATGTCGGACGGGTCGCGGCCAGCGATGAGGTGTGGGTCATGCAGATTTTTAATGCTTTAAAGGAAAATTGGCCGAATCCGCCTTTTGATTACATCGACGTTTATTGAGCGCTGTTCATATTCAGTCACGATTGCGAAGTGAGCTATGCGGGACTGCTCAGGCAAACTAGCCGACTGTCCGGATTGATGGCTTATAGCAAGCCAATTGAAACCAAGCACCCGATTAGCGGTCGCACGATCTCAGCTTAACTATTGAAAGAAGGAGGCTTCATGCCTTGGAAGCTCGCGTCATTGGGTACTTTGTTGGCCGTTGCCACGCTAGCCGGTTGCAGTACATCCTCCACCGAGACCACGAAGGATGCTGGCGTGACTGATACCGGTCACAGCCGTTGTGAAGCAAAGGCTGCAGAGTTCGCCATTGGTCAAAAGGCTTCGTCTGAACTGCTTGAACAGGCCCGTGCTCGCGCAGGTGCGCAGAATGCTCGATTCCTCAAGCCCAACGATATGGTAACGCTGGAGTACCGCTCCGACCGCCTGAACCTGAATACCGATAACAACCTGGTGGTCATGCACATCAACTGCGGCTGAAAGCTCTGCTGTTTTTTTCACGCATAAAAAACCCCGTCACAAGGACGGGGTTTTTTTAGTGCGCCAGAAAATTACTCTGCGCGAACTTGTGCAGCTTGCATACCCTTTTGGCCTTTCTCAGCCACGAAGGAAACGGTTTGGCCTTCTTTCAGGCTTTTGAAACCGTCGCTTTCGATAGCTTTGAAGTGTACGAACAGGTCGTCACCGCCACCTTGAGGAGTGATGAAGCCGAAGCCTTTTTCATCGTTGAACCATTTAACGGTGCCGGTTTGGCGATTAGACATGGTGTATCTCCAAGAAACATATATTTTCAGTAGTGCTGTGCTGCTCAGGCCAACTGGGCACACCGGACTATCATAGTCGAAATGTTCGCTTTGGGAGCCCCCTGGACGTGCTGTTTGCCTGTCAGTCGTGTTTTCTTTGCCGCTTGATGTAGCTGAAAGCCGCGTTTTAAAAGGCTTTCAGCTAAAAGTGATGACCGTAAAAAAAGCTGTAAAACCTACGTAATTTGTCTGAAAAGCTGTTTTTTAAGCCGTGTTTCAGTCGTCAGGAGTGATGATTTTCACTTGGCAGTAATTTATTTTGCTGTTGCCCGACACGCTTGAATGGCATCCAGAGCCTTGGTTCGAAGCTCGACGCTAGGTTGCTTTTGCTTGCTCATGAGTTCAGCAATTTCCGTGCTGGTGAATTTTTCGTTGAGCTTGTCGGCGCCGCATGCGCAATGTTGCTCAGCGGATTTTTGGTCGATGTTCTGGCTTGCAGCGGCGACACAGTCCTTCATATAGCTTTCGCGAGCTCCTGTAGGCCAGGCCGCTTGTGCGCTCAATGGCAGCAGCATTACCAGTGGGGAGGCGAGGGCTAAAAGGCGGATAAGGCGCATGAATGAAACTCCTAGGGTCGATAATCTGTAGCGATTTTCAGACTATTTGAGGTGGCGCGTATATCTCAAGTTCACTTTGTGACGCAAAAACAGAGAAATCTCCACTGACCAATTGGCATGCACGTTGATGACCGTTCATCTGTGCTAGCATGCCAGCTCGGCCTTTGCGGACTCCGGATGAGCTTCGGCCACCGGTGATGGCAAAGGCACGAATAACCCTGATTTGAATCCCAGTCACTCTGATTCGGTTTCCGGTTGGCCGCAAGGCTCCTGCCGCTGTAAGGCAGGCGTTCGTTATTGAATGGCCTGAATCGGATCTTGTACTGGCTCATCCCAACCCACGTGACCTTTGGTAGGGGTCACCACTAGGAGAGGAGGCGCCATGCCAACTATTACTCTTCCCGACGGCAGTCAACGTACATTCGATCACCCGGTTTCCGTAGCCGAGGTCGCCGCATCCATTGGTGCAGGCCTGGCCAAGGCCACTGTAGCAGGCAAGGTCAATGGTAAGCTGGTGGACGCCAGCGACCTTATTGACAGTGATTCCACGCTGCAAATTATTACGCCAAAGGATGAAGAGGGGCTGGAGATCATTCGCCACTCTTGCGCTCACCTGGTCGGTCATGCGGTCAAACAACTGTATCCGACTGCTAGGATGGTCATTGGTCCGGTTATCGACGAAGGTTTCTATTACGACATCGCCTTCGAACGTCCGTTTACTCCGGACGACATGGCCGCTATCGAACAGCGCATGCAGCAGCTGATCGAAAAAGACTACGACGTGATCAAGAAGATCACACCGCGCGCGGAAGTAATTGAAGTGTTCAAGGCGCGAGGCGAAGACTACAAGTTACGCCTGGTCGATGACATGCCAAATGAGCAGGCCATGGGCCTTTACTATCACGAAGAATACGTCGACATGTGCCGCGGTCCGCACGTGCCGAACACTCGCTTCCTGAAATCCTTCAAACTGACGAAGCTGTCTGGAGCCTACTGGCGTGGCGATGCCAAGAACGAGCAATTGCAGCGCGTTTACGGCACCGCTTGGGCAGACAAGAAGCAGTTGGCGGCTTACGTTCAGCGCATTGAAGAAGCTGAAAAGCGTGATCACCGCAAAATTGGCAAACGACTGGGCCTGTTTCATACCCAGGAAGAGGCGCCGGGTATGGTGTTCTGGCACCCTAACGGCTGGACTCTGTATCAAGTGCTTGAGCAATATATGCGTAAGGTTCAGCGAGACAATGGCTATCTGGAGATCAAAACTCCGCAAGTCGTTGACCGCAGCCTTTGGGAGAAATCCGGGCACTGGGCCAACTATGCCGACAACATGTTCACCACGCAGTCGGAAAATCGCGACTACGCCATCAAGCCAATGAACTGCCCTTGTCACGTGCAAGTGTTCAATCAAGGCCTGAAAAGTTATCGCGAGCTGCCAATGCGCTTGGCCGAATTCGGTGCTTGCCACCGCAATGAACCGTCGGGTGCGTTGCACGGCATCATGCGGGTGCGTGCGTTTACGCAGGACGATGCCCATATCTTCTGCACAGAAGAGCAAATGCAGGCTGAATCTGCTGCGTTTATCAAGCTGACCATGGACGTTTATGCCGATTTCGGCTTTAAAGACGTCGAGATGAAGCTGTCCACTCGTCCGGAAAAACGCGTGGGTTCTGATGAATTATGGGATCGCGCAGAAGCTGCCTTGGCTGCAGCCCTTGATAGCGCTGGCCTGCCGTATGATTTACAGCCAGGCGAAGGTGCGTTCTACGGTCCGAAAATCGAGTTCTCGCTGAAAGATTGCCTCGGCCGTGTCTGGCAATGTGGTACCTTGCAGCTCGATTTTAACCTGCCTGTCCGTTTGGGAGCCGAATACGTCTCCGAAGACAACAGTCGCAAGCATCCGGTGATGTTGCACCGGGCGATACTGGGTTCCTTCGAGCGTTTTGTCGGAATTTTGATTGAACACTACGAGGGTGCATTCCCTGCGTGGCTGGCTCCGACCCAGGCAGTGATTATGAATATCACTGATAAACAGGCTGATTTTGCCTCTGAAGTTGAAAAAACTCTCAACGAAAGCGGATTTCGTGCCAAGTCTGACTTGAGAAATGAAAAGATCGGCTTTAAAATCCGCGAGCATACTTTGCTCAAGGTTCCTTTTCTCTTGGTTATCGGAGATCGGGAAGTCGAGATGCAGACTGTCGCTGTGCGTACTCGTGAAGGTGCTGACCTGGGCTCGATGCCCGTCGCCCAGTTCGCTGAGTTTCTCGCGCAAGCGGTTTCCCGGCGTGGTCGCCCAGATTCGGAGTAATTACTATTAAGCGTGAAATGAGACAAGATAAACGAGCTGCACCGAAAGCCCCGATCAACGAGAATATCTCGGCACGCGAGGTTCGGTTAATTGGGGCTGAGGGTGAGCAGCTTGGGATTGTGTCAATTGAAGACGCGCTTCTTAAGGCTGAAGAAGCCAAGCTGGATTTGGTGGAGATTTCCGCCGATGCAGTACCCCCTGTTTGCAAGCTGATGGACTACGGCAAATCTATCTTCGAAAAGAAGAAGCAGGTTGCCGCAGCCAAGAAAAACCAGAAGCAGATTCAGGTTAAAGAAATCAAGTTTCGTCCAGGGACGGAGGAAGGGGATTACCAGGTAAAACTGCGCAACCTGGTACGTTTCCTGAGTGATGGGGACAGGGCCAAGGTATCATTGCGATTCCGCGGCCGTGAGATGGCCCACCAGGAGCTGGGGATGGAACTCCTCAAGCGAGTTGAAGGTGACTTGCTCGAGTACGGTTCGGTCGAACAGCATCCTAAGATGGAAGGACGCCAGCTGATCATGGTCATCGCCCCGAAAAAGAAGAAATAATCAATAGGGCACGGCAGGCCTTCTGATTATGTTTATCAACTGAATGCGGAGTATCCGAACATGCCAAAAATGAAAACTAAAAGTGGTGCTGCTAAGCGGTTTCTGAAAACTGCTAACGGTATCAAGCACAAGCACGCTTTCAAGAGCCACATCCTGACTAAAATGTCGACCAAGCGTAAGCGTCAATTGCGCGGTAGCAGCTTGCTGGCACCGTGTGACGTGGCAAAAGTCGAGCGCATGCTGCGCCTTCGTTAATTTAGTCAAGAATAGAGGAAGTAACTCATGGCTCGTGTAAAGCGTGGCGTCATTGCCCGTAAACGTCACAAAAAAATTCTGAAACTTGCTAAAGGCTACTACGGCGCTCGCTCGCGCGTATTCCGTGTTGCCAAGCAAGCGGTAATCAAGGCAGGCCAATACGCCTACCGTGACCGTCGTCAGAAAAAACGTCAGTTCCGCGCTCTGTGGATCGCTCGTATCAACGCTGGTGCACGTATTAACGGTCTGTCCTACAGCCGTTTCATCGCTGGCCTGAAAAAAGCGTCCATCGAGATCGACCGTAAGGTTCTGGCTGATCTGGCAGTGAACGAAAAAGCGGCGTTTGCTGCGATTGTCGAGAAAGCTAAAGCCACTTTGGCTTAAGTACCCCCGACAGTCACCCGGTCTCACCTTTGTGGGGCCAGGTGTTAAACGTCATAAATAGGGGAAGAGCCTTCAAGCTCTTCCCCTATTTTGTATCTGGAGTCTGTACATGGAAAACCTGGACGCGCTGGTCTCTCAAGCTCTAGAGGCTGTGCAAAGCGCTGAAGATATCAATGCCCTGGAGCAAATCCGGGTTCACTACCTTGGCAAAAAGGGCGAATTGACTCAGGTGATGAAGACCCTGGGGAATTTGCCGGTAGAGGAGCGTCCTCAAGTTGGCGCACTCATCAACGTTGCCAAGGAGCGTGTTACAGAGGTTCTCAATGCACGCAAGGCACTGTTTGAAGAGGCCGATCTTGCCACCAAACTGTCTGCCGAGTCCATTGACGTGACCCTGCCTGGCCGCGGCCAAGTCTCGGGTGGTCTGCATCCGGTTACCCGCACTCTGGAACGTATTGAGCAGTTCTTCACCCACATCGGCTACGGCATTGCTGAAGGCCCTGAGGTCGAAGACGACTACCACAACTTCGAAGCGCTCAACATCCCAGGCCATCACCCGGCCCGGTCGATGCATGACACCTTCTATTTTAATGCCAACATGTTGTTGCGCACCCATACCTCCCCGGTACAGGTCCGCACCATGGAATCGAAACAACCGCCTATCCGCATCGTCTGCCCGGGCCGTGTTTATCGCAGTGATTCCGATATCACCCACTCGCCGATGTTCCACCAGGTCGAGGGTCTATTGGTTGATCGCGATATCAATTTCGCCGACCTGAAAGGCACCATCGAAGAGTTTCTGCGCGTGTTCTTCGAAAAAGAACTGGCCGTGCGTTTCCGCCCCTCGTACTTCCCTTTCACCGAGCCATCCGCTGAAGTCGACATGGAATGTGTGATGTGTAGTGGTAAAGGCTGCCGTGTCTGCAAACAGACTGGTTGGCTGGAGGTGATGGGCTGCGGCATGGTTCACCCTAACGTGTTGCGCATGTCTGGAATCGACCCCGAAGAGTTCTCGGGCTTTGCCTTCGGCATGGGCGTTGAGCGTCTGGCCATGCTGCGTTACGGCGTGAACGACTTGCGTCTGTTCTTCGACAACGACTTGCGGTTCCTCGCGCAATTCCGCTAGGTCGCACGT
Organism: Pseudomonas sp. DC1.2; assembly: GCF_034351645.1. Taxonomy (NCBI): domain Bacteria; kingdom Pseudomonadati; phylum Pseudomonadota; class Gammaproteobacteria; order Pseudomonadales; family Pseudomonadaceae; genus Pseudomonas; species Pseudomonas sp. DC1.2. The sequence goes on along the minus strand of NZ_CP133782.1, from coordinate 3,411,950 downwards.
CCGTAACGAATCTTTAGGAGAGCAGGATGAAATTCAGTGAACAATGGCTGCGCGGCTGGGTAAGCCCGCAGGTAAGTCGCGACGAGCTGGTTGCTCGTCTGTCGATGGCCGGTCTTGAGGTCGATAGCGTCACGCCGGCCGCCGGCGAATTCAGTGGTGTGGTCGTGGGCGAGGTTCTGAGCACCGAGCAGCACCCGGATGCGGACAAGTTACGCGTTTGTCAGGTCAGCAATGGCTCGGAGATCTTCCAAGTAGTGTGCGGTGCGCCAAACGTGCGCCCTGGCTTGAAGATCCCGTTCGCCATGATCGGTGCTGAACTGCCAGGCGATTTCAAGATCAAGAAAGCCAAGTTGCGTGGCGTCGAGTCCAACGGCATGTTGTGCTCGCAAGCTGAGCTTCAAGTCGGCGAAGGTAGCGATGGCTTGATGGAGCTGCCAGCCGATGCTCTGGTCGGTCAGGATATTCGTCAATACCTTAGCCTGGACGACGCCAGCATCGAGGTCGATCTAACCCCGAACCGCGGTGACTGCCTATCCCTTGCCGGCCTTGCACGTGAAGTCGGTGCCCTGTACGCCGCTGAAGTTACCCGTCCGGTTGTTGCTGTCGTGCCTGCTGTGCATGACGAAGTACGTTCGGTTGAAGTCTTGGCGCCTGCCGCCTGCCCGCGTTATCTGGGTCGTGTGATCCGTAACGTCGACCTATCCAGGCCTACGCCGCTGTGGATGGTCGAACGCCTGCGTCGTGGCGATGTGCGCAGCATCGACGCGGCCGTCGATATCACTAACTACGTGATGCTGGAGTTGGGGCAGCCGCTGCATGCATTTGATCTTGCCGAAATCAATGGCGGCATCCGCATTCGCATGGCGGAAGAAGGCGAGAAGCTTGTGCTGCTCGACGGTCAGGAAGTTATTCTGCGTAGCGATACGCTGGTGATTGCCGATCACACCCGAGCGCTGGCAATTGCTGGCGTCATGGGTGGTGAACACAGTGGTGTCAACACGGCGACCACGCGCGATATCTTCCTGGAAAGCGCGTTCTTCGATCAAATCGCTGTTGCTGGCAAGGCCCGCTCCTACGGCCTGCACACCGACGCCTCGCACCGCTATGAGCGCGGCGTGGACTGGCAGCTCGCCCGTGAAGCCATGGAGCGCGCCACTGGCCTGCTGCTGGAAATCACTGGTGGCGAAGCCGGCCCAATCACCGAAACCGTGAGTGAGGAGTACCTGCCAAAAATCGCTCCGGTTACGTTGCGAGCTCAGCGCATCACCCAAATGCTGGGTATGGAAATGGATTCATCCGAGGTCGAGCGCTTGCTCAATGGCTTGGGTTTGACCGTTTCGGCCGATGGAGCAGGGCAGTGGCGCGTAGAGGTGCCAAGTCATCGCTTCGACATCAGCCTCGAAGTCGATCTGATTGAAGAGTTGGCCCGTCTGTACGGTTACAACCGTCTGCCGGTTCGCTACCCGCAAGCCCGTCTGGCACCGCAAGCCAAGGCTGAAGCCCGTAGCGATCTGCCAGAACTGCGTCGTCTGCTGGTTGCTCGTGGTTATCAGGAAGCGATCACTTACAGTTTCATCGATCCGAAACAGTTCGAGCTGTTTAATCCGGGCGTTGAACCACTGTTGCTGGCGAATCCGATTTCCAACGATATGGCCGCCATGCGTTCGTCCCTGTGGCCGGGTCTGGTCAAAGCGCTTCAGCACAACCTGAATCGTCAACAGGATCGTGTCCGCCTGTTCGAAAGCGGCTTGCGCTTCGTTGGGCAGCTGGAAGGCTTGAAGCAAGAGCCGATGCTGGCCGGTGTTGTTTGCGGTAGCCGTCTGCCAGAAGGCTGGGCACAAGGTCGCGATGTCGTCGATTTCTTCGACGTCAAGGCTGACGTGGAAGCTGTACTGGGCTTTGCCGGCGCAATGGATTCGTTCACTTTCGTGCCGGGTAAACACCCCGCGCTGCATCCTGGTCAAACTGCACGCATTGAGCGTGAAGGTCGTCTGGTCGGTTACGTCGGTGCTATCCATCCTGAATTGTCGAAAACTCTCGGTCTCGACCGTCCGGTCTTCGTTTTCGAGCTGGTTTTGGCGGAAGTGGCGTTGGGTAAAATGCCTAAATTCCAGGAGTTGTCGCGTTTTCCTGAGGTGCGTCGTGACCTTGCGCTGATTGCCGAAAAAGACGTTGCAGCCAGTGCTGTTTTGGACGTAATCCGTGAAAATGCAGGGGAATGGCTGACAGACCTCAGGCTATTTGACGTCTATCAAGGTAAAGGCATTGATCCTGATAGAAAAAGCCTTGCAGTCGGCTTGACCTGGCAGCATCCATCGCGCACTCTTAATGACGATGAGGTGAATACTACGACGCAAAATATCCTCACCTCGCTCGAACAAAGGTTGAACGCCACGTTAAGGAAGTGACGTATGGGGGCTCTGACGAAAGCTGAGATGGCGGAACGTCTGTATGAAGAATTGGGCCTGAATAAACGGGAGGCTAAGGAATTGGTCGAACTGTTTTTTGAAGAAATCAGGCACGCTCTTGAAGACAACGAACAAGTCAAATTGTCCGGTTTCGGCAATTTCGACCTTCGGGACAAGCGCCAGCGGCCTGGCCGCAATCCGAAAACGGGTGAAGAGATCCCGATCACGGCTCGCCGTGTTGTCACCTTTCGTCCAGGGCAGAAGTTGAAGGCCCGAGTTGAGGCTTATGCTGGAACCAAGTCATAACGACGAGCTGCCCGTCATCCCAGGTAAACGCTACTTCACTATTGGTGAAGTTAGCGAGCTGTGTGCGGTAAAACCACACGTGCTGCGCTATTGGGAGCAGGAGTTTCCTCAACTCAACCCTGTCAAACGTCGCGGAAACCGCCGGTATTATCAGCGCCAGGACGTGTTGATGATCCGGCAAATTCGCGCTCTTCTTTACGATCAGGGATTCACCATCGGTGGCGCGCGTCTTCGTTTGTCCGGCGACGAAGCCAAAGACGACACCACTCAGTACAAGCAGATGATTCGGCAGATGATTGCTGAGTTGGAAGATGTGCTGATTGTTCTCAAGAAATAAAATCCTGCTTTTAAATACTTCCAGTTTTCAAAAGCTTGCGATATATTCTTGATCGCTCCTCGAGATGAGAAGCAAACTTAACGCCTAGTCGGGGCGTAGCGCAGTCCGGTAGCGCACTAGCATGGGGTGCTAGGGGTCGAGTGTTCGAATCACTCCGTCCCGACCATATAATTCAAGGGGTTGCGAGATTTTATCTCGCAACCCCTTTTTGTTTTTAGGCGTTTTTACCCCTACAAAACGATTGGCTCTAGGTGGAATTCTCAGCTGATACCGAGGTTGGAGTTTGTCTCGTGGGCTGTGAGTTCACGCCGCTTTTGGCGCTTTTACACGCTGCCTTTAGTGCCAATTCTGCCTGATATTTCTCGTCCTTTCTCAGCTTTTCCGCATGTCAGATAGCCTTGCCAAAAGACCATTAGATCACCACCCGTGATCAGCGAAACCGACTGTACATCAAGCGGGTCGTGCCTTTGAAGACAAACGAAAGCAGCAAATGCACCTTTCGGTCGAACTTCCGATTGTGCGCTACGAAAGCGTTGCTTTGAAGATTGGTCACGCTGAGACAAGGCCAGGTAGGTTCATGCCGGCTCAGAATCCACTATCAGATCATCCTTGACGACGATTGGCTCGTTACCCATATCACGATCAGTTGTGAACCAGCCCAAAGCAGTATTTCCGACGTATTTCGTTAGGGCATAGTTGGCAGAGGAGCCGATCACCACCCCAATGCCGAATGGAATTGCCTTTTCCAATGCTTTTCGAGTGAAGGTGATGCCTATGCGTTTGAACATTTCCTTGATTGCCTGCAATGCTGCTCCCTTCAGATATTGGCGTACCATATTTACACCAGCCTTAGAGGCGAATGCGGTACCAACTTCCACGCCAAACTTCTCCAGCGATCCTCCTGCCGCAATCATGAATGCCAGTTGCCGCGCATCCTCACTTGTGAGATCCCAGCCAAAGGCATCAGCCAGGCACATGCACATATCGACTTGAAATTTCATACCAATTGTAGCGTCGGTCAGTCCGCCGCCTACCATTGCCACGGCAGTGCCCAGACCCGGTATGACGCCGGCCAAAGCCGTAACTCCACCGCTCGTTGCTGACATTTTTGAGTAGCGACTAATGATTTTCTTCGCGACCAGTGCCCGAACTTCATGCTCTGAAGCATTAGGTTTAGATGCCTTCACTTGACTTTGGTATTGCGAGACTAATGCCCGGGCATCCTTTGGGCTGATGGCGATCGACTCTACCGCCTTGAGCAGGCGTGACTCGTTTTCTGGCTTCGTTTCGTCAGTCATACAAAAACTTCCTGTTTGGTATTTACGGGCAGTGCCGATAATGGGAAACGTGAATCCACGGGCTAGTAGAGTAGCTCCGACGCATCCTGCAGCGCTTGGGAGTTTATCGGCATAGAGCTGGATTCATTGAATGGAAAAGTGAGTCCGTCCAGCCTTAGCGACGTCACCGAAAAGGGCGAAAATGACTCAGAACACCAGCATCACGGTGTCAGCCGCCGTAAGGAGAGTTTTCGGTGGGATCGATAAGCTTTGCTTCAGTGGTTAAACAGCGTCTACGTGGCTGCGTGGCGGATCGACAGGCAGTCTGAGCTGCAGACGGTCTACCTTATCGGTCCTCGGCATCTGCCGCCCAACCAGAAACCCAGAGAGCAAACGCTTCATAAGCTTTACCTTTATGTAGCCGCGGATCCGACCGTTCTTGATCAGCTTATAGTTGCTCGGAAAACAGCCAACAAGACTCTTAGTTGGACTGATAGGGCTGAGTACGCAGACATTAGTATTTGAGAGATGTTTAATGGGGTGTGAACGAGCCCCATGAAAGACAGGACACCGTTTCCCCCTTACGATAAGGGTGTAGTGGTCAACTAATCCCGGACACGGTTTTAAGGTTTTCTTTGCTGATCCACATAGTCCATGGCAGCGCGGCACAAACGAAAATACGAACGGCCTTCTACGGCAATACTTCCCGAAAGGCACTGACCTCTCTCGTTGGAGTGCCCAAGAAATACAGGCGTGGACTTGCCCCTACAAAACCGGACACCAACTCCCCGTTAAATTGATGCTGCCGCCAAGCGCCTGAACTCTTTCGGCGAACGGTAGTTCAAAGCGCTGTGCGGATGCTGCTCGTTGTAATGTTCAAAGGCAATTGCCAGGTTACGCAGTGCCGTTTCTCGATCCGGCTTGGGCATGTGCGCCACGTAATCACGCTTGATCGTCTTCACGAAGCTCTCGGCCATGCCGTTGCTCTGTGGGCTGCGCACCGGTGTGGTCAACGGCTGCAAACCTATCTGTCGAGCAAACAAGCGCGTCTGTTCAGCGGTGTACGCCGAGCCGTTATCGCTGAGCCACTGCACCGGTGTTGCAGGCAGTTGATCACCGAAGCGCTTCTCCACACTTTCCAGCATCAAGTCGCGGATATCATCGCCGCTGTACCCGGTCGGGCTCGCGACCCAGCCGATGGCTTCGCGATCACAGCAGTCCAGGGCGAAGGTCACGCTCAGTTTGGCGCCGTCCTCGCAACGAAACTCGAAGCCGTCCGAGCACCAACGCGTATCGCTGGTTTGCACCGCAATACGGCCTTCATGCCGACGCGGTACGCCGGGCTGTTTGATCCGGCGTTCAAGCAGCAAGTTGTGATCACGCATCACCCGGTAAACCCGCTTCACGTTGATCGCGGGCAACAACTGGGTTTCACGGGCGCGACGCAGTAATCCCCAGACACGACGGTAGCCATAGCTGGGCAGTTCGCTGACTTGCTGCTTGATCTCGGCGACCAATTCCGTGTCGTTCACGAGTCGACGTCGCCGTACTTTAGGCGACACCGATTGCTTGATTCGAACCGTTAATTGCGAGCGCGCCACACCGAGACATTCGCTGACCAGCTTCACTGGTCGTCCCCCGGCAACAAGGGTGAGTGCGCAATCCATTTTCGCGACCGCGCGATCTCCACGGTCTCTTTGAGGATTTCCGCTTCCATCGTTTTCTTGCCCAGCATCCGTTGCAGTTCACGGATCTGCTTGAGCGCATCGCTCAGCTCGGAGGCAGGCACCACGGCTTCGCCAGCACTGACCGCCGACAGGCTTCCGTCTTGGTAAAGCTTGCGCCACAGGAACAGCTGGTTGGCATTGATGCCGTTACGCCGAGCCACCACCGAAACGCTTTGCCCTGGCTCAAGACTCTCGCGAACCATGGCCAGTTTTTGCTCTGGGCTCCAGCGGCGACGCAGCTCCTGGCCCAAAAGCTCCCCACTCTTATCGTTGCTGTTAGTCATAAACATAACCGTTTGCCTATCCCTTACTCCACGCGCCGACTTCCTCTTAGTCGCCATAGTAGAGCCTGCCGGGCATGAGCGACTCGAGGTTGGCGTAACGCGCTGGGCGTCCAAATTAAATGGTAGTCACGACTTGAATGGCCTACTGGCGCTGGAACTTCCCGGAGCTCGCCCCTCTCAATATGTGGCCTGCAAAGGTAGGCAGGAAGGGTGCTCCAACCAAACCCGTCTATAAGGAGCGTCCGCAACGTCCGCAAATCTTGACCGACCATGGCGGGCATAGAGGTCGTTATTTCAATACGGTTCAGCGCTAACCAGGCATCGATAAGTGGGAGGGCGAGGCTGTACGCCAGTATCGGTTCAGCCTCCAGCGCGGTGACAAAATCTTTTGCTGCGACTAGACGCTTCACCACCGCCGGGGCAGCAACTGCAATGACGTCATCCGTGAACAAAAGCTCACTGCGAAGCCTTGGGTTGTCAGGGGCCATACCTGAAACACCTAGGTCGCATTCTCCTTCGATGAGTAAACGGCAAATCGATTCGTGGTTTCCACTCTGCATTCGAATGCGAATGCCTTCTTCCAGTAGTGGCTTCAGTTGTCTTGAGACGACTTCAGCGAGGAAGTCGGCGTGTCCAATTATCTGAAGTGCTCCTGTCAGTTCAATTGATCGAGCTCTAGCAGATGCAAGCGCGCTTTCAGCGTCGTCCAGTTTGTCGCCTATATCTGCTGCCAGTTCTTTTGCCGCCGAGGTAGGTTCGACGCCACGAGCCTGTCTGTCAAACAGGCTTCTGCCAATAGCTGCTTCGAGCCCTGAAATGTGTTGAGAAACTGCAGGTTGCGTGAGGTTGAGCGTGCGGGCGGCACCACTTATCGACCTCTGTCGATATACCTCAACAAACGTCCTAAGTCGTATTAATGACATATTTTTCCCATAAAATTATTTATATGAGCCCTAAAATACGCTGTCTACTCCCATTAGGGCTAGCCCCCTAAGATGGCTGCTCACAGTTTGAACGCAGTCGTCGGTGGCCCCCATAGGACACAGATGCTGCACTCATTCCACCATGCGCAATGCTGAGGATTTGAGATATGAGTTACCAGCCCACCACCGACGATCTGCAGGTCATCCTGCGCACTATGAAGCGTGCACATCTGGCTGCTGGCCCTGCCGATGCAGCGCTTCGGAAAGATAGGCTGCTCCGCGCCGCACGTTTGATTCGCGAAAACCATACGGCCATCAGCGTCGCCATCAGTGCCGACTTCGGCAACCGCAGTGTGTACCAGTCGATGATTGCGGATATGGCCACCACGGTGAATATGCTGGAGGACTCTGCCGAGCATGTATCGCAGTGGATGAAGCCTGAAGTGGTTGAAAACCCGGCCACCGGCATGCAGGCTTGGATTGAGCAGCAGCCGCTTGGCGTAGTTGGGATTATCAGCCCTTGGAATTTCCCAATTAATTTGGCATTCGGCCCTCTAGCTGGTGTGTTTGCAGCCGGCAACACCGCCATGATCAAACCGTCAGAGCTGACCCCAAAAACGTCTGAGTTGCTGGCTGAGCTCATCGCCGGTTATTTCGATCCCATCGAGCTAACTGTCGTTTTGGGTGATGCGAGTGTAGGCGCTGCATTCAGCGGTCTGCCATTCGATCACCTGGTGTTCACTGGTAGCACAAGTGTCGGTCGCCACGTAATGCGTGCAGCTGCGGAGAACTTGGTTCCAGTGACACTGGAACTGGGCGGAAAATCCCCTGTGGTAGTGGCAGAGGACTTTGACATGTGCACGGCGGTCGAGCGCACACTGACTATCAAAACCTTTAATGCAGGGCAGATCTGCCTATCTCCCGATTACATGATGGTTCCGCATGGTGCTCTGGAACAACTGGTCAGACGCAGCAAAGAATTCATCGCCGCAAGCTTTGCCAGCCTCATTTCCAATGATGAATACACGTCGATCATCAGTGAGCGTCATTTTGAGCGGCTGGTGGGCCTGTTGTCAGATGCAGAGCAGAAGGGCGCGACCCTTATCAATCTTGCACCGGGCAGTGAGCCAGCGTTCGATTCGGCATCCCGCAAGATAGCCCCACACCTTTTACTCGATGTGACCGACGACATGGCCATCATGCAAGAAGAGATCTTCGGGCCGCTGCTTCCAGTAAAAACCTATCGCAACGCGGAAGAACCTATCGCATACATCAATGCTAATCCACGTCCTCTAGCTGCTTACTACTTCGGCAACAACCCCGATCTTCAGGCTCAGTTCACACACCAAACGACGTCTGGCGGCTTAGTCATCAACGATGTTATGACGCACGCCTCGATAGACAGTCTGCCGTTCGGTGGGGTCGGAGCCTCGGGAATGGGTGCTTATCACGGCATCCATGGATTTCGTCGCTTTACGCATGCTAAACCGGTGGTTGTGCAAAGCCAGGATGGCGCGTCAAATCTTCGCCTGCGAGCTCCTTATGCGGACAAGGCACAAACACTTGAAGCGTTTTTCAACAGCTAAATTTTAGCTGGTCAGCGGCACTTGTTGACGCTCATGAAATGCCCAAGGCAGATCCTGTAGCCGAAGGCCTAACCGCAGCAATGAGGGATATGAAATGAAAGTTTTAATGGTTCTGACGTCTCACGACCAGCTGGGTGACACCGGCTTGAAAACAGGATTTTGGCTTGAGGAGTTCGCTGCTCCTTATTACGTCTTCAAAGATGCCGGCGCAGAAGTAGTCCTGTCTTCACCTGCCGGTGGTCAGCCTCCGCTGGATCCCAAGAGTGAGCTTCCAGATTTTCAAACCGAAATGACTCACCGCTTCAACGCTGACACTGCAGCTCAGAAGGCCTTGGCCAGCACGGTTAAGCTCGATACGGTGAGCGAGAAAGATTTTGACACTGTGTTCTACCCTGGCGGTCATGGCCCACTATGGGATCTGGCCGAGTCGAAGACATCCATCAGTTTGATTGAGTCCTTTGAGCGTGCCGGCAAACCTATTGGCTTTGTTTGCCATGCACCAGGAGCACTTCGACATGTAAAGGCCGCTGACGGCGCGCCGCTGATTAAAGGGCGCAGAGTCACTGGTTTCACTAACGGTGAAGAAGCTGCTGTGGAACTGACCGATGTCGTGCCTTTTTTGATCGAAGATGAGTTTCAGAGTCTGGGTGGCCGATATGAGAAAGGGCCGGACTGGGTTCCGTTCGTCATCGAAGATGGCAAGTTGATCACTGGCCAGAATCCCGCGAGCTCTGAAGGTGTTGCCAAGGCACTTGTTGCCCTACTGAAGTAAGCCACTGTGTTGACCTGAGCCCCTCCAGGGTTCAGGCGCAGCGAGAAAAACATCGACTAATGAGAACCGCCATGATCACACTTCATCATCTCAACGACTCTCGTTCCCTGCGTATTCTCTGGCTTTTGGAAGAGATGAGCGCGCGCTACGAACTGATTCGCTATCAGCGTGATCCTGTTACCCACCTCGCGCCGGAATCCTTAAAGAATATTCATCCGTTGGGTAAATCGCCGGTCATTGAGGTCGAGGGGCAGGTGATGGTTGAGTCTGGCGCCATTGTCGAGTACCTAATCCGTCGGTTCGCGTCCGACCTGGCACCTGCGTTCAGTTCGCCCGACTATCTTCAGTATCTGCAATGGATTCATTTTGCGGAAAGTTCTGCAATGGTGCCGGTTCTGCTGAAGGTATTCACACAGTTCGAGGCCGATGCAGGCACCCAACTGAAATTCCTGGACGGATACACGCAGACCGAGTTTGACAAGGTATTAAGCTTTCTGGATAGCGTGCTCGCAGATAAGACCTTCATCGTAGGCGAAAAATTGTCGGGGGCAGATTTCATGCTGGCGTTCGTCGCCATTACTGTGGTTGAACAGCTCGGGGCCGGTGCGCAATATCTCCATTTGCAGGCTTACTTGCAGCGTCTAACTGCCCTAGATAGCTGGAAGCGGGCGTTAAAACTAGAACATGTAGGCACCTAAAAATCGTTACCCCCAAAGCGCGGAATTCCAATTCTTTCGATCACCCAGTCTGGGAAGCTAGGCAATTCAATAAGCAAGGAGATTGTCCATGATCACTAAAACTCTGTATCAGACTGAAGCAACTGCTGTCGGTGGTCGAGACGGCCACGCTCGTGCGAGTGATGGAAGCCTCAACGTCTGGCTCGGTATGCCGAAAGAGTTAGGCGGAAACGGTTTTGGCAACAACCCTGAACAGCTATTTGCTGCAGGCTACGCCGCGTGTTTTTTGAGCGCCATGAAAAACGTAGCTCGAAATGGCAAACACCCTAGTATTCCTGAGACCGCGACCGTTAGAGCACAGGTTGGCATCGGCCCTATCAATGAGCGAGCGTTCGGGCTGGCGGTAACTTTGCGCATTTCTCTTCCTGGGATCGTTCAAGCTGCCGCTGAAGCTCTGGTAGAGGACGCGCATCAGGCTTGTCCCTACTCCAACTCGGTGCGCGGCAATATCGACGTAAAACTCGAAGTTGTAGCCGGATAAATTCTTAGCAACTGCGTTATTTGCTGACGGGCGTGTGCTCAGTCGAAGGGGTGCCGGTTTGACAAAGGCGTCTTTTCGACTGGCCATATTGATTGATTTTTCAGGTGAGTGTTACTCAGTCTTAACTTAAAGCATCGTGCCATTGGGCATCATGCAGGATATTATATCAGCTGTTCATTCGACGTCCTGTAAGCGCAGTTCATAGGCGGATGTGTATGCGGCTCGGTGGCGAAGTGCAATAAAAATTAGGTGTCGAACAGGGTCTCTAAGGTTAGTTGCTCTTTATTGTTCCGAAGACCGGATGAGAAACAAACTTACTTAAAGGTTTTGTCGAAGAGTCTGCACGTGTCACAACAACCTCATATCAATCGTCGTATTGTCCTGGCCTCTCGTCCACATGGCGCGCCAACCTAGGCCAACTTTCGACTTGATGAGGCGCCTGTTCTCCAGGCTCAGGAAGGGCGCGCTGCCGACTGAGAAAAGAGCACGGCCCTGTTCCATGTCTTTTGCGACGTTGGTTGCAATAGCATTGAGAAAGTGATTTCGTTCGCGACAGGGTTTCGTGTCTGACGGCGCCCCAAACAGCTGTCATCAACGGCAGCTCTTGGTCGATTTCTGTTGATTACGGTGGAGCGGAGTTGATCCGAAGCAGGTGCTCAGCAATGCCCATGAAACAATGAGTCTGGCCTATGGAGGCGACGCTGATTCAGCGGCGGCGTAAGCTGGAAAAGACATCATAGACTCCGTAGGCGGGTGCTCGTAGGTTGAGGACAACACGGCGCTGAGTCGATCATCCAACAGGTTCCAAGCGCGCTTCTTCTCTTCGGCATAATCGTGATGCAGGTAGTGGCGTCTCACCCGAGAGCCGGCCAGTACATGATTTTGACAGCGATCGATAACGTCCAGGCTGACACCTAAGGCCTGCATCATGGTCGCGCCGGTGCGGCGCAGGTCATGCGGCGTCCAGTCACCGTTCTGGCCGTCGGCAAGGACCAGGGTGTCGTCATGACGCCGCCTGGAGAGAACCTTACGGTTTTTGAACCTAGTCTGACGATCGCCCACCTGCTTGCTCACCACTTTCACATCAACATGCTGATCATCCAGCTTGTTGGGAACGCACCACTGAGAGTCGCCCGTGAGGGTCTTGAACTCCTGAAAGAAATGCAGAGCGAAGGGCGAGAGGAAGACATGGTGGTCCTGTTTCTTGCCCCGGGTGCCTTTGACGTTTTCACTGGGGAGGAACCACGTTTGCCGGTCCAGATCGACATTCTTCCATTCGGCCTGCAGCAACTCGCCAATGCGGCATAAGGTGCCCAAGCTAATCCAGAGCGCGAGTTGAGTCTTCTTCAATGGACGAATGCCCTCGTACTTTTGACCAGCGGGGAGGGCGTTGTAATCGGCGGTCATCTGCTGGAAGCGGTTGTGCAACTCCAACAGCTCAGCCCGTGAAAGGATGTGGCTTCTTTCCGCTTCGTAGTCGGCAGGGATCAAGGGGGAGATGTCGACCAGTTCAGTCGGATCACCCTCAACCAGTAAGGCCCGCCAAGGTTGGCGCTTTCTAGCCCAGTTGAACATCTGGGTGAGGTCGGCGAAGAAACTGATGGCTTGCCGGTGAGCGCCGCGGTTGACCACGGCCCGAATCAGCGCCCGAACATCGTGTTCGGACACACTGCTCACCGAGGTCTTGCCAATTGCCGGGTATCACACGGACGCCGGCTCGACATGGCCGCTTGACGTGTCGCCGCTGGCGATCTTGGCCGGCACCTTGCGGCACTGGAAACGTTTCGCACCCTCTTGCTGACAAAGATCAAGTCGCCCGAACCTGGAACGCTCAATCTGACGTTCTACTCCCATCGTTCAGATGTCCGCGTGCCGAGGTGTCCCATGTCGAAAACTCAACGTTTACTGTTGATCGCCCCTCCAGCCATGACCCGCACACCGGCGTTCGACCGGGCTGGCGCGTTGGCGCTGTCGATGCAACTGCCGTTACACATTGTGGCGTTTGATTATTTACAGGCGTTGGCGGTGGCCGGTCTGTTCGCCCCTGAACAAGTCAGCCTGGCCCGGGAGGGCTACCTGCAAATTCATCGGCAATGGCTCGCGGAACAAGCCGGGATGATGAGCAAACGCGGGGTCGAGGTCACCAGCGAAGTGGTGTGGGTACAGCATCCTTATGAGGAGATCCTGCACTTCGTCAACGAGATGTCGCTGGCGCTGATTATCAAGGATGCTCAGGAAGAGTCAGCGTTGAAGCGGGTTTTTTTCACGCCGTTAGACTGGCAACTGCTGCGTGATTGTCCGGTGCCGGTGCATCTGGTGACGAATCCCCTTAACCCAAGGCCGCACAGTGTGCTGGCGATTGTCGATGTCCTGCGTAGTGAAGAGCAAGACATGGTGTTCAATGATCAGATTATCGATGCTGCGGTGAAGCTGGCTGAGCAATGTGATGCACGGCTTGAACTGTTGCATGTGTATGACTGGACAGCCGTGTATGCCCAAGACATGGGGATTGGCGCATTACCGCTGGCCACCGGGATTTATGAAGCGCTGGGTGTGGCGCAACGCGAGACGTTTGTCGCGCTGGCCGAGCGGCATGGCGTACCGCTGGATCGTCGCCACTTTATCGAGGGTGTGCCGTTGTCGGGTATCTGTGATTTTGCGATGGAGCACCGCACCGACGTCATTGTCATGGGGACGGTGCAGCACAAGGGGTTGAACAAACTCCTGGGCACCACGGCCGAACAACTCTTGCAGCGGGCGCCTTGCAGTGTACTGGCGATCAAGCCGGGCCAGACACTGCACTCCTGATAGCGTGCTGGATCGCCTTGCGATAAACCGTTAGCTGGAATATCGCGGGGCGTTGTTTACAAGAAAAACCGGTGAATCACCTGACGGCTGTCGTCGGGGTCATTGTGCGTCTCGAAACCCAAGGCTTTGGCCAGTTCTCGCATGGGGCCATTGCTGGAGGCGTCTACGGAGTACATCTGGCGAAAACCGTTCTGGCGAGCGGCTTTGATCAAATGCTCCATTAATGCAGTGCCAAGGCCCAAGTGGTTCCAGTCATCGGCGACGGTTACGGCGCACTCACACTCATGTTCGCCTGTGGCGGCGTAGCGGCTGATACCGATCTCGATCAGTTGGCCGTTTTCATGGACCAGCGCAATGTAGGCCGTGCGCTGCTTGTTATCGGTGTCCATCAACTGGTTGAGTAACGCCGTGCCGGGTTCGTTGACCTGCGCGAGAAAACGCATGTGCCGGGACTCCGCAGACAGGCGCTTGATAAAGGCGTACTCGCGGTCGCGATCTTTTTCCTCCAGGGGCCGAATCAAGATGTGGCGGCCATCCTTGAGTGTTTCGATCCAGTATTGGCCGTTAACTGCCAAGTAAGCTGCGGCTGCACGATCGTTGTGGTCTTTGACGGTGAGCATGGTGTGATCCTCCACCCGGTTTGAAAGGTTGACGCGTGGCGACGAACCACACGATGCATTCCTTTCTACGCCGTTGGCGGCGCTTCAATCTGATCTGGATCAGATACCCATGGCGTCCGGAAGTGCGGGGTTAGCAGAGAGGGCGATGGCAGCCCACGACCAGTTGCTTGAGGCCTTCCATGTCCTGGATGTTGACGTTTCGGCCAGTGATTTGCACTAACCCCTGATCCCGCAAGTGCGCAATGCCACGGCAGATGGTTTCCAGGCGCAGCCCCAGATAGGAGCCAATTTCATCCCGCCGCATTTTTAGTACGAAATCCCGGGATGAGTACCCCCGCATATTCAAACGTTGCGACAGATTCAGCAGAAAGGCACCCAGGCGCTCATCGGAATTCATCTTGCCAAGCATCATCAACATGTCGTGATCTCGCACGATTTCACGGCTCATTATTTTGTTCAGGTTGTGTTGCAGTGAGGGCAGTTCTTGAGCGAGTTTCTCCAGATGAGCGAAGTGGAGGGGGCAGACTTCGCTGTCCTCCAGAGCACAGGCATTGCAGGCATGCAGGTCGGTACTGATGGCGTCCAGACCGAGTATTTCGCCAGGCATCTGGAACCCGGTGACCTGTTCGCGTCCATCGACCGAAAGCACGCTGGTCTTGAACGAGCCGATACGCACCGCGTACAGCGAACGCAGTGGGTCGCCTGGGCGGTAGAGGCTTGCGCCTTTTTTGACCTTGACGCGTTGCACGATCAGCGTGTCCAGACGTTCGACCTCAGGGCCTGTAAGACCAATGGGCAGGCACAACTCCAAGACGCTGCAGTTGGAGCACGCAGCCTTGAGGTAGTGAATTTGAAGTGGTCGGGTTTCCGGCATGGGATATGACGCCATTGGAGGGTGTTTCAAGCATAGGTGGCAAGCGTGCGGACGCGCCGTTCATTCAGGTGTTTGCCTGGGTAATCGACGAACGGGGAAAGAGCTCTGGTCTTTGTCTTGGGTGAGTGCTCGGGCTATTCGTTGACAAAGATCAGGGCCCTGTTTGGATAACGCCAGATACTTGAGCAACGAGGACGAGGTCCATGATGCTGAAGCTCAAGCGGATCCTATTGATTGCTCCCATCGAAAAGACCCGCAGCCCGGCGTTTGATCGGGCGCAGGCATTGGCCCGCGCAACGGGAGCAATGCTGCACATCGTCGCGTTTGATGATGCCCAGGCGCTGACGTTGACCGGCCTGTTTGCACCGGGCGCGATAGCCCAGGCGCTAGAGGGCTACGTGCAGATGCACCGCCACTGGTTGGAGCAGCAAGCCCGGTTTCAAAGGTGCTCTGGGTTGCAGGTCACCACTGAAGTGGTCTGGGAGCAATCGAGCCTGGCGCACGTGCTTGAGTACGTGAACAACTTCCATGCGGATCTGGTGATCAAGGACCTCCTCCACGTGCCGGCGCTCGACCGTGCTTTCCACCGCCCGCTGGACTGGCTGTTGCTGCGTGATTGCCCGGCCCCTTGGCACTGGGTCACTGGCGCCCGGCATGCAAAACCATTGCGTATTCTCGCCACCCTCGATCTCTCGCATCTGGAAGACCTGACCCAAGGGCTCAATGAACGGATTCTTGATCTCGCCTCAACGCTGGCTGCGTCTTGTGGCGCCGTTTTGCACGTGCTCAATGTGCGCAACTGGTCGGTGGTCGGCGACACACAGCGGAGTCTTCCGACGCTGACACTGGCCGATAGTTTGAGAGACGCGGTCAACGATGCCCAGGACGAGGCCTTTGATGTACTCGCGGAACGGTATGGCATTGAGAAAAAATACAGGCATCAACTGGTCGGTATTCCTCACCAAGTGATTGAGCATTTCGCCCAACAGAATGCATTCGACATGGTGGTGTTGGGCACGGCCTATCACCCTGGGGCCGACTGGCTCACCGGCAGTACTGCCGAGAGCGTGTTGAATCATGCGCCGTGCAGTTTGATGATCGTCAAGCCAGGCTGCTGATTGCGCTGCGGCTGGTGACACGGCGATAAGTAACGTCGGATTCAATGTCCCCTGCCGATTTCATGTCAGGGGACAGGTTTGCCCGCTAGTGAGGTGACGTTGGCTGTTACAACACCGTGCTTACAGGGCCAGAGTTCCAGACCACAGCATCCAGCCGGCGAAGGCTGCCGCGGTCCAGATAATGATCAGCAGCCCTGTTTCAGCAACCCTGAGGGGTTGTCCCTGACGCGCCTTTAGGGTGCTCATGTAAATCAACGAACCGGGGGCGTAGAGCAAGGCGCTGAGCAACATGTATTTAGGCCCGGCGGCATACAGCAACCACAGGCAATACAGCGTAGCGACCGAGGCGATGGCCATGTCGCGCAGTTGCAGGGCGCGGTGGCCGGCGTAGGTCTGGCCCTGCCAGGACAATTTCAACGCATACAGGCCGCTGAACAGATAGGGCAGCAGAATCATCGAGGTCGCCAGGGAGATCAGCGCCAGGTAGCTCGCGTTCGAATACAACGTCAGCAAGAGGAACAGTTGAATACAGCCGTTAGTGACCCACAACGCATTGGCTGGCACGCCCTCGGTGTTTTCCACGGCCAGTAACTGCGGCATGACCTTTTCCCTGGCCGGGGTAAATACTGATTCGGCCGCCAGCAAGGTCCAGGCGAGCAGGGCGCCGCCCACCGAAATAATCAAGCCAATGCTAATCAGCACTGCGCCCCATGGTCCGGCCGCGGCTTGAAGCACACCGGCCATCGAAGGGTTTTTCAGGGCGGCCAGTTCCGGTTGTTTAAGAATGCCGAGCGATAGCAGAGACACCGCAATCAGCAGCAACAGGGTGATGGCAAAACCGATGACCGTGGCGCGGCCGACATTGGCCCGCTCCGCTGCGCGGGCAGAGAATACGTTGGCCCCCTCGATGCCGATGAACACCCAGACCGTTACCAGCATGGTGCTTTTGACTTGATCGAGGGTGCTGCCGAGCGCGGGCGAACCCCATAAATCGACACTAAAGGTTGCAGGCTGGAACGCCGCTATCACCAAGCCTATAAACAGCAACAACGGGACGATTTTGGCCACGGTCGTCAGCGCGTTGGCGCGCGCCGCAGTGCGCATGCCTCTGAGAATCATCCAGTGCAATGCCCAGAGCACGACGGACGCCCCGGCAATCGCCGCTTTGTTGTTGCCTTCACCAAACAGCGGGAAGAAGTAACTCAGCGCCGCAAACAAAATCACCAGATAGCTGACGTTGCCGATCCAGGCGCTGATCCAGTAGCCCCAGGCTGAGTTGAACCCGAGGAATTCACCACCTAAAGCGCGGGCATAGGCAAATACGCCGTTGTCCAGTGTCGGTTGGCGATTGGACAAGGTTTGATAGACCAACGCCAACGACAGCATGCCGACACCAGTCACCAGCCAGCCAATCAGAATCGCCCCGGCGCCTGCGCTGGCCGCCATGTTTTGCGGCAGGCTGAAAATACCGCTGCCGATCATCGAACCGACCACCAAGGCAATCAGCAGGCTCAAGGACAGCCGTTTGGGTTCCACCTTTCGCAAGCTGCCTGCAACGGGGTGCGTGGTGGTGGCCGGAATAATCGGTTGGATGCCTTGTAACTGCGTAGCCATGGGAAGCCTCCATGAGACGAGCGCTCTGTGCTCACCGCGGATGCGATGGCGCGAACGCTGATGCTCAATGTCGGCGTGAATGAGTGGCCCGTATTTGATTTAAGTCAGACGCTGGATGATCATTTTTTTGAGAGGGGGAGCATTTGCGCAGCGGTTTGGAGGCCGAACGCAGCGTCACCGCCAACGGCGCCCATGAATTGCGCACGTTGCTGGCGCCTGTGCTTGTTGAGTGGAACCACCGCTGCGGGCAAGAGCGCGTTGTGCGGGGCAGCAGAGAGGTCAGTGGTTCCAGGGCGGGTTGGCAATCGCCAAAACCACGGTGCTGGGTGTCAACGCGAGGATGCCGCTGGGCCTGGCCGTTGACGATCAGTCTGTACCCCTTTCTTGTTTTTTCAGGTTTGGCTTGCTGGCCGATGGAACCTTGCTGGACAAGGCTGGGTCAAGTGAACATGAGCCTAATCTCCGAGTTCTGCACTGGGTCATTGGTGTAGACGGGTCGATCAGCATCAAATGCCATCTGCTATCGTCTATTGAACTCACTGCGCGGCACCGTTTGATCATCCGTAAGCTGGTTTTACGGTCCTGCTGTCATTGGTAGGTTCGCGAGTTAATGGGATATGAAACATGGACAAGCAGCCAACAGACAGCCCGCCCGCTGAACCTCAGTCTCGCGCCGAAAAGATCGTCGAGTTTCGTCGACAGAAAACCCTGCTCAAGACCGGCGCGCTGCAGGACGCCATCTTCAACAGCGCCTATTTCTCCAGCATTGCGACCGACGAAAAAGGCGTTATCCAGATTTTCAACGTCGGTGCCGAACGCATGCTTGGCTACCAGGCCGAGGATGTGGTCAACCTGATTACGCCGGCTGATATCTCCGATCCTAAAGAACTGATCACCCGAGCCGCCGCGCTCAGCCTTGAGCTGGATACGCCGATTACGCCGGGTTTTGAAGCGTTGGTGTTTAAGGCCTCGCGAGGTATTGAAGACATTTATGAGCTGACCTACATCCGCAAGGACGGCAGCCGCTTGTCGGCGATGGTGTCTGTCACTTCATTACGCGACAGCGCCGAGACCATCATCGGTTACTTGCTGATTGGCACCGACAACACCGCGCGCAAGCAGGAAGAGGCAACCCAAGCGTTGCTTGATCAGCGTCTGCGTGATCAGCAGTTCTACACCCGCTCCCTGATCGAATCCAACATCGATGCGTTAATGATGACCGACCCTCAAGGCATCATTTCCGACGTTAACAAACAAATGATGGCGCTGACCGGGCGTACTCGTGACGAGTTGATCGGTGCCCCGTGTAAAAACTTTTTCACTGACCCCGCGCGCGCCGAGGCTGCCATCAAGCGAGTGCTCAGTGAACATAAAGTCAGCGATTATGAACTCACCGTGCGCGCGTACAACGGCAGTGAAACCGTCGTCTCTTACAACGCGGCCACTTTCCATGACCGTGACCGAAAGTTGCAGGGGGTGTTCGCCGCCGCCCGCGATGTCACGGAGCGTAAACGCTTCGAACGCACCCTCGAAGAAAAGAACATCGAGCTGGAGCACGCCAGCCACATGAAGTCCGAGTTCCTGGCCACGATGTCCCATGAGCTTCGAACGCCACTGAATGCCGTGATCGGTTTTTCCGAGGCGCTCAAGGATGGAATGGTGGGCGACATGACAGATACCCAGCGTGAATACATCAGCGATATTTTTACCAGTGGCCAGCACCTGCTGTCGTTGATCAATGACATTCTCGACCTGTCCAAGGTTGAAGCCGGGATGATGGAATTGGAGCTGGAGCCGGTCGAGCTGGAAAGCCTTCTGAGCAATAGCTTGCTCATCGTCCGCGAGAAAGCTGCGCTGCAACGCATTCAGTTGAAGCTGGCCGCCGATACTGACTTTGGGGTGATTGAACTTGACCTGCGCAAGACCAAGCAAATTGTTTACAACTTGCTCGCCAATGCCGTGAAATTCAGCGAGCAAGGTGGGTCGGTGACGCTGGCGGTGCGCCAGGTCACGCGCGAGCAAGTGGGCACCATCGACGGCGACTGGCCGATCTACGGTTTCGAAGTGCCGGACGGCGAATACGGGCAGTTTCTGGAGCTGAGCGTCAGCGACACCGGGATTGGCATTGCGCAAGACAGCATGTGCAAGCTATTCAAGGCGTTTAGTCAAATCGACAGCAGCCTGGCACGTAAATTTGAAGGCACGGGCCTGGGCCTGGCGATGGTCAAACAACTGGCCGAATTGCACGGTGGCAGTGTTGCCGTGGCCAGCCTTGAAGGTGTGGGGGCGCGCTTTTTGGTGTGGTTGCCGATCCGTCGCTCAACCACTGTGGAGGCGCCGTGGCTAACATCCTGATTGTTGAAGATAACGCCGCCAACATGCGATTGGCCTGCTTGCTGCTAACCAATGCGGGTCACAGCGTGCTGTGTGCGACAGACGCAGAAACGGGTTTGACCCTGGCGCGTGAGCGTAAGCCTGAACTGATCCTGATGGATATTCAGTTACCGGGAATGGATGGGCTGGCCGCGACCTCGTTGCTCAAGCAGGACGCTCAGACGGCCGCTATCCCGGTGATCGCATTGACTGCCATGGCCATGAAAGAAGACGAGGAAAAAACTCGCCTGGCCGGCTGTAATGCCTACATCATCAAGCCCCTGCGCTACAAAGAACTGTATCGGGTGATTGATACGTTGCTGGAAAACAACCTGCCTCAACAGCCTCTTATTTGAGCACTGGTCATGTCCAATACGCCCGCCACACTGTTGATCGTCGATGATGAAGTCCATGTCCGCAAACTGCTGGAAGTGTTGTTGCAAAACCAGGGGTATACGACGCTGACCGCCAGTTCTGGCGAGGAGGCGCTGGCCATGGTCGAACAACAACCGCCTGACCTGATTCTGCTCGACATTATGATGCCGGGCATGGATGGCTACGAAGTCGCCCGCCAGCTCAAAGCCAGTAAAAACACACTCAATATCCCCATCATCATGCTGTCGGCGTTGGGCGAGCACAGTGCGCGTCTCTCTGGCCTGGAAGCGGGCGCTGAGGACTTCCTCAGCAAACCGGTGGAAAGCGCTGAGCTATGGTTGCGGGTGCGTAACCTTTTGAGGCTCAAGGTCTTTGGCGATTACTTGAAAAGCCACAGCCTGATGCTTGAGGAGCAATTGCAGCAGCGCACCATCGATCTGGAGCGCTTCCGCTCAGCGATGGACGCCTCGGGCGACGCGATTTTTCTAATCAACCGCGGCACCATGAAGTTGATCGAGTTCAACAGAACCGCGTGCAAGGTGATGGGCTACACCCCTGATGAACTGCTGCGCAAAAATCCTGCCGATTTGGGCGATACCTCCCTCGAACAACTGGAGGTCCTCTACGATCAAATCATCGCCGGCCGGGGGCCCAGCGAGCCGACTGAAACGCGCATCCTTTGCAAAAACGGTAGCTATGTTCCGGTGGAGGTTCACCGTCAAGCTTACAAGACCGGCGATGACTGGATCATTGTCGGCATCGTGCGCGACATCACTCATCGCAAGGAGTCCGATCAGCGCATGCTGAAAATGGCCCATTACGACTCGTTGACGGGCCTGCCCAATCGAAACCTGTTTTACACCACCTTGCAAATGGGCCTGACTCAAGCATCGCTGAGCGGATGGCAGTTGGCGGTGGTCACGGTTGACATGGATGATTTCAAAAACGTCAACGAAACCTGGGGCCATTTGATGGGGGACCAGATGTTGGCCGAACTCGGTCAACGTCTGTCCAATTGCCTCAACGTCACTGACACGCTGGGGCGCATGGACGGTGACGAGTTTGCGATGATTCTGATGATTCGCGAGGGGCAGGCGGACACCTTGAAAATGGTCGAGCGCATTCGTGAGGTGTTGCGTGCGCCTTTCCAACTGGGTAGTCAGGTGACCTCGATGACCGCCAGTATCGGAATTGCGCTTTACCCAGGCGATGGTGACGAGGCCGTCAGTTTGATCAAACACGCCAACACCGCGATGAACCGCGCGAAGAAGGTTGGCAGAGACACTTATCGTTTCTACACCGCACAAATGAACGTTGAAGTTTCGGCGCAGCTCGATATGGAAACGGCCTTGCACGAAGCGGTGCAACAGCAGGCGTTCGAGTTGTTCTATCAGCCCAAGATCTGTCTGGAAAGCGGCCGTATTTGCGGGCTTGAGGCGCTATTGCGCTGGCAGAGACCAGGGCAACCCAATATCTCGCCAGCGGTGTTTGTGCCGATTCTGGAAAACCTTGGGCTGATTACTCAGGTTGGGCGCTGGGTGATTGCGCGCGTGTGTCGTCAAATTGGCGAGTGGCAACGTGCGGGGGTGGGCTCATTTGAAGTTGCGGTAAACGTTTCCGGTGATCAGATGATCGAGGGCGATCTGCTCGCCGATATCCAACAGGCGCTCAGCGACCATCAGGTTGATCCGCAATGGCTCGAAGTCGAGTTGACGGAAAGCTCCCTGATGGAAAATACCTCACACACTATTTCCCGCCTGCAAGCGCTCCGGGAACTGGGAGTCAAAATCTCGATTGACGACTTCGGCACGGGTTACTCAAGCCTTGCCTACCTGCGTCGGTTCCCTATCGACAAGCTGAAAATTGACATCGCGTTCATCCGCGAAGTGACCAGCAACCCGCAGGACGCAGCCATCGCCCGAACGATTATTGAGTTGGCGCACAGCCTTAACCTGCACGTGATTGCCGAGGGGGTTGAAACGCTTGAGCAGTTGGCATTTCTCAGAGAAAACGGTTGTGATCAGGTGCAAGGCTATTTTTTTAGCAAGCCACTGCCGGTAGGTGAGTTGGAGGTGCTGTTGCGTGAGCAGCGGCGTTTCACGTTATAGATCCATGCCCCTGATTCTCATGCGTCTTTCAAGGCGACGGGGATCTTTCAGAATTGTCTTAAAGCCGAACGCGCCATAAGTGTTGATGATGGCCAAGTCCGCCCACAGGGGGAATGTTTGGGGTCCAGGGGATTGGGCCGACTGGGCGGACACCTTTTTACCCGCGCCAGTGCCGTGTGCTTGCCGGCGGAAGCGGATCAATGTCGCGGCAGCAGCTCATCAATCATCTGCAAGCAATGATTCAACCCCGGCGAAACGTCGCCCACCCGCCGGCTGAGGATAATCGGCGACGTCGCATCGTCTTCCAACAGGTCGGTGAAGCCAATGTCATCGCGGTGCAGCAACTGCACCGAAGCCGGCACCAGCGTGACCCCGATGCCTGCTCCCACTAAGCCAATGGCCGTTTGCAGCTCGTTGGTCCACTGCGCCACATGGATACTCACGCCGTAGGATTGGAACAAGCCAATCACATGATCGGCGTAGCTCGGCCGTGGGTTGAACGGGTACAAAACGAAGGGTTCGTTCGCCAGTTCGCGCAGGCTGATCGGTTTAGCCAGCAAGGGGTGGCCGGCGGGAAGGGCGGCGACCAGTCGATCCTCGGTCAAGACGGTCTGAATGATGGCCGGGTCGTCGATGCGGATGCGGCCGAACCCGATGTCGATACGTCCAGCCTTGAGTGCTTGCGTCTGTTGCAGCGTGGTCATTTCCGAAAGTCCCAGCTCCAGCGCCAGGGGTTCAGCGCTGCGCAAACGGCGAATCAGTTCCGGCAGCACGCCATAGAGCGTTGACGGCGCAAAGCCGATGCCCAGCCACGTCTTTTCGCCCAAGCCGATCCGTCGTGTGTTATCGCAAACCTTGCCCAGTTGCTCCAGCAATGCCGTTGAATGCTCATGGAAAAACCGTCCTGCATCGGTCAATTTCAACGGCCGTCCACGCTCCAGCAGCAACACCCCGAGCTCATCCTCCAGTTGTTGGATCTGCCGGCTCAGCGGTGGCTGGGCGATGTGCAGCAGCTCGGCGGCGCGGGTGAAGTTGAGGGTGTGAGCCAGCACCTGAAAATACCGCAGATGACGCAGTTCCATGAAACCTCCAGAAAATTCGTGCATACCTTAAAGGTATCAAGCCAGACCAATTCTATATTGGCCTCGCCAAAAAAGCCGTACCAGAATCGGTGCCAGAACTTCAAGAACCTGACGGGTATCGCCATGCTTGTAACAGCCGTTACATCGATCGAGACGATCATCGTCGACCTGCCGACCCTCCGCCCGCACAAGCTGGCGATGCACACCATGCAGAACCAGACGCTGGTGATCATTCGTGTGCGCTGTGCCGATGGCATTGAAGGTATCGGCGAATCCACCACCATCGGTGGCCTGGCCTACGGCAACGAGAGTCCTGACAGCATCAAAACCAACATCGACAAACACTTCGCGCCGCTGCTGGTGGGTCAGGACAGTGCCAATGTGAATGCCGCGATGTTGCGCCTGGAGCGCAGTATTCGTGGCAATACTTTCGCCAAATCAGGTATCGAAACCGCACTGCTCGATGCTCAAGGCAAGCGCCTCGGTCTGCCGGTCAGCGAACTGCTGGGCGGGCGGGTGCGTGATGCACTGACGGTGGCGTGGACCCTGGCCAGTGGCGACACCGCCAAGGACATCGCTGAAGCAGAAAAAATGCTCGACCTGCGCCGTCATCGGATCTTCAAACTAAAAATTGGTGCTGGCGACGTCAACCGCGACCTGGCTCATGTGATTGCGATCAAAAAAGCCCTGGGTGAGCGCGCGAGCGTGCGAGTCGATGTCAATCAGGCCTGGGACGAAGCAGTCGCTTTGCGCGCGTGCCGGATTCTGGGCGCCAACGGCATCGACCTGATCGAACAGCCCATCTCACGTAATAACCGCTCGGGTATGGTGCGTTTGAACGCCATGAGCCCGGCGCCCATCATGGCCGACGAGTCCATCGAATGTGTCGAGGATGCGTTCAATCTGGCGCGCGAAGGCGCGGCCTCCGTGTTCGCCCTGAAGATCGCTAAAAACGGTGGCCCGCGTGCGGTGCTGCGCACGGCGGCGATTGCCGAGGCGGCCGGCATTGGTCTGTATGGCGGCACCATGCTCGAAGGTGGAATCGGCACCTTGGCGTCGGCGCATGCTTTTGTCACGCTGAATAAATTGGCGTGGGACACCGAGCTGTTTGGCCCGTTGCTGCTGACCGAAGATGTCCTCAGTGAGCCCCTGGTCTATCGCGATTTCGAACTTCACGTTCCCAACACCCCCGGCCTGGGTCTGACCCTCGATGAAGAGCGCCTGGCATTTTTCCGCCGGGACAAGACCTCCACCGCCATTCACCAAGCCTGAGGAGAGCCGTATGCTGTTCCACGTAAAAATGACCGTGAATTTGCCGGTCGACATGAACCCAGAAGCGGCTGCCAAGCTGAAGGCTGACGAGAAAGCCCTGGCTCAGCGTCTGCAAGCGCAAGGCAAATGGCGTCACCTGTGGCGTATTGCCGGTCTCTACGCCAATTTCAGCGTCTTTGATGTCGACAGCGTTCAGGAACTGCACGACGTATTGATGCAATTGCCGCTGTATCCGTACATGGCCATCGAAGTCACCGCCCTGTGTCGGCATCCGTCTTCCATCCGTGAGGATGACCGCTGAACCCAGCCTGTTCAGTTCGTAATGCCCATAATTACAAGATGAGGAACTCGTATGAACGTCAAGATTTCCCACACTGCCAGCGCCCAGAAATTTCTTGAAGAGGCCAGCGGTCTGCTCAACGAGGCGGGTAACCCAAGGGTCAAAGCGCTGGTCTACCGGATCCTGCGTGACTCGGTGAATATCATCGAAGACTTGGCCGTGACCCCGGAAGAGTTCTGGAAAGCGGTCAATTACCTCAACGTGTTGGGTGCGCGCCAGGAGGCGGGTCTGCTGGTGGCCGGCCTCGGCCTTGAGCATTACCTCGACCTGCTGATGGATGCCGAAGACGAGAAAGCCGGCAAGTCCGCAGGCACGCCGCGCACCATCGAAGGGCCGCTGTACGTGGCGGGTGCGCCGCTGTCGAATGTCGAAGCACGACTTGATGACGGCGCCGACCCGGGTGTGACGCTGTTCATGCGGGGCCAAATCAAGAACACGGCCGGCGAACCGTTGGCCGGTGCCGTGGTGGACGTCTGGCACGCCAATACGGGCGGCACTTACTCCTATTTCGACAGCACCCAATCGGAATTCAATCTGCGTCGCCGGATCGTGACCGATGCCGACGGTTTTTACCGTTTTCGCAGCATCGTGCCGTCGGGCTATGGCTGCCCGCCGGACGGTCCGACTCAGCAACTGCTCGATCAACTGGGTCGTCATGGCCAGCGTCCGGCGCATATCCACTTCTTCATCTCCGCGCCGGACCATCGTCACCTGACCACTCAGATCAACCTCGACGGCGATCGATACCTGCACGATGATTTCGCCTATGCCACCCGTGATGAATTGATTGCTCAAATTACCTTCAGCGAAGACCCGCAACGCGCAGCGGCGCACGGGGTCAGCGGTCGTTTCGCCGAAATCGAGTTTGATTTCACTTTGCAGACGTCGGCCCAGCCTGACGAGCAGCAGCGTCAGGAGCGGGTTCGCGCACTCGAAGGCTGATCACCGCGAACGGCTAAACCGAGCCACGCGATAAGCCATTGCTTATCGCGTGGCTGTAGGTTTTCGACGACGGCCCAAGCATGATTCGACGTACCCGATAACAACCATAAGAGTGACCCGATGATGGACGTGCAACTGTTGAGCGCGCGCAGCAGAGTGTTCGACCATGCCGACCCCTACGCGGTGTCTGGTTATGTCAATCAGCATGTCGGCAACCATTGCATTCTGATGCCCCGCGCCGGCCAACCGCTGGCCCGCCTCGATCATCGAAAATTCGCCGGTCTGGACCTCTGCCGTATCAGCTACGGCGCCAGCGTGCGCGTAACCTGCGGCGCGCTCGACAGCGTCTACCACCTGCAAATCCTGCTGCGCGGACACTGCTTGTGGCGGGGGCTAGGTGAGGAACATTACTTCGCTCCGGGCGAGTTGTTATTGATTAACCCGGATGATCCGGTGGACCTGACCTATTCCAACGATTGCGAAAAATTCATCCTTAAAGTGCCTGCCCGGCTGCTCGAGCGAGTGTGTGAAGAGCAGCACTGGCAATACCCGCACCTGGGCGTGCGGTTTCTGCAGAACCGTTATCAGTTGGAGCAACTGGAAGGTTTCGTCAGCCTGTTGGCGATGATTTGCCAGGAAGCCGAGGCCACCGAACAACTGCCCAGGGTGCAGGAACACTACGCGCAGATCGTCGTCAGCAAGATGCTTTGCCTGATGCGAACCAACGTCAGCCGCGATAATGCCGGCTCGCCTTCGGCGACATTCGAGGCGATTGCCGATTACATCGCACGTCACCTCAAGCAAGACATCGACAGCGCAGACTTGGCGCGTCAGGCGCGAATGAGCCTGCGTTCGTTGTATGGATTGTTCGAGCGCAACGCGGGAAATACACCGAAAAACTACATTCGCCAGAAACGTCTGGAGCGCGTCAACGCCTGCCTGAGCGACCCGACGTGCAACGTGCGCAACGTGACTGAAGTGGCCATGGATTACGGTTTTTTACACCTTGGCCGGTTCTCCGACAGCTACCGCAAGCAATTCGGTGAATTGCCCTCGCAGACCCTCAAGCGCCGGTGCTGCTGAACGCTGCACAAAACGGCTACAGGTCTGCACCTGGCGGATAGTCCGTTCCATCTCACCGTCCTAGCATGGCCCTGCCTGAATAAAAATAATGGAGGCGGCGGCTATGTCCCTGCGACCCGAATACCTTCACTCCCTGCTTGAAGAAAATCCAGAACAGGGCCTCTATCGCTGCAAGCGCGAGATGTTCACTGATCCACGGCTGTTCGATCTCGAGATGAAACACATCTTTGAAGGCAACTGGCTGTACCTGGCTCACGAAAGCCAGATTCCCAATAAAAACGATTTCTACACCACCACCATGGGGCGCCAGTCGATCTTCATCGCACGCAATAAGGAGGGCGAGTTGAACGCCTTCATCAATGCGTGCAGTCACCGTGGTGCGATGCTGTGCCGGCACACGTCCGGCAACAAGAGTTCCTACACGTGCCCATTTCATGGCTGGACGTTCAACAACTCTGGCAAGTTGCTCAAGGTCAAGGACCCCGCAGCGGCCGGCTACCCGGCGAGTTTCAACTGCGAAGGCTCGCATGACCTGACCAAAGTGGCGCGTTTCGAGTCCTACCGTGGCTTTCTGTTCGCCAGCCTCAATGCCGATGTGGTACCGCTGGTGGAGCACCTCGGCGAGTCGTCGAAAATCATCGACATGATTGTCGATCAATCGGCCGATGGCCTGGAAGTGTTGCGCGGTAGCTCCAGCTACGTCTACGAAGGTAACTGGAAACTCACCGCCGAAAATGGGGCCGACGGCTACCACGTCAGCTCGGTCCACTGGAACTACGCGGCCACCCAGAACCAGCGTAAACAGCGTGAAGCGGGCGACAGCAACCCGACCATGAGCGCCGGTAGTTGGGCCAAGCAGGGCGGTGGTTTTTACTCCTTCGACAAGGGCCATATGCTGCTCTGGACGCGTTGGGCTAACCCCGAGGACCGGCCGTTGTACGAGCGTCGCGATGAGCTGGCGCAGGATTTCGGTCAGGCGCGCGCCGATTGGATGATCGAGAACTCGCGCAACTTGTGCCTGTACCCGAACGTGTACCTGATGGATCAGTTCAGCTCGCAGATTCGCATTGCCCGCCCGATTTCGGTTAATCGCACTGAAATCACCATTTACTGCATCGCCCCCAAAGGTGAAAGCGACAGCGCACGTTCGAGCCGGATTCGTCAGTACGAGGATTTCTTCAACGTCAGCGGCATGGCCACCCCGGACGATCTTGAAGAGTTTCGTTCCTGCCAGATGGGCTATCAAGGCAGCACACCGACGTGGAACGACATGTCCCGAGGCGCCGAACACTGGGTTGAAGGTGCCGATGAAGCGGCCAAGGAAATCGATCTGCACCCGCTGCTCAGCGGTGTACGCACCGAAGACGAAGGACTGTTTGTGCTGCAACACAGGTATTGGCAGCAAACGATGCTTAAGGCGTTGGCCGCTGAACAGTCGGCGCGGATTGCGGTGGAGGACGTGCAGTGACCCTCACCTTTGATGCCGTGCGCGATTTTCTATACCGCGAAGCGCGCTACCTCGACGACCGGCAATGGAACCAATGGCTGGAGCTGTACGCCCCCGACGCGACATTTTGGATGCCCGCCTGGGATGACCATGGTCAGCTTACCGAGGACCCGCAGCGGGAGATTTCGCTGATCTGGTACGGCAATCGCACAGGCCTGGAAGACCGCATTTTCCGCATCAAGACCGAGCGTTCCAGCGCCAGCGTGCCGGACACACGCACCTCCCACAACATCAGCAACATCGAGCTGACCGAGCAGGCTGATGGCCTGTGCAAGGTGCGTTTCAACTGGCACACGCTGAGCTTTCGCTACAAAACCGTCGACAGCTATTTCGGCAGCAGTTTCTACACCCTCGATGTGCGCGGTGAAAACCCGCTGATCAAGGCCAAGAAAGTGATCCTGAAGAACGACTACGTTCGTCAGGTCATCGATGTTTACCACCTGTGAGGCGCCTGTCATGACTCATTCCATTGCGTTCAATTTTGAGGACGGCGTTACTCGTTTCATCGACGCCAGTACCGGTGAAACGGTGGCCGATGCCGCGTATCGCCAAGGCATCAATATTCCCCTGGACTGCCGCGACGGTGCTTGCGGCACCTGTAAATGTTTCGCCGAGGCCGGTCGTTACGACTTGGGCGAGGAGTACCTCGAAGACGCCCTCAGCGCCGACGAAGCGCAGCAGGGTTTTGTCCTGACTTGCCAGATGCGCGCCCTGAGCGATTGCGTGGTGCGGGTGCCGGCATCGTCGCAGGTCTGCCGCACCCATCAGGCCCGCTACGACGCGACGATCAGCGCTGTGAGGCAGTTGTCCGCCAGCACCTTTTTGTTGTCGCTCAAGGGCGAAACCCTGAACAAACTGGCGTTCCTGCCGGGGCAATATGTGAACCTCGGGGTTCCCGGCAGCGCGCAGACTCGGGCGTATTCGTTTAGCGCGTTGCAGCGTAATGGCGAGGTCAGTTTTCTGATTCGCAACGTGCCTGGCGGCTTGATGAGCCGTTTTCTTACCGGTATCGCCAAGGTCGGCGACAGCATGACGCTGGCCGGGCCGTTGGGCAGTTTCTATCTGCGCGATATCCGCCGTCCGCTGTTGCTGCTGGCTGGCGGCACGGGCCTGGCGCCGTTCACCGCCATGCTCGAGAAAATTGCAGGGCAAGGCAGTGAGCACCCGCTGCATTTGATTTACGGGGTGAGCAATGACGTTGATCTGGTGCAGCTCGATCGACTGGAAGCGCTCGCCGCGCAAATCCCTAACTTCAGTTTCAGCACTTGCGTGGCCAACCCCGACAGTCAGCATCGCCTCAAGGGCTATGTGACCCAGCACATCGAACCTCGGCATCTGAACGATGGTGATGTCGATGTCTATCTGTGCGGACCGCCGCCGATGGTCGATGCCGTCAGCCAGTTCCTTCGCGATCAAGGCATCGCTGCGGCGAATTTCTACTACGAGAAATTTGCTGCCAGCGCGGCATGAGGTGTTCATGAACAGATTTGACGAAAAAGTCGCACTGATTACCGGTGCTGCCCAAGGCATCGGCCGGCGCGTCGCGGAGCGCATGGCCGCAGAGGGCGCCCGTCTGGTGTTGGTCGATCGTTCTGACCGAGTGTTTGAGTTGCAGGCGCAGTTGGAGCGGGTTAGCGAGGTACTGGCCCTGACCGCGGATCTGGAGCACTACGCCGAATGCAGTCGCGTGATGCACGCGGCTGTCGAGCGCTTCGGTCGTCTGGACGTGTTGGTCAATAACGTCGGCGGGACGATCTGGGCCAAACCGTTCGAGCGCTACGGCGAGCAGCAAATCGAGGCCGAAGTTCGCCGCTCGCTGTTCCCGACGCTGTGGTGTTGCCATGCCGCACTGCCGTTCATGTTGGCGCAAGGCAAGGGCGCGATCGTCAACGTGTCATCCGTCGCCACCCGCAGCATCAATCGGGTGCCGTATGGCGCGGCCAAGGGCGGGGTCAACGCGCTGACTGCCTGCCTGGCGTTCGAAACTGCCGGCCGTGGAGTGCGGGTCAACGCCACCGCGCCCGGCGGCACTGAAGCGCCGCCCCGGATCATTCCACGCAATAGCACCGAACAAAGCGCGCAAGAAAAGGTGTGGTATCAGCAGATTGTTGACCAGACCCTCGACAGCAGTTTGATGAAGCGCTACGGCACGCTGGATGAGCAGGCGGGCGCGATTCTGTTTCTGGCGAGCGACGAGGCGTCTTACATCACCGGCATGATCATGCCCGTGGGCGGCGGCGACCCAGGCTGACGGGAACTGGCAACCGCCGCTGTTCAGTTTCACCCCCCTGATTCTCAAACGAAGGGAGAACGAGGCCTTGCCAATCCCCTGGATCTGGGTAACTATGCCCGCCTGCATAGGTAGGGGGGGTATGGTATGTCACACGTTCATGGGCAAAAAGAAGAATTGCTAAAGCGGGTTCGGCGCATTGCCGGACAGGTCCAGGCGATAGAGCGTGCGCTGGATTCAGACGCTGACTGTGCAAAAACCTTGCACCTTGTTGCGGCTACACGGGGCGCGATGAATGGCCTGATGGATGAAATTATCGAAGCCCATGCTCACGCACATGTCGCCAACCCGGCGCTGAGCGATGAAGAGCGCGCCAAAGGCGTCGAAGAGCTGCTCGAAGCCATCCGTCGATATTCGAAATAGGCCCAGTCATGGCAAATTTTGCAGAATTACTTCAACAAGGTGGCAGTCACGCCTGGTTCTACTTCCCCAGCGCGATACTGCTGGGCGCGTTGCACGGACTTGAGCCCGGTCACTCAAAAACCATGATGGCGGCGTTCATCGTTGCCATCCGAGGCTCGGTAAAACAGGCGGTGTTGTTGGGCCTGGCCGCGACGCTGTCGCACACTGCTGTGGTATGGCTGGTGGCTATTGGCGGGATGTACCTGGGCAAAGGGCTGGACGCTCATACCACTGAGCCTTACTTCCAACTCGCGTCTTCGGCGCTGATCATCGTGATAGCGCTATGGATGCTGTGGCGGACCTGGCGTGGCGAGCAGATGTTCAACTTCGAGCAAGCCGATGATCACCACCACGGCGAGCATGACCACGGCCACCACGATGAGACCCACCGTATCGATACCGGCCACGGCCGCGTCGAATTGTCGATTTTCGAAGCGGGGATGCCACCTCATTGGCGCCTGAAAACATTGAGCGGGCAGGCCTGGAGCGCCGCCGACGTGCGGTTGGTGACGACTCGCGCGGATGGCAGCACTCAAGCGTTTTCATTTGTCGAGCGAGAGGGTTTTCTGGAGTCGACCGCTGACATCCCCGAGCCTCATGAATTCAGCGCTCGTGTGAGTCTTGGGCATGCGGGTCATTCCCACGATTACGACTTGGCATTCCAGGAACATGATCACGAGCATGCGCATTCCGAACTGGAGGGGTTGGAGCTGTCTGTCGACGGTTATCAGGATGCACATGAGCGCGCCCATGCCAACGATATCCGTAAGCGTTTCACCAACCGCGAAGTCACCACGGGCCAGATCATCCTGTTTGGTTTGACCGGGGGCCTGATACCTTGCCCTGCGGCCATCACCGTCTTGCTGCTTTGCCTTCAGGTCAAGGAAGTGGCCTTGGGTGGTGTGCTGGTCCTGTGCTTCAGTATCGGCCTGGCCATTACGCTGGTCTCCGTCGGTGCGGCGGCGGCCATTGGCGCCAAGCAAGCGTCCAATCGCTGGCCCTGGCTTGGTGCGGTTGCGCGACGCGCACCTTACCTGTCTAGCGTGCTGATCATCGGCGTCGGGCTCTACGTGGGCATTCATGGCTGGATGGGCCTGAGCGCTGCGTAGGCCAAGTGCGCTGACAGTTAATGAAGCGGCACTGGAGGTTTGCCGAGCAAATCGATCGTGCAACCCGGTGCCGCATCGCTGACCGACAGGGTCATCTCATGCAGTCGCGCCACGGCCGAGACCATGCTCAGGCCAAGGCCGTTGCCCGGTGTGTGCCGGCTCGATTCTGCTCGGTAGAGCCTGCGCAATACGGCCTCGTGCTCCTCGGGCGCAATTCCCGGACCGTTGTCCGTTACTCGAATTCCGACAGCGGTTTGATCAGCGATTACGCTCAGGCGTACATGGCTATGATCGGGGGAGAATTTGATGGCGTTGTCCAGCAAGTTGCAGACGGCATCAAACAATAGCTGTGCATCCCCGGCGATGATGGCGGGTGTATGGCTGGCCTCGAACGTCAGGGTGATACTTCGCTCCTCGGCCAGCGGTTCATAGAGTTCCGTCGCATCGGCACAGATCAGGTTCAGGTCCAGTTGGTCGAAGTGACTGCGGCGTGCGCTGTTTTCAATTTCCGAAATCCGCAGCAAGGCCTTGAAGGTCAGCAGCAGTCCCTTGGCTTCTTTCAGTGCCGCGTCAATGCTGGCGGCGTATTGAACTTCATCCAGCCCGCGCCGTTGGGAGCGCTCAAGGCCTGCGATCAGTCGAGTCAGCGGGGTCCGCAGGTCGTGGGCGATGTCGTCGCAGACACCTTTGACCTCGCTCATCAAACGTTCCAGCTCATCCAGCATGCCGTTGACCACCGAGGCGAGGCGGTCGATGTCATCGTTGCTGCCCAGGATGGGCAAGCGGCCGGTCAAGTCGCCTTCGATGATGCCCTTGATTGAACGACTCAGTTTATCGAGGCGTCGGTGGGCCGAATACCCCAGCACCACCGCACCGAACAGGCCGACCACCAGCAATAGCACACCACCGGAAATCAGCGCGTTGATCAGCAGCTCATCGAACTCGCTGATGTCGTGTACATCCTGGGCGACCATCAAGGTTTTGCCATCGGCCAGTCGATGCACGATGAAACGTACCGGGCGTTTGCGGCCGTTGTCCTTGTGCCAGAGGAATTCTTGCGGTGTGTCATAGGCGGTGAACGCCGGGAGACGACTAATCGCTCCGGCCATAAACTGGCCTTGGGCATCGAACAAACTATGGGGCAATCGACCTTCAACGTCCTGAATGGCGTGCTTGCGGATCTCCTGCAACTGCAATTCGGGCGGTTGCAGGCTGCGGTTCTCTACCTGTCGATACAGCGCGGTGTCGGTTTCGGTTTTCAGATAAAACGCTGTTTGCCAGTAGATGTAGCCAAACAACGCCAGGAACGAACAGCCGAACAGTCCGAGAAACAGCAGGCCGGTGCGGAAACTGATCGTGCGCGGTATTTCACTCAGGCGAACGGAG
Organism: Pseudomonas sp. DC1.2; assembly: GCF_034351645.1. NCBI lineage: Bacteria > Pseudomonadati > Pseudomonadota > Gammaproteobacteria > Pseudomonadales > Pseudomonadaceae > Pseudomonas > Pseudomonas sp. DC1.2. Next base: position 3,377,809 of record NZ_CP133782.1, on the reverse strand, counting down.
GACATAGCCTGCTCCACGAATGGTATGAATCATCGGTGCATCACCTTCGCCATCGATCTTGCGTCGCAAGCGACTGATATGGACTTCGATCACATTGGTGCGCTCGTCGTAGCTATAGCTCCACACCGCTTCGAACAACATGGTGCGGGTGATGACCTGCCCGACATTGCGCATCAGGTGTTCAAGCAAGGCGTATTCTCGGGGCACCAGGTCGATGACACGATCACCGCGCCGCACCGTTCGGCGCAGCAGGTCGACTTCCAGGTTGCCAACCCGCATCCGGGTCTCCTGTGTCGGGGCGAGCGGCTCGGCGCGGCGTCGACTCAAGGCATCGAGGCGTGCCGTCAGTTCGATGAACTCAAACGGCTTGGTCAGGTAATCGTCACCGCCGGCGCGTAAGCCACGAACCCTTTCGTCGAGGGCGCTCAAGGCACTGAGAATTAACACCGGGGTGGTCACGCTCGCTGCGCGCAACGCGGTGAGCATGCCCAGGCCATCGAGGCCGCCTGGCAACATGCGGTCCAGAACGATCAAGTCAAACGGTTCGCTCAAGGCTTTCAACAGGCCTTCGCGACCATTGTCGACACGGCTTACCGTGAAGCCGTGATCACACAGGGCCGCCTCGATTTCCAGCGCGGTGGATGGGTCGTCTTCGACAACCAGAACATGGGTCATGGCAATTGAACCGGTCACTTAATCGGGGCAGAGGTGGCATAGTGTGGCAAAGCTTGCGGGGGCGTCACGTTCCCGCTGGATAAATAAAAGTTTAGGTTGGTTTTTACGGAGACGACTCCTTGCGGATTCTAGTGGTTGAAGACGACGCTCAAACCGCCGCATACCTGCTGCGCGGGTTGACGGAGAGCGGTCACGTCGTCGATATCGCCAGCGATGGCAAGAGTGGCCTGGGCATGGCCCTTGAAGAAATCCACGATGCGTTAATTGTCGATCGCCGTTTGCCTGGGCTCGACGGCATCGGTCTGATCAAGGCTGTTCGGGCGCAGAAACTGCGGGTTCCGATCCTGATGCTCAGCGCTCAGGCGTCCACGGCGCAAAAGGTCGAAGGGCTACAGGCCGGTTGCGATGACTACCTGGCCAAACCTTACGCATTCGCTGAAGTCCTCGCCCGGCTCGACGCTCTGTTGCGCGGATGCGATCAACCGAGCGGGCCGACGCGTCAGATCGAGGTCGGTGAATTGCAACTCGATTGCGCAACCCGTACCGCCGTGCGCCAGGGCCGAGTCATTGCCTTGCAGCATCGCGAAACGTTGTTGCTGGAAAAGCTCATGCGACACAGTGGTCAGGTAGTGACCCGCGACATGCTGCTCGACAGCGCCTGGGATTACGCGTTTGACCCTAACGACAATGTGATCGACAAACACATCCATCGCTTGCGGCGCAAACTCGATGAAGGGTTTGAGCACTCGCTGATCAAGACTGTTGCCGGGGTTGGTTATAGCTTCCAGGTCACCACGCACACAGATTAAATAAAAGTTTATCTGCCGGCGAACGCTCTGGCAGGCACCACTCGCTATCCTCGCCTCATTCGTGGACTGGTCCACGGTGGCTTAAGCGGGGATAGCTTGCCCATGTCAGTTGCAACTTTGGCGGCGCGCACGCTGCGTTCTACGTGTCATTCACCTGTGTCTTTGATATTGCTCGGCGTGCTGATGCTCGGCGGTTGCTCGATGGTGCCTGATTACCGGCAGCCCGAATTGCCGTTGGCAGACCATTGGAATGGCACGCAAAACAGCCAGGCAGCGGGCGGTGGACAGTGGTGGCGCGAGTTTCATAGCGCTGAACTGGATCAACTGATCGCCCGTGGACTGGCGTCCAATTACACCCTCAAAGCAGCGGTCAGCCGGATTGATGAGGCGCGCTCTTCGGCTCAGGTAGTAGGCGCCGCGCAATACCCGGCGCTGAATGTGGGCGGTAATTTCCAGCGTCAGAATAATTATGGGACGACGCCAAAGCGCAGCGTGTTTGCTGAGGCCACCTACGAGGTGGATTTCTGGGGCAAACAGCGCGCGGCTGCCGATTCCGCTGACGCGCTGGCCAATGCCAGTGTGTTTGACGCCCATACGCTACGCATGAGCCTGGGTGCGAGCATCGCCGACAGTTACTTCCAGGTGCTGTCGTTGGAGGAGCGTCTGCGCCTGGCCCAGTCGATTGCCGATGACGCCCGGCAAGTGCTCGACCTTGTGGAAATTCAGGCGAGTCAGGGGGCCGTGTCCAACCTTGAAGTCGCCCAGCAGCGTAATGCAATGCAGACTTTCGAAGCGGCGATGCCACCCTTGCGTCAGCAGCGTGATCTGGCGCTGTACCAATTGGCCGTGCTGGTCGGCGTGCCACCCCAAGGTTTCCACCTGCAAGGCACTGGACTCGACACCCTGAAAGTACCGCAACCGGCGACTGGCCTGCCAATTGGCCTATTGCGTCAACGCCCGGACATCCAGGCGGCTGAAGCGCGGTTGATGTCGGCCAATTTCGACGTCGGTGTCGCGCGCGCAGCGTTCCTGCCCAATCTGTCGCTGGACCTGATTGGTGGTGTCGATACTCTGGCCGGCGGCAACATCTGGAGCGCTATCGGTACGCTCAGCCAGCCGGTCTTCGCCGGCGGTCAACTCAAGGGGCAGTTGCACTTCGATCAAGCGCATGTCCAGGAACTGACGGCCAGTTATCGCGAGTCAATCATCGAGGCGCTGCAAGACGTTGAAACCCAACTCAGTGCCGCCCGCGAGCTGGACAAGAGCTACACGCTGAACCAGTCGGCGGTGGATTCGGCCCGTGAAGCCGCGCGTTTGGCACAGGTCCGTTACCGCCTGGGTTCGACTGATTTCCAAACGTTGTTGATCGTCGAACGCACCCAATACCAGGCCGAGGACACGCTGTTGCAGGTGCGCCTGCAACACCTGCAAGCCGCGGTCGGTCTGTTTCGTGCTCTGGGCGGTGACTTTTCAGCCGCCGCCATCGCTTCTAATTCTTCCGCCCAGGTGGCCCAGCCATGAATGTTTCTCACCCTCGTCGTCGCGTTGTTTTCTGGGTTCTGGTGATGCTCTCGCTCGCCGCTGCCGTCAGCGGTTTTCAATGGATCAAGCGCGCTCAGGCCGTGCCGGTCAAAGCTGAAGCGAGTGCGGTGCCGGTGCAGATGACGCAAGTCAGTCTTCAGGACTTGCCGATCTGGATCAGTGCCATCGGTAACGTACAGGCCCTCAACAGCGTCAATGTGCGGGTACGGGTCGATGGCGAGTTGCAAAAAGTCCTGTTCAACGAGGGGCAAACCGTCACCGCAGGCAGTTTGCTGGCGGTGATTGATCCGCGGGTCTATCAGGCCCAGGTTGCTCAGGCTCAAGCGCTGGTCAGCAAGGATCAGGCGCAGTTGGCCAATCTGCGGGTCAATTTGGACCGCGCCAGTAAACTGGCCGCCGCCAAGGCTGGCCCCACTCAGGACGTCGATACCTTCCGCGCGCAACTGGCCGCGCAGCAAGCCACTGTGCAAGCGGATCAGGCGGCACTGGATACGGCGCGGTTGCAACTGGAGTTCACCCAGGTCAAGGCGCCGTTGACCGGTCGCACTGGCCAACGCCTGCTGGACGTCGGTTCTATTGTCCATGGCGCCGAGGCCACTGGCCTGGTGACGATTACTCAGATGAACCCTATTTCCGTGGCGTTCGCGGTTTCGCAGGACGATCTGGCGCAAATTCTCGAAGAGAACGCCAAAGGCGCGTTACAGGTCGTGGCGATGACTCGCGATGGCCGTCAGGAAATTGCTCGCGGCCAACTGAGTTTTATCGACAGTCAGGTGACCGCCGCGAGCGGGCAGATCCAGCTCAAAGCGCAGTTCGACAACGGCGCCGCAAAACTCTGGCCGGGCCAATTGGTGAGTGCGCGACTGTTGGTACAGACGCGCCGCGCCGTGGCCGTTGTGCCGAGCGATGCCGTGCAATTGGGGCGTCAGGGTAATTTCGTGTATGTCGTCGATGCCGATCAGCACGTGCAACCGCGGCTGGTCGATGCCGCGACAGTCGTTGATGGCAAGCAGTGGATTCGCCAAGGGCTGAAGGCGGGCGAAACCGTGGTGGTGCAGGGTCAGTCCCGCATCGCGCCTGGGTTGAAAGTCACGCCGGTGAAAACCGACACCGCCGCCGATCTGGTGGAGGCTGCTCAATGAATGCCCTGGCCGGTTTGATTCAACGACGCGTCGGCCTGAGTCTGTTGGCCCTCGGGGTTATGTTGCTGGGAACCTTCGCGTACTTCCAACTGCCGGTGGCGCCGCTTCCCACCGTGGATTTTCCGACCATTCAGGTGACCGCCAAACTCTCCGGTGCGAGTGCCGAAACCATGGCATCCTCGGTGGCCACGCCGCTGGAACGCGCCTTTGCCGCTGTACCGCAGGTCACCTCGATGACCTCGTCGAGTGCGGCGGGTAAAACCCAGATTGTTCTTCAATTCGATCTGTCGCGGGACATCGACGGCGCGGCTCAGGATGTGCAAACGGCCATCAACACCGCCACTCCAAACTTGCCCAAGACCATGTCCAGCGCGCCGACCTTCAACAAGGTCAACCCGGCCGAAGGCACCGTGCTGTCCTTGGCGGTGACCTCGCCGATCCGCACGCTGCCAGAGCTTGATCGTTATGCCGACAACTACATTGCGCAACGTCTGTCACAGATGCCCGGTGTGGGCCTGGTGGATTTTCACGGCGAGCAAAAACCTGCCGTGCGAGTGCAAATTGATCCCGACGCGCTGGCCGCACGTGGCCTGACGCTGGAAGATGTACGCAGCGTGATTGGCGTCAGCACTCTGGACCAGCCCAAGGGCACCCTCGACGGGCCCAGTCGTTCGATTACCCTCGGCGCCACCGACCAGCTCCTTGACCCGCAGCATTACCGCGACCAGGTCATTGCCTACAAAAACGGAATGCCGATCAAACTCGGTGATTTGGGCCGGGTCATCGCCGGGGCTGAAGACACCCAGCAAGCCGCGCAGTTGGGCAGCGAGCCGACGGTGATTGTCGACATCCATAAGCAGCCCGGCTTTAACCTGTTGTCGACGATTGCCGCGATCAAGGCAAAACTGCCCGAGCTGACCGCATCGTTGCCGCGAGATGTGCAGGTTCAGGTAGTGGGCGACCGTACCCAGACCATCGAAGCCTCGGTCAATGACATGCAATTCACCTTGCTGCTGTCCATTGCGCTGGTGGTTGTGGTGATCTTCGTGTTCTTGCGCAAAGCCACGGCGACGCTGATTCCCAGCCTGACCATTCCGTTGTCTCTGGTGGCGACATTCGGGGTGATGTACTTGCTGGGGTATAGCCTCGATAACCTATCGATCATGGGCCTGGCGATTGCGGTCGGTTTTGTGGTGGATGACGCCATCGTGGTCATGGAGAACATCGTGCGCCACCTGGAGATGGGCAAGACGCGCCTGCAATCGGCGGTCGATGGCTTGCGGGAGGTGGCGTTCACCATTGTCTCGATGACGGTGTCGCTGATCGCGGTGTTCCTGCCGATTCTGTTGATGTCCGGCATTGTCGGCCGACTGATGCGCGAGTTTGCGGTGACCGTGAGCGTGGCGATCATCATGTCCTGCATTGTGTCGCTGACCATCACGCCGATGCTCTGTGCCTGGCTACTCAAACCTCATGTTGACAGTGAGGATGGGCGTTTTGCCCAGGCTTGCGAGCGCGCGTTCACTGGTTTGCATAACAGTTATCGACGCAGTCTGGATTGGGTGCTCGATCACCAACGCGTGACGCTGGCTGTGGCGGTTGCCACCTTGGCGGCGACCGCAGTCCTGTATGTGGCCATCCCCAAGGGGTTTTTTCCGCAGCAGGACAACGGCCTGATCCAGGGCGTGGCCGAGGCGTCTGCGGACATCTCGCCGATTGCCATGCGTGCGCAGGTCAACCGCGTCGCTGAAGTGATCGGCCAGGACCCGGCAGTGGCCCGGGTGTATTTCTGGATTGGCCCCAACCCGACCGTCAGCCAAGGCAAGGTGATGATCAACCTCAAACCCTTCAGCGAGCGCACTGCCAGTGCGGCAGAGGTGATCCGTCGCCTGCAACCGTCGCTCGACGCGTTGTCCGGGATTAAGGTGTACATGCAGGCAAACCAGGATATCCAGATTGGCGGCCGAGCCAGTAAAACCCAGTATCAGTACACCTTGCAGGACCCCGACAGCGTCGAGCTGGACCACTGGGCCGGCGTGTTGCTGGAAAAACTCAAGACGTTGCCGCAGTTGCAGCATGTGACATCTGATCAGCAGCAGGCCATTGCCCAATCGACTCTGGTTATCGACCGTCCTACGGCCGCTCGCCTCGGGGTGACGGTGCAGGCTATCGACGACGTGCTTTACGATGCGTTTGGCCAGCGGCAGATCGCGACGATGTTCACCCAACTGGACCAGAATCACGTGATTCTGGAACTCGACCCCCGCTGGCAAACGTCCACCGCGACCCTGGAACATTTGTTCGTTCGCGCCAGCTCCGGCGGCCTGGTGCCGCTGAGCCTGTTGGCGAACATCAAGACCGAACAAGTACCCATCATCATCAACCATCAGGGCGTGTTCCCGGCCATTACCCTGTCATTCGACCTGGCGCCCGGCCAGGCGTTGAGCGCGGCGGTCGATGCTATTAACCAGGCCTCACTGGCCGTGGCGATGCCCGACACGGTGGTCGGCAGTTTCCAGGGCACTGCGCAGGCGTTTCAGGATTCGCTGAAATCGCAACCGTGGCTGATTCTGGCGGCAATTCTTACGGTCTATATCGTGCTTGGGGTGTTGTACGAAAACGCGATACACCCGCTGACGATCATCTCGACTTTGCCCTCTGCCGGTTTTGGTGCGCTGCTGGCGTTGATCATTTGCGGCCAGGACCTGTCAGTGCTGGGAATGATCGGCATCATTTTGCTGATTGGTATCGTCAAGAAAAACGCGATCATGATCGTCGACTTCACTTTGCAGGCTCAGCAGCGCGGTATGTCACCCCATGACGCCGTGCGCGAAGGGTGCCTGTTGCGTTTGCGACCCATCCTGATGACTTCGCTGGCGGCATTGCTCGGGGCTGTTCCGCTGGCGTTCGGTCATGGCGCCGGCTCCGAGTTGCGTCAGCCTTTGGGGATCGCGATTGTCGGTGGTTTGGCGGTGTCGCAAATTCTGACGCTCTACACCACGCCGGTGGTCTATCTTTGGTTCGAACGTCGGCGCCGCAAAACGCAGCCCGACGCCGCAGGTAGCGCAGTTTGAAACCGGCCGTGGAGCCAAAGATGGGAATGGATTTCAGACAGAGCCTGACGAAACGGATTGTCATTGTATTTGCGCTCATGAGCGCCTTGGTCGCGGGTGTTTTTGCCGTGGGGATTATTGCCACCGTACACGTGGTTGAGCGCAAGCTCACGACGACCAGCCTGGGCGGCGGACTGAACCGTTTGCTACAGATGGACGACACCAGCGAGTGGCACCATCAACCAGAAAAAGATGAGCTGTTTTTTGTCGAGGGTGGGCAAGGTGCGTTGGCCATGGACCCCGAGCTGGAGGCACTGGCCCCGGGTTTTCAGGAGATTCAATATCAGGGAGAAGATTTTTACGCCATGGCCGAGACGGTGGATGGGCGCCGGTATGTGTTGTTGCGTAACCAGCTCAGTCTCGAACAACGCGAGCACGTGCTGTTCGCCGTCGTGATTGTCGGTTTTGTCTTGAGCATTCTGCTAGCGATTCTTCTGGGCTGGCTGCTGGCGCGGCGGGTGATGGCGCCGGTGATTCGTCTGGCGCACCAAGTCCGGCATCGCGATCAACTGCTGGAACTGGCACCGCCACTGCATCGCGACTATGCCGTGGACGAAGTTGGGGAACTGGCGTTGTCCTTCGATCAAACCCTGGGGCGGTTACGTGCCGCGCTGATCCGGGAAAAGCTGTTCACCAGCGACGTCAGCCACGAACTGCGCACACCGTTGATGGTGCTGGCCAGTTCCTGTGAGCTGCTGCTCAGCAATGCTTCGTTAGACCCGCGCTCGTCGGCTCAGGTCAGCCGTATTGCGCGGGCCAGTGACGAAATGCGGCAGTTGGTTGAAACCTTTTTGATGTTGGCTCGTGCCCGAGAGGACTCGGGTTCAGGTGCGAGTGCCACCTTGAAAGAAGTGGCTGATGCGCTGGCCGAGGTCTGGGGTCGGTTGATCCGTGAGAAGGGGATCGAGTTCATCTATGACGTCGAGCACACCTCGCCGACTCGCTACAATCTGACGTTTCTGCAATCGGTCATGGGCAATTTGCTGCGCAACGCTTGGCACTACACCGATCGTGGCTACGTTCGTTTGACCTTGCGTGAGCATGGTTTCTGTGTCGAAGACAGCGGCATTGGCATTTCCGAAGAAAAGCGTCATGCGATGTTTCAGCCATTCGTGCGGGGTGACGAAAGCCGCGGAGAAGGCCTGGGGTTGGGCCTGTCACTGGTGCAACGGATCTGTGACAAACAGCAGTGGCGGGTAGAACTCAACAGCCTTCAGCCTAACGGCTGCTGTTTCACCGTTGAGCTGACGGACGCTTGATGGCGCGGCGTTTCAGGCCGGCACGGTGCAGCGTGACGGCTTAACTCTTTGAGTTTTCCAAGGCGTAGCGTCGGCAGTGATTGAGGTATCCCTCTTCGTGTTTGCCTACCAGTTGCACGACGCTGGTCCATAGCCAGGACGGCGCTTCCAGCTCTTTTGATCGATTAACGTGCAGATCAGCGATCCATTGTTTTCGTGTAGCACGATCCATTTGCCGCGCATGGGCGATGCCGACGACGCGAGCGAGGTAGCCCGCTGCGTGCATAGCGTCCGTTTCGCTGAGTTCATCCAGCTCCAGCTTCATGTCTTGCGGCAGCAGTTCGCGGATAAAGAAGCCGTGATCCAGAAAACGCGTCGAGATCATGCGCTCACCGAGCGCCGGTGAAAGTTGACGGGCACCCTCCAGCACTCTTTTACCGTTATCGCGAGGCATATGAGCGCGAGCAGCCCGGGGCGCGGCGGCACCGACGGCTTCTTTAATATCGATCAAGCAATACTCCTGGTCAGACTTGTCACCCACGCCCAGAAGCACGGCGTAGCGCAACAGTCCGAGCGAACTGCAACCTTTGACCCAGTAAGCCGCATCCAAAAGCTCTACCTCGGCGTCTTTCGAGCGTCCTTTGAGGGAGGTGACGAGCTGCTGGATTTCAGCGGACGCGCACACTGTTCGGATAGCGGTTTTTTCTTGTCGGGACAAGGGCCAAAAATGTTTGCCCAACGGAATGGTGGGGCGTGCATTTTCGATACGTTCGCGCGCCAGGTTTTTCCACGTCCTTTTGACCGCACTGCGCATGCCCGACTTGACCTGGGCCGGCCGCGGCGGCGCCGCATCGGGTTGATCGTCGAACGCTTGTTCGTAACCGCGCATCATTTCTTCAAGCATTCGGGCGGTTGTCACGCCGGGTAAATCGGAACCTCTGGCGGCTGTCGCTAACGACAAGGCCAAGCGGACCAGGTCATGCGCAGGGTTGCCGATGACGGCTTGATCCAGGTCGCGAATATGCATATCAATCTGGCCTTTGGCGCTCGCGGTAGGCCCAAGATTACCGGCATGGCAATCACCGCATATCCAGATCGCGGGACCTTGCGGCAAGCGACGGCCCGGTTGACTGTGCAGCCATTCGTAAAACTGCACCGTACTGCCCCGAACATAGGCGTGGGCCGAGCGCGCCATCTTGAGATTGCGTAGACGCGTCAAATGCGGGAGGCGCGCCGATGGGCGAGGAGGGGTCATAGCAATCGCTCGGAAGGGGCTACGGTTGACGCCTGGTCGAGCCGAATGTTTCAAAATGATTCTGTATTAATCGTGGTCGGTACGCCAGCCGGGCCATTGTCGCGAGGCCCGGTCCGGCAATTATTCACAGACCCACGTCTGGCAGCAGCGGGCGGTTGGCCAGGGCTTTGGCCATGATCTGCTCAACGTATTCCCGGTCGGCGTCTGGCAACGCGAGGCGCGGCGGACGGGTCAGGGCACTGCCGCGGCCGGCGATGGCTTCGCACAGTTTGATGCACTGCACGAGGTCGGCACGTGCATCAAGGTGCAGGATCGGCATCAACCATTCGTAGATCGGCATGGCCTCGGCGAAGCGACCGGCCTTGGCCAGGCGGAAAATGGTTTCGCCTTCTTTGGGGAACACGTTGGACATTCCGGAGACCCAACCTTCGGCACCCACCGCGATGCTTTCCAAGACCACGTCATCAAGACCTGCGAATAGCACGAAGCGGTCGCCGACTTCGTTGCGCACGTCGATAAAACGCCGGGTGTCGCCGGAGGAATCCTTGAAGCACACCACGTTGTCGCAATCGGCCAGGGAAATCAGGATGTCGGGGGTGACGTCGTTTTTATAGATCGGCGGGTTGTTGTAGACCATCAGTGGTACGTCCGCATTTTTCGCCACGTAACGAAAGTGCTCGGCGGTTTCGAAGGGCTTGGAGCCGTAAACCAAAGCAGGCATCAGCATGACCCCATCGACACCGACTCTGCGCACGGCGTTGGCGACCTTGGCCGCTTGCACGCTGGTGAACTCGGCCACGCCGCAGATCACCGGTACGCGGCCGCGCGAGGCGTCGACAGCCACTTCTGTCACGGCGATTTTTTCTTCGGCGCTCAGCGAAGTGTTTTCTCCCACCGAACCGCATACCACCAGGCCCGATACGCCATCACGGATCACGTTGGAAATCACCTGATGGGTTTTTTCCAGATTGATCGAGAAGTCATCGTTGAATTGAGTGGTCACTGCGGGAAAGACACCACTCCAGTTAATGCGCTTGCTCATTGTTGCCTCCGGTTGTGCTGATTGTATTTCGTATACGATATTGTAAGTGCATGTGTTCGGCTACTGCTTTTTCAAATGACGGGGCGTTTTTTAGTAATGGGTCAGTGCGTCGGCGTTTACGCCCCCGGCCAGGTGTCTGACAGTCGATACCCTTGTGGCCAGGGATCGCTGGGGTCGAGCAGCAATTGGTGGGTGCCGGTGATCCAGGCCCTGCCGGAAATGCACGGATAGATGGCTGGGTGTCCCCCCACATCTGTCAGCGAATCAATCCTGCAATGAAACTCGGAGCCGATGATCGAGCGGCCGATAAAACGCTCGCCCACCTGCATCAATCCCTTGGCTTGCAGCACGGCCATTCGCGCCGAACAGCCTGTACCGGTGGGGGAGCGGTCGATCTTGCCGGGTTGAATCACCACCGCGTTGGCGCCTACGGCGATGCCATTCTCGTGAACGATTGGCGCGGCGATCTGACAGAACGAAATGTGTGACCACTCTGGATTAAGCGGATGCACGAAGCCCAATTGTTCGTTGGCCGCACGGGTGATCTTCAGACCGACCTCGACCAGTTCGGCGGCCTCGTCGGGGCTGATGGAAAAGCCCAGACGCTGGGCATCGACGATGACGAAACTGTCGCCGCCATAAGCGGTATCAACCTGCAACGAGCCGAGGCCTTCGACTTCGATCCAGGCATCGAGGCGATCAGCGAAGGAGGGCACGTTCTTGATTTCCACCCGTTGGACTTTGCCATCGCAGCAATCAGCCACCACCTCGATCAGCCCGCCAGGCGCTTCGAGCACCAGTCGGGTTTGCGGTTCGGTCATTGGCAGGATGCCGGTGTCGAGTAAGACGGTGGCGACGCACAGCGAGTTGGACCCGGACATCGGCGGGGTGTCGGCCGGCTCCATGATGATCCAGGCCATTTGCGCCCGCGGATCCTTGGCGGGCACCAGCAGGTTGACGTGGCGGAACACGCCGCCCCGAGGTTCGTTGAGCACGAAGTTGCGCAGGTTCTGGTCTCGAGCGATCCAGCGCGACTGCTCCCACACCGTGGCGCCGGGCGGTGGGGCGACGCCCCCGACAATCACGTCGCCGACTTCGCCTTCGGCATGACAGCTGACCACATGAATCACTTTCGATGAGCGCATGACTTGCTCCTACTTGACCGATTTCAGAAAGGCCGCCGTCTCCGCGTGCAGCGGGCTGCCGATCACCTGGTCGGGCGTGCCTATCTCGTGTACCAGGCCGTTGCGAAAAAATGCCACGCGGTCGGATACGTCACGGGCGAAGCGGATCTCATGCGTTACCAGGACCATGGTCATGCCGTCTTCGGCCAGCATGCGCATGGTGTCCAGCACCTCACCGACCAACTGCGGGTCGAGGGCCGAAGTGGCTTCGTCGAACAGCATGTAGTCCGGTGACATGGCCAGCGCCCGGGCGATAGCCATACGCTGTTGTTGGCCGCCAGACAGCTTGCCGGGGAATGCCTTGAGCTTGTCGCTCAGACCGACATGAGTCAGTTGCTCGACCGCCAGCGCTTCGGCTTCAGCCTTGCTTTTACCGAGCACTTTGCGCGGCGCGAGCATGACGTTTTCGAGCACGGTCAGGTGCGGAAAAGCGTTCCATTGCTGAAAGACGATACCGATCTTCTGCCGCAGATGGTTGAGGTTGGTGGCGCGGTGATGAACCTCGACGCCATCGACGCGGATGTTGCCTTTCTGGATCGGCTCCAGACCGTTGATACACATCAGCAGCGTCGATTTTCCGGAGCCGGAGCCGCCGATGATCGACACCACCTCGCCTTTGTTCACGGTCAGGTTGACGCCTTTGACCACTTCGAGGTTGCCGAAGGATTTATGCACGTTGTCGATCTCAATCATTGTCTTGCCACCTTCTTTCCAGACGAGCGCCCAGGCGAGCAACCACCAGGCTCATGACGTAGTAGATGAGGCCCGCGATGCACAGCACCAGTAGCGGCTCCTGAATGCGGGTCACGATGATTTGCGAGGCGCGCAGTAGTTCGACAATGCCGATCCACATCACCAGTGCAGAGTCTTTCATCACGCCGAGCACCAGGTTCAGCCAGCCGGGGAACGCCACTCGTGTGGCCATCGGCAGAACGATCCAGCGCAGGTCCTGCAAATAGCCGAGTCCCAACGAGCGGCTGGCGCGGCGCACGGTCAAGGGGACCGAGAGCACGCCACCGCGCACGATCTCGGTGAAGTACGCGGCGGCGTATACCCCCAGCACGATGCAGCCGACGCTGAAGGCACTGATGTTCAGACCGATGATGCTTTTTAGCGAGTTGAACAATACGAACTGGATCAGCAGTGGCACGCTCCGAAACACGTCCAGCACCCAGGCCAGTGGCAGGCTGGCGCGTGGCAACAGCGCCCGCAACAGGCCAAACAACAGTCCCGCGAAGGTGCCGAGGAGGATTGCCCAACAGGTCAGTTGCAGCGTGACCCAGGCACCATTGAGCAGGAACAGCAGGTCATTCCAGGAAAAGCCAGTGGTCAACATGGGCACCTCCTCAATAGCGAAACAGCCGCCAGGCCAGCAGCCGGGCCGTTGCGACGATCGCTTTGGCAATCAAGTAATAGAGCACCGCTGCGATGGCGAAATATTCGAACGTGCGGAACGTCTTGACGTTGTAATCCTGAGTCACGCCGGTGAGGTCATTATTCAGTCCGACGATCACTCCCAGCGACGTCATCAACACGGCCCATACCATCTGATTGCTCAAGGGATAGAAGACGATGCGCAGTAACTGCGGGACGATGATCATTCGATAAGCCTGAAAGGCACTCATGCCCAGCGAGCGCGCGGCCCGAACTTGTGTGTCGGGCACTGCCTTAAGCCCGCCACGAAAGTTTTCCGCCAGGTAGCCGGCATTGTTGAAGGTGATGCCGGCTAATAGCGCGAACCACGAACTGACATGTAAGCCGAGCGAGCCGAGGCCGAAGTAGAGGATGTAGATCTGGAACAGCGATGGGGTGTTACGGGCAATCGACACCCAGCCGTTGCCGACGCCGCGCAGCCACGGTTGTTTGGTTTCGCGCATAACCGTCAGGGCCAGGGCGATCAACACACCGAAGATCATCGATAGCGCCGCGGTCTCGAACGTGACCACGGCACCTGCCAGCATGTCCGGCAACGCGCGCAGGGCCGAGTGCCACTGGAACGTGTAATCAAACATGCGCGCGGCCCTCCAGCACCGCGGCGGGTTGCAGCCACACCGGCAGGCGACCGCTGGCTGTGGCGCTGCAAGCGCTATCGACGCAGTCGGCAAGGCTGGAAAAATGCACCTTGCGTCCCACAAGGCCGGGTGCGTAATGGGCGTACTTGCCCGAATTGGTCATCAAGGTGGTCGCGGTCGGCGGTATCACCGGCTCGCCGAGCATGCACCAGCATGTGTCGGTGACCAGCGTCGCGCCGAAGGCTTCGATCACCGCGATGTGCCCGGCTTCGCGCGCCTGCTCCAACACCGCACGGCCGCAGGTGATGGCAATGACAACGTCGGGGTGCTTGTACCGGCCCTTGCACAGCCGCGCCAAATGGGCGAATTCGCTGAGGGAAAAATGCGGATTGCCCAGCGAGACCACATCCACTCGGCTGTCGCGGGCACTATTGAGTTCACGCCAACTGCGCAGCAGGTCTTCCAGGCTAATGGTTTCCATTGGCACGGTGCTGCCTGCTTCCAGCACCCGAGCCCGATCGACCGCTTCCGGTGTCACCCCGGCAATATGGAACAGCGGCGCGGCGGAGGTCGTCGCGAAAGCGGCACCGAAAGCTTTCAGATCGTCCAGGCTTGGCGTGTGCTGTTCCAGCCCCAGCACCAGTGGAATCCGGCTCCCGGACAGTGTCCCAACGTGGTATCCGAGCAGCGGGTAGAAGGCGTCGTCCAACACGTGCAACGGCGGCAACGCGATGGACAGCTGGGCTTTGCGATGAGCCTCCAAATGACAGCCAACCTGCGGCGCTCGTCCAGTCAAAGCGATGCAAATGTCCAGGTAGTCCGGGTATTTCAAGGTGCGGGCACCGAGCACGCTATTGGCGTAGACCACCGCGTTGGATTCAGCCCAGACAATTTGATCGCCGGCTTTGGGCGCGCTGTCGAGAAGGTAGGGCGCACAGGTGAAGCTGAGTTGCGCACCCATCGCCATATAGGCATCGCCCAAGGCACTGGCGGGGATGCCCAGGGCTGGATCGATGCCCAACTCGCGCCAGCGACGCTGGTCGACGGAAATTGAATTAAGGGTGGTCGGCACCCGCACTGTCGCCCCCCACTGCACTAATTGTTCGGCGAAACGCAGGCTCGCCGGACCGGTATAAATGCAGCCATCGATGTGTGCCTGGGTGACGTCCAGCAAGCAGCGCGCACCTTGCAATTGAGCCATGCGCAGAACGATCTGCATGGCCACTTGAGCGGCTTTGCCATGGTGGCCGGCAAGCAGCGCCTGATCGTGTTCCGTGAGTTCAATCGAAGGGTGGGTGTCGGCTGTCGTCAATGGGTCAGGCGGTGCCCGCCACGTATCTTCGGGCACGTAATCGAAGAGGGTCAGCGAGGTTCCTTCGAGCCGGGCGAAGACCTTTGCGCGCACGGTGTCGAAGCGCTCCCGCCCGATGCACAGCACCGGCAGGGAACGCTCGAAAATAGTCTGTGCCACGAGCACGCCCAGGGTCAGGATCTCATCGGGTTCAGCCAGCACCAGAGCCGCCGGTGCGTGACCGTTGCTGATCAGTTCCATCAACACGCTGCTGCCGGTACACGAGCCGCGTCCGCTGGGAATGGCCAGCACCCGACCGCCCAGATGTTGGCCGCTGAGCGGGTGGTGGCGGTCGATGACCTCGCCACTGACGGGGTCAACCCCGCCCCAGAAACTCAGCCCGACATCGGCAAACAACAGTTCGCCCTGGGCGGCGCCGGCGACCAGGCTACGACCGATCAGAGCAGTGGGCCTAGGCATGCCGGACACCTCAGTAGTAGACCTGTGGCACGGTCAGGTTGGCTGGCGGGATCTCGGTGCCGACCCATTTGACGAACAACTCTTTATAGCGGCCGGTGCGTACCTGTTGATTGACGAACAGGTTGAGGTAGTTGAGCAGGCCATATTCGCTGCGTTTGGCGCCCAGCGAAACGTAGTCGATCACGTAGGGCGCGTTACCGGCGATTTTCAGGTTCTTGTATTTGCCTGATTTGAGGGTGGCGGCGGCGACGGTATTGGTGACCACGGTGGCATCGATGTGACCCTGGGCGACTGCCAGAAGCGTGTCGTTCTGCGACTGGTAGGCGCGGAAACTGCCGGTGCCCCAACTTTTCACGTCTTTCTCCAGGGCAATGGCTTCATAAGTGCCGCTGGTGTTGCCCAGAGCTTTGCCCTTCATATCGTCGTAACTGTTGATGCCGGTGTTGTCGCGGGTCAGCACCACCATCTGGAAGGCGAAGTACGGCACGGTGAGGCCGACGGTTTTAGCGCGTTCTAGGGTGTCGGAGGTGGACGCGACAATCACGTCAGCGCGCCCTGAAACCAGTGCCGGAATGCGATCAGGGAAGGGCGTTTCAACCACTTCGGCATCGACACCCAGGATTTTTGCCAGATCGTGGCAATAGTCCACGTCAAAACCTGCCGGGTTGTTGCTTTCATCGCGAAACCCCATGGGCGGGAAATCCAGGGTGACGGCGCAGCGCAGCTTGCCCGAGCCGATGATGTCGTCGAGCTTGTCGGCCTGGGCGGTGGCGATGAAGGACGTACTGAGAACAGCGCTGAGGGCTACGGCAAATGCAGGGTTTTTCATAGAGGCCTCGTTGTCGATGAACAGCTGTTGGCTAGCGTATTAAGAATTTCGTATACGATATTTTATTAGCAATGAGCGTGCCTGTTCTTCAGTGACAGCCAGAATCACTTCTGAGCCGTTGAGCGTGGGGGCTGCAATGGCGAAGGGCGCACGCAGGTGGCGCCTAATCTTGCGCGACGCGTATCAGTTGGGTGTTACAGAAGGGAGCAAGATTGAGCGAGGCGCCCCCTAAAGGAACATTCGCACCCGCGGGATCAGCGGCGGCTGTCGCGGTACTGGCTGGGTGCCAGGCTGGTCAAGGCGCGAAACTGCCGGCTAAAGGCGCTGTGGTCGGTGTAACCGCAGCGCAGGGCAATCTCGGTGATTGGCAGGTCTGTGTGCAACAGCAATCTTGAAGATTCTTCCAGGCGTGCTTTGTGAATCATTTGGCGGGGGGTGAGCTGGAATACGCGTTTGCAGTGACGCTCCAGTTGCGCGACGGAAACCCCGGCAATCGCTGTTAACTCGGCAAGGCTGATGGGGCGCCCGAAGTGAATGCGGATATGCGCATCCACCGCGGCGAGTTTCGGGAACGCGGGATGGCTTGACTGAGGTAATTGCAGATCGCGCGAGATACCGGCGAGGCCGACGATATGACCCTGTTGGTCCTGTAGCGCGAGTTTGTGGGTCAGGCACCAGATGGGCTGATTACCGTAATAAAGGTGCAACTCAAGCTGGTCAGCCAACTCGCGACCGCTGGACAGCACACGGCGATCCTGTTCGGTGTACAGCGGGCCGAAACGTTGCGGAAAAACCATTTCTGCGGTGCGTCCCAACAGCTCGTCACTGTGCTTGCAGCCACAGCGCCGGGCCAGAGTCTGGTTGACGAAGGCGTAGCGCGCCTCGCTGTCTTTAATGAAAAACACCACGTCCGACAAGGTATCGAGCAGCGCTGCGATCGGTTGCAGGCTGTTCAGCAGCGTCGGCAGGTCACAGGGTTTGAAATGAGTCAGCGAGGCATACATGGCGCTGGGACTCTGGAGGTGATCTCCAGGATCATAAAGACTCGGTGGCGGCCCCGGAAGCCCCTGGCAATCATTCAGCCTGATGGGTCTCCTCCAGGCACAACAAGGTCTCGATGCGTGCCGGGCTGAAGGGCGGACGGGGGGCCGACGGTTGCCAGCCGAATAAATGTTGCAAGGCTCCGCCGCACACCCGTCCCTGACAGGCTCCCATGCCGCAGCGACTGGCCAGTTTGGCCTCACGCCAGTCGGTTTGGCTGGCCAGTGCCGCATAGGGTACGTCTTCGCAACGGCACACGAGGGTGTCGGCCTGAGCCAGGCGCTTTAGTCGCGGATCGAGGATGAACGCCTGATTCAATGCTTTGGCGAAACGCTGCCAACGTTCTCGTCGAGACCACAGCGCGCGTGCGGCTTGAGTTTTACCGATGGCGGCATGCCCGGCAATCTCCCCTTCGATCAGCGCCAGTTCACTGCCACCGAAGCCGGTACATTCGCCTGCCGCGTAGTGATCGGCAATGCTGCTGGCCTGCCAGGCGTCGACCGCCAGTGCCAAGCCATCGAGATCGTAGCCCAAGGCCTGGCCCAACTCTGTGTTGGGTATCAGACCGAAGCCGCAAGCCAGGCGATCACAAGCCAGTTCGACAATTTTTCCCTGCTGTTGCAGGCGCACGCCCTCCAGGTGTTTATTACCCAGCGCGGCCACTACGTGGCTGCCGGTTCGATACTGGCGGTCGAATAGCGTGAAAGACTGCCTCAGCTTGTCGGGCCAGCGCAGCAGGTTCGCGGCGAATTTGGCGACGGCGGTGGCTGGCGCCTGTTCGGCAATGCGCAGCACACGTGCGCCGTTGTGTTTCGCAGTAGCGGCGCTGGCCAGGAGCAACGGCCCGCTGCCGGCGATCACCACTCGTTCGTTCTGCACCGGCACACCACCTTTGATCAGCGCTTGCAGGCCGCCGACGCCGGTCACTCCGGGCAGCGTCCAGCCGGGAAAGGGCAGCAGCAACTCACGGGCTCCGGTGCATAGAATCAGTTTCTCGTAACCGATCACCCAGCCACGATCAGTGTCTTCGACCAGCAGTTGTTTCGGTCCGGCGCAGGCGATCACTCGTGTGACGGCATGGTGCTGGACGTTGCGGCAGGCCGCCAGTCGCTCTCGCAGATGATGGGCCTGATGCGGCAGGCTGGCCCGTGGCCCGGCGCGCCAGATTTGTCCACCCGGCAACGGGTTATCGTCGAGCAGGATGATACGGGCACCGCTTGGTGCTGCGGCAAGTGCCGCGGCCATGCCGGCGGGGCCGGCACCGATGATCAGCAGGTCGGCATATTCACTCATGTGTGGGTCTCCACCTGCATGCCATCACGGCACAGGGTTTGGCAGGCCAAGCGTCGCTGGCCGTTGATGGTCACCCGGCACTCCTGGCAAATGCCCATTCCGCACAGCGGCGCCCGACGCTGGCCGCTGACCGAGGTCCGACTGCAACCGTCACCGGCCAATGCCAGTGCCGCCGCGACACTGGTACCTTCGATAACACTCAAAGAGCGGCCGTCCAGCATCAATTCAGGCATAAGCAGGCGCTCCCAAAAAGCGTTGTGGCAGATAAGGTTGGGGGGCTAGCGGTGGCGTTTCGTTGAACAGTTGCGCGACCAACAGGTCGGCGGTGCCGGTGGCGGTGGTGACCCCCAGTCCCTCGTGTCCGACCGCAAGCCATAAGCCTTTGCACTGTGGGTGCTGACCCACCAGCGGTAGCCCATCGGGGCTCGCGGCGCGAAAACCGGTCCAGGCGCGGATACCATTGAGCTGCGCCAGGCCCGGCATATAGGACGTCGCGCGCCTGAGCATTTTGGCAAGCATCCAGCCTTCGACTTGCGGGTCGAGGGTGCCGAATTGCCGTGAGGCGCCGATGAACAGTTGCCCGGTCGGCCGAGGCTGGATGTTGCACGCCGTCGAAGGGCCGCTCGCGTTGTGGGCGCTGGTGACGTACCCGAGTTCCACGAGCGTGTGGGTGACTTTCCCCGGATAACGGTCGGTGATCAGCAAGTGGCCCTTTTTGGGTTCTATCGGCAATTCAGGGCACAGCTCGTTGGCCTGAATTCCGTTGGCCAGCACCACCGCTTCGGCGTTCAACCATTGACCGTCGTCTAGCCGCACGCGGTGACCATCGACCTCACTGACCCGCGCACGACGCTGGTGGATGTTGGGTATGTCGAGCATCCAGCGGGCCGTTGCCGGCGCATAGAGAATGCCGTCGCCATTGATCAAGAGCCCGCCCTCCAGACCCTCGCGCAGCTCGGGTTCACGTTCACGTAGCGCGCGGCTGGCTATCAACTCGCAGGCCACGCCTTGGGCTTGCAAATTTATATATTTATGGTGGGCGACGGCCATTTCTTCGGCGTTAGCCGCTAGCCACAGCGTACCGTTGCTGCGGTAGGCGCAACCCTCGGGCAAGGCCGGTGCCAGTTCGCGCCAGCGCTGCAGAGAGTATTGACTCAGGGCCAGTTCTGCCGGGTTGTCGTCGAGAACCAACAGGTGACCCATGCCGGCGGCCGTCGCGCCGGGCAGGCCGGCGTCCAGGACGAGAACGCGCATGCCGCGCCGGGCCAGCGACCGGGCACAGGCAGCCCCGATGATGCCGGCGCCAATGACGATCACATCGGCTGCCAGGCCTTCGGTCAAGGTCGAATGCCCCAAGCGAAGGGATCGTCCTGTTCGATGATCAGCGTGGCTTCCGCGCTGATAAAGGCTCGGCCGCGAATTGTCGGCACGATGCGCTCGCCCTGTACCTCATAAGAGCCCTCGAACTCGCTGCCGATGACACTGGCTTGACGCCAGATCTGTCCCGGCTGCAATTTATCGTCGGCCGCCAGGCAGGCCAGCTTGGCACTGGTGCCCGTGCCGCAGGGGGAGCGGTCGTAGGCTTTGCCGGGGCAGAGGACAAAGTTGCGGCTGTCAGCGTGTTCGTCATCGGCGAACAATTCGACATGATCGATCAGCCCGCCGTCTTCACCGCGAACACCTTGGGTGTCCAGAGCCTGCTGCACCGCGTAGGCATAGGCAGTCAATGCTTCGAGATTGTCGTTGTTAATTTGCAGGCCGTGGTCGGCGACCAGGAAGAACCAGTTACCCCCCCAAGCGATATCACCGACCACTTGCCCGACGTTGTGTACTTGCAGCTTTAGCGCCTTGCGGTAACGGTAAGCCGGCACGTTGCGCACGCTGACCGAATGGTCTTCGTGCAAAGTAGCCTGCACCGTGCCTACCGGCGTTTCGATGTTATGCACGCCGGGGCCAATCCTGCCCAGATGGGCCAGCGACGCGACCAAGCCGATGGTGCCGTGGCCGCACATGCCGAGGTAACCGCTATTGTTGAAGAAAATGACGCCAGCACAGGCACTGGGGTCAACTGGCTCGCACAGTAGCGCACCGACCAGCACATCACTGCCGCGTGGTTCGAGCACACAGGTGGCGCGCCATTGGTCATGATGCTCGGCCAGTTGCTGTCGACGTTCGGCCATGTTGCCTATGCCCAGATCGGGAAATCCGGCAGTGACGAGGCGGGTGGGTTCGCCGCCAGTGTGGGAATCAATCACGGTGATGCGTTTCATGGAAGGGCCACGTCCGTTCAGATGAGTAAACGAAAGAGTGGACCGCGCAAGGACGTTCCGGCTTGAGGGTTTTATCCAGCGCTGATGACGAAATCAGCACAGCGTGTCATTCCGTCAATCTTCAGTGGCTGTGGGGAAGGTGTTCGAACAAAGTCTTGCAGACGCCGGCGATATGGGAGTCGAGCAACTTCACGGCAACGTCAACGTCACCGGTACGACACGCAGCCAGAATCTCTCTGTGTTCGTGATCTGCGCGCTCTTTGCCAGCCGAGAGGCTCATCTGCATACGCAAGTAACGCTCCAGCTTGTCGTTGACCGAACGGATCAGGCTGACTAAAAACGGCCGTTGTGCCGGCTCGTAGAGACAGGCGTGCAGTTCCCAGTTGAGCTCGGCCCAGCGACCCACGTCATCTTCGCCAATAAATTCCTGGCAGATGCGCTCAGCGCGAGCGAAGGTTTCTTCGGTCATGTTGGGAATGGCCAAGCGCAACACTTTATCTTCGAGCAGCATCCGAACTTCAAACATCTGTGCCAGTTCGGCATCGGACACGCGTGTGACCATCGCTCCGCGATTACGCTGGAACATCACCAGCCCCTCAGCCTCCAGACGCTTGAGGGCTTCGCGCACTGGAATCTTGCTGACGTTGAATTGGCGAGCGATGTCGTCCTGTCGAATCGGTTCATCCTCTGCGAAATGTCCGGCGACGATAGCGTCGCGTAGATGGCGAGTGATGATTTCCGAAGTCGAAGGTGTATTGCCTAAATCTGGGGCGTTGAGTTTTCGTTGAGTCACGATGGCAGTCGTTCGGAATGAGTTGGGGAGATGGTATACGATTTTGCCTTGGTGTTCCTTCGGCTATAAATTGCGGTCACTCTACGATAGGAGCCGCTGTGAATATGCCGTTGCGATGCCTTCTATAATAGAAGACACGGTTTTGTTCTTATATATAGAGCCAGTGAGGCCGTTTTCCGGCCTTCTGCACGTTATTGATAGAAAAGCGTAATTAGGTGTTGACGGCAGATTCTGGAAGTCTATAATTCGCCCCACTTCCGGCGCAGTCGAAACGGAAAACTCCTTGGTAAACAAAGAGTTATGTAGGTTTCGACAGCGAGCTGCTTCAGATTATCGAAGCCCAGAAGGAGTTGATAAGGCAGTGTGTTTTAGCCTTATAAACGATTCGATCTTCTCGATCGAAAGCGGAGAAAAAGAGGTGTTGACAGCAGCGAGTAACGCTGTAGAATTCGCCTCCCGCTAACGAGAGATCGAAAGCGCAAGTGGTTGAAGTTGCAGAGGAAACTTTGAAACTTCTTAAAATAACCGCTTGACAGTAACAGGGGCTGCTGTAGAATGCGCGCCTCGGTTGAGACGAAAGATCTTAACCACCCGCTCTTTAACAACTGAATCAAGCAATTCGTGTGGGTGCTTGTGGAGTCAGACTGATAGTCAACAAGATTATCAGCATCACAAGTTACTCCGCGAGAAATCAAAGATGTAACCAACGATTGCTGAGCCAAGTTTAGGGTTTCTTAAAAACCCAAAGATGTTTGAACTGAAGAGTTTGATCATGGCTCAGATTGAACGCTGGCGGCAGGCCTAACACATGCAAGTCGAGCGGCAGCACGGGTACTTGTACCTGGTGGCGAGCGGCGGACGGGTGAGTAATGCCTAGGAATCTGCCTGGTAGTGGGGGATAACGCTCGGAAACGGACGCTAATACCGCATACGTCCTACGGGAGAAAGCAGGGGACCTTCGGGCCTTGCGCTATCAGATGAGCCTAGGTCGGATTAGCTAGTTGGTGAGGTAACGGCTCACCAAGGCGACGATCCGTAACTGGTCTGAGAGGATGATCAGTCACACTGGAACTGAGACACGGTCCAGACTCCTACGGGAGGCAGCAGTGGGGAATATTGGACAATGGGCGAAAGCCTGATCCAGCCATGCCGCGTGTGTGAAGAAGGTCTTCGGATTGTAAAGCACTTTAAGTTGGGAGGAAGGGCATTAACCTAATACGTTAGTGTTTTGACGTTACCGACAGAATAAGCACCGGCTAACTCTGTGCCAGCAGCCGCGGTAATACAGAGGGTGCAAGCGTTAATCGGAATTACTGGGCGTAAAGCGCGCGTAGGTGGTTCGTTAAGTTGGATGTGAAATCCCCGGGCTCAACCTGGGAACTGCATTCAAAACTGTCGAGCTAGAGTATGGTAGAGGGTGGTGGAATTTCCTGTGTAGCGGTGAAATGCGTAGATATAGGAAGGAACACCAGTGGCGAAGGCGACCACCTGGACTAATACTGACACTGAGGTGCGAAAGCGTGGGGAGCAAACAGGATTAGATACCCTGGTAGTCCACGCCGTAAACGATGTCAACTAGCCGTTGGGAGCCTTGAGCTCTTAGTGGCGCAGCTAACGCATTAAGTTGACCGCCTGGGGAGTACGGCCGCAAGGTTAAAACTCAAATGAATTGACGGGGGCCCGCACAAGCGGTGGAGCATGTGGTTTAATTCGAAGCAACGCGAAGAACCTTACCAGGCCTTGACATCCAATGAACTTTCTAGAGATAGATTGGTGCCTTCGGGAACATTGAGACAGGTGCTGCATGGCTGTCGTCAGCTCGTGTCGTGAGATGTTGGGTTAAGTCCCGTAACGAGCGCAACCCTTGTCCTTAGTTACCAGCACGTAATGGTGGGCACTCTAAGGAGACTGCCGGTGACAAACCGGAGGAAGGTGGGGATGACGTCAAGTCATCATGGCCCTTACGGCCTGGGCTACACACGTGCTACAATGGTCGGTACAGAGGGTTGCCAAGCCGCGAGGTGGAGCTAATCCCAGAAAACCGATCGTAGTCCGGATCGCAGTCTGCAACTCGACTGCGTGAAGTCGGAATCGCTAGTAATCGCGAATCAGAATGTCGCGGTGAATACGTTCCCGGGCCTTGTACACACCGCCCGTCACACCATGGGAGTGGGTTGCACCAGAAGTAGCTAGTCTAACCTTCGGGAGGACGGTTACCACGGTGTGATTCATGACTGGGGTGAAGTCGTAACAAGGTAGCCGTAGGGGAACCTGCGGCTGGATCACCTCCTTAATCGACGACATCAGCTGCTCCATAAGTTCCCACACGAATTGCTTGATTCATTGAAGAAGACGATTTAGAAGCAGCCCGAAATTGGGTCTGTAGCTCAGTTGGTTAGAGCGCACCCCTGATAAGGGTGAGGTCGGCAGTTCGAATCTGCCCAGACCCACCAATTTTGTGTGGGAAACGCCTGTAGAGATACGGGGCCATAGCTCAGCTGGGAGAGCGCCTGCCTTGCACGCAGGAGGTCAACGGTTCGATCCCGTTTGGCTCCACCACTTACTGCTTCTGTATTGTAAAGCTTAGAAATGAGCATTCCATTGTTAAGATGGTGAATGTTGATTTCTAGTCTTTGATTAGATCGTTCTTTAAAAATTTGGGTATGTGATAGAAAGATAGACTGGACGTTACTTTCACTGGTAACGGATCAGGCTAAGGTAAAATTTGTGAGTTAAATTGCGAATTTTCGGCGAATGTCGTCTTCACAGTATAACCAGATTGCTTGGGGTTATATGGTCAAGTGAAGAAGCGCATACGGTGGATGCCTTGGCAGTCAGAGGCGATGAAAGACGTGGTAGCCTGCGAAAAGCTTCGGGGAGTCGGCAAACAGACTTTGATCCGGAGATGTCTGAATGGGGGAACCCAGCCATCATAAGATGGTTATCTTAAGCTGAATACATAGGCTTAAGAGGCGAACCAGGGGAACTGAAACATCTAAGTACCCTGAGGAAAAGAAATCAACCGAGATTCCCTTAGTAGTGGCGAGCGAACGGGCACTAGCCCTTAAGTGGCTTTGAGATTAGCGGAACGTTCTGGAAAGTACGGCCATAGTGGGTGATAGCCCTGTACGCGAAAATCTCTTAGTCATGAAATCGAGTAGGACGGAGCACGAGAAACTTTGTCTGAATATGGGGGGACCATCCTCCAAGGCTAAATACTACTGACTGACCGATAGTGAACTAGTACCGTGAGGGAAAGGCGAAAAGAACCCCGGAGAGGGGAGTGAAATAGATCCTGAAACCGTATGCGTACAAGCAGTGGGAGCCCACTTTGTTGGGTGACTGCGTACCTTTTGTATAATGGGTCAGCGACTTATTTTCAGTGGCGAGCTTAACCGAATAGGGGAGGCGTAGCGAAAGCGAGTCTTAATAGGGCGTCTAGTCGCTGGGAATAGACCCGAAACCGGGCGATCTATCCATGGGCAGGTTGAAGGTTGGGTAACACTAACTGGAGGACCGAACCGACTACCGTTGAAAAGTTAGCGGATGACCTGTGGATCGGAGTGAAAGGCTAATCAAGCTCGGAGATAGCTGGTTCTCCTCGAAAGCTATTTAGGTAGCGCCTCATGTATCACTGTAGGGGGTAGAGCACTGTTTCGGCTAGGGGGTCATCCCGACTTACCAAACCGATGCAAACTCCGAATACCTACAAGTGCCGAGCATGGGAGACACACGGCGGGTGCTAACGTCCGTCGTGAAAAGGGAAACAACCCAGACCGTCAGCTAAGGTCCCAAAGTTATGGTTAAGTGGGAAACGATGTGGGAAGGCTTAGACAGCTAGGAGGTTGGCTTAGAAGCAGCCACCCTTTAAAGAAAGCGTAATAGCTCACTAGTCGAGTCGGCCTGCGCGGAAGATGTAACGGGGCTCAAACCATACACCGAAGCTACGGGTATCACTTAGGTGATGCGGTAGAGGAGCGTTCTGTAAGCCTGTGAAGGTGAGTTGAGAAGCTTGCTGGAGGTATCAGAAGTGCGAATGCTGACATGAGTAACGACAATGGGTGTGAAAAACACCCACGCCGAAAGACCAAGGTTTCCTGCGCAACGTTAATCGACGCAGGGTTAGTCGGTCCCTAAGGCGAGGCTGAAAAGCGTAGTCGATGGAAAACAGGTTAATATTCCTGTACTTCTGGTTATTGCGATGGAGGGACGGAGAAGGCTAGGCCAGCTTGGCGTTGGTTGTCCAAGTTTAAGGTGGTAGGCTGGAATCTTAGGTAAATCCGGGATTCTAAGGCCGAGAGCTGATGACGAGTTGTCTTTTAGACGACGAAGTGGTTGATGCCATGCTTCCAAGAAAAGCTTCTAAGCTTCAGGTAACCAGGAACCGTACCCCAAACCGACACAGGTGGTTGGGTAGAGAATACCAAGGCGCTTGAGAGAACTCGGGTGAAGGAACTAGGCAAAATGGCACCGTAACTTCGGGAGAAGGTGCGCCGGTGAGGGTGAAGCATTTACTGCGTAAGCCCATGCCGGTCGAAGATACCAGGCCGCTGCGACTGTTTATTAAAAACACAGCACTCTGCAAACACGAAAGTGGACGTATAGGGTGTGACGCCTGCCCGGTGCCGGAAGGTTAATTGATGGGGTTAGCTAACGCGAAGCTCTTGATCGAAGCCCCGGTAAACGGCGGCCGTAACTATAACGGTCCTAAGGTAGCGAAATTCCTTGTCGGGTAAGTTCCGACCTGCACGAATGGCGTAACGATGGCGGCGCTGTCTCCACCCGAGACTCAGTGAAATTGAAATCGCTGTGAAGATGCAGTGTATCCGCGGCTAGACGGAAAGACCCCGTGAACCTTTACTATAGCTTTGCACTGGACTTTGAATTTGCTTGTGTAGGATAGGTGGGAGGCTTTGAAGCGTGGACGCCAGTTCGCGTGGAGCCAACCTTGAAATACCACCCTGGCAACTTTGAGGTTCTAACTCAGGTCCGTTATCCGGATCGAGGACAGTGTATGGTGGGTAGTTTGACTGGGGCGGTCTCCTCCTAAAGAGTAACGGAGGAGTACGAAGGTGCGCTCAGACCGGTCGGAAATCGGTCGTAGAGTATAAAGGCAAAAGCGCGCTTGACTGCGAGACAGACACGTCGAGCAGGTACGAAAGTAGGTCTTAGTGATCCGGTGGTTCTGTATGGAAGGGCCATCGCTCAACGGATAAAAGGTACTCCGGGGATAACAGGCTGATACCGCCCAAGAGTTCATATCGACGGCGGTGTTTGGCACCTCGATGTCGGCTCATCACATCCTGGGGCTGAAGCCGGTCCCAAGGGTATGGCTGTTCGCCATTTAAAGTGGTACGCGAGCTGGGTTTAGAACGTCGTGAGACAGTTCGGTCCCTATCTGCCGTGGACGTTTGAGATTTGAGAGGGGCTGCTCCTAGTACGAGAGGACCGGAGTGGACGAACCTCTGGTGTTCCGGTTGTCACGCCAGTGGCATTGCCGGGTAGCTATGTTCGGAATAGATAACCGCTGAAAGCATCTAAGCGGGAAACTAGCCTCAAGATGAGATCTCACTGGGACCTTGAGTCCCCTGAAGGGCCGTCGAAGACTACGACGTTGATAGGTTGGGTGTGTAAGCGCTGTGAGGCGTTGAGCTAACCAATACTAATTGCCCGTGAGGCTTGACCATATAACACCCAAGCAATTTGCAGGCTTTGAGCCCAAGGGCGAAAGAGCACCAGATTGCGGTGTGTGAAGACGACACAAGTCGAAAGTTTGCGATCAAACACACAAATCTATTACATACCCATTCGCTGGCGTGTTACCCGTAAGGGCTGACGCACTGGCTACCGAATTTCTTGACGACCATAGAGCATTGGAACCACCTGATCCCATCCCGAACTCAGTAGTGAAACGATGCATCGCCGATGGTAGTGTGGGGTTTCCCCATGTGAGAGTAGGTCATCGTCAAGATTAAATTCCGAAACCCCTATCTGCTTATGCAGGTAGGGGTTTTGTTTTTGCGCCCAGGAAAGTTCCAATGGCAGGCTGTTGTTAAAGTCCCGATACGCGATTTACTGCCCAAGTCGCATCAACGTATGTCGCATTGGCTCAAGCGACACGCTGATAAACCCATCCAGCGGCCGATTTAGCTCCTCAACCAACAGAATTGTCGCGGCTGTCGATAACGCACACATCATTAATACCACCACAATCGTGCCGTTGCGGGGTGCGAACAAACCAAACGATCCAAAGATAATTGCCAACCAGCTCACCACAATCACCAGCATCACGGGTGGTATCGACTGGTTGGCCTGCAGTAGTGTCAACCAGCGTGCAGCGAATACAGTGTCCATCATCTGTAACGCAGAAGCTTTGAGTACACTTTGGCTATCCGTAGTGGGGACCAGCGCTGACACCTGATGTTGCAGCGCTTCAGAACGACCGATTGCCTCTGGGCTATCAAGCGTTTGCAATCTGCTTTCATCGTGAGAGGCAAGTAGTTGCACGATGGACGAGCCCCCTGAAAGACAGGACACCGTTTCCCCCTTAACATAAGGGATAGGCAAACGACTGTGTATATGACTAATAGAAACGATAAGGGTGGGGAGCTTTTGGGTCAGGAGCGGCGTCGCCGCTGGAGCCCGGAGCAAAAACTGGCCATGGTTCGCGAGAGCCTGCAACCGGGGCAAAGCGTCTCGGTGGTGGCTCGACAGAATGGCGTGAATGCCAACCAGTTGTTTCAGTGGCGCAAGCTCTATCAGAGCGGCAGTCTCTCGGCTGTCAGTGCTGGGGAGAGCGTGGTGCCCGCTTCCGAGCTGGCCGATGCGCTCAAGCAGATCCGCGAGCTACAGCGCATGCTTGGCAAGAAAACCATGCAGGTCGAGATCCTTCAGGAAGCTGTGGAGATTGCTCGGTCGCGAAAATGGATTGCGCACTCACCCTTGTTGCCGGGGGACGACCAGTGAAGCTGATCAGTGAAAGTCTCGGTGTAGCGCGCTCGCAATTGACGGTTCGACTCAACCCAAATGCTCAGGTCGAGCGGCGTCGCCCTGCGCTGGACGATGCCGCACTGGTCGAAGAAATTCAGGCTGAAGTGAGTGAACTGCCCAGCTACGGGTACCGCCGTGTGTGGGGGTTGCTGCGTCGTCGGCGTGAAAAGCAGAGTCAGGCGCCGATCAACGTCAAGCGGGTTTATCGCGTCATGCGCGATCATCAGTTGCTGCTGGAGCGACGGATTAAACAACCGGGTGTGGCACGCCGTCACGAAGGCCGAATTGCCGTGGCCACCAGCGATACCCGGTGGTGCTCGGACGGGTTTGAGTTTCGCTGTGATGATAACGCCAAGCTGAGCGTGACCTTTGCCCTGGACTGCTGCGACCGCGAAGCCATCGGTTGGGTGGCCAGCCCGACCGGGTACAGCGGCGACGATATCCGTGATCTGATGCTGGAGGCGGTGGAAAAACGCTTCGGTGAAGAGGCGCCTGCCACCCCGGTGCAATGGCTGAGCGACAATGGCTCGGCCTACATCGCTGAACAGACACGCCAGTTTGCCCGACAGATCGGTTTGCAACCGGTGACCACACCGGTGCGTAGCCCGCAGAGCAACGGCATGGCCGAGAGCTTCGTCAAAACGATGAAACGCGACTACGTCGCGCACATGCCCAAACCTGACCGGGAAACAGCCTTGCGTAACCTGACGATTGCCTTTGAGCATTACAACGAGGAGCATCCGCACAGCGCGCTGAAATACCGTTCACCACGGGAGTTTAGGCGTTTGGCAGCGGCATCAATTTAACGGGGTGCAGGTGTCCGGTTTGATAGGGGCCAGTCCACACGACTTCAGCGTAATTGTGTTTGAGCTGTGTGCGAATTTCTTGTGTTTCCATGCCGTAGCGCGCCAGCAGACGGTCGAACTCGACTACCTTGGCGGCGGCTCCCTGTACCTCGGCATTGGTCGTGTCGAATGTACCTTTGGCTGAAGACACAAGAAGCCCCAGGACCAGAGCTGACAACGTTGCTATCAGGCCGGTGGCGAGCTTCAGGACGGCGACAGACTCATCGCTCAAGTGTTGCGAAGGTAAACGCTGACGTACATAGGAGCCCAGTAGCGCGCTGCCGGAAAGACAGAGAAATACGATCAGTGCGATCACCAAGTGATTCATTCAACCTCCGTTGACGCTGTCTTCGGGGGACGACCTTTACGGGCACTTGATGACGATGCCTTTAGGGGTTCAGCCGTCGATGGTGTGTATGTCGTGGGTCCAAATGTCTTGTGCGAGCATCGTAATTTCCTCCGAAAAAACAGGCGACTGTAGTGTGTTTGTTGACAGTAGCAGAGGGTCCGAGAGTTGCCAGATCGCTTGGACTTTTGAGCCCGATCTCGGTGTGTCGATGATGCTGATCTTAATCTACTAACGAACGTGGATACCGTGGTCGCCGTGCTGGTCGAAAGCGTACTATTGGCCGCGAGTCTGCAGCCGGCCGGGCCTTTTTCCTCTGCCGCAACGGGTAATGGCATTGTTGTTTTTTACTATTCGAACGATGAGGAGACACGTTCATATGCGGGAAATGGGTTCAGCGATTGCCTACTGCAAAGAGCGTGTTGAATGAGTCCGGCACTAAATCGTTTCGCCTCGTTGCTCGACCAGGCTCGACGCGCCCTGCTATTGGTTTGGGGAACGTCCCGTGGGCTATTTCTGGGGTTGGTGCTGGCGACGCTGATTGCCGGGGTACTGCCGGCGCTGGCGGCATGGCTGGGACAGCGGATTGTCGATGCAGTTGTCGCTGCCATGCAACTCCACGCTCAGCAGGGCAGTGCGCCCTTGTGGCCGGTTGTACGTTACGTTTTGTTTGAGGCTGGCGTACTTGCCTTGCTGTCGGGGACTCAGCGGGCGTTGTCGGTCCAGCAGTCGTTGTTGCGGGTGCAACTGGGGCAGAAAGTAAACACGATGATTCTGGAGAAGGCCCAGACGTTGTCGCTGGTGCAGTTCGAAAACTCCGAATTTTACGACAAACTGGTACGAGTGCGACGCGAAGCCTCGACCCGCCCGCTGGCGTTGGTGATGAAGTCACTCGGACTGATCCAGAACCTGATCGTATTGATCAGTTTCGGCGTGCTGCTGGTGCATTTTTCGCCATGGGCACTGTTGCTGTTGGTGGTCGGAGCCTTGCCGGTATTTTTCGCCGAAGCGCATTTTTCCGGGGATGCTTTCCGACTGTTTACCCGCCGGGCTCCGGAGAGTCGACAGCAAAGTTACATTGAGACGCTGCTGTCGCATGAGGGCTATATCAAGGAGGTCAAACTGTTCGGCTTCGCACCGTTGCTGTTGAGGCGTTACCGCGAGACATTTGCCCGTCTCTACGCCGAAGATCGCCGACTGACGTTACGCCGCGATGGTTGGGGGTTCCTGCTAGGCCTGCTGGGCACCGGTGCGTTTTATCTGGCATACGCTTGGGTGGTAGTTGATACCGTTCACGGCAGCATTAGCTTGGGGCAGATGACCATGTACCTGGTGCTGTTCAAACAGGGCCAGACCGCCGTGAGCAGTAGCCTTAGCGCGATCAGCGGTCTTTACGAGGATGGCCTTTACCTGTCGAGTCTCTATGAATACCTGGCCGAACCTGTGGTGACCGACACCGGCCACCTGACAGTGGGCGTGCTGCCAGGTGATGGTCTGCGTTTCGAGAACGTCGGTTTTCGTTATCCGGGGGCAAGTCGCGCCGCGCTGCAGGGCATCGACCTGCACCTGGTGCCCGGCCAGAGTGTCGCGCTGGTGGGTGAGAATGGTTCGGGCAAAACGACGTTGATCAAATTATTGACACGACTTTACCGTCCCGATCACGGGCGCATTTTACTAGATGGCAGCGATCTGCAAGCGTGGGAAGACGATGCGCTGAGACGGCGTATTGGCGTGATTTTTCAGGATTACATCCGTTACCAATTCTCGGTCGGCGAGAACATAGGCGTCGGCGATACCTTGGCTTTCGACGATGAACAGCGCTGGAAGGAAGCTGCTGCAGAAGGCATGGCTGCGTCGTTCATCGAAGGACTCGACCGTGGTTATGCCACGCAGTTGGGACGATGGTTTGCCGGTGGCCAAGAGCTGTCGGGTGGGCAATGGCAGAAGATCGCTTTATCGCGCGCCTACATGCGCCGTAACGCCGATATCCTGATTCTGGACGAGCCGACTTCGGCCCTTGACCCTGCTGCGGAAGCTGCGGTGTTCGAACACTTCAGTCAGCACACACAAGGACGCATGACGTTGCTGATTTCCCATCGTTTTTCCAGCGTGCGCAATGCTGATCACATCATTGTGCTGGACCAGGGTTCGATTCTGGAGCGGGGAAGTCACGACAGTTTGGTGGCAGCAGGCGGGCGTTATGCGCAGTTGTTCGATTTACAGGCTCGCGGTTATCGCTAAAGTGTTATGAGTCCTGAGCCCCGTGAACCAAGGTAGGACCGGCAATCCGCGCGGGCGGTTTGGACCTCATCAACGCCTCCAGCGCTTGACGATACTGCGTGCCCCCTAGGCTCATGCTGTTGTTGTGTGTGCCGCCGGGCACCAATAGCAGACGTTTGGGTTCGCTGGCGGCATTGAATAACTGCTCGCTGAAACGCGCAGGCATGAACGTATCAGCCAGACCGTGGACCACCAGCAGCGGCATGTCGATGTCGATGATCTTGTCGATGGAGTCGAATTTCTGCGACAGCAGCCAGCGAACCGGCAGCCCGTTCACCGGAAGGTTGTCGTCGGCCACAGCCGCTACGGCATCGGCCAACGAGGTAAACGTAGACTCGATGATCAGACCGCGAACGGGTATCGCGGTGTGTTCCTTTTTCGCCTGCGTGGCCAGGTCTGCCGCGAGGTCGATGGCTACGGCGCCACCAAGGGAGTGTCCATAGATGAGACGTTTGTTGGCATTCGGTTGCATGACCGTGAAACGCTCCCAGGCGGCTCGGGCATCTTCGTAGACACTGGCTTCCGATGGCAGCTCCCCTTTGCTTTGGCCAAACCCCCGGTAGTCGATGGCCAGCACCGAATAGCCCATGGCCCGCAATTGTTCGATGCGGAATGCTTGGCCGGTCAGGTTCCAACGCACACCGTGGAGGTAGAGGATTGACGGGGCATCCACGCGTGTGGCCGGCCACCACCAGGCATGCAGGGTTTGCCCGGCCTTGAAGCCGGCAGGTTTGATGTCGAACTCTTCAACGTCCTGAGGTAAACCGTGATACCAGCCCGCTGTGCCCGGTTCGATACGAAACAGCAATTGGCGCTCTTTGTATTTGAGCTCTGCACAACCCACCGGTAAGCCGATCAATAGCGCCGCCATGCACAGCAACGCCACCCAGCGTCGGCCCACGCGGTTCAGCAAAATAGGCAACATGCGGCGGTCCAGACAGTCAGCGATAAAGCACGGGTTTTAACAGATACGTCCCGTGCTTGGTGATTATTTCGACGGAGTGCGGTGTTGGCTCACCCGGCCACTCGGTGCCGCTCGTCTCCCAGCAAGGCTGTTGACGACTCTGCCAGAATGAGAGCCAACGACTCAGCCTCCACCGGCTTCGTGTCGGACATACCAGGCAGTAGAAAGCGTCCGTTCCTACCTCGTGCCGCGAATTCGGCCTGCGTCATCGGCTTAGCGAAAAAGTAGCCTTGTGCTTCGTGACTTCCATATTGGGTAATCAGCGCCAAGCACTGATAGTCCTCGATGCCCTCAGCCACTGTTCGATAACCCAAGTCCTTGGCCAATTGCAGAATAGACCGCGCGATGATCTGGTTGCGCGGGCTGCGTGGCAGGTCGGTAACGATCGATTTATCGAGTTTGATCACGTTTGCAGGAATTTCGTGCAGGTAGGCAAAGTTGCTGTAACCGGTTCCGAAATCATCGATGGCCACGTCCATACCCAGATCCCGCAACCCTTTGAGTTGCTTGATCACTTGAGGATTAGCGCGTATCCATTCGCCTTCGGTAATCTCGATTTCCAGGCGCTCTGGCGCTACACCAAAACGCTTGCAGGCCAGTTTGAGGATTTCGCCAATGTCCTGATCGTTGAAATCCTTGGGTGACAGGTTGAGCGAAACCCGGCAATCGATTTCTTCCCAGAGCGCCATCGCGCTCAGGGTCTGGTCAATCACCCAGTGCGTCACGCGTTGGATCAGCCCGTTGCGCTCCAACACGGGAATGAACTCCGCGGGTGACACCTGACCCAGTTCCGGATGATTCCAGCGCAGCAACGCTTCGGCGCTGACTTGGCGACCATCGAGCAGGTTAAAGCGCGGTTGAAACACCAGGTACATCTGCCCCGTCGCCAATGCGCGGTCGACGTCTTGGGCCAAAGTGAACGCACGACGCCAGGCGAAATCCCGGGCGGCGTCGTACAGTGCCCAATGCGTATTGGCTTCGCAGGCTGATTCAACGGCGTGCATGGCTTTACGCAGCAGGTCGGCATGTGACAGTGGGTCGTGTTCAAAAATCACCATGCCGGCCCGTGGAGAAGGGCTGGTCGAGGTGCCGTCCGATTGAGTCGTGCGTCGCAGTCGATCGATGAGCTGATGAACGAACAGCTCGTAGTCAGGCATGGCGGCGGGCAGCATGAAACAGAACTGTCGTTCGTTGACGTGGTAGGCGCGGCTGATCCCTGAGAGGCTTTTTTTTAAGAGCTTGGCGATGTCGAGGATGATCGATTGCGTCGCGCCAGTGCCTACCGCCAGGGTCAGGTCATGCCCGCGATGAGAGTCGAGCGCATCGATTAATACCAGCACCCGTTGCTCGGTGTCGGTTTGAATACCCAAGTCATTGAGGTCGGCAAAAAACTGTCGCTGGTTAGGCAGGCCACTGACGGCATCATGGCAATCGGTGAGTTGCCGTTGTTCGATTTGTGCCATCACCATCTCTGCCAGGTCCAGCAACACCAGGCGTTGATCTTCGCTCAGTTGCTTGGGTTCCTTGTCGATGATGCACAAGCTACCGATGGCGTGTCCGGCCCGGGTTCGAAGTGGCGCGCCTGCGTAAAAGCGAATGCCGTCCTGCGCTGTCACCAGGGGGTTGGCAAAAAAACGCAAGTCCAGAGAAGCGTCATAGACCTGGAAGACACCCTTATTGCAGATGGTGTAAGCGCAGAAAGACTGATCGATAGGCGTTTCATCCTTGTCGAAGCCAATTTTTACCTTGAACCACTGTCGGTCACGCTCCACCAGCGAAATCAGCACCGTCGGTACTTTAAAATAGGCAGCCGCCAACCGGCAGATGCGATCAAAGTTCTCTGACTCTGCTGTTTTGAGCCATTCCAGGGCTTGT